>CAZOGK010000001.1:0-278301 GCA_964579295.1 uncultured Ardenticatenaceae bacterium
AACTGATAGGCACAGTCCCTGGCGGGACGAGCGGGACGTGTTACCAGGGAGGTCACTCCCATATGGAACGCCTCGGTGGAAGCACCATTGCGCCATGCTGCTGCGCAGATGCATACGCCGGTACAACAGCCATTTACAGGTGGGATTTTCCAGCCTGTCCGGTGAAGTAGGGCGTCATGAAGCCGTTGCTCCTCTTGTTCATCTGCTCTCTCGTCGCTACAGGTTGCAGCCTGACAAGTCCGGAAACAGAATCGCCACTTTCACCCCTGGCGCCGTCTCCAAGCGCCACCCTCTCCTCGCCAGCGGCCACACACGTGCCTGCTTCCACCGTCGGCGCGACTGTCGCCGTCGAGCCTGCCGGCAATACGCCGCCGGCAACCAGCCAACCACCATCTTCTACCCCTACCCCGGTACCCGTGGCAACACCATCGCCGGCAGAATTGTTCGCCCTAGATCGGGTCCACCGGGAAACGCTGGAAGCAGGGGATGGCACGGTGCGACGCGTTTCCGAGTCAGGCTACCCTATTATCCACCTGGAAGCCTCTCCAGATAGCCGCTGGCTGGCAGCCACGCTACAACTTGGCGGCAACAGGGGTACGACGGCCAATGCGGTAATCGATCTCCAGGGAGAGCTGCTTTGGTGGGCTAATAAAGAAAGCTTCTACGGAAGCGATATTTTTGGAAGGTCGTTCCACTGGTTACCCGACAGCCGCTTCCTCTGGGTTGACGAAAACCATCACGTCTTTGTCGGCGACAACCAGGAGCGCAGGTTGCTTGCTGCGCCGGCGCCAATATACACCATCGTCTATGCCTCAGAAAATATCGCTTTTGGTATATCTGACGGCCTAACCCTGTGGCGGGTCGATATGGAAAGCGGGCAATGGGAGGAAGTCGCCAATCCCCGACCGCCGCAAGAGGGCCATTTGGGCGGCTACTTCGGCATCTCCCGGGACGGCGCTTACGCTCTCGCCTTTCAATCAGGCCAGATGTGGCGTATCCCTGCCGTGATGGGCGCGGCGGCAGAACCGCTGCCCGACGTGCAAACGGCACTGACGATTTTAGGCAGTGGCATGCCGGTCGGGCCGCCCCAGCAGCTCGCCGGCTTGCCTTACTGGTTGATTCCTCTGCCATTCCAGACCGAAGAAGGCGTTGAAATGGCCGGCATTGTCGTCGACACACGGGATGGGACGGTTCTGAGCGCAGAGGACCTGGGACTGCCGGGGAACCTCTATCTCCTCAGCTACAGAATGTCGCCCGCTGGGGAGTGGTTAGCCATCGTCGTGGCTGAGCGGGAAACGCGGCAGCCAACAGGGCTCTATCTCGTTTCAGCAGATGACCTGGCGGCGGAACCGCTCGCGGACGCCGAGCATGAGGTAGCCGGCTGGCACGCCGACCCGCCGGCCGTTATCCTCCGCAACCGCGAGAGCGGCGCTTTGTCGCTGCAATGGCTGCCGCCCGGGGGCGAAACAGAGCCAATCCCGCTGGCAGGTGCGACCGCATTGATAGCGACAACGCCCGGCGCTATCTTTGCCACTGACAACGGCGATATAAGTTCGGTAGCCCGGCCCTGGTTTGCCCGGCCTCTCGCCGGCAACGCTACGGAGATTTTGCAGTTTGATGTCAGGGGCAACCCGGTGGATTCGCTGGCGCTCCCGCCCCAGACCGCCAATGTCCGAGCGGCGGTGGTGGCTAGTGACCGCTTGCTTGTTGCCATTGAAAGCTGCGCCGGAGAGGGTATTTGCACCGCTTCCATCGTCGACTGGCTCTTTGAGCGCGAATAATCTGGCCCGCTGTTGCACAGAGTCCGGCAGAAATATGTTCCTGGCTCTTTAATGACCCTTTCGGGATGAAGGCGACTCGCCCGTGCTGAGCGTCGCAGGACTCAGACGCTAGTACAGGTTCAGACCTGTGAATAGTAAGGGCGAGGAGTTGTGTCATGGTGCTTGCCCACTTCCGGCAGCGCCGGCCCTAGACGCGCCGATAGAGCAGCACCGGGTTTTCCTCCTGCTCCACATCATCCAGATTGGCGACGATCAGCTCGCCGCGCTGGTAGAGGTATTCGACGTGCGCGCCCGTTTCCTCCAGGGCCAGCAGAACGTGGTAGCTCTCCACCTTGCCAAAAAGGTCCTTGCTGATGGCGGCAATGGAGCGCGGTTGCCCGGCCAGCTCCAGCACCCGGCACAGCCGCTCCTCGTGTAAGGCTGCGATTTCGTCGATACGTCCCGGCAGATCCTCCATAGGCGCTTCATGCCCGCCCAGCGCCAGGCGGATGCCGTCGAGCCGGCGGATGCGCTCCAGCGATTGCAGATAATGGCCCAGCCCGGTATTAGAAGTGATGCTCTCCGGCGCCTGGTGCGGGGTGGTGTGAGCCAGGACCTGATCGGCGGTAAGCAGAACGTCGTCCACCTGCAGGCAGACCTGGCCCGGGCAGTGGCCCGGCACGTGGTAGATCTCGATACCATCCAGCGGCTCTCCTTCGGCCAGCAAGAACTGCACCGGCGTCGAGCGATAGATCCCTTTGGCGAACAGGTACATCTGCATCAGATCGCGGCGGCGGGCCGGCGACACGCCGGCGCTGGCCAGGTAGCTGCTCAGGCGGCGCGCCGCCACCACCACGCGCTCCTCGTAGTGGGAGAGCACGCGCCGGTCCAGCACGTGCACGCCGATCGGGGCCTGGCTGCTCTGGCGCACAAAGGGCAGCCCGCCGAAGTGGTCGACGTGGCCGTGCGTGATGATGATGCGGTCGACATCTGCCAGGGTGATAGGGAGACCAAAGCGCTCCTGCAGGGCCTCGAAGCCGGCCAGCAGCTCGCGGTTGGATTGCTCCATGCCCGAGCCGCAATCCACCAGAATCAGCTCGCCTTCGTTGTCGATCAGGTAGATATTGGCGATGAGGCCGGGAAAGGCGGTGACGGGAAAGGTGTAGATAGTTCGTCCGCCGGACGTGGGGAATCGCGCTGCCTGGTCCATGGGCGCTGATGGTAACAGATTATCAGGCGCAGTCGATAGCGACCGGCGCCGTCCTGCGCCCCGGCTCACTCATACTTGAGAGCCGTGACGGGGGCCATCGTCGCTGCGTTCAGCGCCGGGTAGAGCCCGGAGAGAAAGCCGATGACGGTGGCAAAGACCAGCACGAAGATGGGCAGCCAGGCCGGCGTGTAGACGGCTGAGGTGGGCGGCGGCGTGCCCATGGAGGCTGCCTGCCCGGCTAGGTAGGCGGTAGCGATGACGTTGAGCACCTGGCCCAGCGCCCAGCCGGCGGCGACGCCGCCCAGGCCGCCGAGAAAGCCGATGCCCGCCGCCTCGCCGAGAAAGACGGTGAGCACGTCGCGGTTGGTGGCGCCGACCGCCTTCATCAGGCCAATCTCGCGCGTGCGCTCCAGAATCGCCATCGCCATCGTGTTGGCAATGCCAATGGCGGCGACCAGCAGCGAAATGGCGCCAATGCTGCCGAGCACAATCTGCATGACCGTATAGAAGCTGCTGACGCTTTGCACGGCCTCAGCCATCGTCCATGCCTGGTAGCCCAACTCCACTATCTGCTCGGCGAGAGCGACGACGCCGGTCAGCTCGGCCGCCCGCACCATGATGCCGTTATAGCCTTCCTTGTCGTGGTTAATCGGCCTGTTGTTGTTGAACCAGGTATTGTAACGGTTCATGTCGTCCAGGCTGACGTACATGCTCCAGTCTGTGTCGTTCATGCCGGCGGCGAGGATGCCGGCGACGCGCAGCGGCACCTTCTTGCGCACTTCCGTGCCGTCTTCCGACCATTTGACGAGGACGAGCGTTACCTGCTTGTCCAGCAAATCCGGCGGCTCGCCCGGCCCCGCCTGCGGCTCGCGCGGATCGTAGAAGTTCTGGACGACCATGCCGCCCAGGATAATGGTGCCTCGCTCCAACTGCGAGACGCCCTGTTCTACCTTGACGCCAATATCGGCCAGGTCGTCCGTGCCGTACCCGTAGAGGCCACCGCCGCCCTCGAGCCGCCCCACGGAGAGGAAGCCCCAGCCGCGGAAGCCGTCCCAGGGGACAACCGAGGCCACGCCCGGCAGCGGCATAATCTCGGCAATCGTATCGTCGGTCAGCAGCTTCGATGGGGTGATGCTGCCGTCGGCATTGGGTGGCCCTTCCCAGTTCGGCCACACCTGGATCAGTGTCAGGTTGCTGCCCCCTCCCAGACGCTCGGTCGCGTCGCGCTGCAGGCCGATGCCCAGGCTGACGAGCAGGATGACCGAAGCGGTGCCGATGATGACGCCGACTGCCGTCAGCGCCACCCGCGCCTTACGCCGCGCCAGGTTGTCGATGATCAGGCTCCAAAAGTCGAAGACGTTCATCTGCTAATGCCCTCCTGCAGTCGTCCGGTCCAGGCTATCCGCGACCGGAAAAGGCGGGGCCGACGCCGCCTCCGTCCGGTGGGAAGCCAGGCTCCATCGGTGGAAAGCCACTCTCTCCGGCCGGCGTCGTCGGGCCGCTGCTCAGGCCGAGCATACCCAGCAGAAAGCGCCAGAGCTTGGTGCGCCAGCTTTCGGCGGCGGCCGGCGGCATGCCCTCGGGAGGGATCTCTTCCATACCCGGCTCGCCCATGTCCGGCGGCAGCTCGGGCATCTCCATCACCTCCAGCTCCAGCGTCCGCGTAATGAGCTGCGGCTGGTTAAAGTCGTCGGTATAGGCGATACGCACTTCCAGCGCCAGGGCGCCCGGCTGCTCAGGGATGGCGATGGCGTCGAGCGGGAAGGTGCCGCCCGGTTCCAGCGAGCCGACAAAGACGTTGTTGTTGCTCAATTGGGCGCCTTCGGCCTGCGCGCTCATGCTACCCAGAAGCACCGTGGCGTTGCCGACGTTGGTCACCTGCAGCGGCAGCGGTCCGGGCTGCCCGACCATCAGCGGCATTGGTTCGGCGTAGAAGTTCACCTCCACTGCCGGGCGGCTGTAGACCAGCAGCGTAATGACTTGCTCGTCCACGTAGCTGCCGCCGCTGCTGTCGTTGTAGGCAAAACCGACGACGATGGGATAAGCGCCCGGCTTGGCCGTGCCGTTGACGATAAGCTGGACGGCGGCCTGCAGCCGCTCGCCGCGGGCCAGGTCGCCGAGGGAGCTGACGTTGCTGCTGCCCACCGGCGCAAAGGTGCCGAATTCGCCGCCGGCGCCGCTGAGACCGCCGCCCGGTTCCGGCGTGCCGCCAGAGACGCCGCCGCTGGCCGTGCCGCCGCCGACGATGAGGGTAACGCCGCGCGCGTCGGCGCTGCCCTGGTTGCGCACCTCCAGGCTCAGCTCGAAGCGGACGCCCGGTTCCAGCGCCGCGACGTCTGTCTCATAGGCGGAGACCAGGAGCTGCGGCCGCAGCCGTGGCCCGATCGTCGCCGTGATGGTGGGCGTGGGCGTCGGCGTTGCCGTCGCCGCGACGCCACTGGCGATGCGCACCACCGGGAAAGTGAGGGCGAATGTCTCGTTATAGCTGGTGCCGTTGACATCGGTATAGCTGACCTGAACTTCGAGCACGGCGGTGCTGCTGCCTGCCAGATCGCCGCTGGCATGGAGCGGCTGCCAGAAGCGCGACGCCTCGCCCGGGCCTAACGAGCCCACGGAGCGGACGCCGCCGGTAGCGCGCGGCACAAAGCTGCCGGAGACAAAGGTGGCGATAACGTTGCTGGCGACGGCCTGCCCGGCATTGCTCAGCGTCATCTCAAAGTCCAGGTCGGTGCCCGGCGTGATCTGGGCCGAGCTGGCGCCGTAGGAAGCGACGACGATGACCGGCCGGATAAAGGCCGTTGGCGGGGGCGTGCCCGTCGGCGTCGCCTCGGGAAGCTCGGTTGCCGTCGCCTGGGGCGCTATGATCGTCAGGGCGTTTGCCAGCAGCGCCGACGAGGCGTCAGGATTGACGACGCGCACCGTGTAGACGCCCGCCGGCGCGCCGGCCGGCAGCGTCGCCCGCAGCATCTGGGCGCTGACAAAGGTCGTCGCCAGCGCGCCGTAGCCGTCGAGGACGACAGCAGCGCCATCGTCAAAGCCGGAACCGGTAATCACCAGCTCAGTAGCCGTGGCGTTGCTGACGGCAGCCGGCTGTACCGCCGTTGGGTTTGGGGCCGCCGGCTGTTGGGTGCCTTGCTGCGGCGCCTGAGCGGCGACCGGCGCCGCCGGCGTCGCCGCCGGGAGCGCGGCCAGTATCAGGAGCAGGGTGAGGAGGACAAGGGCCAGTTGTTTCATGATCTTACCGCTCGCTGCCGGTAGCGACGGCGCCCGCCGTTACCTGGTTATACGTCTCGGCGGGTACGACGCGCCCGTCGAGCATGTAGGTTGTCTGGTTCACATAGTTCTGCATACGCGGGTCGTGGGTGACGACCAGCACCGTGCGCCCCTCGGCATGAAGGGCGGCCAGCAGCTGCATGATGCTGTGCCCGCTGGCGCTGTCCAGGTTGCCCGTCGGCTCGTCGGCGAGAATCAGCTCCGGCCCGTTGACCAGCGCCCGCGCCACGGCAACGCGCTGCTGCTCGCCGCCGGACATCTCCCGTGGGCGGTGGTGCATGCGGTCGCCGAGGCCGACGCGTTCCAGCAGCTCCTGGGCGCGCGCCTGCCGTTGGCGCCGTGCCACGTGGGCAAAGCGCATGGGGAAGGCGACGTTTTCCAGGGCGCTGAGGCTGGGGATGAGATTAAAGGACTGGAAGATGAAGCCGACAAAGCGGCGCCGGTAGATAGCCAGCGCATTCTCGTCGAGCTGCTCCAGGCTCTGCGCAGCCACTTCCAGGCTGCCGCTTGTCGGCCGGTCCAGGCCGCCGAGCAGATGGAGCAGCGTGCTCTTGCCCGAGCCGGATGGACCCATAATTGCCCAGAAGTCGCCGCGCTCTACGTCGAGGTCCACGCCGGCGACGGCCTGCACCACGGTATGGCCCATCTGGTAGCGCTTGCTAATGCCCCGGGCTGTGATCAGCGCGGCCATGGCTCAGTAGAGGAACGGCCGGGTGAAGGTCAGGTCGCCCAGCTGCGCCGCCAGAAGCTTCGGAGCGGCTTGCAGCAGTATCACCAGGAGCAGTGTGATCACCACAGCCAGCAAGATGCGCCGCCCGCGCAGCCTCTCGGCGACTCCCAGCCCAATCAACAGCAGCGCCGCGTGCCAGAGCAGGTAGAGGTCGAATCCTTCCAGCAGGCTCGCGGCGAGCAGCGGCAGGATGCCCTCGCCGCCCGGCGCAAAACCGGAGAGGCCGGGATAGGCGACGACCGCGCCGCTGCTCATCATGTAAGCGGCCCTGACAAGGCTGCGCACAAGCAGCGGCACGCTGGCCCAGGCGACAATATTCAGCTTCTGTTGGCTGCTGCCCCGCCCGCCGAGCAGGGTCAGAAAGAGATGCAGGAGCATGCCGACCAACACGATATAGGCTAGGACGCCGGCGGCGGCGACAGCCGCGGGCAGAACGTAGGTGAAGACCGGCCCGCTGGTGGCAGCCATGGCCTGCTGGTATTGGGCCTGCTGTTCGGGCGTGTAATAGTCTGGCGGCGGCGGAATCTGCCCGCTGGCGGCCGCCTCGGCGCGGATAGAGCCGGCAATGAGCGCCGTGAGGATAGCCGCGACGAGCCAGAGCAGCAGCGGCGTGCTCAGCAGGCCGCGATCGGCAGCGGCCACGCGGGCCATCGTCTGCCGTGGATGCAGCAGCGCCGGCACGATCCAGTCGAAGCGCCAGCGACGGTTGTCATTTTCATGCACAAGTACACTGTCAAACGTTGCCATGATCAACCTCCTTCCCGGAAGTATAGGCTGTGGGGATCAGCCGACCATCGGCCAAAGCGGCGGGAGTGTCTCCGTCTTCTGGCGGAGATAGATTTGGTTCTGGTTTAGTGTAGTTACGTTACGCCGTGGTGGGCCCGCTCGTAGCGCTGGTAGCGTCCCTCCTCCACTACGAGGCGTATTCGCTCAATCGCTTCGTATAGCTCCGCAAACGTGGTATTCAGCGGCGACACGGCCATGCGGAGTCTATCAGGATAGCGGAAGTCGAGCAAGAGATTCATCTCCGCACTCAGCGCCTGGGAGATGCGCCAGCCCTCGTGGTGGCCGAGGGTGACGTGCGAGCCGCGGCGCGTCCCTTCGCGTGGCGAGCGCAGCTCGATGCCGAGTGGCTGCAGCTTCTCCGCCCACAGCGCGATCAGGTAATCTGTCTGCGCCAGCGACTTGGCGCGCACGCGCTCGATGCCTGCTTCCAGCAGCAGCTCGACGCCGGTGGCCACTGGCGCCAGCGACAAAATGGGCGGCGTCCCGGTCAGGAAGCGGCGCAGCCCCGCCGCTGGCCGGTAGTCCAGCTCAAAATCGAACGGGCGCGCCTGGCCCATCCAGCCGGCAACCGGATTGTGCAGCTGCTCCTGCAGGTCGCGGCGCACGTAGAGAAAGGCCGGGGCGCCGGGCCCGCCATTAAGATATTTATAGGTGCAACCCACGGCCAGGTCGGCGCCGCTGGCGTGCAGCTGCAGCGGCATCGCGCCCGCACTGTGGCTGACGTCCCAGAGGACCAGGGCGCCCGCCTCGTGGGCGCGGGCGGTCAGCGCCGCCATGTCGTAAGTAAACGCGCTGGTGAAGGCGGTGTGCGACAGGCTGAGCAGCGCCGTGTCCTCGTCCAGCGCCGCCGCCAGCGCGGCCTCCGGTCCGGCGCAGCCGTCGGGCGAGGGGACGATCTGTAGCCAGTGGTCGCTGCCCGCAGCGGCCAGGGCGCTCTGCAGGACGTAGAGATCGGAGGGGAAGTTCAGGTCGTCGGTGACGACCTTGCGCCGGCCGGGCCGGGCTTGCAGCGCCGCCAGGGCCAGCTTAAAAAGGTTGACGGAGGTGGAATCGGCCAGCAAAACCTCGCCGGCTTCCGCGCCCAGCAGCGGGGCCAGCCGGTCGCCAATCTGGGCTGACAGCGCCATCCAGCCGTCGTTCCAGCCGCGGATCAGCCGCTCGCCCCAGCCGTGACGCACCAGCTCACGCAGCTGCGCCTCGGCGGCGCGCGGGAGGCGCCCCAGCGAGTTGCCGAGCAGGTAGATCAGCTCCGGCTCGGCGATGACAAAACGGTCGCGAAAGGCGGCCAGCTCGTCGGCCTGGTCACGACGGCGAGCGTCCGCTCGATCCAGGCGGCTCATCAGGAGCCGGCGAGCGGCCGCAGGGCGGCGCGCACCGGGCTGCCATCGCCGCCGGCGATCTTCAGCGGCAGCGCGACCAGCTCATAGAGTCCATCGGCCGCCCCGCTCAGATCCAGCCCTTCCAGGATGGCGATTCCGTGCGCCGCCAGCGCGTGGTGGCCGGAAAGGCCCTTGCTGTCCTCGGCATCCATCGAGGGGGCGTCGGCGCCGTAGAGGATGATGCCCTGCTGCTCAAGGAAGGCAGCCAGCTCCGGCATGGGATAGACGAAGGCGGGCGGAAAGACGGTGGGATCCATCTCGCTGCAGGCAGAGCGCACCAGCAGCCGCGGCGCGCGGCTCAGGTCATAGTTGGCGAAGGCTTCCGGCAGCAGCCCGCCCGCTCGCTGGGCGACGGTCACCACCTGCGCCGGTCCCCAGTAGAGCGCCAGCGGCAGCGCCTCGACGGTGGCCCCTTCCTGCTGGAAATGGTTAGGCGCGTCGATGTGGCTACCGGTGTGGGCGCTCAGCTTCAGGCTCGTCAGGTTGACGCTGGCGCCCGCGGCCAGCGACAGGTTGGTCGTCAGGGAGAACGGCGTGTCTCCCGGCCAGACCGCAATCGCGGGCGACAGGGTGCGGCTGATGTCAATGATCATGGCGTGGCCCCTTATTCGCGCAGGCGCGCGCCCAGCCGCTGCTGCAGTCGCTGCAGGATGCGTTCGCGCTGGCGGCGGATTTCGCGGTCGGTGAGTGTCTTGCTCGGCGATTGCAGGGTCAGATGATAAGCCAGGCTCTTCTTGCCAGCCGGCACCTGTTTCCCTTCGTAGACGTCAAATAGCTCGACGTCGCGCAGCAGGAAACCGCCGGCTTCGCGCAGCACCGCCTCTACCGCGGCCGCCGGCGTCTGGCTATCGACGATGAGGGCCAGATCTTCGTGCACGGCCGGGAAGGCGGGAATCGGCGTTACCGTTCGTTCCAGGCGGGCGTGGCGCGCCAGCAGCTCCAGGTCAAAGTCGGCGGCGAGCACCGGGTAGCCGTGGCGGAATCCCAGCCCTTCGACGACCAATGGGTGCAGCTCGCCCAGGTAGCCCAGCCATTGTTCGCCCAGCCGCAGCCGCGCCGTGCGGCCGGGGCGGAAGCTGGGATGCTGCGCCGGCTCTACCGACCAATTGTCCACCTGCAGCGCCGCCAGCAGCTCCTCGACAATGCCTTTCAGGTCAAAGAAATCGCTTGCGCTTGCCGTTCCATCCCCGTTTTGATCGCGCCAGAATCCGGGATGGCGCGGCCCGCTGAGGACGATGGAGAGGCGCGTGACCTCGTCTGGCAGAATCCCTTCCTCGCCGGCCAGGTAGACGGCGCCCACCTCGAAGAGACCGAGGCGCTGGCGGAAGCGGCTGTTGTCGGCGGCGATCTCCAGTACGGAAGCCAGCAGGCTATGGCGCATGGCGACTCGCTCGGCGCTGATCGGATTGCTCACGGTCACGAAAGGGCGGTCGTCCGCTGCGGCGCTGCCCGGCGCCAGCAGCCGCGCCTCCCGCTGAGGCGTCGTCAGCCGGTAGGTGATGACCTCCTGCAGCCCCAGATCGACCAGCAAATCGCGCACCGATTCCTCGAACTCCAGACGCAAGTTGCGGCGCTGCGGAGGCAGCGTGTCGGACATCTGCCGCTCTGGAATGCGGTCGTAGCCGTAGACGCGCAGCACCTCTTCCACCAGGTCGTGGGCGCCTTCGATGTCCAGCCGGTGCGGTGGGCTGGTGACCAGCAGGTGTTCGCCGGCATCTTCCACTGTGAAGTCCAGCGCCTCCAGCATCTGGCGGATCTCCTGCTGGCTGGGCGCGATGCCGCCGAGACGGGCTACCTCGGTGGCAGTTAACGCCACCGGCTCCTGGTTGGGCGGGTTAGGATAGTTGTCCACGATACCCTGCCAGACGGTCCCGCCGGCCAGCCGGCGCAGCAGCTCAGCAGCGCGCCTGGCGCCCAGCAGCGCCTGTTCCGGATGGACGCCGCGGCTGAAGCGGAAGCCGGCCTCGCTGTGGAGCTTAAAGCCATGCATGCTGCGGCGGATGTTGATGAAGTTCCAGGCGGCAGCTTCCAGCAAGACGTTGGTTGTGGCGTCGCCGATCTCGCTCTCCTCGCCGCCCATGATACCGCCGAGACTCAGCGCCCCGGCGCGGTCGGCGACGAGAATGGTATGGGGCGGCAGCTCGCGCGTTACGCCGTCGAGCGTGGTCAGCTTCTCCCCGGCTTGCGGCAGGCGGGTGATGATTTCGATGGGGCCGCCCGGTGCATAGTCGTCGGCGCGCCGGCGGAGGAAGTCGTAGTCAAACGTATGGTTAGGCTGACCCATCTCCAGCATGACATAGTTGCTGACGTCGACGACCACGTTGAGCGGACGCTGCCCGGCCAGGCGCAGCCGCTGCTGCATCCAGAACGGGCTGGGCTTCTGCGCGACGCCCTCGATAACCAGGGCCACAAAGCGCGGGTTCAGCTCCGGCTCGGTAATCTGGATTTCCACCCGGCCGTCGATGGGCGGCCCTTCCTGGACAACCTCGTAGCTGGGCTCGCGCAGTGCGGCGCCCGTGAGCGCGGCGACTTCGCGGGCCACGCCGAGGATGCTGGCGGCGCGCGCGATGTTGGGGATGATGTCGATCTCCAGGACGACATCGCCCAGCACTTCCTGAATAGGCGTGCCCGGCGTGTAGTCGCCCTGCAAGATCATGATGCCTTCGTGCTCGTCGCTCAGGCCCAGCTCTTTCTCCGAGCACAACATACAGCGGTTGTAGATGCCGCGCAGCTTGCGCCCCTTGAGCGTCATCTTCACCGGCTCTTCCTGGTGGCCGTCGTAGAGCACGGCCCCTTCCAGCGCAAAGGGAGCGTAAAGCCCCAGCTCCTGCAGCGAGCCCTGGCCGAGATAGGGGAAGAGATTGGAGGCGCCGGTGACGGTGACCTCGTGTTCGTCGCCGCCATAGTCGACGGTTGCCAGCACCAGCCGGTCGGCGTCCGGGTGCGGCTGCACTTCCAGGATCTGGCCGATGACTAGCTTCTCCGGCGCCCAGACCAGCCGTTCCCGATCCCGGCCGCCGGGCACGCCGATATAGTCAATGGCCGTCACTTCCAGACCAGCCAGGGTCAGCTTTTCGGCCAGCTCCTCGACGGGCAGGGTGATGTCTACATATTCATTGAGCCAGGAAATCGGTACGCGCATGGTTACTCCGAGTTAGTTGAGCCGGTAGCGGCGCCGCCGCCGTCGCAGGGCGCGGCCGCCCGTTTCGCTTAGAACTGCTCCAGAAAGCGCAGGTCGTTGCCCCAGAAGTAGCGGATATCCTCGATGCCGTACTTGAGCATGGCAATACGCTCGACGCCCATGCCAAAGGCAAAGCCGGCGTAAGTGTCCGGGTCGTAGCCGCCGTTGCGCAGCACGGTGGGGTGGACCATGCCACAGCCGAGGATTTCCAGCCAGCCGGTGTACTTGCAGACGCGGCAGCCTTCCTGGTCACAGAGCATACACTCCACGTCCATTTCCGCACTGGGCTCGGTGAAGGGGAAATAGTTGGCGCGGAAGCGGATGACGCGGTCCTCGCCAAACATGCGCCGGGCAAAGTCGGCCAGGGTTCCCTTGAGGTCGGCCATGGTGATGTCCTTGCCGACCGCCAGCCCTTCTACCTGGTGGAACTGCATCTCAGAGCGTGCCGTCACCTGTTCGTAACGGTAGACCATGCCCGGTAGGATGACGCGGATGGGCTGCGGGTAATATTCGTGCATGGCGTGGATCTGGCCCGGGCTGGTATGGGTGCGCAGGACCACGCCTGGCGTGGTCGTATGGAAGGTGTCCCACATGTCGCGCGCCGGATGGTGTTCGGGGATATTCAGCAGCTCGAAGTTGTACTCTTCCGTCTCCACGTCGCGGCTGCGGTAGACCTGGAAGCCCATGTCGCCCCAGATGCGGTAGATTTCGCGCAGCGCCTGCGTCGCCGGGTGCAGCCGCCCGCGCCAGGGCCGGCGACCGGGCAGCGTCACGTCGATGGCCTCCGCTGCCAGCCGGGCTTGCAGCTCGGCGGCGCGCAGCGCGGCCTGGCGCGCTTCGTAAGCCGCTTCCAGGGCCTGCTTAATCTCATTGGCGCGCTGCCCGAAGACGGGCCGTTCGGCGGGCGCCAGCTGGCCGACCTGCCGGGTCTGCAGCTGGATGGCGCCCTTGCGCCCCAGCGTGGCCCTGTGCCATTCCTCCAGCGCCTCGGTCGTCTGCGCCGCTTCCAATCCCTGCCGCGCCGTCGCGTACAGCTCGTCCAGTTGTTCCACAATTGCCGCCATCGTCATGCTCTCACATCCTTCCGGTTGCCGACGAGAAAGAATACCATAGCCGCCAGCGAAAATAAAAAGACGCGGCGCCGGCGCCGCGTCTCTGCAATCGTTCCGCTGCTTGCTCTGCCTACAGCCGCAACGAACCGCCTCTGCCCGCGGCGCTGCTCGCGTTCGTAAAGAAGAAGCCAATCGTCAACTGCTGTACGCTCATAGCAGGTGCATGATAGCACCCGCCCGCACGGCTGTCAAACACCGTGGGGTAGGCCTAGGGGGGGTAGGGCGCTCCGGCCGCCGCGCCCTGTCCTTGCTGGGCTTCCCGGATGGCCTCGTAGCCCGTATGGCACTCGTCCCGGCTCAGCTCCGCCAGCGGCAGCCAGGCCGGCTGGTCGCCGCCATCAGGCGGCAGCGTAATCATACTGCCGGGGTGGCGCTGTAGCTCATAGAAGATGACGGCCAGCTCCCAGGCCATGCCCTGGCTATCGATACGATGCTGCGTTTCCAGAAAGAGCCGCCTGATGGGATCACAGACGAGCCCGGTCTGCGCGCGGAAGAGGCTGCGCACCCTCTGATCCGGCGCCTGCCGCCCGACGAGATGACCGCCCGGCGGCTGCCAGAGGCCCGTTTCCGCATTGCGCCGCAGCAGCACACGCTGGTTCTCGATCAGTATGCCGTAGACGACGACGCCAAACTGGAGGTCGCTGGCCGCGACGAGGATGAGCTCGCCGCCCCCGGTCAGGCAGGCAATGCGCGTCATGGCTCGGCGACGGCCATGCTGCGCTGGAACTGCCTCTCTCCGACCACGGCCAGCGCGATGCTCAGCAGGTAAAGCACCAGCAGCGGCGCCATCGCCAGCAGCATGGTCACGGGATCGATTGAGGGTGTGATGACGGCTGCCAGAACGGCAATAGCCACCACGGCGATGCGCCAATGGTCGCGCAGGGCGGCGGCCGTGACAACGCCCGTGCGCGCCAGCAGGTAGATGATCAGCGGCATCTCAAAGCTGACGCCCACCCAGAAGAGAAAGCTCGTCGTGAAGCTGATATATTCCGGCGCCGTCCATTCGACCATGAAGATTTCTGGCATGAAGTTAGCCAGGAAGCTGACGGCGGCCGGCAGCAAAACCAGCCAGGAAAAGGCAATGCCTGTCAAAAAGAGGCCAAACGCCGCCGGCACGAAGAGATAGACCAGCCGCTGCTCCTTACTGGCCAGGCCAGGGCGGACAAACTGCCAGATCTGCATCAGGATGATGGGCATGGTGAGTATGGCGCCGGAGACGAGGGCGACCTTGAAATAGGTCTCAATCGTGTCGGTCGGGCTGATCGCCTGCACCCGCGCGCCATAAGGCGCAATGAGGAAGAGCAAGATCTGTTCGGCAAAGACGAGGCTGACGATGGTGCCCCCGATGAGGGCGGCTACCGCTATCCCCAGGCGCCGCCGCAGCTCGACAAAGTGCTCCAGGATGGGCTGCTTCCTGAATTCGGTCGTCATTCTTCGGGATCGCCCGGCACCTCGATTGGGCGCGGTAGGCCGGTGGGCGCTTCTACCTGGCTGGCCGCCGCGGCCGCCTCTTCGGGTACCGGCGAGACAGGCTTATAGCTGCGTGCGGCCCTGTCCGCTGCGCGCCGGCTCTCATTGATCAGCTCCTGCGGCAGCTCGTTGACCTGGCGCTTTAGGTCGGCTACCTGCTTTTCAAGCAGGCGCAGGTCGGCGATGGCTTCCTTCATCTCGGCATCGTCCAGCGCGTCAAACTCAGCGGCAATCTTCTGCCGGAAGTCGTGCATGATGCCCTGAATCTGTGCCAGGTGTTTACCCAGGGTACGCGCCACGTTGCGGATCTGGCGCGGCTCGAGGAACAGGCCGGCGATGATCAGGATGACGATCAGTTCGGCAAGACCGATGCCAAAGAAGTCATTCATAAGCGGGTTTCAGGCGGCGCGCAGGGGAGCTAAGAGGCGGGCGGCTGTTCCGGCTCTACCGGCCGGATCAGCTCGGTCTGCAGGCTGGCGGCCCCGTCGGCCAGCGTGCCCAGCACGCCGTTGACAAAGCGCGGCGCGCTATCGGAGCCGTAGGTCTTGGCCAGCTCAACTGCCTCGTTGATGGCTACTTTGACAGGCGTTTCCTCGCCGATGAGGAATTCGTAGATGGCGATCCGCAAAATATTGCGATCGATAACCGCCATCTGGTCGAGCGGCCATTCAGGCGCCACGCGTGAGATCAGGCGATCCATCTGCTCTTTGTAGTCGAGCACGCCCTGAGTGAGGCGACGAGCAAACTCCGCCCCGGCCGATTCCAGTGGCTGATCGGCAATCCGGCGAGCCAGGACCTCATAGACAGGGTGATCGACGAGATCATATTCGTATAAGGTCTCGAGTGTGACCCGGCGCGCGCGGCGTCTAGTTTTCATGGTTCAGCCCTGCTGGCAGCACAACCAGCGCCTGTACTGGTAGCCCTGCCCTAAGCAATTTGTCCCTGGGCGTAGATGACATCCTCAACGTGTACATTCACGGCGTCAACCGGTACGCCTACCATTTTATCAATCGCTTCGACGACCGCCACCTGGATAGCGTGGCTCGTCTCGCGCAGATTCACGTCCGGGTTCATGAAGACGTAGATGTCGAAGGCAAGGCGGTTGTCCGCATATTCGAGCAAAACCCCTTCCTGGCGTGAGGCGCGGCGAAACAGGTGGCCCACTTCGGCCGGGACGGGGGCCATACGGTTCACGCCCGGAATGCCCAACACTTCCTTACGGACGATGGTTAGCAGAACTTCGGGGGCCACTTCAACGCGGCCAATGCTTTCCTGATAATGGTCCATACTCTCATCCAAAGCGCCGGGACGCCATGATCCGTCGCTTCTCCCTTGTTTTATTACATCGCCAGGCCGCCGTCAACGCGGATGACTTCGCCGGTGATATAGGCAGCCCGCTCTGAGGCCAGGAAGGTAGCCAGGTGAGCCACCTCTTCTACGGCGCCCAGCCGGCCGAGCGGAATGAACTCCAGGGCTCTGTTGAGGATGTCGTCGGCTAGAACGGCGGTGAGGGCCGTGGGGAAATAGCCGGGGGCAATGGCGTTGACCGTGATCTGCCGGGCGCCGACTTCCTTGGCAAGCGCCTTGGTGAAGCCGATGATGCCGGCTTTGGAGGCGGCATAGTTGGTCTGCCCACCCTGGCCTGCCAGACCGACGACCGACGAAATGTTGATAATGCGACCCCCTTGCTTGCGGCGGATCATGGGACGCAGCGCCGCTTTGCATAGATTAAACATGCTTTTCAGGTTCGTGTCCAGCACTGTGTCCCAATCTTCTTCGCGCATCATCATGATCAGCATGTCGCGCGTGGTGCCGGCGTTGTTGACCAGGATATCGATCTGCCCCATCTGTTCGACTGTAGCCTTAATCAACGCCTGGGCGGCGTCGAACTGGCTGACGTCGGCCTGGAGGGCGATAGCTTCACCGCCGGCGGCCGTGATGGCAGCCACAGCTTCGTCAGCTTCGGCGGCGCTCCGCCCGTAATTGACGACGACGCGGGCGCCATGGGCCGCCATATCGGCGGCGATGGCCCGGCCAATCCCGCGCGAGGCGCCAGTAATCAGGGCAACTTTGCCAGTAAGCAATGGTTCGGTCATGGCTCTTTTTCCTCCTCCCGCGTTCAGCTACGGCGCCGGCATAAAGGCCAGGCGCTCTACAGATCGCTCAATTCTCTTCATCAGGCCGGTGAGCACGTCGCCCGGCCCGACCTCGACAAAACGCTCGACGCCCTCAGCAAGAAGAAAGCGCATGGATTCTGTCCAGCGCACGTTCCCGGTAAGCTGGGCGACCAGCTCAGCGCGAATCGCTTCGGGATCTGCCAGCGGCCGGGCCGAGGTGTTGCCGATCACCGGCGCATCGGGCCGCCGCAGCGGCGTTTCGCCGACGGCCGCGGCAAACGCGGCGGCGGCGCTTGCCATCAACGGCGAATGGGCGGCAATGGTGATAGGCAGGCGGACCAGTTTGCGCGCCCCGGCCGCCTGCAGCAGATCGAGGGCCAGCGTGAGCGCGGCGTCGTCGCCGCTGATGACAATCTGGCCGGGACAGTTGTCGTTGGCGACCTGGACGGGGCGCCCGCTCTCAGCCTGCGCCTGGCGGCAGGCCGCGGCGACAACTTCTCCATCCAGCCCGAGCACGGCGGCCATAGCGCCCGGCGCGGTTTCGCCGGCGGCCTTCATCAGCTCGCCGCGACGGCGCACCAGCGCCAGGCCAGCGGCAAAGTCGAGGCTGCCCGCGGCGGTGAGCGCGGTGAACTCGCCCAGGCTGTGCCCGGCGAAGTAGGCTGCCGCCGGCCACACCTCCTGGCCCTGCGCCTGCATAACGCGCCAGGCGGCTACGCCGGTCACATACAGCGCCGGCTGCTGGTTGATGGTGTCGGTCAGCACCTCGGCCGGCCCCTCAAAGCAGAGCGTAGAGAGAGGAAAGCCAAGCAGCTCGTCAGCCTGATCAAAAACAGCCCGTGCGGCCGGGTCGCGCTCGTAGAGCGTGCGGCCCATACCGACGTGCTGTGATCCCTGCCCGGGGAAAAGATAAGCCGTTTTCACCAATAAAAAGAGAAAAGGCCGCTCCAGTGGCGGCCTTTTCGACCGCATCTCGTGATGCGGCCGCCCTTACGATTCGATACCAGGAAGGACCTTAATGCCCTTATACGTGCCACAGACCGTGCAGACGTAGTGCGGCTTTTTCATCTCGCCGCACTCCTCACACGCTACCAGGTGAGGCTGCGCCAGCGCGTCATGCGCGCGGCGACGGTCGCGGCGGGACTTGGAAATTCTCTTCTTGGGAACAGCGCCCATGATCTCACCTCGTTCCTTACTCGTTATCCCGGCGGCCCGCGCCGGGCTGATCAGCCTGACAAAAAATAAGCGGCACGGTGGCCGCGACCCATAATTATAGCCGGCGCCGGGCCTCTGTCAAGCCAACTGCGCGGCCCATGCAAAGCCTCGCTGCTTTCTTATCCGACGTTGAGAACCAGGAGAATGCGGCGCTGCCGCCGGCCGCGCTAGCCCGTCTCCACCTCCGCCTCGGCCGCGGCCGCTGCCTGTTCCGCCTGAACCTTGCGCAGCCCATTGCGCACCACGGACAGTGAGCGCAGTAAATCTTCTTCCAGCTTGGCCAGCACGTCCAGTACGTAGACGTCGGACTCGTGGCGCAGCACCTCGGCCTCGCGGCGCGCCCGCTCGATGATATTGTCGGCGCGCTGCTGGGCGGAATTCATGATAGCGTCGCGCCGCACCAGTTCTTCAGCCTCTTCGCGCGCCAGCTGCCTGATCCGCTCCGCTTCTTCTTTGGCCTGGGCCAGAATGCGCTCCTTCTCCGACTCCATCCGGTTGGCCCGCTTGACCTCCTCCGGGATGGTGACGCGGAGCTGGTCGATAACGTTAAAGACCTGGTCCTCGTCGACGAGCAGCGTCGTCGTCATGGGAATCCGCCGGCTCTCACTCAGGATCTGTTCCAGTCGATCTACCAGATGTTGAATGTCCATTGTTTTCCCTACTGGCAAGGCCGCGCGGGACCCCTGGCTGCACTCACACGGTCGATTATAACGAGGCCCGGCTCAGTCACGCAACGAGACGGGCGGGTCGTAGGAGTTCCTTTCCTGCTGCAGCCGGCGATAGAGAGCGCTGGCCACGTTGTCCGGCACCATGCTGGTGACATCGCCGCCAAAGGTGGCAATCTCCCGCACCGTGGTGCCGCTGAGAAAGGTATGCTCCTCACGGGTAATGAAGGTCACCACTTCAATCTCGGGAGCGAGCCGCTGGTTGGCCAGGGCCATGCGAAACTCAAACTCGAAGTCGGAAAAGACGCGCAGCCCGCGCACGATAACCTGCGCATTCATGGCGCGGGCAAAATCGACGGTCAGGCCGCCATAGGGCTGGATGACGATATTATCCGGCCCGTTGAGCGCCTCGCGGATCATCTCCACCCGCTCGTCCACCGGAAAGAGCAGCGACTTGGAAGGCGCGCCGTGATCGTAAACGCCAACGATCAGCTCAGAGAAGATGGCGGAGGCGCGGGTCATCAGGTTCAGATGGCCGTAGTGCACGGGGTCAAAGGTGCCGGGGTAGATGGCGCGCACAAACATGAAGGGGTCTCCTCAGCTAATATGGCCTGCTTCTTGCCAGAACACGGCGACTTCCTCGCGCAGCGCTTCGTGTTCGGGCTGTTCCAGCTCCGCGTCGGCGGCAAAGAGCGTCTGCGCCTCGCTGCGCGCCCGCTCCAGCAGCTTCACGTCGAGGAGCGAGGCCAGCCTCAGCTCCGGCATGCCGCTCTGGCGGCGGCCAAAGAACTCGCCGGGCCCGCGGATCTCCAGATCCTTCTCCGCCAGCTCGAAGCCGTCGTTGGTCTGCTCCAGCGCCTGCAGCCGCTCCTCGGCGTCGGCGCTGGCGGCGTCGGAGACCAGCAGGCAGTAAGACTGGTGCTCGCCGCGGCCCACACGCCCGCGGAACTGATGCAGCTGGGCCAGGCCAAAGCGATTGGCCCCTTCGATGACCATGACGGTGCTGTTAGGCACGTCTACGCCAACTTCAATCACCGAGGTCGAGACCAGAATATCGGTCTCCCCGCCGTAGAAGGCGCGCATGGCCGCCTCTTTTTCGGCGCTGGACAGACGGCCGTGAACCAGGCCGAGCCTCAGGTCAGGGAATACCTGCTGCTGCAGGCGGGCGTGCTCCTCGACGGCGGCAACCGCTTCAATCTTTTCCGACTCTTCGACCAGCGGGCAGATAAAGTAGGCCTGCCGGCCCTGCTGCACCTGCCCACGCACGAAGGCATACGCGCGCTCCCGCTCGCTGGGCCGAATCCAGCGCGTACGGATCTCCTGCCGGCCGGGCGGCATCTCGTCCAGGATAGAGAGGTCGAGGTCACCGTACATCGAGAGCGCGAGCGAGCGCGGAATGGGCGTGGCGCTCATCACCAGCAGGTGCGGGTTGCGCGCCTCGCCCCGCCCATTGTTGGCCGGGTTGCCCTTGTCGCGCAGCGCGGCGCGCTGGTCAACGCCGAAACGATGCTGCTCGTCGATCACGGCCAGGCCAAGCCGGTGGAACTGGACCGTGTCCTGGATGAGCGCGTGCGTACCGATGACGAGCTGCACGCTGCCGTCGGTGAGGCCGGCGTAAATCTGCTCGCGTTCGCCGGCGCTGGTGCTGCCGGTGAGCAGGCGCACGCTGATGCCCAGCGGCGCCAGCAGGCTGGCAAGCCCCTGATAATGTTGTTCGGCCAGGATCTCGGTCGGGGCCATCATCGCTGCCTGTGCGCCATTAGCTACCGCCGTGACCATCGCCGCCGCCGCCACCACCGTCTTGCCGGCGCCCACATCTCCCTGCAGCAGCCGGTTCATGGGCACCGGCTGCGCCATATCCGCCGTAATCTCGGCAATGACGCGCTCCTGCGCGGCTGTCAGGGCGAAGGGTAGGCTGGCGACGAACTGCTGCAACGCCTCCGGCGCGGCCGGCAGGGGCGGGGCTGGCTCCGCCTGCCAGGTGCGGCGCTGTCCCAGCATGCCTAGCTGGAGCAGGAAGAGCTCGTCAAAAGCCAGCCGGCGCCGCGCCGCTACCAGCATCTCGTTGTTATCCGGAAAGTGGGCCTGCAGCAGCGCCTGGTAGAGAGGAAGCATCTGCTGGCGCGAGCGCACCGATTCGGGCAGCGGATCGGGCACGCGCGGCGCCCACTGCTCGACAGTCCGCTTCATCAGGTCACGCATCTTGTTGGCCGTGAGTCCTTTCGTCAGCGGGTAGACGGGGACGATGCGGCCGGTGTGCATCAGCTCTTCGGCCAGCTCTTCCCATTCCGGCGAATTGAAGACCGGGCGGCCCAGGTATTGATCGACGACCCCGCTGAGGACGATGCGCTTTCCGGCCGGTAGCTGTTTCGCCAGCCACGGCTGGTTGAACCAGGTGGCCTGGATCTTGCCCGTGCCGTCGCTGATGACCGCCTGGACAATCGGCTGGTTATTGCGGCTGCGGCGCGCCCGGGTTTCCCAGATGGAGCCGATGACCGTGACCGTCTCGCCTACCTGGAGACGGTTAATCGGCTTAAGCTGGCTATAGTCGTCGTAGCGGCGCGGGAAGAGGTAAAGCAGCTCGTGGATCGTCTGCACGCCCAGCGCCGCCAGCCGCTCAGCCGTCGCCGGGCCTACTCCCGGCAGCGCCGTCAGGCGCTGTTTCAGTCCTTCCGGGTTGGGCTCCTGCGGCGTGATGGGCTGTGAGGCAGGGGCGGGCGCCGGCTGGCGCGCGGGCTCCGGTTGGCGTATTGGCGGCGCGGCTGCGGCTGCGGGGCGAGCAGGAAGCGCCGGCTCCCGGGACGGCGGCGGCCCGGCGACAGCCCCTGCCAGGCGCGATTCCCGTTGGCGCAGCCGTTCCTGCAGCATCTCAATGGTCTCGGCCCGTGCTTCCAGGCCGGGGAGCCGTGCGTAGCCCTGCAAAACTTCCGCTATCTGTTCAATTAGCGCGCGGTCGGCTTCGTCCAGCGCTTCGCCGCGCGCCTTGCTCACCCAGAATGCAGCAAACTGGCGGATGCCGCCGACGACAGCCGTGTTCTTGTATCCCTGGCTCTTTTCCAGGGAGAGGACGCGCTCGAGTTGTGTAAATGCCTTGACCATAACTGTCACAAAAAAGTGGGCCGGCAAGCGCGCCCACTCCCTATCCGGCTACCGATAACGGGCAACGGTCAAAAAACCACGCCCCATTATAGCAGCAACAAAGCGGAGCTTGTAGCGGGCGCTCAGACGGCGATGCAGGCCACGCCTAACGCCCCCGGCCCTACATGTGCGCCAATTGCCGGCGTTACTTCGACCGCGATCGGCTCATAACCTGCGGGAAAGCGCGGGCGCACCAGCGCGCGCCATTCTGCCAGCCCCTCGGGATCATCTGTATGCAGCAGGGCAATGTCCTGCAGCCCGCCCAGCGCGGCAATGTGCTGCACGAGCTGGCCCAGCGCCCGTCCGCGGGTGCGCACCTTTTCCAGCGAATGCACCTGGCCCTGGTAGACGTGCAGCATCGGCTTGATCCGCAGCAGGGTGCCCAGGCTGAACTCGGCCCAGTTGACCCGGCCGCTGCGCCGCAGATATTCGAGTGTGTCCAGCGCGGCAAAGACGTGGGTGCGTGGGATGGCAGCGCCCAGCTCGCTCAGGACCTCGCCGGCCGGCTTACCGGCAGCGGCGCCCCGCGCCGCCAGAATGGCGAGCAGCCCCAGCCCCATACTCACCTGCCGCGAGTCGAAGACATGGATGGGTATGGTCCCCGCGTCTTCGGCGCCCAGCCGCGCCGAGTTGCACATCGCACTCAGATCGGCCGAAACGTGCAGCGAGATGATCTCCGTGGCGCCTGCGTCGACGAGCTGGCGGTAGGCTTCGGCAAAAACGCCCACGGCCGGCGCTGCCGTCGTCGGCAACTTGGGGTAGTGGGGAAGCTGCCTGTAAAAATCGGCCCGCGATAGATCGAGCAGATCACGAAAGCTTTCGTCGCCGATATTGACATAAGACGGAATGACAGTAATGCCCAGCTCTGCCGCCAGCGCCGGCGGCAGGTCGCTGGTGCTATCGGTGACAATGCGCAGCGTCACGACTACTCTGCTCCCAGAATATAGAGATAGTGCGGCTGCCCGCCCGCCAGAAGTTCGACCTCGACGCCGGGATAAAGCTTGTGGATCGTCTCGGAAAGATGTTCGGTGTCGGCGACAGTGACATCCTTGCCGTAATAGATGCTGAGCAGCTCCCGCTCTTCCAGGCCCATCGTCCGCAGGGTGATGTTGGTCACCTCCTGCAGGGACGCGGCGGCGGCGCAGAGGCGGCCATCCACGAGGCCGATAAACTGCCCTTCTTCGACGTCCACGCCATCGATGCTGACGCTGCGGGTGGCGACGGTAATCTCGCCGCTGGAAATCTCGCCGCTGGCCTGCTCCATGGCCTCGCGTACGGCAGCCAGGTCGCCGGCCGGATCGAGAGCCAGCAGCGCGCTGATGCCCTGGGGCACGGTGCGTGTGGGGACAACCGTCGCTTCCTTCTCTGTCAGATTACAGGCGGCCTGCGCCGCCAGCACGATATTCTTGTTATTGGGCAAGACGATGATGCGATCGGTCGGTATGCTTTCGATCACGGTGAAAATCTCCTCCGTGCTCGGGTTGTTGGACTGCCCACCATTGACGATGCCGGCGACGCCCAGGCTGCGGAAGATGTCGGCCAGGCCCGGCCCCGCGGCGACGGCGACGGCGGCTATCTGCCCCGGCTCGACCGCGACGGCAGGAACCTCGACCAGCTCGGCGCCGCTGTGCAACGCCGGGGCCACAATGTCTTCCATTTGCAGCTGCATATTCTCGACGACGACGTCGGTCACCCGGCCGAGGCTGATGCCATAGCTGAGCGGCTCGCCGGGGTCTTTCACGTGGATATGCACCTTGATCGTGCGCTCGTCTCCGACGACTACGGTCGAGTCGCCCATCGCGTCAATCGTGCGCCGCACCACCTCGACGTTAAGGTCAGTGCCCATGAGGATGAACTGCACGTCGTAAGGAAACTCAAGTTCGCCGCCCTCGGGCATAGCCAGCGCCTGCGCCGGCAGCGGAGCGCTCAGTCCCATAGCATGAATTGCCTCTCCTATTTCCCCGTCGACGTAGCGCAGCATCCCTTCGAGGATATAGACAAAGCCCTGCCCGCCGGAATCGACGACGCCGGCCTGCTTCAGCACCGGCAGCAAATCGGGCGTCCGCTCCAGCGCCTGCTGCGCGCGCTCCAGCACCCGCTCCAGGACGAAACGGAGGTCGCGGCTTTTTTGTGCGGCTTCCACCGCCTCGTCGCTTGCCTCGCGGACTACGGTCAGAATCGTCCCTTCGACCGGGCGCATGACGCCCTTGTCAGCCGTCTCCGAGGCGCTGCGCAGCGCGGCGGCAATATCGCCTGAGAGCGCCACTTCCTTTTCGGCCAGCGAGCGGGCCATCCCGCGCCAGATCTGGCTGAGGATGACGCCAGAGTTGCCGCGCGCGCCCATCAGGGCGCCGTGGGCCAGCTCGTGGGCGACCCGGCCGATATGGTCATCTTCCATATCCTTGATCTGGTTAAAGGCTGCCCGCATCGTGAGCAGCATGTTGGTGCCCGTATCGCCGTCCGGAACCGGAAAAACGTTGAGTTCGTTGACGTGCTGGTGGTGCTGCTCCAGCCAGAGCAGGCTGGCCCGCATCAGCTTGCTGAGCTGCCGCCCATTACATTGCAGCCATTTGGCTGGTATCTCCGCGCCGCCAGGGGCGTGAACCTGTGTCACAATAACCTGACCTCCGATCCTTTTCCTTCCCTGCGCTGACCCGCTTCCCGAACTGGACTTACTCATTGTTGCTGATGCGCACGCCCTGAATGTAGACATTGACGGCTTTCACCGGCGTATCCAGGGCTTTTTCCACGTGGAATTTGACAGTATTTTGGATGCTCTGGGCGACAATGCGAATGCGCGTGCCGTACTCCACAATCACGTAGACGTCTATCACGATCCCGTCGTCCTCGTAGGAGACGTCTATGCCGCGGCGCGCGTCGCGGGTCAGCAAATTGGCAATGCCGTTCACCAGATTCTTGCTCGACATGCCCACTACGCCATAACACTGGTGGACGGCGCGGGTAGCGATGGTAGCGACGGTGGTCGGCGAGATGTCGATAGAGCCCTGGGGGTTGCGGGTTGTCATGCAATCAGCTCCTCAACGGCATGTTCCGTGTCAACTTCAGCCGCAGCCGGCTCGAGGAATTGGCCCGTCTTCTGTAGCTTATAATTCCCTTTGAGCGCTTGCCTAATCGACGGACCTTACCTATAATAACAAACTGCGACCCGAATGGTCGCTTTTACTTTGTCATGCAGCCTTGAGGTGAGATTATGGCTAAATGTGAGATTTGTGGCAAGGGGCCACAATTTGGGCATAACGTCAGCTTCTCGCAGAAGAAGACCAACCGGCAGTTTCGTCCAAACATCCAGCGCGCCACCTTCTACGAGGATGGCCGTAAGGTCCGCAAGTACGTTTGCACCCGTTGTTTGAAGTCGGTGAGCAAGGTCTAATTCGCGTCGAAGCGGCGCACAGATTGATGGTCAGCAGGAAGCCAGCCGAGAGCTGGCTTTTTGTTTTACTGGAGCACGCTCTCCAGCACCTGCACAGCCCCGGCCGCCAGCAGCGCCTCGCGCACGCTCGCCTGGTGTGCGGGCTCGACGAGAGCAATCATATTGCCGCCGCGGCCCGCCCCACTTAGCTTGGCCCCCAGCGCGCCGGCCTGCTGCGCTGCCTCCACCAGCCTATCCAGCAACGGATCAGAAACCGTCATCGCCTGCAGCCAGCGGTGGTTCGCGGCGAGCAGCACGCCCAGCCGGTCCTGGTCGCCGCGCTCCAGGACAGCGCGCGCTTCGATGGCGATGGCGCCGCAGGCGCCGAAGATCTTCTCGAAGCGCTGCCGCTGCGCTTCCCACTGGCGGCGCACGTCGCCGACCACGGCGCGGGTCGAGCTGCGCACGCCGCTATCACCCACCAGGAAATGAAGTGGCCGTCCCACGACGAGCCGCTCGATACGGTTGGCCGGGCTCTGGCGCACGAAATAGACGGGCCGCTCGTAGGCCACTACGGTATTGTCGATGCCGCTCGGCGTGCCGTGGTGGATCTGCTCCACGATATAGGTCAGGTCGCAGACGGCGGCGTCGCTGCCCAGATCGGGCAGGTCGAGGTGGCGCGACAGGGCGCGGATGAGGGCCGCCGTCGTCGCCGCGCCGCTGCCCAGGCCGCTGGCGACGGGAATCGTGCTGCGGATGGTAATCTCTAGGCCGGGTAGCGCATCCAGGCTGGCGCGGCGCGCGACCAGGCGCACAGCCGCCGCCAGCGCGTCGTCATCCCCCGCCTCCGCCAGCCATCCGTCGCGCCCGATGTCGGGCGCAAGCAGTCGCACGCCGGGCGTTGGGCTATCGCGCACGATGGCGGTGGCCCGCACCTGGGTGACGGGCGCGGCAATGGCGGGCTGGCCGTAGACGACGGCGTGCTCGCCAAAGAGGATAACTTTTCCGGGGGCAGAGGCGACGGTCTCGGCCATAGCCGGCTAGGCGGCAACGTAGAGGGCGAAGAGCACTATCAAGCCCCAGACGGCGAGCGCGGCCTGCAGCGGCCGGTCGCGCAGCAGGATCTCTTCGGGCGCCCCCCCTTCCTGCCGCACGTGGACAAGGTAGAGATAGCGGAAGACGCCGTAGAGGACGAAGGGGATGGTGAGCATCATCAGGTGATTATCGGGCAGCCCTTCGGCGAGAAAGGTATAGAGGCTGTAGGAAACGAGTGTGCTGGTGGTGACGATGCCGATGAGCCGGTCGATGAGGTCCAGGTTGTACTCGCGCAGGATGGCGCGGTGGCTGCCCGCGTCGGCGCCGAGCAGCACCAGCTCGTGGCGCCGCTTGCCCAAGGCCAGAAAGAGGGCCAGGAAGCCGCCGAAGACGTAGAGCCAGGGAGAAAAGCGCTCCACGCGCTGCACCGGCTCCAAGATGGCAACGCCGGCGGCAATGCGCAGGATAAAGCCGGTGGCGACGATGGAAACGTCGATCAGCACCTGGTGCTTGAGCCAAAGCGTATAGGCTATCTGCGTCAGCAGGTAGACGAGCAGGATGATGCCGAAGGTGAATGAGAGCGCCAGGCCGGCGGCGAGGCTGCCCGCCGCGAAGAGAACGGCGGCCCCGGCCGCCACGCGCGGGTTCAGGCGACCAGAGGCCAGAGGCCGCGTGCGCTTACGCGGATGCTGGCGATCATTTTCTATGTCCACCAGGTCGTTCATGATGTAGACGGCGCCCGACATCAGGCACAGTAAGACGAAGGCGGCCAGGGCATAGAGGACACTGGTTGGCTGGTCGAGCTGCCGGTCGAAGAAAAGGGCGATGAAGACAAAGCCATTCTTCAGCCACTGCCGTGGCCGCATGGTGCGGATAAGATCGACGAACAACAGGCGCTCCTCAAATCTGATATGATTAGTCTGCTGTTTCTATCACGATCGCCGCCCGGCGGCGAATGAGTTGAACGGAGGGATACCCCATGGATTATGCAGATTTTCAACACATTCTCTTTGAGCGTCGGGAGCACGGCGTGCTCTGGATGACCCTCAACCGGCCCGAGGTGCTCAATGCCGCCGACCGCCGCCTGCACACCGAACTGGTGGAGGTGTGGGGGACCATTGACCGCGATCCGCAGGTGCGGGTGGCGGTGGTCACCGGCGCGGGCCGCGCCTTTTCCGCCGGGGGCGATCTGCAGATGGTGGAGGACTCCTACCGCGACTACGACGAAATCATTCGCATTCTCGAAGAGGCGCGCGATCTGGTTTACAACATTCTGCACTGCCGCAAGCCAATCGTCTCGGCCATCAATGGCCCCGCTGTCGGCGCCGGGCTGGTCGTCGGCCTGCTGGCGGACATCAGCATTGCCGGGGAAAGCGCGCGGCTGGCCGATGGGCACCTGCGCATGGGCGTCGCCGCCGGCGACCACGCCGCCATCGTCTGGCCTCTGCTCTGCGGCATGGCGAAGTCCAAGTATTACCTGCTGACCAGTGATTTCGTCGGGGGTCGGGAGGCCGAGCGCCTCGGTCTGGTTGGTCTCTGCGTTCCCGACGACGAGCTGTTGGACAAGGCAGCCGCCGTCGCCACCGACCTGGCAACCGGGCCGCGTCACGCCATCCAGTTTACCAAGCGCGCCCTCAACCAGTGGCTGCTCAATGCCGGCCCCATCTTCGACCATTCGCTGGCGCTGGAGATGCTCGGCTTCTTCAGCCCGGACATGATGGCCGGTGTCGCTGGGCTGCGGCGCCGAGAAAAAGCGCGCTTCCCCTCCAGCGAAGAGCAAGCGCCCTAACGCGCCGGCGCCGGTCGCTCAGGGCCCCGTCGCGCGCAGGCTGACGTCGCCGGCGGCGACGGCGTGCGTCACACCCTGCTGATCCTCGACGAGCAGCCGGCCCCACTGGTCGGCGCCGCGCGCCACGCCCTCAAGATGCTGGCCGTCGCCGGTGACTGTCACTTCCTGCCCGCGGGTAATGAGCAGCTCATCCCAGCGCCGGTGCGGCGACTGCCCGGTGCTGGCTACCTCATAAAGCTGCTCCAGCTCCTGCAGCAGGGCGCCCAGCAGGGCCAGCCGGTACACCGGCCGCCCGCCGGCCACGAGCAGGCTGGTTGCGGGCATGGCCGCTGCCGGTAGCTGCGCCTCGCTGGTGTTGACGTTAAGGCCAATTCCCAGGACAGCGTAATCAATCCCGGCGCCCGCCAAGACGGTTTCCAACAGCAGCCCGCCGCACTTGCGCCAGCCGCCGCCGGCCGGGAGCATCACGTCGTTGGGCCACTTGAGCGCCGCATCCAGGCCGCACTGTGCGCGAATCGCGGCGACGGCGGCGATGCCGGCTATCATCATCAGCCAGGGTGCCTGCGCCGCCGGCCACGGGGGGCGGAAGAGTAGCGATAGCAGCAGCGAGCTGCCCGCCGGCGCCTCCCAGCGGCGGCCGCGGCGGCCGCGCCCGGCCGTCTGAAAGTCGGTCAGGACCATCGTGCCCCCCGCAGCGCCAGCGGCGGCGAGCCGGCCCAGTAGCTCGTTGGTCGAACCCGTCTCCGGAAAGTAGCGGCAGGGGCGGCCCAGCCAGCGGGTCGCCAGCGCCTGCTCAATCAATTCTGCGCTGAGTGTTTGCTCGTTTGACACCTTTGTTGCCCTGCCTATAATCTGCCTGCGGTCCAGGCCGGTCCAGCAGGATGTAGTCTGTCAATGATAGCGCGTTTTGCCAGAGCAGAAAGCGGCCGCGGGCCCGGCGAGCAGGTGCAGGCTCGCCGCAGCAACCGTATTTTGCGCTAAAATTGGGGAAAGAGGGCGAGGCCGGCCCTGCCTGGGCCGGCTGTGCGTCTACGCCCTGGGAGAAAGATGGCGCGAAACAGCTCGCGAACCAGAACACAGCGACAGGCCGAGCCGCCCCACACCTGGGATGAGCGGCTTATCCAGATGCTGCTACCGCGCCGCTCGGAGATTGGCGGGCTGCTGCTGCTTCTGCTGGCGTTGATGACACTGCTTGCCCTGGTAGGCCTGGCCGGCGATAGCTGGGTCCACGTCTGGGCCGGCTACTGGCGGCAGTTCGTCGGCTGGGCGGCTTACCCGCTCTGGCTGCTGCTGGGCGCCTGCGGACTGTACATTATCCTGCGGCGCGTGCTGCCCTTTCGCCTGCATCCGGTCCAGCTTTTAGGGATGGAACTTGTGCTGCTGGCCCTGCTGCCGTTGAGCTACCTGGTCAGCGGCGGCTCCCTGGAAAACGCCGCCGCCGGCCGCTCTGGCGGGCTGGTGGCCTGGGCGCTGGCCTCGCCGGTGCGCGACTATCTGGGCGGGCTGCTGACAGCGCTCTTTTACCTGCTGCTGCTTGCCTGGGGCGTGTCGCTGGCGGCGCGCTGGGGCTGGCACGACGCGGTCCACGCCATGCGGCGGCTGTCGGCGGCGCTGCAGCGCTGGTCGCACTCTCTGGAGCCGCCTTTCCGGCCGGTGGCCCCGCCGCCGCTGCCGGCGCGCACGGTGCGGCCGGGGCGCGAAACCGAGGCGCCGTCGGCGCCCGCGGCGACGCTGATTGACCGCGACGACACGCTGCCGCCCCTGGAGCTGCTCGAGCCGGGCGCGCTCATTCATCTCAGCGACGGGGAACTCAACGCCAAGAAGGCCATCATCGAGCGCACGCTGCACGACTTCGGCCTGCGCGGCGAAGTGACCGAGATCCGTCGCGGCCCGGCCGTCACACAATTTGGCATCACGCCCGGCTACCTGGATGGTGTAGGGCCGGACGGCGAGCCGAAGGCGCAGAAAGTGCGCATCAACCAGATAGCGGCGCTGCGCAAGGATTTCTCGCTGGCGCTAGCTGTGCCGCGCCTGCGCATCGAGGCGCCGGTGCCGGGACGCGGCACGGTAGGCATCGAGGTGCCTAACAGCGATATTACCGCCGTGCGCCTGCGCACTGTGCTGGAGTCGCCCGCTTTCTACCGGCTAGACTCGCCCCTGGCGGTGGCGCTGGGGCAGGGTGTTTCCGGCGCGCCCATTGCCCTGGATCTGGCTAAGATGCCGCACTTGCTCATCGCCGGTACGACCGGTTCCGGTAAGTCGGTCTGCCTCAACGCCTTTATTAGCTGCATCGTCTTCAATAACACGCCGGACCAGGTGCGGCTGGTGATGATTGATCCTAAGAAGGTAGAGCTAATCCGCTTTAACGGGCTGCCGCACCTGCTGGGTAAGGTCGAGGTTGAGCACGAGCGGGTGACAGGCGTGCTGCGCTGGCTGATCATGGAGATGGAGCGGCGCTATGAGGCCTTCTCCCATCTCGGCGCCCGCCACCTGGAATCCTACAATGACAAGGTGCGCCAGCGCGGCGGGAGCGAGCCGCTGCCTTATATTGCCGTCTTTGTCGACGAGCTGGCCGACCTGATGGCTATCTACGGCGACGAGGTAGAGCGGGCTCTCTGCCGCCTGGCGCAGATGGCCCGGGCGACCGGTATCCATCTCGTCCTGGCGACGCAGCGCCCCTCTACCGACGTGATTACCGGCCTGATCAAGGCCAACTTCCCGGCGCGCATTAGCTTTGCCGTGACCTCCAATGTCGACTCGCGTGTGATTCTGGATACGGTCGGCGCCGAGCAGCTCCTGGGGCGCGGCGACATGCTCTTCCTCAGCCCGGAAGCGAGCGAGCCGGTGCGCGTGCAGGGCTGCTGGGTGGACGACAACGAGATCGACCGGGTTGTCGCCTACTGGCAGCGCGAGCTACCGCCGCTGGAAGAAGAAGCGCCCTGGGAGCGGCTGCTGGCGCGGCGCGAGGTGATTGCCGAGACAGACGATCTGCTGGAAGAGGCCATCGCTCTGGCCAAAAAGGTAGATACCATCTCCACGTCGCTGATCCAGCGCCGGCTGCGGGTGGGCTACCCGCGCGCGGCCCGGCTCATGGAAGCGCTCTACGAGCTGGATCTGGTGGAGGACCCGAAGGAAGGGGGGCGCACCCGGCGCACCTTTGTCGAGGAAGGTGACGACCCGCTGGACAATCTGCTCGACAGGCGCCAATAGCGGGCGGCTTACTCTGCCGGCGGGTAGTGGCTGAGAAAGGCGTCCGCGTATGCCTTAAGCGAGCCCTCGAGAATGGCGGCGCGCATGCTGGCCATGAGCTGCAGCAGAAAGTGGATGTTGTGCGTGGTCAGCAGCACGTGCGCCAGGATCTCGTTGCTGCGCACCAGGTGGTGGAGATAGGCCCGGCTAAAGTGGGTGCAGGTATAGCAGGCGCATGCCGGGTCCAGTGGTTCCGGATCGTTGCGGAAGCGGGCGTTGCGCAGGTTCAGGCGGTCGCCCAGCACGGTAGCCGAGCCGTGGCGCGCCAGGCGGGTGGGCAGCACGCAGTCGAAGATATCGACGCCGCGCAGCACGCCGTTGACCAGATCTTCCGGCGCGCCGACGCCCATCAGATAGCGCGGCTTATCAGGGGGCAGCAGCGGGTGCAGCCAATCGAGCACCTGGTGCATCTGGGCCTTGGTCTCGCCGACTGCCAGGCCGCCGATGGCGTAGCCGGGCAGATCGATGCCCGTGACGAACTGGGCGCTCTGCTCGCGCAGGTCGCGGAAGATGCCGCCCTGGGCGATGCCGAACAGCGCCTGATCGGTCCGGCTCTTGGCGGCGACGCAGCGCTCCAGCCAGCTATGCGTGCGCACCAACGAGCGCGCCACATAGTCGTAGTCGGTCGGCGGCGGGCACTCGTCAAAGGCCATGATGATGTCCGCGCCGAGGTTCTCCTGAATCTCCACGCTCTTCTCCGGCGTGAAGCGGTGGTAAGAGCCGTCAATGTGCGACTGGAAGGTCACGCCCTCGTCGTCAATGCGGCGCGTCTCGCTGAGGCTGAAGACCTGAAAGCCGCCGCTGTCGGTCAGAATCGGCCCGTCCCAGGCCATAAAGCGGTGCAGCCCGCCCATCTCGCGCACGATCTCGTCGCCCGGCCGCAGGTAGAGGTGATAGGTGTTACTGAGGATGAGGCTGGCGCCCATCGCCGCCAGATCCGCAGGCTTCATCGCCTTCACCGTAGCTGCGGTGCCTACCGGCGCAAAGACCGGCGTCTCGATAGCGCCGTGCGGCGTGGCAAAACGCCCGGCGCGCGCGTTGGTCTGGGGATCGGTAGCGAGTAACTCAAACTCAAACATGGTGCATGCTCTGGCTCTGGCGCGTTCAGCGACCGGCCGGCCGCGAGGGCGCGTTGAGATAATCATAGGGGTAGATGGCCGCTTCCTGCGCGGCGGCCACCAGCGCCGGATCGTCGGCATAGACGCCGCGTCGCTCCGGCGGCAACAGCGCGGCGATCTCTTTCATCATTGTCTCGCCGAGCGCGTCCAGCGCTTCGCGCCCGGCACGTCCGCGCGGTGCCGTAGGGAAGGGACCAAATGGAATTCCGATACGGGCGGTGACGGTGGCCCGCCTGCCTCGACGCAGCGCCGGAAAGATGTCTATCAACCCGTCGAGCCCAATGGGCAACAGGTGGGCGCCGGTCTGGGCCGCCAGATAAGCGGTGCCGGGGCGGGCCGGGCGCAACACCCGGGCCCACGAGCCGCCTTCTGGAAAGATAGCCAGGATGCCGTCCTGGTCCATAACCGCCTGGGCCGCGTGCATGGCCGTGCGCGAGACCGAGCCGCGGCGCACGGCGTAGTAGCCCCATAGCCGCGGTATCCATTTCACCACAGCGGCGGCATCGACAAGCTGAAAGCCGCCCAGGAACTCCACGGGCCAGGGCACGGAGGCGACGAGGGCCGCTGTGTCTAGCGGGCTGAAATGGTTGGCGACGACCAGCAGCGGCCCTTCGCTGGGCAGGTTTTCCCGGCCCACGATGCGGAAATCGGCCAGGGTGCGCAGGGCCAACCGCGCCAGCGCCTGCATCGAGCGGCGGATGAGGCGGCGGCGGGGATACGGGTATTGCTTGGTCGAAGCGTTCATCATCTTCCGTGGCTAGCGGACATTGGGCCGATTCTAGCACTCGCCTGCAACCTGACCAGCCTGCGCACGTAGTGAGAGACGGCAGCCGTCTATTGCGTTCTCAAGGCGACTGTTTACAATGTGATGAGTATGAAGCCGCCCGACGTACACGCCCACAGTCTGCGCCGCCTCGAGGTAGATAGCTGGACAGCCGTCCTCGCACAAGAGGAGGAGCTGGAGCATGTCGCCGTCAGGGAGGTGGTTGCCGAGGCCATTCCTGGACAGCGCCATACCCGTTTCCTGGTGACTGTGGCCGGGCAGCCGGACGTTGTGCCCCTGTGGGCTACCGAAACCACGGCTGTTGAAGCCGCCTTCTATCGCGAGATTGGCCCGCGAATTCCCCGGCTGCTGCCGCGCTGCTGGTGGCAGCAGGAGAGTGAGGCCGGCGGCTGGCTCCTCTTGGACGAAGCGCCCAGCTACCGCCCGTCGCAGCATTGGACGGCGGACGATGTCGAGAAGGTGATCGCCATGCTGGCGAGCCTCCACGCTACATTCTGGCAGCAGCAGGAGCAGCTGGACGGCTATGCCTGGCTGCCGCAGCCGTGGCAGCCGCAGCGGGCGGCCCCCGCGCCCGGCTACCTGGAGGCCTGGCGTTTCTGGGACAAGATGACCGGCGGCGGGCGGGCGCTCTCGTACCAGGCAGTGCGCAATGCGGGCGGCATGGCGCCGGCGCTCATCCGCGCCGCCGCCGGGCTGGAAGTCTTGCGCCGTCTGCGCGGCTGGCCGGGCGTCATCGAGCGGCAGCACCTGGAAGCGTTGACGGCGCTGCTGGACGATCCCCTGCCCATGCTGCATCCGCTGCGCCAGCAACCGGCGACACTGGTTCACGGTAATCCGGCGCCGCGCCACTGGCGGCTGGCATTGTGGGGCGAGCGCCGCCTCACCGACTGGCGTACTGTTGCCGGCGGGCCCGGCATCTGGGACCTGGTACGCTTCGTCGAAGCGGCAGCGCCTTACGACTGGCCGGTGGACGCGCAGACGATGATCGACAGTTATTTGCTGCGGCTGCACGTCGGCCTGCCGGGCTTTGACAGCCGCGCCGCACGCCAGGCGCTGCCGGCTGCCCTCTGTCTCTACGTCATCACCGCCTGGCTGCCGCGCTTTGCCGAATGGTTCCAGCCATTTGTGCATAGCCCGCGCACCTGGGCCAGCCTGCTGGCGGCCGGGCCGGAAGAGCTGATCGCCCGGGATTGCGCCCATTTGGCGGCGCACCGCCCCTATCTCACCGGCCTGTTCACCCGCTTCTGGCGTGCCAGCAATATGCTCTAGCTGGCGAGGCGGCGCGCCGCGCCAACCCAGCCACCGAGGGTATGAGCCGTGAACCTTTTGCTGCAGACGATTAGCTTTGCCGTTGCGGTGCTGTTTATCCTGGTAGGCATGGTCGGCACCGTGCTGCCCATTCTGCCTGGCACCTTGCTCATTTGGCTCACCGTCTTCTTTTTCTACATCGTCGAGCGGTGGCTGGGCTTCGCGGCCATTGACCCGGTCAGCTTCGGCGCCATTACGGCGATTGCCCTCGTCGCCGGCACGTCTGACTTCTGGCTGCCCATGCTGGGCGCGCGCCGTAGCGGTTCGTCGCGGCGGGCTATGCTCGCCGGCATGATTGGGGCCGTCATCGGCACCTTTGCCCTGCCCATCCCCCTGGTCGGCACTATTGTCGGCTACGCGGCTGGCGTCTTGCTGGGCGAATACCAGAAGCACGGGGAGTGGGAGCGCGCATTACGCGCCAGCGCCGGGGGTCTGGCCGGCTGGGGCGCCGCCACCTTATTGCAGCTGGGAGCCGGCCTGCTTATCCTCATTCTATTTATCTGGCAGGTTGCGGCTTATCATCAGGGAGGCTGATCCCCGCCGCCCGCCAGGAGACAACCGTGATCAATCTGGAAGAACTGCGCCCGCTGCTGACCATCGTCCTCATCTGGATGGGCGTCAGCTTGCTGCTGGCAATCCTGCTCTTTGTACTGGTCATCCGGCGGCTCGGCCGGCTAAACATCCCGCCCAACGCCAGTTTTGCCGAGACACTGGCATATACGCCGTTTCTCGTCGTGGTGTTCGTCGATCTGCTCGACTGGGGCCTGGATATCCTGGCGGCGCCGTTCAGCTGGGTGGTGCTGGATAGACTGGGGCTGAAGGCGCTGCGCAACGTGGCGGCGCTGGAGGCGCTGATCCCGTTTACGCAGCCTATCCCCACCCTGACGGCCGCATGGTTCTGGGTGCGGCTCTTCGGCCCCGACCGGCTGCCGCCGCTGCCCCAGGACGCGCGCCCGCCGGACAAGCGCAAGCAGCCCGGCTAACTGGCGCGAACGGACGAAGCGCCCGGCTCAGTGCGGCGCGAGCAGCTGGATATCCTGAGCGACGGCGCGCTCCAGCGATAGCATCGTCTCCCCGACCCAGACGATAAAAACCGGCTTGCGCTGCTGCAGACGGATGAGGCTGCCGGGCACGACGCCCAGCGAGGCCAGCTTCATCAGCCGCCCGCTATCTTCACTATTGACCTGCGCGATGCGCGCGCTCTGCCCTGGCTGCAAATCAACTAGCGTCAACATCTGTTAACCCTCCAGCGCCGGCTGCTTGCCCAGCGCCGTCTTTAGCCTGAGCAGCAGATTGACCGTGCCCGAACGGCTCTCGTCCACCGTCTGGTAGCCACAGTTGGGGCAGCAGACGAGGTGGCAGCCGGCTGCCAGCGGGCATTTGCCGTAACAGGCCAGCGCTCCCCCGTCAAACTCATAACCACATAGGGCGCAGGTCATTCGTTTCATAACTCAGAAAGTAATATCCAGTAGCCGCAGCGCCAGGTTGACCAGAGCGCCGACGGCAAAAGCCAGCGGGAAGACAGTGGCCGCGACCCAGATGGCCGTTCGCCGCCCGTGCTCGCGTACAATCATCAGCAGGTTGGCGATGCAGGGAATAAAGAGCGTGATGACCACCAGACTGACGACGAGCTGGTCCGTCGCCAGCAGACCGCTACGGGCCATATTAAAGAGACCGGCGGCGCCGAAGTCGCGGCGCAGGAAGCCGATCAGGAAGACACCGGCTGTTTCGCCCGGCAAACCGAGTAGTCCTGTCACCAGCGGCGCCATCAGCCGCTCGAGCCAGATAAGCGCCCCGGTCCTGTCGAGCAAAAAGAGGACTGTCGTGCCCAGGATGAAGAGAGGCAGCACCTCCTTCATGTACCATTCCAGGCGAGCCACCGTCTTGACGATAATGTTGCCTAACTGCGGACGGCGCACCGGCGGCAGCTCCAGGATAAAGTCGGAGGTGCGGCCCGGAAGCAGGCGGGCCGCCAGCCAGCCCACGGCGAAGAGCGTGCCCAGGACGACAGCCAGCCAGAGGGCAATGGCCGGACCAGTGAGAATGGCAGCCATGCCCATCAGCACGCCCAGCTGGGCCGAACAGGGAACGCCCAGCGCCAGCAGCAGCGTCACCTGCACCCGCTCTCTGCGTGTTTCCAGGATGCGGGTGGTGAGGGTAGCCATTGTGTCGCAGCCGAGACCGAGGATCATGGGTAAGACGGCCTTGCCATTCAGACCCATCGCCTGAAAGGGCCGGTTGGCCATGACGGCCAGCCGCGGCAGGTAGCCGGAGTCTTCGAGGATGCTGAAGGCCAGGAAGAAGGTGAGCACTATGGGCAGCACGATGGCAATGCCATAGCTGAGGGCCATCGTCACCAGACCGTACTCCCCGGCGAGGAAGTCGCGCAGCAGCGGCCAGGGCAGGAAGGCGACCAGCCGGCTGACGGTGGGGTTGATCAGCTCGCCGAAGAAGACGTTTTCCATCCAGTTAACCAGCGTGCCGGCGCCGAGTACGCCCACAAAGTAATAGAGCGCAAGCAGGACGGCGGCGAGAAACGGCCAGCCCCAGAGCGGGTGGACCATGAGATGGCCGACGCGCTCCTGGAGACTGACGCGGCGCTCGGCCGGCGCGCGATAGACTTCGGCCAGGATACAGTCGGCGCACTTCAGGCGTTGCCGGGCAATCACGTAGCCCAATGGCTGATCGTAGCGTGCGGCCGTGGCGGCGACAATGGCGTCGATCTGCTCGTGCATCTCCGCCGCTGCCTCGCGGTTTGCCAGGGCATCCGGATCATTTGAGAGAAGGGCCAGGGCCAGCGCCCGCTTGCCCGGCCATTCCGCCGGGAGCAGGGCCGAAATCTCGGCAATGGCCTGCTCGATGGCGCCGTCGTAGCGGATGCGGTAGCTGACCGGACGCGGCTGTTGCAGCTTGGCCTGCAGCTCGTCCAGCCCGGCGCCGCGGGTGGCGACGGTCGAAACCACCTCGCTCCCCAGGATCTGTCCCAGGCGGGCGGTATCGACGTCGATCCCGGCAGCGGCCGCTTCGTCGGCCATGTTCAGAGCCAGGACAGCGGGCAGTTCGTGCTCGGCCAGCTGGAAGGTTAGCTGCAGCGCCCGGCGCAGGTTCTTACTGTCGGCTACCTGCAGCACTGCCCACGGCCGCTCCTGCAGCAAGACGTCACGCGCCACCCGTTCGTCGTCGGAGCGCGCCAGCAGGCTCTGGATGCCCGGCGTGTCGATCAGGTCGACCACCTCGCCGTTGAGATGGAGCTGCCCGCGTGCCACCTCGACCGTCGTGCCGGGATAGTTGGAGATATCGACCCGTCGCCCGGTGAATGCTGAGAAGAGGGCCGACTTGCCGACGTTGGGATTGCCCATGAGGACAACGGGGCGTCCGCCGGGGGAAAGTGCGCAGGTAGTACCGTGGCAATGCATATGCTGTCCTAATCAAGAAGTTTAAGGCAAACCTTACATCGCTATTTTAGGTTTTCCTGTGGATTCCTGGCAGAGTGATGCATCACCTCCTACCGGTGACAAATGTCATAAGTTGGCAGCGGCCAGCGGCGTGTGGTACGGTCAGAGCATGGCCAGAAACGAACGCCGGCCGACCCGCGACGAGCTGCAGGCAGCGGCTGGCAATAGCGTAAGCGATGTGATTGCTCCGGGGCTGAAGGGGCTATTCTGCGGCATCAACCCCGGCCTGTACACCGCCTGGATGGGCCATCACTTTGCCCGCCCCGGCAATCGCTTCTGGCCGGCGCTGCACACCGCCGGCATTACGCCGCGCGTGCTGCATCCCGCCGAGGAGCAGGAGCTACTGCACTACGGTTACGGCATCACCAATCTGGTGACGCGGGCGACAGCCCGCGCCGACGAGCTGGACAGGGCGGAGTATGTGCGTGGGGGTGAGCTGCTGGTGCAGAAGGTGGAGCGCTACCGGCCGGGGGTGCTGGCCGTACTTGGCCTCGGCGCCTACCGTACAGCCTTTGGCCGGCCGGACGCCTCCGTCGGCCTGCAGAGAAAGACGATTGACGGCGTGCCCATCTGGCTGCTACCCAACCCCAGCGGGCTCAATGCTCACTACCAGCTGGCTGATTTTGGCCGGCTGCTGCGCGAGCTGGACGACTTCGCCGGCTCCCTCGCCGGTTAGCTACAGCTCGATGGGCTGGGAAAGGATAGCCACCAGCAGGCGCACACAGTTCTCGACGTCGCCCGCATTTACCACCTCGCTTTGCGAGTGGACGTAGCGGCAGGGGATGCTGATGGTGCCGGCGGCGCTGCCGGCGCCGGCGATCTGGATCGAGCGCGCGTCCGTGCTGCCTGCCTCTAGTACCTCCATCTGGTGCGGTATCCCCGCCTCCTCAGCCCGCTGGCGCATGAGCTGGACCAGGCCACCGTGGGCAATCATCCCGGTATCTTTGACCTTGATAGCCGGCCCTTTGCCCAGCTCGACCGCCATCGCCCGTGCGCCAGGCGTGTCGCCGGTGGCGGTGACGTCGAGGGCAATGCCGATTTCCGGCTCGATGGCGTTGGCTGCCGCCTGGGCGCCGCGCGTACCTACTTCTTCCTGGCTGCTGAAGACGAAACAAACGTCATGCGGCGTCATCTCTAGCTGCTGCAGCGCGGCGATGGCGACGGCGCAGCCAATGCGGTCGTCCATGCTTTTGGCGATGAGCTGCTCCCCCTGTGCGGCAAACGGCCCATAGAAGCCGGCCGCATCGCCGACGCGCACCGGGCAATCATCGCGGCTGCTGGCGCCGACGTCGATGTAATGTTTGTCCAGCCCGTGAACCTTGCCGCGGTCCTCAAGACGCTCGCTGTAGACGACGCCGAGCGTGCCATCGGCAAACTGTACGCGGGCGCCCATTAGCGTATGGGGATAGACGCCGCCAATATTCGTGAAACGCAGGAAACCCTCTTTGGTAATATGGGTCACCATGACACCAATCTCATCCAAATGAGCGGCAATCATCACCTTGCGCCCGCTGCCGTCGCCGCGCTTGCGGACGACAAGATTGCCGAGGGCATCCACCTGGATCTCGTCGGCGTGAGCCTCTACCTCGGCCCGGACCATCTCGCGCACGTGGTCCTCGAAGCCCGAGGGACCAATCGCCTCTACCAGCTTTGCCACCAGATCGTTCATCGTATTACTCCGTACTGCTCGTTTCTACCGCTCTAGCACGGCGGCATCCAGGTTACGCAATGTCGCTTCGGCCAGGCGCACCATGTTGCGCCAATCGTCAAGGTTAATCATGCTGGCTGGGCTGTGCGCATAGCGCGCCGGGGTGGCAATGGTGGCCGCCGGCACGGCGCCGCCCGCGCGTTGGATAGAGGCCGTATTGGTGCCGCCGCCGCCCGGCTGCCGGATCTGATAAGGGATCCCCTGCTCGTCGGCGCTGCGCATGATATGGGCCACTAGCCGCGGATCTTGAATCGTGCCGGAGTCCATGACGTACAGCGACGGACCGCGGCCCAGGGCCACGTTGGGGCTCGTATCGCGCTCGTTCGGCAGGTCATAGGCCGGCGTGCATTCCAGCACGAGCGCCGCGTCGGGACGCACGCCGAAGGCAGCGATCTGGGCGCCGCGCAGACCCACCTCCTCCTGCACGGAGAAGACGGCGACCAGCTCGAAAGGAAAAGGCTCGCCGCGCAGCAGCTCGATGAGGGCGGCGCACCCGGCGCGGTTGTCGAACGCTTTGCCTACGGCAACGCGCCCGCTCTCTTCATAGCTGGTGAGGAAGGTGGCATAGGCGCCTACTGCTACCTTGCGGTCGGCCTCCTCCTTCTTGCTGGCGCCGATGTCGATGCGCATGTCGCTGGTCTTCACCACGCGGTTGCGCTGCCCGGCGTCGAGCAGGTGGATAGGCCGGGCGCCAATGACGCCGCGTATCTGTTTCGCGCCAACCTGGACCACCTTGCCCAGCAGCGCCTGCGGGTTAATCCCGCCCACGGCCTCGAAGCGCAGCGTTCCGTCGCTTTCGACGCCAGTGACCATCATGCCGATCTCGTCCATGTGCGCGTCAACCAGGACGCGCAAGCTGCTGTTGCCGCTACCGGCCTTACGCGCGATCAGGTTGCCCATCGCATCGACGCGCCACTCGTCCACGTGCTCGGCTATCAGGTCGCGGATCAGCAGTCGTACCTGCTTTTCGTCGCCGGCTACGCCGACTGCCTCCGTTAGTTGTCGTAGTAGGTCGTTCATCTTACCCGCTTTCCATCATGTCGCGCGCCAGCTTTTCGAGGAAGGAATCGTCCAGGCGCGCCGCAAATTCGCCCAACAGCCGCCCGGCCCGGCGGAGATCCTTGAGGGCTACTGTTTCCACCATCGTGTGCATGTAGCGCAGAGGGATGCTGACCAGGCCAGTGGGGATGCCGGCCCGCGCCACCTGCAGCCCAAAGGCGTCGGTGCCGCTGGCGCGGGAATGGGGGTCGTCGTGGACTTTCATCTCCATCGCCGCGGCCGCATTCTTCAGGGCGCGGTAGACGCCGGGGTGGACGTTGGGCCCTAGTCCCAGGGTTGGCCCGGCGCCCAGGTCAAATACCAGCCCATCCTTGGCGCCCGGCCCCTTGCCGAAGGTCACGTCAATCGCCACGGCCAGATCCGGCTGCTCGGCGTAAGCCGAGGTAAAGGCGCCCAGCAGCCGTGTCTCTTCCTGCACGGTGGCGACACACAACACGTCCCAGCTATGCTGCCGCCCCTGCAGATAGTCGAGGCAGACGCTGACGGCGGCGACGGAGGCGCGGTTGTCCAGCGCCTTACCGGCCACCCGCTCGTTCAGGAGACGGCGCAGGGGCTGGCGAAAGGAGACGAAATCGCCAACGGCTACCAGCTCGCGCAGCTCGGCCAGCGAAAGGCCCGTGTCGATTACCAGCTCGTCAAAGTTGTAGGGGCTGTCCGCCCGGTCATCCGGCCGGAGATGTGGCGGCAGCGCGCCGAGGATACCTGGCAGGTCGCGCTTGCCGTGGACGACGACCTGCTGCCCATAGAGATGGCGCAGGTCGATGCCGCCGACGCCGGTCACGCGCAGAAAGCCAGATAGCTCGTCCGCTTCTGCGTCCGCTTCATCGGGATAGGAAACAAGCTGCTTGACCATGAGCGCGATTTCGTCCATGTGGGCGGCGAGCAGCAGGCGGGGCCTCTTACCCTCACCCTGGCCGCGCTTGAGCGCGACGACATTGCCCATACGGTCGGTGCGCACCTCATCCGCAAGCGGCTGCCAAAGCCCGGCGATGACATCGGCTATCGCTCCCTCGCGCCCTGAAGGGCCGGCCGTTTCCGTCAGCTGTTGTAGCGTCTCAAAAAGGTCCATACACGTTTTACTCCCTACTTTTAGGGCTCGCTCGTAGGCCTCTCGTTCGGCGATTCTCGCGTCTCCGTCGCCGTCTCGGTGGGTTCCGGCTCAGTTTCGGTGGGCGTCGCCGTCGGCGTCTCCGTGGCTGCTGTCGGCGTCTCCGTCGGCGTCGCCGTCGGCGTCTCTGTCGGCGTGGCCGTCTCTGTCTCCGTAGGCGACGGCGTCGGCGTGCCGGTTGCCGTTGGCGCTGGCGTGACGCTCGGAGCCAGCGTCGCCGTGGCAAACTGTCCCGGTGTGGGCGGCAGCGTTGACGTCGGGCCGCGCGTCGGCGATGTGGACGGCGACGGTGTGGCCGTGGCCTCGACAGTGATCACCCCGGGTGGGCTGGTCGCGGAAGCTGTTACGGTGATTGGCGGCGCCGGCAGGGTCGGGAACTGTTCAGGTGCGAAGTAGTAAGCCGCTATACCGAGGCAGTAGCAGGGAAGCGTCAGCAGGATGATGCCGAGGAGGATGGCGTAGGTACGGCGAGGCGAGTTCATCATGTTTCCGGCGACCGGGTCAGCACAAGAAGCGGCAACTCCGCCGATGATAGAGGACAGCCAGGTAAATGACAAGCGAGGCAGAAATCGAGCGTTGGCGCACCGGCGAACCCGACTGGCAACGACCGGCCAAAGATGACAGCCCATTGCATGCTGCTTTCGCTTATGTTAATATTTACGGCAATTGGACCAAATCATGGTTTAACGTCACGCTCGGCGCAATCTGGCGCCGGGAAAAGCGCATAGGCCAGGTAAAGCGTTGCGGTGACGGCGATGGCTGGCGGGAGAGAGAGATGCCGGTAGAACTTTGGGGAGCGACGGAAGCGCCACGGCTTTCCATGCCTCAGCGTCCACTGCTTGCGCTGCTATTGCTGCTGATATACGCGCTGGCGCTAGGCTGGCTCTTCTACCAGAGCCGCCCGGTAGTGAGCCGCCTCTCGCGGCGCCAGGCTATCGGGCTGGGCGTCCTCCTTCTGGCCGCCGCCGCCGGCGTCCATCTCATTGTCTTCTCCGTTACTTTCCCGGGCCTGCTGCCGCGGCCGGGCGTGGCCCAGAATCCGCAGACTGTGCTGGGCCTGGTCGCCGCCATTCCCCTCGTCTTTGCCGCCGCCTATCTACCGGCGCCGCTGGCTATGCTCGTCGGGCTGACGGCCGGCCTCAGCCGCGCCTTCTGGCAGAGCCATCAGCCTTTCGACCTGCTCTACTATGCGCTGGCGGCAGCCCTCATGGCTACCCTGCTCCAGCAGCGCTACCGTAGCCGGATCTTTGAGCTACTCCGCGATCCGCTCGTGGCGCCACTGCTGAGCCTGACCCTGCCTGTCCCCCTGCTGGGGCTGGCGGCAATCAGTCACGTCGGTCGCGGCGTCGATGGCCTCGTCGCGCTCGATTGGGGACTCTCCACGACGTGGGCTCATCTGCTGCCGTTAGCAATTGAGGCGCTGCTCGGCGGTCTGGTACTGCGCGCCATCTGGCTGGTTCCCGAGCTGCGCCCGGAACGCGGGCCGCTGGTCAGCTCGATTGCCGGCCGCAGCCTGCGCACGCGGATGCTTGCCAACTTCGTGCTGCTCGCGCTGGTGGTCGGCAGCCTGCTGGTGATGGTCGTCTTTCTCTCTGCGCGCTCGGTGGCGACGCGCCTGTCCGTCAACCAGATGGCGCATGACGCCAACACGGTGACCCAGCAGATACCCGCCTTCCGCAACCAATTGCAGAACTTGCTGCGCCAATATGGCGACGATCCGGCGCTGCTTGGCGCCGACGAGGAAGCCGCCGCGGATCAGCTGGCGCAGCTTGTACGCAGCGCCGGCGCTTTCTACCGTCGCGTGATCCTGGTTGACGACAGCGGGCGCGTACGTGCCTATTATCCCAATAGCGACGTCAGCTCCTTGCGGCTTACGGTGCTAGAAGAGGATGCAGTCGCCGGCGCCCTGGCGCGCGGCCTTCCTTCCATCACGCCGGCGCAGGAAACGTCGAGCGGAACGGAGGCGATCAGCATTGTCGTGCCCGTGCGCAACGCCGCGGGCGAACCGGAAGCCAGCCTGGTGGCGCGCATCCCCAGCGCTGCTCTCGGCGGCCTCGTGAGCGGCATGCAGGGGACGCTGAACGCCGGCACCGGTTTCATTGTCGACGAGCTGAACCGCGTAGTGGCCCACCCGGATGAGACCAGCCTGCTGACAAGCTGGACGTCCGGCGCCAGCGAAGAGCAGGCGATGCGGGCCCGGCGCGACCTACCCGGCTTTGCCTATGAAGGGCGCTCCAGCGATACGAACGCGCGCGAGCTGGTCTATGTCGTCGAGGGGCCGGACCATCCCTGGACGGTGGTCCTGACGCTGCCTTACACCGTCGTGCTGCGGTTGGCGCTGGACATCAGCACGCCGCTGCTGTTGGCGCTGCTGCCCATATTTGGTCTCGTCGCTACCCAGCTCTATTTCCTGAGCAGCTCCATAACCACGCCGCTGCAGCGGCTGGTGCAGGCGTCGCAGCAGCTGACCTCTGGCAACTGGGATGTCGCCGTGCCGGTCGAGGACGAAGGTGAGGTGGGCCAGCTCGGCCAGGCATTCGAGCGGATGCGGCGTGCCATGCAGCAGCGCTTTAATGAGGATCGGCTGCTGCTGCAGGTCAGCCAGGATATTTCTACCAGCATCGACATCGAGCACGGCATCCCCTCCGTCCTGCGCGGCATCCTGCGCGGCACGGGGGCTGCCGGGGCGCGGGCCGTTATCCTCAACCGCGCGGCGCGCCACCCACTCACCTTTGCCGAAGGGCCGATGGGCCCGGCCCTGGCCCGCTACGACCGGCAAATCGCCGCTCTGGTGCAGGGCCAGGAGGAGGTGATCCTCGGCGCACCGGAGACGATCCGTGAACAGCTCGAGCTGGAGCCCGACGTCGTCCTGCCGGTGCAGGCGATTGTCGCCATCAGTCTCTACAATAAGAACGACTTCCAGGGCGTCCTCTGGATGGGCCACCGCCAGCCGCGGCCGATGGGCGATTCGGAGCTGGCTCTGCTGCGGTCGCTGGCGAACCAGGCGTCGATGCTCATTGTCAAGGCGCACCTGTTCGCCACGGCCGATGGGCAGCGGCGCCGGCTAGCTGCGGTGCTCTCCAGCACCAGCGATCCCGTGCTGGTAACAGACCAGACTAACCGAGTCTTGCTGCTCAATCCGGCGATGGAGCGTCTCTTTAACGTGCAGGCCAGCGAGGTAGCCAATCGCCTGGTTGCCGACGTCATTCCCAGCCAGGCTCTGGTGGCGGCGCTGACCGAGCAAGAGGAGCGCGTGCGCAACCTGGAGATCGCCGGCAACGACGGGCGCACCTTTTACGCCGGAGTCTCCACCATTGTCCGCAACGATGGGCAGGTTGTGGGGCGTGTGGCCGTGCTCCACGACATCACCAAGCTAAAGGAGTTGGACCGGCTCAAGTCGGAATTCGTCTCGACCGTTTCCCACGACCTGCGTGGTCCGCTAACCTTTATGCGCGGCTACATTTCGATGCTGCCGACGTTCGGCGAGGTCAACGAGCGGCAGCAGGCCTATATTGACAAGATCGCGGGTGGCATTGAGCAGATGACCAGACTGGTCGAGGATCTGCTAGACCTCGGGCGCATCGAAGCCGGGGTGGAGCTGATGCGCAACGTCATCGAGATCCAGCCGCTACTGGCCGGCGTCGTCGAGGAGCTGGACGATCAGGCGGCCGAGTCGGGCGTCGATCTGCAGATCCTGACCCCGCCGGATCTGCCGGTGGTGATGGGCGATGCCTCATTCATACGCCGGGCTGTCGCCAATCTGATCAGCAATGCCATCAAGTACGCGCCCCACAGCGGCGTTGTCCTGGTACGGGCGCAGCACGACGGCGACGAGATGATCATCAGCGTGCACGATCGCGGCCCGGGCATCGCCCCGGCCGACCAGATCCGTCTCTGGGAGAAGTTTTACCGGGTCGCGAAACGAGACCAGGAAAGCGGCAAGAGTTCTGGTCTGGGGTTGGCCATCGTCAAATCCATTGTCGAGCGCCACGGCGGCCGGGTCTGGCTGCACAGCCAGGAGGGCAAAGGCAGCAGCTTCTACTTCTCAGTGCCCATCAAAGGTCTCCCCGAGGAAGATAGCCAGTAGCAGCGGCGGCTTAACCTGAACCGGCCCGCTGCAGCTCCGCCACCAGCGCCTGGAAAAAGGCGGGCAGGGGCGCCTCTACGGTCAGCTCGGCGCCGTCGCCGGGCCGTAAGAAGGTAAGGGAGGCCGCGTGCAGACAGTGGTGGGGAACTTCCAGGCTGGCCTTGCGCCGCCCATAAACAGTGTCGCCGACAACCGGGTAACCGGCGAATGCCAGGTGTACGCGTATCTGATGGGTGCGCCCGGTGTGCGGCTCGGCCCAAATGAGGGAGTGCTGCGCGAAACTCTGCTCCAGCCGGTAGAAGGTAGTTGCCTTGCGCGAGCGCGCCGGCGAGCCCGGCCGGATGACGGCCATGCGCTGGCGATGGCGCGGGTCGCGGCCAATGGGAGCGTCGATCACAGCCTGCGGCGGCTGGATGTGGCCGTCTACCAGGGCCAGATAGCGCTTCTGCACCGTGCGCCGTCGGAACTGGCGCTGTAGATGTTGCAGCGCCCGCTCGTTTTTGGCGACTAAGATGACGCCGGACGTATCGCGGTCGAGGCGGTGGACGATACCCGGCCGGCGCTCGCCGCCGACTTCTTCCAGATCCGGGCAGTAGCCCAAGACCGCATTGACCAGCGTCCCCTCGCTGTGGCCCGGCGCCGGGTGGACGACCATCCCCGGCGGCTTGTTAATGACGAGAATAGCGCCATCCTCGTAGAGGATGTGCAGCGGTATATCCTGCGCCACGATCCCGGCCGCGGCGGGCGGCGGCAGCGTGGCTTCGACGCGCTCGCCGCCTTCGAGGCGCAGGTTGGGCCGCACCGGCGCGCCGGCAATGCGCACGGCGCCATCGCGGATCAGCTGCTGCCATTGCGAGCGGGATAGCGCCGGGTGGGCCAGCGCCAGGGCCTTGTCCAGCCGCTCGCCGGGCGCGTCGAGGATAAGCTCAAGTTGTTGGCTCATGCTTGGAGGGGCGCTGTAAGGGGGCGAGTGTTGCGGCCTGCCGCTCTTCGGCCGCCGGCCGGGCGGCGCGGCGGGCCTGCAGCGCCGCGTGCTCCTCGCGCAGCATAATCAGGCCGAGAAGCGCCACGCCGCAGACGATGCACAGGTCGGCCACATTGAAGACGGGCCAGGGACCAAAGTCAAGGAAGTCGGTGACGTGACCGATACGCAGCCGATCGACGAGATTGCCCAGGGCCCCGCCCATCTGCAACCCTAGGGCGACGCGCAGCAAGCGATGGCCGGCGGGCAGGCGGTAGTTATAAAAGAGGATAAAGAGGCTAACGAGAGCGGCGACCACGCCAAAGAGCAGGCTGCCGCTGGGAAAGAGGCCGAAAGCGGCGCCGGTGTTGCTGATGTGGGTGATGCGGAACAGATGATCGTAGTCCGGCAGCGGCGCCCAGGAATGGTGCAGCGGAAGCCGCTGCTCGACAACCAGTTTCGTTACCTGGTCGGCCATAATCGCCGCCGCCGCGAACAGGAGCGGCAGCGCTTGCTCGGTTAATGTCGCCGGCGGCGACAGTACGCTCAGATCATCTTCCTGCACGGCGTCTCCTCATTCTTGTATCCGGCCGCGGCGCCATTGTACCAATCGGCCGGGCCGCTCACCAGAGCGCGCGCTGCTTGTCTACCTGTTGCTCAGGATAGTCCCGTTAGCTCGTCGCCGCCTTTGTGCTGTCGGCAATTACCACCACTACCTCGCTGCGCGCCAGCTCGACGGAGACGATGGTTAGCTGAAATCCATGCGCCTGTAGGTGCGCCAGCCAGGCCGGCGGCAGAGGCTGAGTAGGCGGCGGGTCGGCCCGCTGGCCGGTGATTAGATAGAGCCAGTTGACGAAACGAACCAGGGGGGAGCGTCCGCGCAGGGTTGCCTGGGGCACGATGAGCAGGCGGCCGCCCGGTCGCAGCGCGCGGCGCAGACTTTGCAGCGTCGCTGCGGCCAGGATAAAGGGCGTGGGAAAAGTGGAAATGATGGTATCGAAGCTATTGCTGGCAAAGGGCAGCGCCTCGCCGCGCCCGCGCACCAGGGGAACGGCCAGCCCGGCGCGCCGCAGCCGTCGCTGCGCCAGACGGCCCATCTGCGGCGACAGATCCAGACCCGTCACCTCGTACCCGGCAAGCGCCAGCTCAGGCAGCAGATGGCCGGGCCCGTGGGCCAGCTCCAGGATGCACCGGCCCTGCAGATGGGGCAGCGCTGAGCGCTGCCAGGCCCGCCACTGGCCGAGCGAGACGAACCAGCTAACCAGATCGTAGCTCCAGGCCATCTGCCGGTAGAGGAGCTGAAAGCCAGAGCGGACCAGCCGCCGCCACAGGGCACGCATGGCCTCACGTTAACACGCTCCGCCTGGACGGGCAAGAACGGCGCTGGAGAGTGTTCGGGAAATACAGTATCATAAGGCCAAACCAGAACGGGAGATTGTTATTGGAGCTGCAAGAGGTATTGCGTTTTATCGGGGTAACCGGGCTGCCGGGTTCGGGAAAAGGAGCCTTCATCGAGCTGCTGCGGCCTATGCTGGCCGCTCGCGGTGTGGACACGCGTTATTACAGCCTGTCAGACGAGCTGCGCGAGGAGGCGAAACGGCGAAGTCAGCCTATCACGCGCCCGGTGCTGCGCGCCATCGCCAACGAGCTGCGGCTGGAGCATGGCGGCGGCGTGCTGTCGCTGCTCGTGGTCAACAAGATGCGTCACGAGCTAAGCGAGCTGCCGGCCGGCCAGCCCGTCGTCGTCATTGTCGATGCCATCCGCAACCCGGAAGAGGTGGCCTTCTTGCAACGGACGCTGGCGCCGCGCTTTGACCTGGTTGCCGTCGAGGCGCCGCTGGAAACGCTGGTCAATCGCATTGCCGCGCGCGCTCGTTACGACGAGCCGGATGAGTTCGTGCGCCAGAAAGAGGCGGCGCGCCGTATGATCCTGGGCGAGTCGGGGCAGGACGAGCCGGCGCATGGGCACAACATCAAGCGCTGTATGGCGATGGCCGACTGGAGGCTGGATAACTCCACCTCGCTGGAGGTTTTGTCGGCGGCCACCGAGGCTTATATCGCGGCGCGTATCCCGTTACCCGAAAGCCACTAGCGGATGGGAGGAAGCATGACACGACGAATCTCCATTGGCACCGGCGGCGGCGATGCGCCGGGACTGAATGCCGTCATCCGGGCCGTGACCCTGGCGGCCCTGGAGAGGGGCTGGGAATGTCTGGGCATCCGCGACGGCTACAATGGCCTGCTGACGCCGGAGAAATATGGCGGCGCCGGCGTCATCCCCCTGGACCGCGCCGCGGTGCGCGGCATCACCCATCTCGGCGGCACCATTCTGGGCACAACCAACCGTGGCGATCCCCTGAGTTATCCGGTGACGGGGCCGGATGGCGAGGTGCGGCAAGTAGATCGCACCGAGGAGCTGCTGGCCGCCTTCGCGCGGCATGGGATCGATACCCATATCGCCGTCGGCGGCGATGGCTCGATGGCGATTGCCCACCGGTTGCACCAGAAGGGCCTGCGCGTCGTCGGCGTGCCCAAGACGATTGACAACGACCTGGCCGGCACCGTCGTCACCTTTGGCTTTAACACCGCCGCCAGCTTTGCCACTCAGGCGGTGGACCGGCTGCACTCCACGGCCGAGGCCCATGGGCGCATAATGGTCGTCGAGGTCATGGGCCGCTATGCCGGCTGGATCGCGCTCTACGCAGGCGTCGCCGGCACGGCCGACGTCATCCTTATCCCCGAAATACCCTATGACATCGAAAAGGTGGCGGCGAAAGTCAACCAGCGCAATGAGCGCGGCTACGGCTTTTCCATTGTCGTCGTCGCCGAAGGAGCCAAGCCCATCGGCGGCGAGCTGACTGTCATAGCCCGCGAGGTGGGCCGCGCCGAACGGCTGGGGGGCGTGGGCAGCAAGGTGGCGGCCGCGCTGGAGGAAATTACCAATCAGGAGGCGCGGGTCATCGTCCTCGGCCACCTGCAGCGGGGCGGCAGCCCGACGACCTACGATCGGCTGCTGGCCCTGCGCTTTGGCGCCGCCGCCGTGCGCGCCATCGAGGATGGCAAGAGCGGCGTCATGGTCGCGCTCGATCCGCCGCAGGTGCTGCACGTGCCGCTGGCGGAAGCCACCGAGCGCATCCGTACTGTGCCGCTGGACAGCGACATCCTGCTCTCGGCCCGCGATCTGGGGATCAGCTTTGGCGAGTAAGGCTGCCTACTGGCCTCACTTGTCGCTGTAAGCGGGCTGCTCGCCGGCTGCCTCGTCTCCGGCAGCCCACTGCATGGTATAGAGCTTGTAATAGCGCCCGCCGCGCGCCAATAGCTCCTCGTGGCTGCCCTGCTCCACAATGCTGCCCTCATCCATCACCACGATCTGATCGGCGTTGACAATGGTGCTGAGACGGTGGGCGATGACAAAGGTGGTGCGCCCTTCCATCAGACGCGCCATTCCCTCTTCAATCAGCTTTTCCGTCGCCGTATCCACGCTGCTCGTCGCTTCGTCCAGTATCAGGATGCGCGGGTCGGCCAGCAGCGCGCGGGCAAAGCTGACCATCTGCCGCTGCCCCACGCTGAGGTTGACGCCGTTTTCGCCGACCTGCGTGGCGTAACCGTGCGGCGCGCGCATGATGAAGTCGTGCGCGCCCACGGCCCGCGCCGCCGCTTCGATCTCCTCATCGCTTGCCTCCAGGCGCCCGTAGCGAATGTTGTCGGCTATCGTGCCCGAGAAGAGAAAAGTGTCCTGGAGGACGATGCCCAATTGCCGGCGCAGGCTGGCGCGCGTCACCTGGTGGATGTCGTGCCCGTCAATGCGCAGCGCACCGCCGTCGATCTCATAGAAGCGCCCCAGCAGGCGGATGATGGTGCTCTTGCCGGCTCCCGTCTCGCCGACGAGGGCGATGCGCTCTCCCGGCTCGACGCGCAGGTTAATGTCGTGCAGCACCGGCGCCCCCTCATGGTAGCCGAAGTCGACATGGTCGAACTCAACGCGCCCGGAGATGGCCGGCAGCTCGTAGGCATCCGGCGCGTCATGCAGGTCCGGCTGGTTGTCGAGCAGGGTAAAGATGCGCTCGCTAGCGGCCATCGTCGCCTGGAAGGTGTTGTAGCGCTGCGCCAACTCGCGAATTGGCTCAAAGAAGCGCTCGACGTAAAGCACGAAGGCGACCAGTGTACCGGCCGTCAGCGTCTCGCCCAGGACCAGGTAACCGCCGACGCCGACGACCAGCGCCGTTGCCAGCGAACCCATGAAATCGACGCCTGGGAAGAAGATGGCCGAGAGCCGCGTCGCCTCGACGTTGGCGTCGAAATAAGAGGCGTTCAGATCCCCGAAGTGCGCCAGGTTGCGCGCTTCACGGGTAAAGCTCTTGGTGACGCGAATGCCGGTAATCGATTCGTTCAGGTAGCCGTTGATCAGCGATAGCCGCTGCCGGGTGGCCCGGTAGGCCTCACGGACCCGGCTGCGCCAGTAGTTGGTCAGCACGATCATCAGGGGCAGCACGATGAAAGTGACCAGCGCCAGCCGCCAGTTGAGCACCAGCATGGCGATGATGATGCCGATCAGGGTAAAGCCGGCCCGCGTGAGCCCGGTGAGCGACCAGGAGATGAAATCCTGGAGGACGCCCACGTCGCTGATCAACCGGCTCATGAGACGGCCGACGCTGTAGTTATTATAGAAGTTGAGCGACAGCGTATGTAAGTGGCGGAACAGCTCGCTGCGCACGTCGGCGACGATGCGCGTGCCGACAAAGGCCATAATGGCGATGCGGCCGCGGTTGGAAATCCACTCGCCGATAGCAGCCACAATCAGCACAGCCGTCCAGAAGCGCAGCGTGCGGAGCTGGCCGGTACGGATGCCCTCGTCCACTGCCTGGCCGAACAGCCAGGGAATGGAGACGCTGAGCAGCGCGCTGACCGCCATCAGCGCCAGCGCCAGAATAAGCTGGCGGATGTAGGGCATATTGTAGTCCAGGAGGCGACGCACCAGCCTGCCATCGTAGGCTTTGCCCAGCAGCTCGTCTTCGTCGGGCAGGAGGTCGTGAACCTTTTGTTCGCGCGCGCGCCGTTCCTGCTCTTCCAGGCTGAGTGCCAGATCGAGGTCGGGCTCGCGGCGCCGGTCGCGGTTGCCGTTATCTCGTGTCATGCTCCGTCCTCGCTCTGCTCCAGCCCCTGCTGCAGGGCCATAAACGCTTCCTGATCTTTGAGTTGCAGGTCGTATATCTCTTTATACAGTCCACCCTGGGCTAGCAGCTCGTCGTGCGTGCCGCGCTGGACAATCTGGCCGCCGTCCAGGACCAGGATCTGGTCGGCGTTCTTGAGCGTGACGAGACGCTGGGCGACGACAAACGTCGTCCGTCCTTTCATCAGCTCCGCCAGCGCCTGCTGGATGAGATGCTCCGTCTCCGTATCGACGTTGCTCAGCGAGTCGTCGAGGATGAGGATAGGCGGATCGGTGAGCAGGGCGCGGGCAATGGCTACCCGCTGCTTCTGCCCACCGCTAAGCGTCACGCCGCGCTCGCCGACGTGCGTCTCGTAGCCGTCGGGAAAACTGACGATAAAGTCGTGCGCGCGCGCTGCCCGCGCCGCGCGCTCAATCTCTTCCTGGCTGGCCTCAGGCCGGCCATAGGCAATGTTGCCGGCAATCGTTTCGCTGAAGAGAAAGCTGTCCTGCAGGACCATGCTGATCGCGCCGCGCAGGCTCGCCTGGGTCACATCACGGATATCGTGACCATCGACGAGAATCCGTCCCTCGGTCACATCATAGAAGCGCGGAATGAGGTTGATGATCGTCGACTTGCCAGAGCCGGTAGGGCCGATGAGGGCCACGGTTTGCCCGGGAGTGACCTGAAAGCTGACGCCGCTGAGCACCGCCGGTCCGCCCTGATAGCGGAAGCCCACGTCTTCAAAGCGGACTTCACCCTTGACCTCCTCCAGCACGACGGCGTTTGGACGGTCGGAGATTTCATTGGGCATGTCGATGATTTCAAAGGCGCGGCTGGCGCTGCCGGCGGCGCTGGCCGCCAGGTTGACCAGAAAGCCCAAACGCTGCACCGGCCCGTTGAGCATACTGACGTAGAAGATCATGGCGGAGAGCGAGCCGACGGTGATCTCGCCGGCAAGCGCGCGGGGACCGCCAAACCAGAGCAGCAAGACAATGCTGACCGACAGCAGAAAAGTGAAGAAAGGCCAGTTGTTGGCCCAGACCTGAATCAGCCCATAGCGCAGCCCAAACCAGGCCTCGTTCTCGCGGTCGAACTTCTCCAGCTCGTGCGGCTCGCGGGCGAACGCCTTTACCACGCGGATGCCAGTCAGGCTCTCCTGCATGGCCGACGCCAGCTCGCCCATCTGGTCCTGAATCCGCTTGAACAGTGGACGCACCGTGTTGCCAAAGCGCAGCGTCGCCGCGATGAGAACGGGCATCGGCAGCAGGCCAATCAGGCCCAGGCGGAAATCCTCCAGCAGCATGGCGGCGATAACACCGCCCAGCAGCAGCACCGTCGCCAGTAGATCCATCATGCCGATGCCGACAAAGCGCTCGGTTTCGGTGATGTCGCTGGTGACGCGGCTCATGATGTCGCCGGTCTGGGTGCGATCATGAAAGGCGAAGGGCAGCTCCTGGATACGGCTGTAGAACTCGTTGCGGATGTCAAAGGCGAAACGATGCGTCAGCCATTCGCCATAATAGCGCTGGGCGAAGCCGGCGATGCCGCGCACGAAGGCGACGCCCAGGATAATGCCGCCCGCGATGAATAACGCCGAAGCCTCTCGCCGTGCCAGCCCCGTATCGATCGCATTTTTGATGATCTGCGGGACGAACAGGTTGAGAAGCGTCACGGCCAGCACGGCAACATAGCCGACGACTGCCTGCTTCCAGTAAGGGCGTAGATAGCGCAACAGCCGGACATAAAGGGCCAGCCTTCCCACGAATACCTCCTTCAAGGTGGACGAGCACGGCCTGGACGCGGGGGGGAAATTACCGAACCGTCCCGCAAGCTGCCGGCGCGCCAGATCAGCATGCCATATTAACCGTAAAATTACATTGGAGCGAGAAAGCTGAAGCTAGCCTCATGCAGATTGCTGGCAAAACATGTCGATTCCGATAAACTCAGCCTGGGGCGCCTCCGCAATAAGGCGGAGCTTTCCTGACAGGGAAAGATCCATCTCGACATCGTATCAGAAAGGAGTAAGGCAGCATGGAGATGAGATACCGCCGTCTGGGTAAATCAGGGCTTCAGGTCAGCGCCCTGTCCTACGGCTCCTGGGTAACCTTTAGCGCCCAGCTTGACGTGGACCGGGCCAAAGAAGCGATGATTACTGCCTATGATTATGGCGTCAACTTCTTCGACAACGCCGAGATCTACGCTCACGGCGAGTCGGAACGCATTATGGGCGAGGTGTTGCAGGAGACCGGCTGGCGCCGCGACAGCTACATTCTCTCCAGCAAGGTCTTCTGGGGCTCCATTCCCGATGCTCGGCCCACCCAGAAGGGATTGAGCCGCAAGCACGTTACCGAAGCCTGCCACCAGGCGCTGCGCCGCCTGCAGGTTGACTACCTGGATCTCTACTTCTGCCACCGCCCGGACCTGGAAACGCCGGTAGAAGAGACAGTGCGCGCCATGACCGACCTGATTCGCCAGGGCAAGGTACTCTACTGGGGCACATCGGAATGGCCGGCCCGCCAGCTTACCGAGGCCTATGAGATCGCCTATCGCTACCAGCTGGAGCCGCCGACGATGGAGCAGCCGGAGTACAATATGTTCCGCCGCGACCGGGTAGAAGTGGAGTACGAGCCGCTCTATCGGCAGTACGGGATGGGCACGACCATCTGGTCGCCGCTGGCTTCTGGCTTCCTCACCGGCAAGTATAACGAAGGCATTCCTGAAGAGTCGCGCGTTAATCTGGAGGGATATCAATGGCTGCGCCGGCGGCTGGAGAGCGAGCGGGGCCAGGATATGCTGGCGAAGGTGCGGCAGCTAACCGGGTTAGCCGAAGAGCTGGGCACCAACACGGCCCGGCTGGCTATCGCCTGGACACTGAAGAATCCGCACGTGAGCACGGTCATTACCGGCGCCTCCCGCACTGAGCAGATTCACGACAATATGAAGGCGCTTGAAGTCGCCGATCTCCTGGACGACGGCGTCATGGCGCGGATTGAAGAAATCCTGCAAAACAAGCCGCAGGGTCCAAAGTCATTCCTCTAAACGCCGTGGGTCCGATAAATATGCAGAGAAGCGAGCGTATCGCGCGAGACAGTGGCAGATAAGGCTAAGCAACTCCCCATAACCGGGCTGACAATGGGCGCCGTTCCCGCCAACGTGCTTGTCTGCGGCGATCCCGAGCGGGCCACGCGCATTGCGGCTTACCTGGACGAAGCCAGCCTGCTCAGCGAGCGGCGCGAGTATCGCGCTTACCGCGGCCTCTTCGCCGGCATGCCCGTTGCCGTCTGTTCGCACGGCGTGGGGGCGCCCGGCGCCGCGGTCGCCTTTGAGGAGCTGATTGCCGCCGGCGCCCGCCGCATTATCCGTACTGGCACCTGCGGCGGCCTGCAGCCGGAGCTGGCAAGCGGCGATCTGGTGGTGGCGACGGCCGCCGTGGATACGACCGGCTATGGCCGTCTGACGGTGCCAGACGGTTACCCCGCCGTGGCCGACGTGCGCCTGACAGCCGAACTGCTCGACGCCGCTGCCGCGGCCGGACGGCCTGTGCAGCGGGGCATTGTCCTGACCACCGACAACTTCTACCACGGCGTGGACACGCCGCAGCTAACGCCCTACCCGATTCTGTCCGCCGCGGGCGTTATCGCCGTCGAGATGGAGTGCGCGGCGCTCTTTATCGTCGGCAGCCTGCGCCGGGTACAGACCGCCGCCATCCTGGCCGTCGACGGCAATGTACTGGAACGGCGCGAGAACATGGATACGTACGCGCCGCACCACGACGCCGTGAAGGCGGCTGTCGAGGCGGAAATCGCCATCGCCCTCGCAGCTCTGCGCAGCAACGCCGTAGGGGAACCAGGCTGAAATGTCGCTGGCCGCCGCGCGCAGCGCCATCCGCCCGCTGCTGGACCAGACGGCCGCCGCCGACGCGACGGCCGCCTACTACGCCTTTCACCACCCGGAAAACCGCGTGCGGCTGCTGCCATACCCGGAGGGCGCGGCAGCGGCGCAAGGCTATCTGGCGTTGGCGCGCACTGGCATCGACCTCTTCCGCCCCCTGTTGACCCTGCGCCTGCCAGCCGAGCCAGAGGTGGCGGCCAATATGATCTACAGCCATCTGGCGCCGGAGACGCAGCTGTTCGTCCAGGCGCCGGCCGGCTATGGCCCGCTGCTGGGCGCCCTGTTCAATATCCAGCGCGAGCAGCAGCTCCTGCTCTTGCGGCTCGATGCGGCGCGCTTCGAGCCACAGGTGAACGTGCTGGTCACGCGCAGCGACACGCCCGATGGGCTGCCGCGCTTCATCGTGCGGCCTACAGCGGGCGGCGAGCGCGGCGACGTGGCGGCATCGGCCACAGTCAACTGGCAGTCGCCGCGCTTTGCCGACATTGCCGTCTATACCAACCCGCAGGAGCGCGGGCGTGGCTGGGGCCGGTCGGTCGTGACGGCGCTGGCGCACCATCTCCTGCAGACGGGGCGGACGCCGCTCTATCACGTCGAGCCGTCGAACGAGGCGTCACTGCAGCTCGCCCGCAGCGTTGGCTTTGTCAATACCCTGTCTGAGCAGCTCTGGCTAGAGGCCGCCTTACGGCCTCGCTCCTGACCCACACGCCAGGCGTGAAAATGTCGATAAAAGCGCCCGCGCGGGCGCTTTTTTCGTTGACTTTGACCGTGCCGCATGTTATTAGTGTATCAGCCTGGTGTAGTGTCTTCGCACATCGTTATTTAGAGCGGCTCCGTAGTTACCAGCTATCCTGGTACCGATTCATTTGCGGACTGTTGTAGTGATTCAGCCAGACCCGAGTGGAGGAAGCAATGTATAGAGGTACGGGCACCGTGAAATGGTTTAGCCGTCTGAAGGGGTATGGGTTCATCCGGCCTGACGATGGCGGTCAGGAAGTGTTCGTCCATTACTCAGCCATCGACGGGGAGGGCTACCGCAATCTCTATGAAGGCGACCGGGTAGAGTTCGTGCTCGTGGACATGGGCAAGGGGCCGCAGGCGCGCCATGTCGTGCCACGCCATGCGCCGGTGCTCAGCTACAGCAGCTACGCGGCGGCGACCACCTGAAGCCGCCACGACAACCAGACCAGATAAACCTCCCTGGAGCGCCGTGCTTCAGGGAGGTTTTTTATTGCCCGCAGGCGGCCGACGCCACGGGTTAATCCCGGCGGTTGTCGTCGGCCACGAACAGACTGAGCACGGCGCTGACGATGCTGATGACCAGGGCGCCGAGCAGCGCTGCCCCGAAGCTGTCCACATAGAAGCCTAGATTAAACTGCTGCGATAGCCAGGCCGTGAGCGCCAACATGGCGCCGTTGATGACCAGCACAAACAGACCCAGCGTGAACAGGATCAAGGGGCAGGTAAGGGCAGTGATCAACGGGCGTATCAACGCGTTAACCAGGCCGAAAATGAGGGCTACCAGCAGCAGGGTCGGCGCGCCCCCTTCGTAGCGGAGCCCTGGAATGAGCTGGACCGCCACCCAGAGCGCGACCGCATTGACGATCAGGCGAATCAGCAGTTTTCCCATGTTTACCTCCTCAATGGTTCTTACGAACTATTGGCGTCCGCCGGCCAGGCTTCTAGAATGATTTCATGGCACGGAAGAAGATCCTCGTCGTGGACGACAACACTGCTTTTGTCGAGCTGTGCATGATCATCCTCGAGTCGGCGGGCTATGAAGTGCAGGGCGCCTACAGCGGCGCTCAGGCGCTGAGCATGCTGCAGCAGGAGCTTCCCGACCTCGTGCTGCTCGACGTGATGATGCCGGGCATGTCCGGCTTCGAGGTCTGCCGCCAGGCGCGCGCGGAGCACGACGGCAGCCTGCAGATCGTTATGTACACGGCCGATGGGCGGGATGCCACCTATCAGCGGAGTCTGGAAGCGGGAGCAAACGGAGTGCTGAATAAGGAGGTGCCTGTCTACGAGATGGCGAACCTCCTGTCCAGCTATCTCTATCCGACGGAAGCGCGGCGCTAGCAGCCTGACCGCCTCCCTACAGTTTGGTCATGAAGGTCTGGGCAAACTCGTTGTCGGAGTGAGCCCGCTTGATGATCCAGTCTACTACCGCCGGCGCTCTGTCGAGAACCCGCTGGATGATGTAGGAACGGCGCATCGTCGACCAGAAATGGCGTTCGCAGAAGTCGTCATAGATCTGCAGCGACTCATGCCCGAAATCCTCTTTAAGAAAAGCCTGGTGGGCCGTCGCCGCCGCGAGCCAGGCTGAGCTGAGGGCATTGTAGATGCCGCCGCCGGTGAGCGGGTTGATCAGGCCGGCCGCGTCGCCGACCAGCATGGCGCCGGCATAAGCGCGCTGAATGTTTTGTTGGGAGCCGAAGTTGAGCTGCCAGGTTGCCACATCGTTGACGGTGTAGCCCGGTTGCAGGCGCGGCCGGATGGCCGGCATCTCCAGGAACTGTTCCAGCATCTGCTTCAGGTTGTGGCCTTCGTCGCGGAAGCGATCGAGCCGCATGCCCAGGCCGACGTTGGCCTGGCCCTCGTCCGTCGGGAAGATCCAGGCATAGCCGGGCAGGATCTCGTCGTAGAGGTAAAACTCAACCTCGTGCGGCAACTCCTCGATGTTCTCTACGTAGGCGCGTAAGGCCACCGCGCGGTGACCGTCTTCGTGCTCCACTGGGCGCAGGGCGCGGCCGATGACGGAGGTTACGCCATCGGCGCCAATTACCAGCGGCGCGCGGATCTCCTCGACGCCGCCATTGAGGCGGGCGCGGACCCCACGCACCTGGCCGTCTTCGATGATGGGCTCCTTGACCTGGGCGACTTTGAAGGCGACGCCGGAATCCACCGCATGGTCGTGCAGGAGGGCGTCGAATTGCATGCGGGGCACGATAGCCGAGCGCGCCCGGTGGTGATTCTCGTCCAGATCGGCGTCCATGGTATAACCCTTGGGCGACACGAGCCGTATCTTGTCGATGTAGTAAAAGCCGGCGGCGCGAATCTTCTCTTCCATACCCAGCGCGTAGAGCAGGTCTAGGGCGCCGGCGGGCACGGCGTCGCCGCAGATTTTGTCGCGAGGAAATGGCCGGCGGTCGAGCATCAAGACGTCGTAGCCCTTTTGCGATAGCGCCATCGCCACAGCGGAGCCGGCCGGCCCGCTTCCGACGACAATCACTTCATGTTCCATTCGCTTCTCCTCCAGAGAATGGTCTGGTCATGACCCGGCGGCCAACCAGGCCGGCCGGGCGTGCGCAGCTATAACCCGTGTTCTTCCCGGATATGGTCTAACAGGCCACGGCTGCCCGCTTCGACCAGCCGGAAAACGTGGTCGAAGTTGCCGCTATAATATGGGTCGGGCACGTCTCTTTCCTCAAGGTCGCCGGCAAAGTCGAGCAGCCGGTAAAGGCGAGGATGGTCGCCAAAACGGCGGCGCAGCTCGTCCACGTTACTCGCGTCCATGGCCACAATGTAATGGTCCGGGGCCATATCGGCTCTAGCGATCTGGCGCGCCCGGCCGCTATAGTCGATGCCGTGACGGCGCAGGACACGCCGCGTGCCCTGGTGAGCCGGCTCGCCCACGTGCCACGAGCCAGTGCCGGCCGAGTCGGCGGTTATTTTCCCGTCCAGCCCGGCTTCCACCACCAGCGTCTGGAACACAGCTTCGGCCATGGGCGAACGGCAGATGTTACCCAGACAGATGAAGTTGACGTGAATCATCGCTTGACCACTGGCACACATTGCAGATACGTTCGCATCGATGTTATACGCAAAAGGCGGCATGCGGCAAGTGCTACTGCTGTAACACTCGCCACAAGCCGCCTCTCTCTGACAGTGCAGAAGCTGCAAGCCGGCCGATAAGCCGCATTCTGTGCCACTATGCCGACTGCGCGGCAATGGTGGTGGTGACCATCTATCTAGGGCGACCATTACTGGGCGCCTCGTGCAGCCTACCTGGACGACGAGGAGCGAGCAACTCCCTGTCTCCGCAGAGACAGCGTCCTGCTTGGCCTTGCTCCCGGCGGGGTTTGCCTGGCCAGCGACATTACTGCCGCTGCCGGTGGTCTCTTACACCACCCTTTCACCCTTACCGGCTCTCTCCCATAGGAGAGAACGTAGGCGGTCTACTCTCTGTTGCACTTGCCGTCGGGTTGCCCCGCCCGGCTGTTAGCCGGCGCCTTGCTCTATGGAGTGCGGACTTTCCTCAACCGGCATTGCCGGTCGCGGTCACCTGGCCTGCTTGCAGCAACCTATCATACCCTGTTTCTGTTATAATGCCGTCAGAAACTACCAGCCGAGACCGGGGTCGCGTGTACGAAGACGACGAGGCAAGACCTATGCAGTCAGTGGCGCTTCCGGCCGGCAGCTCGCGCCGCTGGCGGTTGCTGGCGGTTCTGCTCGGCTCTCTTTTCCTGCTGGCCTTTTACAGTCTGAGCGATCCGGCGCATCTGGCGCACGACCCCGTGCTGGAGGCCGGCGATTATGCCGGTTATGCCATCTGCCACCGCATCACGGGGCGGTCGTTTACCGTCGGCGGGCGCCAGTTTCCTCTCTGTGCCCGCTGCACTGGCATCTATCTCGGCGTGGTGCTGGCCTTTACTGTGCTCCTGCTCTCGGGGCGCGGCCGGCGCGCCGGACTGCCGCCGCTGCCGTCCTTGCTCGCCCTGGGCCTGTTCATTGCGGCGATGGCCGTCGATGGCCTCAACTCATATAGCCATTTCTTCCCGGAAGCGCCGCACCTCTACCAGCCGCGCAACGGGCTGCGTCTGCTAACGGGGATGGGCACGGGTCTGGCGATGGGCCTCGTCGTGGCGCCGGCGCTGGCGCAGACGCTGTGGCGCCAGCCGGAGTGGGCGCCCTCGGTAGCCTCCCTGCGCGAGCTGGCCGGGGTGGCTGCGCTGGCGCTCCTTGTGGCCCTGCTGCTGTTGAGCAACCTGCCGGCGCTTTCTTACGTAATGGCTGTTATCAGCGCGGCGGGCGTCATCCTGATTATCGCCGTGCTGAACACGATGTTTCTGTTGATTCTGGCGCGGCGCGACGGCAAGGCGACGGCCTGGCGGCAGGTGGCGCCATTTCTGTTCGCCGGCCCCATCCTCGCCGTCGCCCAAATCGCTCTGGTCAGCTATGTGCGTTGGACGCTGACTGGGACGATGACCGGCTTTCCCGGGCTGTAGTGCGATGGCCGCAGAGGGCCAGGAGGTGTACGCACAATGAATGTGGTGGCCGCGCTCGGCGGCATTGGCGCCGCCTTTGGCCTAGCGAGCAGCGCCGGGCTCAACGCCTACATCCCCCTGCTCATCGTGGCGCTCGCCGCCCGCTTTCCGGCCGGCCAGCCGCTGCTGCGCCTTGCGGAGCCCTACGATGTACTCGGTAGTTGGTGGTCGATCGGGCTGATCGCCGTCCTGTTACTCATCGAGATGACGGTTGACAAGATTCCGGCGGTCGATACGGTGAATGACCTGATCCAGACGCTCGTGCGTCCCGCTGCCGGCGCGCTGGTGTTCGCCGCTAATGCCGACGTGGTAACGGATGTCAGTCCTGTGCTGGCGCTTGGGGCGGGGCTCGTTCTGGCCGGGGGCGTGCACGCGACGAAGGCCGCCGTTCGTCCAGCGGTCACGGCGGGCACGGCCGGGACGGGCAACTGGTTCGTCAGCCTTCTGGAGGATCTGGTCGCCGTCTTTGTCTCCGTGCTCTCGTTGCTGATCCCGATCATTATGAGCTTGCTGCTCATAGTCCTCTTTGCCTATATCATTGCCTGGGTCATTCGCCGCCGCCGGCGGCGGGCCGTTTCTCACCGTCAAGTATAAGGAGGGTTTCGTCATGAACGTCAACATGAACAGCGTGCTCAAGGCGGGGGGCCTCGGAGCAGCAGTGGGGTTGTTGCTGGCGCTGCTCGGCATTATCCCCTTTCTGAATTGCCTGCTCCTGCCATTGTTGTGCGTGGCCTGGTTCGCGCTGCCCATCGGGACCGGCATGGCCTATGGCTATTTCACGCCCGGGAAAGAGACGACGGGCCAGAGTGCGCTCGGCGGCGCCCTTGCCGGCGGTTTTGCCGGGTTGGTCTACGCGCTGATTAACGGCCTGGTCACCTCGGCTACCGGGGGTATGGCGGCAGCGTTTGAGCAGCTTGAGGGTCTCGAAGGCCTGCCGATCGAGTCGACGACGACCGCCGGAATCGGGGGTCTGCTCGTGGGCGTCTGCTTCTCGGTCTTTGGCGGCTTGCTCTTCGGCGCCATTGGCGGCGTTCTCTGGCCAATGTTTCAGGGAAGCCGCGGCAAGTAGAAAGAAGAAGCAAAAAGGGCGCTCCGGAAATGGCCGGAGCGCCCTTTTTTGTCTGCTTGTTCCTGGGTCTGTCAGGCATCTAGCTGGCGTTTCAACCCCTGCAGGTGGGCCTCCAGCTCCACCAGCGTCTCATACTGGCCTTCCAGTTTCTCCTTTTCACCGCGCACAAAACGGGAGAAAGGAGCCACCGTATCCTCGACGCGGCTGGCGCTGCGCCGCATCTCCCGGTCGAATTGCTCGCTGAGGCTGCTCATCAGTCGCTGGCGCAGATCGGCCAGCTTTTCTTCCAGCTCGACTTTCGCCCGGCGCCGCCGCGCCGGAAGGATCAGCAGGCCAATCGTCGCCGCCGTCAGGCCGCCGATGATGCCGGTCCAGTCGAGCACGGCGACGTGCGCGGCAATGGCAACCGCCACTCCTAACCCGAGGCCGACGCCGGCGATGCCGGTATTGACCACAGCCTGGCGCGCCGCCTCGGCAATCTCTTCCGCCTCACGCTCCTCGTCGTAAGTCTCGATGGCGCGTCGCGTCGCCTGCCCAATCGACTCGATGAGCCGTGTGCGGTCGTAGGCCAGCGTGCCTTCGCGCGGCCCGCCCTGGCCGACGATGCGCGCCGCCTGCTCCTTCTTGCGCTCGGCCAGGTGCTCGGCGACCGCCGTCCACTGGCGCAGATCCTGCTCGACCATCCAATCGACCAGCTCCGCCACCCGGTGCTCGATCTGCCGCGGTGTGTCGGCAACTACCTGCTCCTCAAAGGCCTGCTCGATCTGCTTGCTGCGGATCAGGTCGGGGATGCGGCCAATGCGCAGCATCTCGTCGAAGAAGGCGTTGCCGCGCCGCTCCATCTCAAAGACGATGTTGTCAATCTCGCCCAGCCGCGCCTTAAAATTACGCTGCATATCGTCGTTGTAATAGGTCATCTGCCGGTTAATGTCGTCCAGCAGCACGCTATCATCCTGGAGCAGCTTGAGGTTGGCTTCCGTATCGGCCAGCTGCTGCTGCACCAGGCGGTGGCCCACGCCGAGCGGGTTCAACAGCTTGAGGCGGAAACGTCCTTCATCGTCCAGCGTATCGTGAATGTATCTCTCGACGGCCTCAAAGTGGCTTTGCTCCCAGAGCTGGGGCTGCCCCGTCTTGGCCAGCCTCGCCTGGCGGGCCGACACCGGGAAGACGGCGGCGATATCGCCGAGCATCGTTTCGCCGGCATTGCGCACGAAGCTGACAACCTGCTGGCGCGCCTCCTCATCTTCGAGGATGTCAATCTTATTGACGATGAGCACAATCTTCTTGCCCCAGTCGCGGATACGGGTCAGGAAGGCGCGCTCGCTTTCGCTGAAGGGACGGTCGGCAGAGGTAACAAAGAGGACGAGGTCGCTGCGCGGAATGAACTCGGCCGTCAGCGCCTCGTGCTCGCGCAGGATGGCATTGGTGCCAGGCGTATCGACAATGTTGATGCTGCGCAGCAGCTCGACAGGGGCGGTGTGCACCCAGACGCCCTGCTCGCGCGGCGTGCGGCCCGCCTCCTCGCCGTACTGCAGCACGTGGATCTGGCTCGTCGTCGGCGTGACGCCCTCTTGCAGCACCGGGTGGCCAATGAGCGCATTAATAAAGGCCGACTTACCGCTGTTGAACTCGCCGGCCACGACGAGCAAAAAGAACTCGTCAAGTTGGCGGATCGACTCGGCGAGAGCAGAACGTTCCTGCTCCGTCGCGCCCGCATCGGCCATGAGATCCCGGAGCTGGGCCAGCACGTTGCGCGTGCGTTTGAGCAGATCTTCCTGTTCCCGCGAAAGTATAGTTTCCATGCAATCAATTGTATCCGATGCCGCCTGTAAAGCCATTGGCGCCGGTGGTCGCGGGGGTATGAAGTTGGGGCGTTACATAGAGCGCGGGCATTCTGCACCACGAAAGTGGGCAGAATGCCCGCGCTCCAGTTCCGTTGCCTATCAGTTAGCGCTGTAGCCGACGCCGGCCTCGTCCAGGCGACGCATCTTCTCCCACGCCGGCAGCTCCTCGGCGTCGGCCTCTTTCAGGGCCAATGTCTGGCGCATTTCCCGCACCTGGTCACGGAGCATGGCCGCCTTCTCAAACTCCAGCGCGGCCGCCGCGGCCTTCATCTGCTTCTCCAGCTCGTTGATGAGCCGGTTCAGCTCGGCCTTGGGCATGTCGGCCGCCGTCGTATAGACGGCGCGCTCGTCGGCCAGCACCAGCTCCCGCTCCTCGTCCTTCGTCTGTTCCCGGATGATGTCATCGGTGAGGTCGCGCAGCGCCTTGACGATACTGCGTGGCTCGATGCCGTGCTCCTCGTTGTAAGCCTGCTGCACGGCGCGACGGCGGTCAGTCTCCTCAATTGCCCGCCGCATCGAGTCGGTGATCGTGTCAGCATACATGATCACCTTGCCCTCGACATGGCGCGCGGCGCGCCCGGTCGTCTGGATCAGCGCCTTGTCGGAGCGAAGGAAGCCCTCCTTGTCGGCGTCCAGAATTGCCACCAGCGACACCTCCGGCAGGTCCAACCCTTCGCGCAGGAGGTTAATGCCCACCACGACGTCGAAGACGCCGGTGCGCAGGTCACGCAAAATCTCGGTGCGCTCGATGGTGTGGACTTCCGAGTGCAGGTAATGCACTTTCACGCCCATCTCCAGCAGATAGTCGCTCAGGTCTTCGGCCATGCGCTTGGTGAGGGTCGTGACCAGGACGCGCTGCCCTCTGGCCGTCCGCTTGCGGATTTCGCCCAGCAGGTCGTCCACCTGCCCGCGCACGGGCCGCACCTCGATTTCCGGGTCGAGGATACCGGTCGGCCGGATAATCTGCTGCACAACCTGGGCCGAATGCTGTTCCTCGAACTCCGCCGGGGTGGCGCTGGTGAAGATGGCCTGGTTGACCCGCTCCTCAAACTCCTCGAAGTTGAGCGGGCGGTTGTCCAGCGCACTGGGCAGGCGGAAGCCGTATTCGACCAGCGTTTCCTTACGGCTGCGGTCGCCGCCCCACATGCCGCGAATCTGCGGAATGGTCATGTGGCTTTCGTCGAGGACGAGTAGAAAATCGCGGGGGAAGTAGTCGAGCAGCGTCCAGGGCGGCTCGCCTGGCTGGCGCTGGTCCATGTGCCGGCTGTAATTCTCGATGCCGCTGGTGTAGCCGATCTCCTTGAGCATCTCCAGGTCGTAACGGGTGCGCTGCTCCAGGCGCTGCGCTTCCAGGTACATCTTCTGCTCACGGAAGTAGGCCAGCCGCGCTTCCAGCTCATCCTCGATGTCGATAATCGCCTGGCGCAGCTTGGCTTCGTCGGTGATAAACTGCTTGGCGGGGAAGATCTCCACGCCGACGTGTTCGGCCAGCACCTCGCCTGTCAGCGGATCGAACTCGCTGATGCGCTCTATCTCGTCGCCCCAGAACTCGACGGAGTAAGCCGTCTCGGCATAGGCTGGCATCAGCTGCAGCGTATCGCCGCGCACGCGGAAGACGCCGCGGCGCAAATCCATGTCGTTGCGCTCGTACTGGATGTCCACGAGATGGCGCAGCACATTATCGCGCCGGTAGACCTGACCGCGCTGCAGGCTCACCGAGACCTTGCCCCAGGCGGTAGGGTTGGCAATGCCGTAGATGCAGGAGACGCTGGCGACGATGATCACGTCGCTGCGGCTCATCAGGTTAGAGGTTGCCAGCAGCCGCAGCCGGTCAATCTCGTCGTTGATCTGGGTCTCTTTTTCGATAAAGAGGTCGTGCCGGGGCACGTAGGCTTCCGGCTGGTAATAGTCGTAGTAGCTGACGAAGTAGGATACGGCGTTCTGAGGGAAGAACTCCTTAAACTCGCTATAAAGCTGCGCTGCCAGCGTCTTGTTATGGGCAATCACCAACGTGGCCTTCTGCACGTTTTCGATGACTTTGGCTATGGCATAGGTCTTCCCCGTCCCGGTAGCGCCCAACAGCGTCTGGTAACGGTAGCCTGCATTCAGACCTTCGGTTAATTTGGCGATGGCTTCGGGCTGGTCGCCGGTTGGCTGGAAGGGTGAGACTAACCTAAACTCGGCCATAATCATATTCCTCTTCTAAGCGCTAGAAGTGTGGTCGGCTCGAACGTAAGTTCTTATTTTACCACAGATTGGCCTTTTCTAGATCGACTATTAGATATATTTTACGTGAAGGTTGTAATGTACAGTGCAACGACTTACAAGTGGTTGAGGATATTCCGGTGGCATATCAGGCGCTCTTCTCTGGCCTTGTGGTTGACGAGTTCGATAATCCGGTAGCGACGACGACAGTCGGCAGCGACCAGTTCTACGTCATTGACGACGACGGCTTCCTGCGGCACATCGATGCGGAACGGATTGACCGCGAGGTGCTGGCCTTCTTCGTCGAACAGCTTCATGAGAACCAGGATATGGCTGTGGCCCAGATGCTGCAGATGATCGGCAGCGACGATCTGATGACCAAGGCGGCCATTGAATCCCAGATGCGCAATGTAACGGTGGATCAAATTCTGGCGCAGGGTCTGCCGCCGCAGGCGCGCGATATGTTGGGCATGATGGGCTTTCGCATCGTCATCAACGTCCACGGCGAGCTGGTGCGGCTGGATCAGCCGCTGCTGCCCGGCGGGGAAGAGGACTGACGGTTCCCCTCAATAAGCGCCGCGCCCCAGCAGCAAATAGGGGACGGTCTGCAGAATCAGCCGGATATCAAGGGCCAGCGACCAGTTTTCGATGTAGTAGATGTCGAGCAGGCACTGCTCGTCGAATGTCAGGTCGGAGCGGCCGCTGGTTTGCCAAAGGCCGGTCAACCCGCCCTTGACCTCCAGCCGGCGATGGTGCCACGGCTGGTAACAGGCGACTTCCGCCGGGAGGGGCGGGCGCGGGCCAACCAGGCTCATGTCGCCCACCAGCACGTTCCAGAACTGGGGCAGCTCGTCCAGGCTCAGCCGCCGGATAATTCGCCCGACCATCGTCAGCCGCGGATCGTTGCGGATCTTGAAGATCGGGCCCATCGCCTCGTTGTACTCCTGCAGCGCCTCCTTCTGCTCGTCGGCGTCGACGACCATCGAGCGGAACTTGAACATCCGAAAGAGCTGACCATTCTTTCCAACACGGTCCGCGGCGTAAAAGACGGGGCCGGCGGGCGTTTCCAGCTTGATAGCGACGGCGATGAAGAGGCTGAGGAGCAGGGCAATGGGGGAGAGCAGCACGACGACGAAAACGTCGAGGATCCGTTTCACCGCCTGTGCCGGCCGGCTCATACCCACATCGCGCACGCTCAGCATCGGCAGGCCGGCCATGTTGCTGAACTCCACCCTGTGCAGGCTCATCTGGAAGAGGTCCGGCACCACCTGTGCCTGTACGTTGTGATCCTGGCAGATCTCGACAATCGTGGTCATCTCGCCGTGCCGCTGCGCCGGTAGGGCGATGAACACGGTATGCAGATCGGGATGTTCTTCCAGCACCTGCTGCAGGTCAGGGATTGTGCCCAGGTGGGGAATGCGGCCCAGGCCGATATTGTTCTCGCCGCTGCCGTCGTCCAGATAGCCCACGGCGTGGAAGCCAAGGTCGGGCCGGGCAAGCAGCGTGCGCATCACGCCGCGCCCGGCCTCACCGGAACCGACGATGAGGGCGCGATCGACGCCGCGGTTGTGCCGGTAATTCCAGCGCAGGATGAGGCGGCGCAGCAGGCGCGACGCCGAGAGGAAGAGGACGATAAAGAGCAGCGCCCAGACGAGGAGCAGCCGGGAGAAGGCGAGGGGGCGCGAGAAGAAGGTAAAAGCCATCATCAAGGCGATGCCCGTGGCCGCCGCGTAGGTCAGGCGGAAGATCTCGTCGATGAGGACTTCGCCGCGCCGCCGCCGCCACACTTTGTTCTGGGCAAAAATAATGATCAGCAGCAGGGTCAACAGCGCCTGCTGGCCCAGATAGCTGCTGTAGGTCGCCCGGAACGTTGTGCTGAAGAGCCACTGGAATTCGTAGCGGACCACGTAGGCAAAGGCAAAGGCCAGGTTGATCAGCACAATGTCGCTGATAACAGTCCAGGTACGAATGAGGCGCCGGTTCATACTGCTGCTTGTTGCTATCTCCGCTCAGGCAAGCGAGCTGGCTGGCTTCGAGAATCGGTCAGCGCGCGCTGGTAGACATGACCCATCGCATCCCCTGAATTGGCCCAGGAAAATGTAGCGGCGTGGTGCAGTCCCTCGGCGCGCATTGTAGCCGCCTGCTCTGGGCTGTCGAGCGCTGCTAACATCTGCTTAACTAAGCTACCCACGTCGCCTGGCTCAAAGTAGAGGGCTGCCTTGCCGCCGGCTTCCGGGATAGCCGAGGCGTTGGCGGCGACGACCGGCGTGCCGCAGGCCAGCGCTTCCAGCACCGGCATCCCGAACCCTTCGTAGCGTGAGGGGAAGACGAGGAGCGAAGCCGCATTGTACCAGAAGGGGAGCAGATCATCTTCGACGTAGCCGGCAAATTGAACCTGGCGCTGCAAACCCAAAGCCTCGATGCGTGCATCAATCTCGTCGTAGAGCCAGCCACGGCCGCCGATCAGGACCAGGGGCAGTTCTGGCCGGCGCAGCCGGGCCATCGCCTCCAGCAGCATCGGCACGTTCTTACGCGGCTGCAACGTGCCGACGTGCAGGACAAACCGCTCCGGGAGCTGGCGCTGACGACGAAAGGCGGCGACAGCCTCGGCGGGGAGCGGGCGAAACTGCTCGTCCACGGCCGGCGGCACGACGTCGACCCGCTCCGGCGCCACGCCAAAGTGCGCGATGATATCCTGCCGGCCCGATTCGGAAATGGCGACCACGCGCCGCGCCCGGCGGCAGGAGCGCCGTGTCTGGGTCGCCAGATAGAGGCGCTGTAGACGGGGGAACTGCTCAGGATAGTGGATAAAGCTGAGGTCGTAGACGGTGACGACCGCCGGCGCCGGCGCCAGCAGCGGCGTTACAAAGGCCATGCTGTGCAGCAGGTCGTGCCCGGCGCGCCAGGCGGCGTAAGGCCAGACGAGCTGTTCCCAGAGAATCCGGGCGCCGCGGCGCGCCGTCGGCAGCCGGGATGTGATGAAACGCATGTCCGGCCGCGCAAAGCCGGGATTGCCCCCGGTAAACACCTCGTACCGTCCTTCTCTCGCCGCCGGTAGATGCTGCAGGAGCTGGAGGATGTAATGGTGGATGCCGGCGCGCCGGTAGCCGGCCTCCCCGGAGAGGAGATGGGCATTAATGCCGATAGTTGACACGGTAGCCCATTATAGCCGATTGGCTACAGGGGCCATATGGAGATGAGGAGAGCCGGCCAGGGCCCGCTGGCTGTGGCGTCTATTCGCCGCGGCGCGGCCGTCCCGCCGCAACGGCCGTGTTGGCCTCCTGCAGCTCGGCTGTCAGGCGGCGAATCTGGTCGGGGTCCGTGCCCTGGATGGCCTCTTCGAGCGCAGTAACCTGCGGCCATAGCTCCGTATCCAGAGCGGGTCGGGCGCCGTTTTGGTCCTGGCGCCAGCTGCGCTCCAGGTTATAGAGCATCTGCCGGGCCGCGGTGCGCGCCTCGACAAGGTTGCGCTGGCGAATGTCGCGGGAAGCGCAGCGCTCGGCCTCCTGCACCATCTGCGCCACTTCCGCAGCGCTTGGCGAGGGCGTCGCCGCCAGGGAAACGGTCTGGCTGGCGCCAGAGAGCAGCTCCTGGGCGCTGACGTGCAGCATCCCACTCTCGTCGATAGTGAAAGTGACTTCGATCTGAGGGATGCCGCGCGGCGCCGCTGGAATACCTTCCAGCCGGAAAACGCCAAGCGTTTCGTTGTCAATCGCCATCGGCCGCTCGCCCTGCAGCACGTGGACCTCGACGGCCGTCTGCCCATCCTCTGAGGTGCTGAACACCTGCGAGCGGCGCACGGGCACCGGCGTATTGCGTGGGATGACGGTCGCCATCATGCTACCCACCGTCTCCACGCCAAGGCTTAACGGCGTCACATCGTGGACTCTGACAGCCTCGACTGCGCCGGCGAGGGCGCCAGCCTGCAGTGCGGCGCCGCGCACCACGGCCAGCTCCGGCTCAGGCGGCGTCTGCGGTGTAATTCCGGTAATCTCGGCAATGATGCGCCGCACCATGGGCATAGGACATGAGCCGCCGACCAGCACCACCGCGTCGAGCGAGGCGGCGTCGATACGGGCATCGGCAAGGACGTGCTCAATCGGAGCGGCCAGCCGTGCTAGCAGCGGCGCGGCCATCGCCTCGAACTGGCGGCGCTCCAGCTGCAGGCGCAGGTGGCGCGGACCATCAGCGGTGGTGGCAATAAAAGGCAGATGGATGTCGGCCAACTCGGCCGTCGATAAGGCAATCTTGGCGCGCTCGGCCGCGTGGCGGACGCGCTGCATGGCCTGTGGCTCGCGGCGCAGGTCGATGGCCTCCCGCCGCAAAAAGGATTCGACAATCCAATCTGCGATGAGGCTGTCCCAATCGGCGCCGCCCAGGCGCGTGTCGCCGCTGCTGGCGCGGACGGCCACGGCGCCGTCGCCAACGTCGAGCAGCGAGACATCGTAGGCGCCGCCGCCGAGGTCCACGACCAGAATGGCACCGCGACGCTGTTGGGCATAGCCGTAGCCTAGCGCGGCGGCCGTTGGCTCGTTGATGATCTGGCGGGCGCGCAGCCCGGCAATAAGGGCCGCGTCTCTGACTGCCTGTCGCTGTCGCTCGCTAAAATAGGCCGGCACACTGATCACAGCATCACGCACCTGCTCGCCGAGATAGGCTTCGGCCTCGAGGCGCAGATGAGCCAGGAGCTGGGCGGCGATTTCGGCCGGGGAGAAGGTTTTGCCGGCGGCCGGCATAAAGATGCGGGCGTCGCCGTGCGGGCCAGGCCGCAGGCGGCCGGCCACGTCAGGATGCTGGCGCGCCACCTCCGGGTCATCGTAGGAGCGGCCCAGCAGCCGTTTCACGGCAAAGACGGTGTTCTGGGCATTGAACGCTGCCTGCTCATAGGCGGCGCGGCCCAGCAAACGATCCCCATTACGGCCAATGGCGACGACGGAGCTAACCTGCTTTCCTTCGCGCGTCGTAATGACGGTAACATCGCCGCCCTCGGCGAGCGCGACGGACGAATATGTTGTACCCAGGTCGATGCCGACCACTCTTCCCATGCGTACACGTCCTCTGTCTGCAGGTCTATCGCTTCCCGGCTGCCCATCGTGAGCCTCAAGACCCTTATCCTGCCTACTCTAGGGGAGGACTGTAAGAATCTTGTTGGCTAAATACATGACCTGAGTTAGAAGAAGCGCTCGCGCGGCCCGTTACCGGCCACACTCCGCCCGTCAGCGGCGGCTGGCGAGGAGCACACCGCCGACGATGAGCGCGCCGCCAGCGATGGTGCTGCGGCCGGGGACTTCGTCAAAGAGCAGCCAGCCAAGCAGACTGGCGCCGACGGGCTCGCTGATCACGGCAATGGAGACGTAGGCCACGGGGAGAAAGGCCAGCGCGTAGTTGTAGGAAGAGTGGCCGAGCAGCTGCGGGAAGAGCGCCATCAGCAGGCAGAGAACGTAGACCTGGGCCGGATAGCCGAGCAGCGGCTGCTGCGCGAGCACGGTCAGCAGTAAGAGCGTGAGGGCGGCCATGCCGTAGACGATACTGGTGTAGGAGACCAGCGAAAGCTGCGGGCGTAGGCGCCGGCCGATGATCAGGTAAGCGGCGCCGGTGAGGGCGCTGCTGAGGGCCAGGGCATTGCCCAGCAGCGACTGACCGTCGCCGCCGCTACCCTCGAAGCCGATGAGGCCGCTGCCCAGCAGCGCCACCGCCAGCCCGGCCACCACCGGCCGGGTCAGACGCTCGCCGAGCAGCAACGGCGCGGCCACGCCGACCCAGACAGGCGTGCTCGTCGCCAGGACGGTGGCGGCGGCAATGGAGGTGAAGCGCAGCGAGGAGATAAAGCCGGCAAAATGGAGGCCGAGGAGAAATCCAGAAAGCAGCGCGAGGCGCCAGCCCGGCCGCGGCAGCCTCTGCAGCTCCGTGCCGCGGCGCGCGGCCAGAGGTAGCAGAAGGAGGGAAGCCACGCTAAGGCGGCCGGCGGCAATGACCAGCGAGGGCGCATCCTCTTGCGCATAGCGGACGAGAATGGCGCTGGTCGAGGTCGCCAGCACACCGGCGAGCAGCGCCAGCCGCGGCGGCAAAGTTGGCCTTTTCAGCCAGGTTTCACGTGCAGATGACACAGGGCGCCTCGTTTGACAAAGGTCAGGGCAAAAGCTAGAATGACCATGATCGCAGCGTATGCTGCTCGCACCACAACAATAGTTCTATCTGGATCTTAGACAACTTTTTGTCTGAGGCCAAAAGACCCCACTGTCCATACGTTACCACCAGAAAGGAGCTTGACATGGCTTTTGAACTTCCCCCTCTACCCTATGCTGAAGACGCGCTCGAACCCCACATTGACGCACGCACGATGAGCATCCACCACGACAAACATCATGCTGCCTATACCAACAACCTCAATAAAGCGCTCGAGGGGCACGACGAGTGGCAGAATAGGAGCATTGACGAGATCCTGCGCAACATCGATCAGCTCCCGGCTGAGATCCGCACGGCAGTGCGCAACAATGGCGGCGGTTTTGCTAACCACTCCCTCTTCTGGAAAGTCATGAGCCCCAACGGCGGCGGCATGCCGTCGGGCGAGCTTGCCGACGCGATTAACGAGAAGTTCGGCAGCTTCGAGGCCTTCAAGGAAAAGCTCAGCGGCGCCGCCGCCGGCCAGTTTGGCTCTGGCTGGGGCTGGCTGGTCGTCAAGGGCGATGGCAGCCTCGACGTTTATGGCACCGCCAACCAGGACAGCCCTTATATGTCCGGCGATACGCCCATTCTCGGCGTCGACGTCTGGGAGCATGCCTATTACCTCAACTACCAGAATCGCCGTCCTGACTACATCAGCGCCTGGTGGAATACAATCGACTGGGATCAGGTAGCCGAAAACTACCGTAACGCCCGGTAGCGGGTTATTGTTCTGGTACAGGAGCCTGTCGCCATCCTGCGCCAGCTTTTTTGAGGAAGGAGATTTTCGATGACTCACATTGTGACCAGACTCTGCTTGCGCGACACGGCCTGTGTCGAAGTGTGTCCGGTTGAGTGCATGGTTCTGGGCAAGCCCGAGGAAGAGTGGCCCTGGCTGTACATTGACCCGGATACCTGTATAGACTGTGGCGCGTGCGTGCCAGAGTGCCCCTACGAAGCGATTTTCCCTGAAGAGGAAGTTCCTTTCGACTACGAGGTGCGGCCCGGGCAATGGATCGCCAATACGAAGGAACTGCTCCCGGACGGGCAGCCGTTCCAGGGCGAGGTCGATGGGCACGCCGTCAACGTGCTCAACGCCAAGCAGCTCCAGGGGGGAGAAGTCCTGGATCTGACCGAGGATATTCCACCGAACTACGACTTCTTCTCCATGGGGCCCGGTTACGACGCCCTCGATATGTAGGGTTCGCGCCGCGCGCGCGGTGGGAAGGTTCATTCGTCGCTGACATTCCGGATTGGCCGACTGTCGTTACTGACCTGTCGGCCAATCCGGTTCTTATTGGGGCGGGTAGGCCGCCGTCCTGCCGGCCTTTCCGCTTTCCTGTTCGTGCATAGGAGTGAGCTGTGGCCGAGACCGACTACCGTATTGAAAAAGACTCTCTTGGCGAGGTGCGGGTGCCCATCGGCGCCTATTGGGGCGCCCAGACGCAGCGGGCGATTGAGCACTTCTCGATTAGCGGCCTGCGCCAGTACCCGGCCTTCATCTGGGCGATGGTCATGATTAAGCGCGCCGCCGCCGAGGTCAACGACGACCTGGGCCTCTTTGTGGAGCGCCAGATCGGCGGCAAAACGATCAGCGGCGGCGAGATTGCCCGCGCCATCCGGTTGGCCGCCGACGAAATCCTGGACGGAAAGCTGGCGGACCAGTTTGTGGTGGACCCGATTCAGGCCGGCGCCGGCACGAGCCACAACATGAACGTGAACGAGGTCATTGCCAACCGGGCCAACGAAATCCTCGGCTACGACCTCAGCGCTGCGGCCAAGCCGGTTCACCCCAACGATCACGTCAATATGGCGCAGTCGACCAACGACACCATTCCCACGGCGATCCGGCTGGGCGCGCTCTGGCGGCTGCCGGCGCTGCTCGATGCGCTGGACCGCCTGGCACAGGCGCTGCGCGACAAGGCGGCGGCCTTTGACGACGTGGTGAAGAGCGGCCGCACGCACTTGCAGGATGCAGTACCCGTGCGCCTGGGCCAGGAGTTTGGCGCCTACGCGCGCGCTATCGAGCGGGATCGGGAAAAGGTGGCCGCGGCCGCCGAAGGCTTGCGCCGGCTGGGTATTGGCGGCACGGCAACCGGCAGCGGCCTCAACGCGCACCCGGAGTACCACGCGCGCATGGTCGCTACCCTGAGCCGGCTGACCGGGATTGAGCTGGCTGAATCGGACGACCTGTTTGAGTCGATGCAGAGCCAGGCTGACCCGGTTCACTTCAGCGGCGCGCTGCGCACCACGGCGCAGGACCTGACACGCATTGCCAATGACATTCGCCTGCTCAGCTCCGGTCCCAGCACCGGGCTGGCCGAGCTGCAGCTGCCGACTATCCAGCCGGGCTCGTCAATCATGCCGGCCAAAGTGAATCCAGTCATGGCCGAGATGTTGAATCAGGCGCTATTCCACGTCATGGGCAACGACCTGACGATTATGCTGGCTGGCCAGGCAGGCCAGCTAGAGCTGAACGTGATGATGCCTGTCATGGGCTATAACCTCTTCCAGGCTATGGACATCATGACTAACGCCGTGCGGGCGTTCACCGACAAGATGGTTGCCGGTATCGAGGCGAACCGCGAGAAGGCCGAAGGCTGGCTGGCCAAGAATGCCATCCTGGTGACGGCGCTTAACCCGGTGATCGGCTATGCGCGCGGCGCCGAAGTTGCCAAAGAGGCGATGGCGACCGACCGCACGGTGCGCGAGGTGGTCATTGAGAAAGGCTACCTGAGCGCCGAGGAGGCCGACAGGCTGCTGGATGCACGGCGGCTGACCGAAGGCGGCATCCATAAGTAAACGCGCTGCTGCCGGGCAGCGGCGCCCGCTTTCTGGATGGAGACAGGGTGGTGAAAGCCGGGCTACAACTCAGCGCCGCGCTCTACGCCCAAATGCTGGCGCACCTGCGCGACGCCTATCCTGAGGAGGCCTGCGGGCTGCTGGCCGGGGACAAGGGTGCGGCCGCCGCCATCTATCCCGTCGAAAACCGGCTGCACAGCACGACGGCCTTCGAGATGGCGCCCCTGCAGCAGCTGCAGGCATTCATGAGCTTTGAAGAGGCCGGTTGGGAGCTGTTAGCCATCTATCACTCCCACCCGCATGGGCCGGACGCCCCTTCCGAGCAGGACATTAGCCAGGCTTACTATCCGGATGCGCTCTCTATCATCGTTTCTCTGGCGCAGCCCGACCGGCCGGCGGTGCGGGCCTTTGCCATCCGCGACGGTGCGGCGGAAGAGCGCCCGCTGACAATCACGTGACGCCAGGCCGCGCATGGTGTTATAGAATATGCATACGGAGGACGCCGGCGGCAGGGGGCCCTGAGGCTCGCCGGCCTGGAGGAATACAAGCGACATGGACCTGCTGACCTTACTGCCCGCCGCGCTGATCGGCTATTTTTTTGGCGCCATCCCCTTTGGCTGGATCATCGTCAAGCTGGTCAAGGGGCTCGATCTGCGCGAGGTGCAGAGTGGGCGGACAGGGGGCACAAACGCCATGCGCGCCGCGGGGCCGGTCGTCGGCGGCGCGACGGCAATCGGCGACGTGCTCAAAGGCGCGGCCGCTATCTGGATTGCCCGCGCCGTCTTCGGGTCACTGGTGACGCCCGCGCTGCTGCCCTGGGTTGAGATCGTCGTCGGAGCCGCCGCGATCATCGGCCACAACTGGTCCATCTTCCTCGGCTGGCGCGGCGGCGCCGGCACCGGTCCCAACGTCGGCTGGGCGGGGGCAGTCTGGCTGCCTATCGTCCCCATTGCCATCGTCGTCGTCGTCGGAGTGATTCTGTGGACAGGGATGGCCTCGGTTGCCTCCTTAGCCATGGGCCTGACCATCGTCATCGCCTTTGCCGTCCTTTACTTTACGGGAGCTATCGTCACGCCGGCCTATCTCGTCGGCGCCATCATCACCCTGCTCATCGTCGGCTGGTCGCTGCGCGGCAATATCCGCCGCGTTTTCGCCGGGACGGAGCGCGTGGTGGGGCCGGCGGCCCGGCGCGCCGAGCGCCGCCAGCAGCGGCTGAAGGCGCGCCGCAATACCGGTTAAGCTACGGGTTCTTGACCAGCGTTTCGTAATGTAGCAGGCCCATCCGGTCGAAGCGGACGCCGTCAATTCGCTGCAAAGCCACCGCCCTCACCGTCTCCTGCGTCAGATCCAGCGTCGGCAGCTCTTCCGCCCACAACGTCTGCATGCGCGCGTAGATAACTTCCTGAGCCGCCAGATCTAGCGGGTCTGCCTGGCGCGCTTCGGCCGCCAATGCCTCCATCTCCGCGCTGCTGTAGTTGGAACAGAGTGTATCGGTGTCGGTGATGAAGAAGTCGAGCCAGCCCATGGCCGCCGGGTAGCGAGTAGGCCAGCCCACGGGCGGCCAGCCGAACAGGAAGGCGCTGTATTCGCAGGCCGAGCTTTGCTGGCTGTAGGTTCCCCAGGCGGCGCTCTGCAGCTCCACCGTGATCATGCCGGTCTCTTCCAGCTGGGACTTCAGCCGCAGCGCATACTCGTCTTCAAGGTCGGTATAGCGCCCATCATTGAGATGCCACAGCGTCATAATGAGCGGGCGCTCTTCGCCATAGCCGGCCAGAAGCAGCAGCTCCCGCGAGCGGCGCAGATCCCGCTGCGGTAGGGCGGGCAGCGCAAACGGCTCGCTACTGGGCAGCGGACTGTAGAGCGGCTGGCGCCAGCCGTCAAAGAGCGCCGCCAACCCTTCGCGGTCTACGGCATAGGCAATCGCCTGCCGCACGACTTCTGTCTGCCACAGCGGTTCGCCCTGCTGGAAGATCAGGTAGCTCTTAAAGGTAGCCGGCCCTTCCCAGGCGCGCACGCCGTCCTGCGCCAGCAGGGAATTGACCGCCGCCGGTGTCAGGTTGCCCCAGGCAATATCCACGGCGCCCAGCTCCACGGCATTGCGCAGCCGCTGCGGGTCGTCATAGAAGCGGATCTGGATATTGTCGAAGCGCGCCTGCTCTTCACCCGGCCACTGCGGGTTAGCCTGTAGCTGGATTGATTCGTTGGCTTCCCATTCGATGATCTCATAATGGCCGATGCCGTTGCAGTTGCGAACCGGCGCCGGGTCGCTGGCGTAGCACTCTTCGCTGACGATGAAGTAGGGAGGGGTCGCCAGCAACTGGAGGAAGAAGGCGGCCGGCTCCTTCAGCACAAACCGCACGGAATGGCTGTCCAGCACCTGGACGGCGTCGGCGTCGGCGACGGAGTTGGCGTCGCTGTCCTTCAGGAAGTTATTGATGTGCCAGCTTCCCAGCTGGGAAGCGCGGCTAATCGACGCCTGCACGTCGTCGGCCGTAAACGGCGAGCCATCAGGAAAAGCCAGCCCCTCACGTAGCTGGAAGGTGTACTGCAGGCCATCATCCGAGACCTGTGGCGGCCCGGCCGCCAGCACCGGAGTCAGCTCATCGTCGGCGCTGAACATGTAGAGGCCGCTCAGGGTGTTGTTCTTCACTTCCCAACCGATAGGGTCGGGCGGCGACGCCGGATCGATGTTATCCAACGAGCCGACGACGCCGATGACAATCATGTCGCCGGGCGTGCCGATGAGCGACTCGCCCGCATCGATAGTCTCTTTAGAGACCAGCCAGTTGCGGGTAATGCGCTCGATAGTCCCATCGGCCTGGGCCTGGGCAATGGCCTCGTTCACGTCTGCCAGCAGCTCGAGATTCTCGGCGCCCACGGCAATGACGTACGATTGGCGCGTAATCCAGGCCTCGTTGCCGCTGCCGCCCGCTATCTTGAGCTGCTCGTAATAGGTACGGGTGAAATGCTCGGCGTCGTCATGATCCATAATGGCGCCGCGAATCTCACCGTTGATGAGCGCCTGCAGCGCCGCACCGGGGCCACTGTACTCCTCCAGATCGGCGGCGGCCAGGCCGGCCTCACGTGTGGCCGCCTGCCGTCCCGCCAGCGAGTCGGCAATGATGCCGATCCTGACGCCGGGCGGGATCTCCAGGTAGCTGCCGATCTCGCTCTCGTTGGCCAGGACAACCAGAACCTGGCCTGTCTCCAGATAGGGGTCACTGTAGCGTACACCGGCAACGGGATCCGGCTGGCTGATGGCCGACAGGGCCAGGTCGAACTCGCCGGCGCCGATACTCTCCAGCATGCCCGCGAATGTGGTGACGACAAACTCATAGTCATAACCGAGCCGTCCCATCAGGTTTTGCGCCAGCTCGGCGTCAAAGCCGGCGATCGTGCCAAAGTCGTCGAAGCTGGAAAAGGGGGGAAAGGGGGCATCGACCGCAATGGTCCGGTAGTTCTCGCCCGCCGGCGTGCCGGCTGGCGGCAGCGGTTCTGGATCGACAGTGGGCGCCGGCGCCGGGGCCGTCATCGCCGGTTCTGGTTCCTCGCCGCCACAGCCGGCGGCAAAGGCAACGGCAAGGATAAGAAGTAACAGGAATGAAGCACGGATCATGGGGCGGTTCCTTCACTCTGGCCGCGAGGTCATGCAGGGCGGCCACACAGCGGCGCCAGTATAACAACCGCTACCGGGCCCAACAAGGATACGGAAGGCCGGGTTAAGACGCTCTCAGCTTGGCGCGCTAGAGGGTGACGACACGGCCGAGGCCCTCGGCTGTCGCTCGTTCCAGAGCAATGGCAGCCGCTACGGCATCCTGAACGGCGAGGCCAACCGACTTAAAGAGCGTGATCTGTTCCGCAGTGGTGCGGCCGGTCGTCTGCCCGCTGGCGATAGCGCCAAGCTCGGCGTAAATGTGGCTCTCGTCAATGGCTCCCTGCTGCAGCGGGATCAGGATGTCGCCCGCTTCCGCCAGCGCCGCCTCGCGCTGGTCGACGACGAGCCGCGCCCGCTGTACCAGCGCCGCCTCAATCTCCTGCATGTCCGGCCGGTAGGCGCCGATAGCGTTGACGTGGGCGCCGGGGCTGACGGCAGCGGCGGGGAAGACAGGTGTCTTGCTGGTGGTCGCCGTGCAGATCACGTCCGCGCCGCGGACGGCGGCAGCCGCGTCCTCGACCACGCGCACGTCGGCCGGCGCCGCTCCCTGGCCGGCCAGCTCCTCGGCAAAGCGTTCGGCCTCGGTCCGGTTCGCACTGAACACGCGCACCTCTGTGATGGGCCGTACCGTGCAGACGGCCTCTAGCTGCGTGCGCGCCTGCACGCCGCTGCCGATGATTGCCGCCACGCTGGCATCGGGCCGCGCCAGCAGATCGGTAGCCGCGCCCGAGGCGGCGCCGGTGCGGATAGCGGTCAGCGCCCCGCCTTCCAGCAGCGCCGCCGGCCGCCCCGTCGCCGCATCGACGACCAGCACGACGCCGTGAATGGTCGGCAGCCCCAGGCGGGCGTTGCCGGGATAGACGGACACGGCCTTCACCGCCAGGGCGTCACTGCCGGCGGCATAGGCCGGCATAATGACGGCGACGGCATCATGGGCAGGCAGGTCGAGCTGCGTGCGCAGGGGCAGGGCCGCCTCACCGCGGGCAAGCTGGGCAAATGCCGATTTCATAGCGGCAATGGCCGCCGCCATGGGCAACGCCGCGCGCACCTCGGCGGCGTTGAGGATGCGCAGCTCCACGCCCCTACTCGATGCCCAGGTAGACTTTCTGCACCATCGGGTTCTTCTGCAGGGCGCTGGCCCTATCCTGCAGGACAATACGGCCCGTCTGCAGCACGTAGCCGCGATGGGCAACCTGTAGGGCCATCTGCGCGTTCTGCTCGACCAGCAGGATCGTCGTGCCGTCGCCGTTAATTGCCGTAATGATCTCGAAGATGGTTTCGACCAGCAGCGGCGCCAGCCCCATCGATGGCTCGTCCAGCAGCAGAATATTGGGTCTGGACATCAACGCCCGGCCGATAGCCAGCATCTGCTGCTCGCCGCCGCTCAGGGTGCCGGCTACCTGGTTGCGCCGCTCCTCCAACCGCGGGAATAGCTCGTACACGTGCTTAAAATCGCGAGCGATGCCGTCACGGTCGCGCCGGTGATAGGCGCCCATTTCCAAATTCTCGGTTACCGTCAAACGCGCGAAGACGCCGCGCCCTTCGGGGACCATGGCCAACCCTCTGGAGATGAGTTCGTGCGCCTTGTACTGGGCGAGCGGCTCTCCTTCCAGCGAGATGGCGCCAAGCCGGGGCGAGAGGAGGCCAGAGATGACCCGCAGCGTGGTAGACTTACCGGCGCCATTGGCGCCGATCAGGCTGACGATCTCCCCCTTCTTGACCTGCAGGGAGATTCCCTTCAGGGCATGGATGTTACCGTAATAGGCGTGAATGTCCTGGACGTCGAGTAAGGGTTGCGTCATCCGTCTCTGCTCCCTAGTTGACGGCGGCGGCGGCGCCGCGGCCGAGATAGGCCTCAATCACTTGCGGGTTGCTTTGCACTTCGGCCGGGGTGCCTTCGGCGATCTTGCGCCCATAGTCAAGCACCGTGACGCGGGAGGAGATATTCATAACCACGCGCATATCGTGCTCGATCAGGAGGACGGCGATGCCCAGCTCGTCACACAGCATCTGGATGAAGTCTGTCGTCTCCGCCGTCTCCCGTGGATTCATGCCGGCGGTCGGTTCGTCGAGCAGGAGCAGTCGTGGCCGGTTAGCCAGCGCCCGCGCAATCTCCAGCCGCCGCTGCTCGCCGTAGGGCAGGTTGCGTGCGAGGCTATCGCCTTTGCCGCGCAGCCCCACGAAATTGAGCAGCTCCACGGCCTCTCCCAGCGCCTTTTCCTCTTCGCGCCGCGTGTTCGGCAGGCCGAGGATCGCGCCCCACCAGGTGGAGCGCAGGTGCGGGTCCATACCTACCAGGATGTTCTCCAGCGCCGTCATCTGCGGAAAGAGGCGAATGTTCTGGTAGGTACGCGAGATGCCCAGATGGGCAATCTGGTCCGGCGAACGGCCCTTGAGCGAGACGCCGTCGAAGATCATGTCGCCTTCGTCGATGTTGTAGAAGCCGGTAATGCAGTTAAAGAAGGTTGTCTTGCCGGCGCCGTTGGGACCGATCAGACTGACAATCGATTGCGGCGGCACCGTAAAGTCAAAACGGTTGACGGCGACAAGGCCGCCGAACCGCTTGGTAACGTTGCTTGCATCCAGTAAAGTCATCGTTGCTTCCTGCCTCTTATTCGACTGCCGTATGCGGCGCCTCGGTTACCTGTTCCGCCATCGTCTCGCCGGTATGAGGATTCAGCCCCGGCTCCTCCGGGAATGTCTCCTCAACCTCACCAGTCCGGTGCAGCTCCCGGCGGCGGATGGGGCTGGGCCACAACCCTTCCGGCCGAGCCACCATCATGGCGATGAGCAGCGCGCCATACATCAGGTAGCGGTACTCGGCGAACTCGCGCAGGAGTTCTGGCAGGCCAATGAGGACCAGGGCGCCGACGACAACGCCCGGGAGGCTGCCGATGCCGCCGACAATAATCAGGCTCAAGGTGTTAATGCTGATGATCAGGTTGAAGCTGTGCGGATAGATGGAGCCGATCTGCGACGCAAAAATGGCGCCGGCCAGCCCGGAAAAGGCAGCTCCTGTGGCAAAAGCAAGCAGCTTGGTCTTGACCAGGTGAATACCCATCGCCTCGGCCACATCCTCATCCTCGCGCATCGCCATCCACTGCCGGCCCAGCCGCGAGTCGCGCAGCCGCCAGGAGACAAAGGCTGCCAGCAGACAGGCCGCAAGAATGAGATAGTAGAAATGCTCCGGCTGGACGAGCCGGGCGCCACTGACCACCGCCTCGGGCATCGGCGGCTTCGTGATGTTAAGGACGCCCTGGGCGCCGCCGATATAGGGCTTGAGTAGGTCAGAGGTGGCGAGAACGCGGATGATCTCGCCAAAGCCCAGGGTTACGATGGCCAGATAGTCGCCGCGCATGCGCAATACGGGCGTGCCCAGCAGGATGCCGGCGAGCACAGATGCGCCAACGGCAAAGGGCAGCGCTTCCCAGAAGCTCATCTGGGCAATACCCAGCGACCCGGTCGAGGTCAGGATGCCCATGGTGTACGCGCCAATGGCGTAAAAGGCAACGTAGCCCAGGTCCAGCAGCCCGGCAAAGCCAACCACAATGTTCAGCCCCAGACCCATCAGAATGAACAGGCCCACGTTGTCCAGCACCTGGGTCAGGTAGCGGCCGAGGATGGTGGGCAGGAAGGCCAGGATAGCGAAAAAGATGAGCAAAGTAATGATGCGCACCGGGCGCGCCGTTTTTGCCCCGCGCCGGCCGGAGAGGGCGCGCACCGAGTCGCCGGCGCTGCTGCCCCAGAGGAAGGCCAGCGCTGATATCAGGACGAAAATGACGATGGCCGGCGTCAGCAGCAGACCCCGGGCGCCAAAGAGCGCGCGCGATAGCTGGCTGGCGTTGGCTCCCAACAGGCTGCGAAAGACGCCCAGCAATACTTCGGACAACATGCCGATGACCAGCGTCCACAGCACGCCTAAGAGGAGCGGCCGGCGGAAGCGAGCTGGCAGCAGCTCGAGGAGGCCGCCGACCAGGCCGAGCGCAGCCATGATGCCGGCCAGCATGAGCAGGCCGGTCGTCGTTCCCTCGCCAAAGGTCAGCGTTTCGATGAGCTGCGGTGAAACGTTGACCAGCTTGCTGCGCAGGTTACTGATATTCACGGCGAGCAGCACCAGAACAGCTACAGGCAGGGAAGCTACCAGGCCGGCCAGCAAGCTGAGGAGAAGGCCAATAGCCGGGCCTTGCCTTGCCTGGCGCCGCCTCACAATATAACCGGCAGCCAGCGGCGCGCTAAACAGGAGGAGCTGGCCCAGCGAGAGGACGCCGGCGATGATGTCGCGGCCATCAAAGGTCTGCACCATCCCGATGGCGCTGACGCTGAGGGCGACGAGACCGGCAATGAGGCCGGTGCGGACTGTGCCCTGCAGGGCGTCGCGTGTGGCTTCTGGCGCGGTGGATAGGGCAGGTACAGCAGTCATGCTTTCTTCTCCGCCAGCCGTTCGCCGATGATACCCTGCGGACGGAAGATAAGGACGACGACAAGCATTGTAAAGGCAATAACGTCACGGAGCTGATGGGTGCCAGGAGCTCCTAGCCCTTCCAGGAACAGCGCCGGGCCAACCGATTCGATCAGCCCGAGAAAGAGGCCGCCGAGCGCGGCCCCGGGCACACTGCCAATGCCGCCCAGCACCGCCGCCGTAAAGGCCTTGATTCCCGGCGTAAAGCCCATGATGAACTGCGTCTGGCGGAAGAGGAGCGCGTAGAGGATACCGGCCGCGCCCGCCATCGCCGCGCCGGTGGCAAAGGTGATGGCAATGGTGCGGTCCACGTTAATGCCCATCAGCAGAGCAACGTCTTTGTCCTCGGCCACTGCCCGGATCGCCTTGCCCGTCTTGGTGCGCATGACGAAGAAGTAGAGACCGAGCAGCATGATAACCGACGCCGCCATGACGACGACGCGCGTCCGCAAAATACTGATCCCGAGAATGGTCCACGTGCCGTTCAGGATGTCGATGCGGGGGAACGGCACGAGCGCCGAGCCATAGAGGCCGGCGAAGAAATATTGCCAGAAGAAACTGGCGCCAATGGCGGTGATCAGCGGCACCAGGCGCGGCGCGCGGCGCAGCGGCCGGTAGGCGACCCGTTCGGTTACCAGGGCGACGACAACGGAGACGGTCATCGACGTGAGGATAATCGCCAGTAGAGCGAGTATGGGATTTTGGTTGAGAAAGCCGGAAGAAGCCATGGGGATGGCAATAAAGACAGTGGCGGTCATCGTACCGGCCATGAAAAACTCGCCATGAGCAAAGTTGATCATGAAGAGCACGCCGTAAACCATCGTATAGCCTAGCGCGATCAGCGCGTAGAGGCTCCCCTGAGAAAGACCGGCAATAAAGAAGTCAATCCACTCCCGGTTGGTGTAGTCGGTGCCGCGGCCAAGCACAAATTTGGAAAAGATGCCGGCGAGAACAATCAAGATGATGGCGGCGCGAAACAGCCAAAGGAAGATGTCTACGTAATTAATGACGGGCAGTCGTCTGCGCATCGCATCTCCTTACTCTACGTATGCATCCCACGCGAATCGCTGTCCGCGAAGGATGACAAACAGGCTCCGAGAGTTGGCTCCCGGAGCCTGTTGTTAACGATAAGCGGCTAAAAAGGCGCGATTGCCTATTCCTCGTTCGTCCAGACCGATGTCCAGGTCAGGCCGTCGGCGCCCTCTTCAACCTGGTTCACGGCAATGCGCGGGTCGGCGCAGTCGCCGAACTCATTGCAGGTCAGCGTGCCCGTGATGCCCTCGAAGTTGGCTGTGCGGCCCACGGCTTCAATCAGCGCCCCGCGCGGGATGAGCAGGGTGCCATCGTCGCCCTGAACTGCCACTTCTTCAATGGCATTTAGCAGGATGTTGGTGGCGTCGTAGGCATGAGCGTGGAACGCCGCCGTGGGGCTGCGGCCATACTTCGACTCATAGTCGGCCAGGAAGGTGTCGTAGAGATCATTCTCGAAACCGAGATCCGGCCCGGAGAGATACATACCGATGGCCGCGTCGCCGGCCGCATCGAGGAACTGGGTAGACAGAACGCCGTCAGCGCCGGCGAGAATGACATCCTCCAGGCCGGGAGTCTGCCGCGCCTGCAGGGTCAGGTTAGAGCCCAGGACCACGAACACCGGGTAGTAGATCATCTCGGGCTGGCCGGCGGCGATCGTCGTCAGCACCGGGGTCACGTCCGTGGCCTCGGGATCAGATGCTTCAAAGGCCGTAATCTCGCCACCCAGCTCGGTGAAGGCATCGCGGAAGACGCTGGCCAGACCTTCGGTGTAGGGGTCGCCGTCATGGATGGCGGCAGCGCGACGGACGCCCAGCTCATCGTAAGCAAACTGGGCCATGGCCGCGCCCTGTACCGTGTCATTGTGCGCCGTGCGGAAGTAACCGTTGTTCCGCTCCGTGGGGTCGGTCAGAACCGGCGCCGTATTCGACGGCGATATCATGACGTAGTTATTGTCGCTCATCACCTGCGAGGCCGGTACGCCGGCGCCCGAGCAGCTGGTGCCGATCAGGCCGACGATGGTCGGGTCGCTGACGATCTTCTGAGCCGCGGTCTGGCCGCCTTCGGCGCTGCAGCCGTCATCTTCCGCCTGCAGCTCCACCGGATGGCCCAACACCTCGCCCCGGTGATCCAGGGCGATCTCGATGCCATACTGCGAGTCAAGACCGAGCTGCGCGTCGGGGCCGGTGATTACCAGCGCCGAGGCGATGCGGATGGGCTGGCCAGGATCGACGGTGACACAACCGGCCGGGTCGTCACACTCCAGGGCGCCCGTGCCCGGATCGACGACATCTTCCCCGCCGTCACCCACGTCGCCGGGGGTGTCGGTGTTATCGTTCGCTCCCGGGTTGTCCGTGCCGCCGCAGGCTACGAGAGCCAGGGCGAGCAACAGCAGCAAAAATAGGTAGGTTAGACGTTTCACGAATCTTCTCCTCTTTGATCTGAAACCTCTTCGAGAAACAGGCCGCGCTGCACACGGCAAATACGGGCAGCTTCGGGCTGTTCGCGACGAATGGAACACAGTGGGGTCGCTAACCCCGGCCGCAGCTATGGCTAATAGATTACGAGCGTGGCTCACCTCCTCTTTCCCAAGCGTGCTTCAATTGTCAATTACCGGTCTGTTGTTTGGATAGTGCGACGCGTCAAAACTGTACTGGAATGTAATAAGCCACGATTCTAATGGATAATTTACTGTTGTCAACCAGCAGCAACGGCCCGGCTCCTCTGTGCCAGAGCCGCGCTGGCGCGCCGTGCCCGTGCTCCCCGGCGCGCTGTTCCACTTTTGCTTGCCCGGTTTAGTACCGCCGCTATGCCAAAATGTGTACAATAAGAGCAGGCGTTTGCTCTCGGTCCCGTGTGCAGGCGCCGGCTCGTGATCGCTGCTGTTTCCCACCGTTTGGCTTGGAGGAGAGGATGACTAAGGAGACCCTGACAATCACCGATAACCGCACCGGCAAAAGCTACGAGGTCCCGATTGAGCATGGCACCATTCCCGCCATGAATCTGCGCCAGATTAAGGTCAACGAGGACGATTTTGGCCTCATGACCTACGATCCCGGCTATAAAAACACAGCATCTACCAAGAGTACGGTCACCTACATTAGCGGCTCAAAGGGCATCCTCGAATACCGGGGTTACCCCATCGACCAGATCGCCGAGCACAGCAATTACCTGGAAGCCGCCTATCTCATCCTTTTTGGCGAGCTGCCGACACGGGAGGAGCTGGCCGAATGGGAAAATAGCGTGCGTTACCACACGCTCATTCACGAGAATATGAAGGAGCTGTTCGAGGCTTTCCGCTACGACGCCCATCCGATGGGGATGCTCATCAGCAGTGTGGCGGCTCTCTCTACCTATTATCCGGAAGCCAAGGACGTGCTCGATCCCGAGAACCGGATGCTGCAGATCAAGCGGCTGATCGCCAAGATGCCGACGCTGGCGGCCTTTGCCTATCGCTTCAGCATGGGTTTCCCGGTCAATTACCCGGACAACGACCTGAGCTACGCCGGCAATTTCCTCAACATGATGTTCAAGATGGTCGAGCCCAAATACCACCCCGACCCGGCCCTGGAGCGGGCGCTGGACATCCTCTTCATCCTCCATGCCGATCATGAGCAGAATGCGGGGACGACGGCCATGCGTGTCGTGGGCAGCACGCTCTCCGACCCCTACAGCGCAGTGGCCGCGGCTGCCGCCGCCCTGTACGGGCCGCGTCATGGCGGCGCCAACGAGGCGGTGCTGCAGATGCTGGAAGAGATCGGCGATGTGAAGAACATCCCGTCCTATATCGAGCGCGTTAAGAAAGGCGAGTTTCGGCTGATGGGCTTCGGCCATCGCGTCTACAAAAACTACGATCCGCGCGCCCGTATCATCAAGCAGGCGGCCGACGATGTGTTTGCGGTAACCGGGCATAATCCACTGCTGGACACTGCCCTGGAGCTGGAGCGCATTGCCCTGGAGGACGATTATTTCGTGTCGCGCAGCCTCTACCCAAACGTCGACTTCTACTCGGGCATCATCTACCAGGCGATGGGGCTGCCCACGAGCATGTTCCCGGTCATGTTCGCCATCCCGCGCACGGTCGGCTGGCTGACCCAGTGGCAGGAGCTGCTGGAGGATCGCGACCAGGCTATCGCCCGGCCGCGCCAGATCTTCCTCGGCGACCGCCAGCGCGAATATGTGCCCATCGACCAGCGCGCCTGACCGTCTGGCGGCCACGGCGACAAGAAGCGCCGCGGTGCATAGCCGCGGCGCTTTTGCTGCCGGGTAGGCGCGTGGAGCTGCGCGCACCGGCGCTGTCGCGGCGGCAAGAAGCGGCGCTGGTTACGGCGCTGCTTCTCCTGGCGGCCGTGCTGCGCCTGGGCTGGCCCGGCCTGACCCATTTCCAGGCCGACGAGGCCCGCCTCTTCACGCGAGCGCTGGCGATGGCCCAGGAAGGCGAGCTGGCGACCCACGGCATTGCCAGCTCCATCGGCTTCCCCAACAGCCCGGTCAGCGTCTGGCTCTATGCCCTGCCGCTCCTTTTCTGGCCGCACGTCTACTCGGCTACTCTCTTTACCGGCTTCGCCAACCTGCTCGCCGTCGCCGGCTGCTGGTGGCTGGTCCGCCGCTACTTTGGCCCGCTGCCGGCGCTGGCGGCGCTGCTGCTCTTTGCCGTCGCTCCCTGGTCCCTCATTCACTCGCGGCGCATCTGGGCGCAGAACTTGCTGCCGCCCTTCGCCGTCGCCTGGGGGCTGGGCGCTTTGCTGGCTTTCGTCGAGCGCCGGCCCGCCTTTATCGTCCTCCACCTGCTGGCTCTGGCGCTGGCCGTGCAGGTGCATTTTGCCGGGCTGGCCCTACTCCCGGCAACTATGTTTTTCCTGGCGCTGTTCCGCCGCCGCCTGCATTGGCGTTACGGCGCGCTCGGCGCGCTGCTGGGCCTGCTCAGCGCGGCGCCATTCCTCGCTTACCTGCTCAGGTCGCCGCAGGACTCGTTCGCCAGCCTGGCCGGCCGGAGCGCCGGTATAGCCGGCTGGCAGCCTGAAGCCTGGCGCTATCTCTGGCTGCTCAGCAGCGGCAGCGAGCTGCACAGCCTGGCCGGCCCGGAGCAGTTCCGCGCCTATCTGGCTTCACTGCCGCCGCTGGCGCCCGTGTATCTCTTCCTGGGGACGCTCATGGCAACCGGGATAGGTTGGCTCGTCCGGCGCGCCTGGCGGCAGCGCGGGGAGCCGGAGGGCGAGCTGGCCCTTGTCCTGCTCGCCTGGCTGGCGGCGGCCCCGCTCTTCTTCCTCTTCTTTCCGCTGCCGGTCGTGCTCCATTACCTGTTGCCGAGCTATCCCGTTCCTTTCATTGCCGGCGGGCTCGGCTTCTGGCTGCTGCTGCGCCTCCTGCAGCGCGCCCCGCGCGCCCGCCTGGCCGCAGCGGCCTTGCTCCTGGCCGCGCTTGCGCTGCAGCTCTGGGGATATGGGCGCCTCCACCAGCTTGCCGCCGACACGGCCACGCCTGGCGGCTTCAGCACGCCGCTACGGTACCATCTAGAGGTCGTGGCGCAGGCAGAGGCCATGCGGCAGCAGCATGGTGGAGAGATCCTGGTCGCCAGTGACGGCGAGAGGCCGGACATTGACGGTACAGCGGCCATCTACCAGGCGCTGCTGGCCGGCGTCCCGCATCGCTTTGTCGATGGCCGGCGTTCGGCGCTGTTTCCGGCTGCGCCCGCAGTCATCTTGCTGGCCGCCGCGGTCGGCGACGCCACCCCGGCCACGCGGCCGTACCTGGAAATGGCCGGCGACGAGAGGGAAATCCCGCTGCGGCAGGGCGAGGGCGCTGTCCGCCTGCTTGTCGTGCGCGAGGCGCCGCGGCCGGCCGTGGCCCTGCGCGAGCCGGCGCTCTTCGCCAACTCGGCGCGGCTCATCGGCTACGACCCGCCGCAGCGCTGGCTAGAAGGACCGCAAAGCTGGCATCTCTACTGGCATCCTGGCGACAATCCCGACCCGGCCGACTACCATATCTTCAACCATCTGCTCGACGCCCAGGGTGACCGTATTGCCCAGGCGGACGCTGCGGCGTTTGCGCCCTGGCAGTGGCGCGCGGGCGACACCGTGGTCAGCGCCTTTGAGCTGCCGCTTCCTGCCGCCGTTGCGCAGCCGCTCACCATACGCGTTGGTTTCTATCGCTACCCATCCCTGGAAAATGTGCCCGTCCTCGACATGGCGCTGAATCCCGCGGCCGATTGGCTGGAGCTGCCCCTCGACTAGCCTCTTATTCGCGCCAGTTGCGCGGGGTCAATGGCCTGACGCGGCGGCTGCCCGTGCCCAGCTCGGCGGCGACCGCCTGCCCGCGCTCGGTGAGCAGGTAGTTGGCCGCCGGGAACTTCATGTTGCTGTGGATCAGGCGCCGCCGCTCTAGCTGGCGTACTGTGCGCTCGGCCACGGGCTGCACCGCTCCCTCGCCAAGGGGATGCAGCCGGTGCTCCTTGCGCCCGTCGAGATAGCGGTGCGACTTCAGCGCCCAGCCTTGAGCCAGCCGGGCAATGACCTGTTCTGCTTCTACGCTGAGCTTCATCTGGCTATATGGCCGGCTCTGGCCGCCGCTGCTGACCCACTCACCCCAGCAGGTGGATATACTTCTGCAGGTCGCGCTGGCGGATCTTCTGGTACTGCTCGCCGATGATCTCGGCCATCTCTTCGGGCGTGAGGCGGATGCTGAGGATATCCAGCGCATCTTCGGGCGATGCGCCATAGGCCAGCTTCTTCTTGCCGTTCTTCAGGTCGAACAGGTACATGTAATGCGGGTTGCTAAAGCTGCTCATGGTGGTCCGTCTTATGCCTTAATCAGCGCCTCGGCAAAGTTGATATCCCGCTTCTGGTAGTTGGCCAGCCCGCGATTGATTTCGTCGTCGTAGTGCCCTGCCAGCAGCGCCCGGTAAAAGCCGTAATCCACGCCCTTTACTTTCTCATCGTCCGGGAAGCGATGGTAGTTGTCCTTCGACATCAGGCTCTTGCCCTCGGCGATGAGCTGGTTGCCCAGTGCCGAGCCGGGGTAGGGGGCGTAGTAGCTGATGGAGGGGAAGACGCGCTTCATCGTCTTCAACATACGTAGCGTCTTAAAGGCATCTTCGGGTAGCTCGCCGGGAATACCGAGCATGATATTGGCCCAGAACTTGGGCGGCTGCTTGCCCTGTCGCTCCATGTCGTCGCCGATGCGATTGGTCAGCTCGATGGCGAAGAGGTTGTCCTCCTCGGTGCACTCCTTGTTGAGCAGCCGCAGGATACGGTCGCTGCCTGACTCAAAGCCGATGGAGATCGTGTTCCAGTTGGTTTCGCGGACCAGCGCTTCGTAGAGCGGCGCCCACTGGCGCACCGTGTCTGAGCGGGCGGCCGCCCAGTAGGGCCAGACCTTGTTAGCGCGCCGCGGGTACTTCTCCAGCCACTCCTCCAGCCAGCTCGGATTCTGGAAGAACATCGAGTCGTGAATGACGACCGAGCCAAGCGGGCCGTAGGTTTCGTCAAGGAAGTTCAGCTCGTCGATGACCATATCGACCGGGCGGCGGCCCATGTTGGGAATGTAGGAGCTTTCGTTGCAGAAGACACACTGCCATGGGCAGACACGGCTGGTGATGATCGTCGCTACGGGCGGCGGCCCCCAACCGCACTCCGGCTCCAGTGGCCAGTTGAAGTTGCGCTTCAGGTGGCGGCTTGCAGGCTGCGGCCAGAGGCTGCGGTCGATCATCGGCCACTCCTGCATGGAGCGCGAGCCGCGGCCGAGGAAGACGCGCGGGAAGTCGTCCGGGTTGCGCACCAGATCGACAATGACCCCCTCGCCCGGCCCCTGGCAGATCTTATCGAAGGCGGCGACGGCTTCCATTTCGTCCAGGGCCACGGTAGCATGCATGCCGCCGGCCATGACCAACCCATCAGGATTAACCTCTTTAAAAATCTGCGCTGCCTTCAGGCCAGAGGGGTAGGTATAGCTGCGCACGTTCATCAGCATCATGCGGTAGCCCGGTAGCTGCTTGCGCAGCTCGTCCCAGGTGCGTACCGCGCGCGTGGAGAGAATATCGGTCTCAATACCGTTCTGGCGCAAAATGGTGCGCAGCAGGCCAAGCCCGTGATCCTGCCACTGCTCGTGCGGGCCGTCGGGATTAACCAGGTCGCCCAGGTCTCCCAGATCCAGCCAGAGTATGTCGCTGCTGCGCTTATGTTTTTTGCGGTTGAGAAAATCGAACATCGTCTTTAACCTGTATCAACCAGCATCTGTGCTGGCCCAACCCCGCCTATACCGGCTGGCGTCCATTGTAGCCGGTGTGTAGATCGTGATAGAAAGCCACCTGCGGCTCGCCGTAGCGCCAGCAGAGAAAGACTTCGCGCCCATCGATCTCCGCGAGAAAATCGACCAGCCCCGAGTTCGTATCTTTGAGAAAACAGCCATAGGCTTGGATGCGCGCCGCCAGGCGGCGGATTTTCTCAAACTCGGCGGCCATACTGGTCGCCGTGGCGCTGCCCACATCGCTTTGCAGATCCTCTAGCATGTCGCCAAGATCGCCGCGGCTAACGACTACCCGGGCGCGCCGCTCCAGGAGCTGGGCTACCAAGGGCTCAATCGTCGGCAACAGCGCGTTGGCTTCCTCAACTGTAAAGAACCGTGGTCTCATCTTTCCCCTGATTTATAAGCAAACGAGGCGCCTTCAGCAAGCAAAGACGCCTCGTCAGATAGCAAACTGAGGGCCGTAGGCTAGTGACTGCAGCTGCCCCCGGCGCTCGCTCCAGCACCGCTCTGGTCGCCAGACGTCTTAAAGGAGTGGCCGCAGCCACAGGTCGCTACTGCGTTCGGATTCTCGATGTGGAAGCCGCCGCCCATCAAATTGTCGATGTAGTCGATGGTCGAGCCCATCAGGTACATCATGCTGGTTGGGTCGACAAAGACCTTGACCCCTTCCTGCTCGATAACGTGATCGTAGGCGCGCGGCTCGCCCTCGAGGGCCATGCCATATTGCATGCCGGAGCAGCCGCCGCCGGAGACGAAAACGCGCAGGCCGTAGTCCGGCACCTGCTTCTGCTGCAGTAGATTGGATACCATCTTCACCGCTTCCGACGTGAGCCGGATGGTGTCTACATCGGTCTGTTCAATCACATCCATTCGTTTTCACCCCTTCGCATGACCGCCTGACGTTCAGGCATCAATATTAGACCCTGCGTTGCAGAATTACCAATGTGCCGATTGTAACAAGATCGGTATGGCCTGTCAATTTCTATCAAGGATGTCTGAAAAACTATGGCGCGGGAGCTGCCCACCGTGGTGACGCTCGCATTGGCGCCACTGGAGCCGGTTGATAAAATTCCCCTTCATCTTTGCATGTGATCCCGGGGTCCATCACCCCATTAAGGAAGGTCTCTGATGCTCAAGACGCATACGAACGGCGAGCTGCGCGCCGAGGACGTGGGAAAGGAAGTGACATTGGCCGGATGGGTGAATCGCCGCCGCGACATGGGCGGCGTCATCTTCATTGACCTACGCGACAGCGCTGGCAAGACCCAGGTCGTCGTCGACGCCGGCCATTCGCAGGCTGCCTTCGACGCCGCCGAAAACGTCCGCGGCGAATACGTGCTGCAGGTGCGTGGCGCGGTGCGGCGCCGCCCGGCCGGCCAGGAGAACCCGGAGATGGACACCGGCGACATCGAAGTCCACGCCGACGAGATCGTCGTGCTCAACGCAGCCCGCACGCCGCCGTTTCAGATTGGGCGCGAAGAAAATGTGGATGAATCGCTGCGGCTCAAGTACCGCTATCTCGATCTGCGCCAGCCCGACATGCAGCGCAACCTGCGCATCCGCCATCAGGCTGTTAAATATATCCGCGATTTTCTGGACGAGCGCGGCTTCCTGGAGATTGAGACGCCTATTCTCTTCAAGAGCACGCCGGAAGGCGCGCGTGACTATCTGGTGCCCAGCCGCATCCATCCGGGCAAGTTCTACGCTCTGCCGCAGAGCCCGCAGCAGCTCAAGCAGCTGTTGATGGTCGGCGGCGTGGAGCGCTACTTCCAGATTGCTCGCTGCTTCCGCGACGAGGACCAGCGTGCCGACCGCCAGGTGGAGTTCACCCAGCTCGATCTGGAGATGAGCTTTGTCGAGCGCGACGACATTATCAACCTGGTCGAAGAGATGATCCGCGGCCTGGTCAACGGCTATAGTCTGCTGCCGCTGGCCTGGGAGGAATTTCCACGGCTCTCCTACCGGGAGGCGATGGAGCGGTATGGCACAGACCGCCCCGATTTGCGTTATGGGATGGAGCTGGTGGAAATCAGCGACATTGTGGCCGATAGCGCCTTCCGCGTCTTTGCCGAAAACGTCGCCGCCGGCCATCCGGTGAAGGCGATTCGCGCGCCGGGCCTGGGCCACTACAGCCGGCGCGAGATTGACGAGCTGGAAGCGCTGGCTAAAGAAGAAGGCGCCAAAGGGTTGGCCTGGCTGGCAATCGACCCCGAATCGCAGGAAATCCGCGGCTTCATCACCAAGTTTTTCCGCGTCGAGCAGCTCATCGAGCTGACCGAGCGCCTCGGCGCCGAGCCGGGCGACCTGATCCTCATTTCCAGCGATAGGGCGCACGTGGTCAACCGCGTGCTGGGCGCCCTGCGCGAGGAGCTGGGCCGGCGGCTTGGCTATAAGGATCGCGCCGAGCTGGCCTTTTGCTGGATTATAGACTTTCCACTCTTTGAAGAAGAGATGGACGATGGGCACTATGCGCCCAGTCACCATATGTTCACTGCGCCGCAGCGCGCCCATATTCCGCTGCTGGACGAGAATCCCCACGCGGTGCTCAGCGAGCAGTACGACCTCGTCTGCAACGGCTACGAGGTCGCCGGCGGCAGCATCCGTATCCACGACCAGCAGCTGCAGCGCAAGATCATGGCGCTGATCGGCTTCTCGCTTGAGGACGCGCAGGCCCAATTCGGCCATATGCTGGAAGCGTTCGAATATGGCGCCCCCCCGCATGGCGGCATCGCGCCGGGCATCGACCGTCTGGTGGCCCTCATGGCCGGCGAGCCGAACATCCGCGAGGTGATTGCCTTCCCCAAGAGCCAGCAGGCGGCCGACCTGATGGCTGACGCGCCATCAGAGGTGGCGCCGCATCAGCTCGCCGAGCTACATATCCAGCTCGCGCCGCAAGCCAGGAAGCAGCTAACGGAAGAAACAGCCTGACTCGTCAGGCGCCGTCCGGCGCCAGCGCCGCGGCCTGGCGCTTGGCAACGGCGGCCTTCACGATTGCCAGGCGCTCTCCGTGCAGCCGGTATTGGCCGAGGAACAGGTAAGCGAGGAGTGCTGCCAGGGCCGGCATGCCGCCCATCAGCAGGCGGATGCCCCAGATGGCGGCTGCCGGCTGCGCCGGATACAGGACTTCGGCCGAGGAATCGACGTAGCCGGTGGCATTAAGCACCAGGCCGACCAGTAATCCCTGGAAGGTGAAGGCAAAGCGGATGACGAGGCCGTTGAGGCCGAAATAAAGCCCCTCGCGGCGCCCGCCGGTCGCCAGCTCGTCGGCGTCGACGAGGGCTGCAATGAGCAGGTCGGGCAGCATGAGCAGGCCGGCCAGGACCAGCCCAAAGAGGGAAGCTATCAGGAGGCCATCGTAGAAGCCGCGCGGCAGGAAGAACAACGAGAGGCTGAGCGCGCTGAGCAGGCAGGCCCGGCGCAAGGCAAGCCAGGCGCCCCAGCGCCGCGCCAGCCGGGCCCAGAGCGGCAGCGCCGGAAGCGTAATCAGAAAGGTGATCCCCAGAAAGAGCGAATTCTGCAGCTCGACGTCGACGGACATGCCGGCGATGGTCAGCGGCCCCTGCAACCGCAGCACATATTTGGTGTAAAAGGGAACAACGGCTACCAGCATCAGCAGGATGAACTGCACGACCAGATTAGCGCCGAGGAAGGCGCGGAAATCGCGGTGCTGGAAGGCCGTCTGCAGTGCGGCGCGCAAGGGCAGCATCGGCTCGCTGGCCGGGCGCGGTCGCTCGCGGCTGCCCAGCAGCGAAATGGCAAAGAAGAGCGCCGTGACGATAGCCAGCAGCAGCGCCATGCTTTCCCGCCCGCTCCAATCGGCGCCGGCCAGCACTGGCGGCAGGGCGACGCCGATCATCAGACCAACGACGCTGAATATCTGGCGCCAGGCGGAGACGGTGGCGCGCTCCTTCTCGCCCGGCACCATCTCCGGGAAGAGAGCCGTCCAGTTCATGACCACCAGCGTCCACAGCAGGTCGAAGGTGAGGACGATGACCAGGAAGTAGGCCAGCAGTACATTCTCCGGCCCGGCCAGGAACTCGGCGGGTGGTGTCCATAACAGGTAGAAGGTGACCGAGAGCGGCAGAAACAGCCCGGCGATCCAGGGAATGCGCCGGCCCCAGCGCGTGCGTGTGCGGTCGGAGAGGTAGCCGGCCAGGGGATCGTTGACCGCGTTCCACAGGCCGTAGATCGACCAGACAACGCCAACCGCTATCGCGCGCAGGCCAAAGCGGTCGATGTAGAGGAACTGGATATAGGTCGCAAAGGCCTGGTAGGAAAGGGCAACTGAGACGCTGCCTGAGGCATAGAGGATAATCTGCCAGCGGGATAGTGTGCGCATGGTTGTTCTCTGGCTTAACCTGAAGGCTTATAGAAAAAAGTCGCGAATCACGGCGGAGATGTCGGCGACAATTACGTGCGTGGGAACTGCCGGATCGTGGCGGATTGCCATCTCGCGCCCGTGCAGATGGACGCGGTCGAGGCCGGGGACGAAGGCCAGCGCCTGGGCCAATGGCGAGCCCTCCTCCAGCGCCGCCGCAGAGTCATAGCGTTCGGCCGCGCCTTCGTTGAGCAAGACGCTCGTCGTGATGAGAATGGCGCCCGGCTCATCGCCACTTTCTGCTTCGATCTCGATGTATTCGGACATGGTCCTCTCCTCCGGCACAGGCCTGGCACGAATGGTACCGGCGCTGCCGGCCGCAGGCAAGCAGCGGGCGCCAGATGACAGAGAGAGCAGGGTGGCGCTATAATGTCGCCAGCGAAACGACGACGACCGCTTAGATAGAAGAGTAGGTTACGCCTATGAAGAAGTTCTTTAGTCTTACCGCTGGTCTCTTATCAGGCTCGGTAGTGGGCGCCACAGTAGCCCTGCTGCTGGCTCCGCAGTCGGGTGCGCAGACGCGGGCCGAGGCGCAGGCGCGTTGGGAGCAGGCGCTGCGCGAGGCGCGGCTGGCGATGGAGCGCACCGAAGCGCAAAAGACGGCCGAGTTTGAACGGATGAAACAGAGCGCCCGGCCCACGTAGCGCGCCGCCTCGGCTAACGGGTCAGCCTCACCCAGTAGTTCGCGTCCGGCTGGACGAACGGCGTCAGGGCGGCGATGACCAGCGTCCCGCCTTCCAGCCCCAGATCCAGCTCCCATACCCCTTGATTTCGCGCATCAAGCGACAGCGGCTGCACCTGGAGCGCTGCGCCGTCACGGATGAAATGGAGAGCCCACTGCTGGGGGAGCCACTGCCCGGCGCGCACGAACCCGGCCGCCTGCCAGCCGGCGCCGTCATCTTCCGCGCTGTCGCTAAAGCCCACCTCGGCAATGGTGATGTTGTCCAGAGCGACGCCGGTCGTAGCGCCCGCGCCCCCGGTAAGCAGCTCGAAGCGGAGCAGGATTTCCTGGCCCGCAAACGCATCCAGCGTCACTGACTCCTCAACCCAGCCCCCACTCGCCGCCGCCGCCCGGTCGGTGCTGCGCCCCGTCAGCGCCGGCCCATACTCGCCGCTGCGCCCGTGCACCAGAGGTAGCAGCTGCCAGCTCGCGCCATTATCGGCCGAGACGCTGACGTAGACGGCGTCGCCGTCGAAGCGCAAGTCGTACCAGCTCCAGAAGCGTAGGGTGGCCTCTGCCAGGCCGCTGAGGTCAAACGGGCGGGTGAGCGTGGCGTTTACGTTGCCCTCGGCCGGCGCATACCACGTGCGCTCACCGCCATGCGGCGCTACCGGCAGGAGCGGCGCCGCGGCATCTCCGGCAAAAGAGAGGGTGGCAGGCCCGTCGAGGGCGATGTCAATGTAATGCACGCCCAGCTGCGGCACGCTACCGGCTATGTCGAAGGGCGCGAATTTAATCGCCGCTTCGTGCAGCGCCGGCCCCAGCTCCAGCCGCTCATACTGGTAGGCGGGACCGGCCGCCGCATCGTCCACGTAATTGGCTACCGTCCAGTTGCCCAGGAACTCGACCAGCGACAGCTCCGGCCGGTAGCCGGCCAGCACGCTGTTGACAGCGGCCAGCCCGTTGGCTGGGTGGCGCGCCAGCTCGCGCGTCGCCGCTTCACCAAGCTGCTCCCAGAAATAGACAGCGAACAAATAGCTAGCCGCATAGTGGGCGTAAACCGTCTCGTCGGTCGCCCAGCGATGCAGCGGCGTATGCGGCGCGCGCAGGTAATCTCTCGTCTCCGCCGTTTCCAGCCCCACGTACAGCTCGGCAAGCTGCGACAGCCCTTCGTCCAGCCAGATTGTCTCATTGCCGTCGAGATACCATTGGACCAGGTGCTGGTATTCGTGGACGAGCGTGGCGAAATAGAGGTCTGATCCGGGCGTCAGCGCATTGGCGTGCAGGTACAGCAGCTCCTGCTCGTTGGAGCCGCTGCTGAAGGCGCGCGGATATTCGTCGCCGCTGTAAAAATAGCCAAGCTCGCCGCCGGGCCCCTCGTCGCGAGCCAGGTGCAGCACGCTGAAGTGCGGGTCGTTGTCGACGCCCGGCTGCCACTCCTGCCCAAAGAGGTGGACCAGCCGCGGGTAATAATCTGCTGCGAACGTTGCCGCTGCCGCCCGCAGCAGCGCTTCGTCAACGTCTAGCGAATGCTCTACCCAGAAGTAGGTGTGGTCGGTGACAGCCGCCAGCCGGGCCTCTACCTCACCGCCATCTACCAGAAAGGTCTGCTCGTCGCCGGCCTGGAAAGGAGCGCGCTGCACGGTGCGCGCGCCCGCCTCGCGGCGTCCGAGCCGCTGCGCCACATCGAACAGGTCATGCACCGGGTAGTCCGCGCGCAGCAGGGCGTCTAGCGTTTCATAGGCCGTCTCCGTCGCCGCCGTCTGGCGCACGCTGTCGGGCACGTCGCTTAGGGCGGGCGTCGGCAGGCCGGTGGGGGCAGCCGACGCAGAGGGCAGGGGGCTCGTTTCGCCTTCGGCGACAGGCGGCTGGACGCTGGCTGGCGGCGCAGCGGACGCCATAGGGGCTTGCTCTGCCCGCGTGCGCACGAGCCAGACGCCGGCCACAACAATGCAGGCGATGACGAGGAGGATGCTCAGGCAGCCGGCGCTCAGCCAGAGATAGCGCCGGCCGGTCGCTCCCCCTGCTTCCGCATGGCCCTGGCTCACCAGTTGCACCCTGGGGACAAAATGCTCATAATAGGCCGTCAACGCAACCGTGTGGGCTCGAGGTCTGCCCATCGAGGCGCGCACTGGTTAAGAGAGGAATGTCCAGGGCGGCTGTCCGCCCGCTGCCAGACGACAGCAACAGCCCACAACGCTCCCAGCTACACAACACCGGTCAAGCACGATCTCGTTTACCACGGGCGCTTTTGAACGCGCCGATTATAAGGGCCGCACCCGAAAGCGCAACCAGCGCAGGCGCCCGGGGTTAACTGAGATGAGGTAGGTCAGCAGTATGCAGTACGCGCATATTATTGGCTGGGGCAAATATCTGCCGCAGCGGGTACTCACAAACCACGAGCTTTCCCAGATCGTGGACACAAGCGACGAATGGATTATCACGCGCACCGGCATCCGCGAGCGGCGTATTGCCGCCGCCGGCGAGACGACGGCCACCCTGGCCTTCCAGGCGGCGACGCGGGCGCTGGACGTGGCCGACGTGCAGCCAAGCGAGGTAGACCTGATCATCGTCGCTACCTCGACGCCGACTGCTGTCTTTCCCTCTACCGCCTCGCTGGTTCAGGATTATCTGGGCGCCTGGCGCGCCGGCGCCTTTGACCTCAGCGCTGCCTGCTCTGGTTTTGTCTACGCCCTCTCCATGGCGAGCAACGCAATCGTCTCCGGCAGTAGCCGCGTGGCGCTGGTGATCGGCGCCGAGACGATGTCGCGCGTACTCGACTGGAAGGATCGGGGTACCTGTATTCTCTTTGGCGATGGCGCCGGCGCCGTCGTCCTGAAAGGGTCAAGCGTGCCCGGCGGGCTGCTCGCCTCCTCGCTGCGCTCCGATGGCTCCGGCGGCGACCTGCTGCGGCTGCCGGCCGTCTATACCAGCCCGGTGCCCGGCGTCGAGACGCTCTTTTCCAGCAACGGCAAGCCCAGGAACACGATCACCATGGACGGGCGGCAGGTCTTTCGCTTTGCAACCCATGCCATTGCCGACGTGGTGCGCGACGTTCTGGAGCAGGCGGAGCTGACCACCGACGATATCGCGCTGATCGTGCCTCATCAGGCCAACTCGCGCATTGTCGAAGCGGCCGCCAAGCGGCTCAAGATCCCGGCGGAGCGCTTCTTCCTCAATCTGGATACGGCCGGCAACACCTCGGCCGCCAGCATCCCTATCGCGCTCTGCGATGCTGTTTCCGCCGGCCTGCTCAAGCCGAATGACAACGTGGTTTTTGTCGGCTTTGGCGGGGGCCTCACCTGGGCTGCCTCCGTGATCAAGTGGGAGGTGACGCCGCCGCCCGTCTCCGCGGCTGCGCGGCGCTTGCGTCGGGCCGGCTACGTCGTGGCCCGCGGCCGCTCGCGCCTGCGGCAGGCAGTGCGCCGCTTCGTCAGCTTCCTCGCCGGCTCCCCGACGCCCGAGGCGCGCATGCGCGATGCCGAGCGCCGCGAGCCGCCGCGCAAACCGCAGCCGTAGCCGCCGGCCACGCCGCCTACTCCTCTGACGCAGCTTCCTGAGGCCGGGCTGTCTGCACGGCGCGCGCGATATGCCGCACCATCCCCTCTTCGTCGGTCACACCCTGAAAGTGGATGCGCCCGTCGACAACCGTATGCGGCAGGCGGCGCACCGAGTAGCGGACCGCCGCCTCGGGAAAGACATCGGCGGCGATGATGAAGGCGCGCACGCCGGGGCTGGCCACTGCCAGGCTCGCCGCCAGCGTCGCTACCAGCGGCCCCTCCTCATCGCCGGCGCTGCTGAACACCTCCAGGTCGATGTGCGCGCCGGCGGGCATCCGGCTAAGCTGGATTCGCGTGCGCGCTTCCAGGGTGCTGGCCCGGAAGCTCACTGCCTGGATAGCACCCACAAGGCTGTTGATCTGGTAGCCGGCGGGCAGTCCGATGAAGCGGATGCCGTCATCTGTCACACCCCCTTCCTCGCCCTCCAGCATGACGGCCAGCACCGGATAGTAGCTATAGCTTGGCAGCCGCTCGCGCCGCTCAAAACGGATAATGTCGTAGCGCTCGGCCAGCTTCTCGCCCAGCCGGATTGCTTCCCGCTCCTCAATGGAGCGCTCTTCCTCTCCCCAGACGACCAGCCGCACCGTGCGCGGCAGGTGGCGCAGGAAACCGTCGAGCGTGCCCCACGTTGCGTGATCAAAGATTGATTTCTTCTCCATGCCATCCATGCTAACAGCGGCTGGGCTTCTGGCGCAAATGGTCGCGGCGCTGAACGTCCATTACAATCCGTCGCGGAGGTAAGCGATGAACGGCTGGATCTGGCTGCTGGTTGCCTTTGTGGCCTGGGCGCTGTTCCACAGCGTCACGGCGGCGCGCCCGGTTAAGGAGTGGGCGCAGCGCAGTGCCGGCCGGCGGGCCTACGCCGGCTTCTATCGTTTCGCCTACAACGTAATCGCCACGCTCAGCTTCCTGCCCGTGCTCTACATCCTCGTTTTTCACCTGCCGGCCAGCGTCATCTGGCGCGTTCCCGCGCCGTGGGCCTGGCTGATGATGGCAGTGCAGGCAGCCGGGCTGGTGGGGCTGGTCATCAGCCTGCTCTACACCGACGCCCTCAGCTTCCTGGGTCTGCGCCAGCTATGGCGCTATCTGCAGGGCGAGCCCCATCCCGATCCGCCCGTTCCCTTCACCAGCAGCGGCCCCTACGCGCTGGTACGCCATCCACTCTATCTGTTCAGCCTGCTGGCGCTCTGGTTCACGCCGCTGCTCACCACCAACATGCTGGCCTTCAACCTGCTGGCGACGCTCTATTTCTGGTTCGGCGCGCGGCACGAGGAGCGGCGTCTGGCGGCGGAGTTCGGCGAGCGGTATCGTCGCTACCGGGCGCAGGTACCCTTCCTCTTGCCCTGGCCCCGCCCCTCGCGACGGCCCGCCTCAGCCCCCTAGCGGAAAGTGCAGCTGCAGCATATCCTGTTTGGCGTCGGCCTCATTGAAGAGCAGAGCGATGTTGTCCACGTGTATCTGCCAGGTGAAGTCCCAGCCGCTCAGAACGCGAATCGTGTCGGCCAGATTCTGGCGCGTAATGTCGCCGAAGCCGAGCGTAATATGTGGCACCCAGATATTCGGGTGGTAGTAGTCGACAATCCCCGCGCTGGCCTGTTCCAGTAAGGGCCACAGCCGGGCGTTTATCGCCGTTAGCTGTGGGCTGCGGGCCACGTTGACGTAGACGACCGGATTAAGGCCCTCGGTAAAGATGCCGAGGCCCGTAGTCATCACCTCGAATGGCGCCGTGTTCGCGGCAAACTCCCCGAGAATCCCTTCTAGCTGGGCCAGATCATAATGGTCGGCGACGTGGTAAGAGAAATGGGGATAGGGCGTTACGTAGACGCCGCGCACCCCCAGCGCCTCTTCAAGCCCCGCCCACACGTCTTCCACCATCCGGTAATGGTCTTCGTCTAACAGCGAGACGATACCGTGCATCGATTCTTCCCTCCGCTCCCAGACTGGTAAGAATATTGTACAGGAAAGGAGGGTGGAAGGTAAGCCCGGTTAGCTAGCGCCATAGCGGCGCTGCCACTCGTAGAGCTTGTTGAGCGCTTCCAACGGCGTCATGCCGGTCACGTCGAGCTGCTTTAGCTCTTCGAGGAGCGGGCTGCTTTCGGGGAAGAGGGCCGCCTGTTGCGCCGGCTTGAGGTGGCTGGGTGTCACCGACGTGGTGGGCGCGTGTCGCTCCAGCTCGCGCAGGATCTCGCGCGCCCGGTTGATCACGTCGCGCGGCAGCCCGGCCAGTTGGGCCACGTGGATACCATAGCTCTGGTCCGCCCCTCCCGGCGCAAGCTGGTGCAGGAAGATGACATCCTCCCCCTCTTCGGCGACCGCCACGTTGTAGTTGGCGACCAGCGGCAGCATCTCCGCCAACCCGACCAGCTCGTGGTAATGTGTGGCAAAGAGGGTGCGCGGCCTCAGCCGCGGGTGGTTGTGCAGGTACTCGACAATGGCCCAGGCAATGGAGAGGCCGTCGTAGGTGCTGGTGCCCCGGCCGATTTCGTCGAGGATGAGCAGCGAGCGGCCCGTGGCGTGGTTGAGGATCTGGGCCGTCTCCACCATCTCTACCATAAAAGTCGAGCGCCCGGCGTGCAGCTCGTCGTGTGCGCCAATCCGCGTAAAGATGCGGTCGGCCAAGCCGATCCGCGCCCGGCGCGCCGGCACGAAGCTGCCGATCTGGGCCATGAGCGTGATCAGGGCGACCTGGCGCAGAATCGTGCTCTTGCCGGACATGTTGGGGCCGGTAATCAGGTGGATACGCTCATCTTCCGGCATGCGGATGTCATTGGGCACGAAACGCTCCAGATGCAGGGTGCGCTCGACCACCGGGTGGCGGCCCGCTTCAATCTCCAGCGTCGTGTCGCCTTCCAGCTCGGGCCGCACGTAATCATTGCTGGCGGCGACCTCGGCCAGCGCCGCCGCCACGTCTAGCTCGGCCAGCGCGCCCGCCGTCGCCAGCAAGCGGGAGACATCCTCGGCCACCCGCTGGCAGACCTCGACAAAGACGCGCCGCTCAATCTCCAGAATACGCTCCTCGGCATTGAGGATGAGCGTCTCGTACTCCTTCAGCTCCGGCGTAATATAGCGCTCGGCGTTGGTCAGGGTCTGCTTGCGGATGTAGTCGTCGGGCACCAGGTGCGTGTTGGCCCTGGTCACTTCCAGGTAGTAGCCAAAGACCTTGTTAAAGCCGACCTTGAGCGAGCTGATACCAGTGCGCTCACGCTCCTGCGGCTCCAGGCGGGCTACCCAGTCGCGCGCATGGGCCGAAGCCTCCATAACGCCGTCAAGCTCGGCGGAAAAGCCGGGGGCAATGACGCCCATCTTGTTAAAGTTGGGCGGCGCTCCTTCGGCAATGGCCCGGCTCAGCAGCCCGGCGACAGCCGCGCAGGGGTCAAGCGCAGCGACGACCGGCTGCAGACTCGGCGCCGCCCGCTCGGCGCCGGCAAGTAGCTCCACGATCTGCGGCACGACAGCCAGCGCCAGGCGAATCTGCTCCAGATCGCGCGGACTGGCGTTGCCGCTGGCAACCCGGTTGGCAAGCCGCTCCAGATCGGGCAGCGACTTTAGCCGCCGGCGCAGGTCGGCGCGCAGCAGGGCGTCGCCGAAGAAGCTCTCTACCTGGTCGAGCCTGGCTTCCAGGGAAGGAATATCGAGCAGTGGCTGCGTCACCCGCTGCCGCAGTAGGCGCGCGCCCATTGCGGTCACCGTTTCGTCCAGCACGTGCAGCAGCGAGGCGCCGCGCGCGCCGGTCAGCGAGTCGATCAGCTCCAGGTTGCGCCGTGTTGCCGCATCCAGGGCCATGTACCGTTCCAGGCTATAGGTGGAGAGGCGCTGCATCTGGTGCACCGCCCCGCGCTGCGTCTCCTGCAGATAGTAGAGGAGGGCGCCGGCGGCGCGGACTGCCAGCGGCTGCCCTTCCAGACCAAAGCCATCAAGCGTCGTCACGCCGAAATGCTGCAGCAGCGTCTGGCGGGCGTTGCCTTCTTCAAAGCGCCAGGCGGGCAGGCGGCTGACCGGCGTATTGGCCGGTTCTACGCCATCCTGCTCCTCGGGCAGCAGCAGCTCGGCGGGGGAGAGCCGGGCCAGCTCCTCTTCAAGCGCGCGGCGCTGCGCCAGCACCGTCGCCGCAAACTCGCCGGTTGTAATGTCGCCATAGGCCAAGCCCAGACGCTGGCCGTCGTGCACAATCGCGACCAGATAGTTGTTGCGCCCCGCGTCCAGCATGCCCGGCTCGACGACCGTACCGGCGGTAAAGACGCGCACTACTTCGCGCGGCATCAGGCCATTCACCGTTTCGCTGCCAATCTGCTCGCACAGGGCAACCTTGAAGCCTTTGCCAATGAGGCGGGCGATGTAGCCCTCGGCGGCGTGGTGCGGTACCCCCGCCATGGGGATGCGCTGGTTCTTGGCGACGGGCCGGCTGGTCAGCACCAGGTCCAGCTCTCGCGCCGCCGTCTGGGCATCGTCGTCAAACGTTTCGTAAAAATCGCCGAGACGGAAAAAGACGATGGCGTCAGGATACTGCGCCTTGATCTCGAGGTACTGCTGGCGCAGTGGCGTCATCTTGCTGTCGGCCATAGCGCGAACTCTTCTCAGTTCCTGGTCAGTGTGGGCGGACGTGAAAGCAGGGCGGCGCTCAGGACGAGCTGACCTCGACCTCCGGGCTCGCCCCCGCTTCCTGATAGGCGCTGCGCTGCAGCCAGCTTTCCAGCGCCCGCTTGTGGCGCGCCTGGAGGTTGGAAAGCGGCCGGGCTTCTTTGATTAGCGCGGCGGCCTCTTCAAAGCTCATGTCCCGGTGGCGCATCAGGTAGGCCGCCAGCAATGTGTTCGAGCGGCCGCGCCCTTTGGCACAGTGAATCAGGACCGTCTTACCCGCCTCAATCTGCCGGTGAATGTAGGCGACTCCCTCTTCCAGAATTTCCGGCGGGGGCACAAGAATGTCGAGCACCTTGAGCTGCAGGTAGTCGATGCCGTGGCTTCGGTAAAAGTCGACGTCGTCCTCGCGCTCGGCGCGGATATTGACCACGGCGTCAATGCCGGCGTCAGCCAGGAAGTCGTAGTCGCGTGGATAGTGGGGCGCGCCGCCCAGCCAGAGCCCATCGGTAATCCTGTCAAACCAGCGGTGCCGCTGGATCTTCTCGTAGACGAAGCGGATGAGCGGAAAGGCTTTGTCGAACAGGTAATGGAACGGGTTCATCCGCTGTAGAATAACCAGGATGGGCGCTGAGCGCAACCGCGGCAGGGCTGCGTGGGCGGGCTCAGGGAGGGCTTGTGCGCTGCGCCGAATAGGGAACCTGCGGGCGCCAGGAGCGGCCGGGAAGGAGGTCAGGATCGACTGTCAACAGGCGGTACAGCTCGTTGATGTCGCGGGTGGTGATCAGGCCCAGGAACTCTTCGCCATCGATGACTGGCAGCGCGTCCAGCCGGCTGGTCTGCAGACGCTGCTGGATGTCGAATAGCTCGTCCTGCGGTCGGGCCGGCTCCACATCACGGACCATGATTTCGCTTACCTGTGTCGCTGGTCCCTGGTTATCCAGCGCTTCGACCAGGCGATGGTAAGGGAGCATGCCGACGAGCCGCCCCATCTGCATGACGGGGAAGGACGATTGCATGGTGCGCAGGGTGAGGAGAACGGCCTGGTGGATCGTATCGCCCGGCCGCAGCGTGTTGGCCTGGCGTGAGTATGCCTGCTCCACGGTGACGCCCCGCAGTAGGGTGCGTAGCTGCACCATCTGCCCTTCCTGGCCGGCGCCCATGTAGATGAAAAAGGCGATGAGGATGAGGAAGAAGTTGCCGCTGGTAAAGCCGTAGAGGCCAAAGACCCAGGCCAGCGCCTGCCCCACACGCACGGCCCAACGCGTCGCCGTCAGGTAGTCCATACGCGATGCGAGCACGGCGCGCAAGACGCGGCCGCCGTCCATGGGGAAGGCGGGCACCAGGTTGAAGACGCCGAGGAAGAGGTTGTAGGCAAAGATATAGCTGAAGATGAGCGGCAGGGTGATATTACCAACGTCTGTCAAGTCGTCAACGCCGACAAAGCCAACGCCGGGTATAAGCAAGAGGGCGCCCAGCAGGATAGCCAGCACGAAGTTGACCGCCGGCCCGGCAATGGCGATGACAAACTCCTGCCAGGGAGTCTCAGGGATATGGTCGAGCTGCGCCACACCGCCGATGGGCAGCAGCACGATCTGTTTGACCGGCACGTTATAGTGCTGCGCCGCCACGCTGTGGCCCAGCTCGTGCAGCGTGACGATGACGAAGAGCAGGAGGATGACGATGACGCCAAAGAGCGCGCCCGTCCAGCCGGCGCCGCTAAGGAAGCCAAACTGAATGGCCGCCCAGATCAAAATCAGGGGGAACGTAATGTGGACGCGGATGGCAATCCCGCGGATAGAAAAGAGGCGCAGCGCGCTATCCATGTTCTGTCTCCTTCTCCGACGCCGGCAGGTAGGCGAAAATCCCGTACTGTCACTATAGCCAGCACGCGTTAATATGGCGTAATAGAACGATGGAAAGCTATTCGTCTGTGGGCTGCTTCTTTACCAACGGCAGAAAGGCAGCCGCTTCGTGGCGGCTGCTCACGTCCAGCTTCTTGAGAATGTTGTGGACGTGGTTCTTGACGGTGCCTACCTCGATAAACAACCGGTCGGCAATATCCTGGTTGCTGCAATCTTCGCCAATCAGCTCCAGGACTTCCTGCTCGCGTGGGGTCAGCTCGGCATAGGCATTGGGGTCGATATCCGTCTGGGTGGAGATCTGCGCCAGCTCTTTGATGTGGCTCATCATGGCAGCGGCGATATCAGGGGCGATGATCGCCTTGCCGTCGTAGGCAGCGCGGATGTGGTCTAGCAGGCGCTCGGTGGACACTTCTTGCAGGACGTAACCGGCCGCGCCAGCCGCGACGTATTGCAGAATCGCATTCTTCGAGTTCGGCAGGCCGATGACCAGGACTTTGGTGGCTGCTCCCTTCTGCGTGATCGCCTCGGTGATCGCCAATGCGCCGTTATCCGGCAGCGTGGCGGCGACTAACACGATCTCACACGGCTCCTCGTCAAGTTGGCGTAGGGCGCTGGCAACATCGGTGCCCTGGCCTATCACCTGGATGTCTTCCTCTTCCTCCAGCACACTGGAGATGATGCTGCTGATGAGGCGTGTCTGATGGACGACAAGAACCCGGATCATTTTCCCTTTTTTTGAACCCTCGCCTGTAGCATCACGTCGAGGCGGAACACGAACTGCTGCTGATGATTATAAGGAGGTCGAGAAGGGTTGTCGAACAGCCGCCACGGCAAAGCATAACTGAAATGTACCTGTGACTTATACCCTGGTACATTGTCAGCTTGCCGGTGGTCAAGTAGTCTTATCGGTGAGAGGATAAGTAAGGGACCTCTCGCCGCGGAACAATACTGCCTGGGCCCGCGGCCTATTTCTTTCCCACGAAGGAGAGATGAGCCAATATGAGCATCAATCGCACGCCAGAGGACTCAATTCTGTTCCAGGCAACCGTAAACGGGTCAGCGCATGAAATCTCTATCATTCCGCTGCAGAGGGAAGAGAAGGAGCAGCAGCAGGAGAAAAAGAAGGTTGACCTTCAGGGCAAAGTAGCCCTGATCGTCGGCGGCGCTACCGAAAAGGGGCAATCCCTGGCCGCGGCCTTTGCCGAGCGCGGCATGGATGTTGCCCTGGTCTACTTTAACGAGGATCACGCGCGTGCGGCGCAGATCAAGCACGAGGTGGAACAGCGGCAGCAACAATGTATGCTCGTGGCGGGCCGTATCAGCGATGAGGATGTGGACGCCGCTTTTGCCGGGGAAGTGATGCTGCAGCTGCTACAGCGCTTCGGCCGCCTGGACATCTTCATTAATCTCTCCACCCACGCCTTCCCCCTGGGCGATCTGCTGAGCGGCGAGGCTGAGGAGATGGAGCAGCTGCGCTCGCGCATCTTTCCCCATTTCAACATCATGAAGGCCGCGCTCGACCAGATTACCAGCTAAGCTGGGGAGCGGCCGCCAACAGCTATACCCAACCCGCCTCGCCCGCTTCGGTGTCTGTATCGGGGAATGAGCCGCGCAAATTGATCCAGGCCAGCTCCAGGGCAATGGCGCGGAAGGCGTTATCGTGCAGGTAGCCCTGCCAGCGGGCAGCCTCTTTCTCCTCACTATCAGCCTCAGCCTTCTGACCGCGCACATTTTCGACCAGACTGTCGCCCAGCGGGTTGCCGCCGACAAAGTCATCGACGCCGTCGGCCAGGCGATTACGGAGCTGGTTGCGCAGTGTGCCTTTCAGGCGGCGTTCGGCCTCCTCGCGCGCGGCTGCCAGGTCGTCGAGCTGGAGCTGGCCCAACCGCTTGAGCCGTTCTTCGGCGTCCGCCGCGTGCAGGCGCGAAAGCACCTCCTCGCCGCTGATCCAGGTATCGTAGCTTTCTCCATTGGCATGGTGATAGCGCACCTGGAACTGGTCGGCGAAGTCATGGCGCATCCGGCAGCGCCGAGCGAAATCGGCGAAATTGCCCACGGCCCCTATTGTAGAGCGCGGCGGTGGACGTCGCCACTGCTGTGCTATAATCGCGCCCCACTGAAGAGGTATGGCGACACAAGGATGAACGGAATGGCAACACCGTGGCGCGTGTGGGTAGAAGCGGCGCGCCCGCGTACCCTGGCCCTGGCCCTGGGAACGATTGGGCTGGGCCTGCTGTTGGCCTGGAGCGACGGCTATGGCAACCTGCCCGTGGCGCTGCTGGCGCTGCTGACGGCGGTCTTGCTGCAGATTCTCTCCAACCTGGCGAACGACTACGGCGACTCCCTGCACGGCGCCGACAGCGCGGCGCGGGCCGGCCCGCAGCGCGCTGTGCAGAGCGGCCGCGTCAGCCGCCGGGCAATGCGCCGCGCTGTTGTCCTGGTTGTCCTGCTCTCGATGGTCAGCGGCCTGCTGATGGTCTGGCTCGCCTTTGGCGCTGCCGGCCTTTATCTGGTGCTGCTCTTTCTGCTCCTCGGCGCAGCCGCTATCTGGGCCGCCATTGCCTATACGGCCAGCGACCGGCCCTATGGCTATGCCGGCCTCGGCGACCTTTTTGTCTTTCTCTTCTTCGGACTTGTCGCCGTAGGCGGCGGCTACTTCCTGCTTGCCCAGCGCTTCCCACCAGAGATGCTGCTGCCCGCGATCAGCGGGGGCCTGTTTTCTGTGGGTGTGCTCAACATCAATAACATTCGCGACGTAGACTCGGATCGGCAGGCAGGCAAATACTCGATCCCGGTACGCGTCGGGCCGCGCCGGGCCCGCCTCTACCACTGGGTGCTCCTGACTGGCGGCTTTGCCGCCGCCCTGATTTACGTCTTGTTGACCTACCGCTCGCCATGGCAGCTTCTCTTCTTGCTGACGGCGCCGCTGTTCGTGCGCAATGGCCTGGCCGTCTGGCGCAGCCACGCGCCCCACGAGCTGGACCCCCTGCTCAAGCAGATGTCGCTGACGACGCTCCTCTTCGTCATCAGCTTCGGGCTGGGCCACCTGCTGGCCGGCTAGATACCCGCCAGCCGGCCCATGAAATAGCTGTCGGCCCAGCGGCCGTCGCCATAGGTGTGGTAGCGATATGTCCCCTCGCGCTCGAAGCCAAACTTCTCGTAGAGGCGCACGCCGGCCACATTATCTGTGTTCACTTCCAGCTCGACGCGGCGCAGATTGAGCCAGTTGTCGGCCAGATCGACGATCGCCCGCATCAGCGCGCTGCCCACGCCGCGCCCCCAGTAATCGGGATGGATGCTCATGCCCAGCCCGGCGCTGTGCGCCTGCCGGGGTCGGGTGTGTGGTACCAGTGCGGCCATGCCGATGACCTGCCCGCCACTGACGGCGACGAACCGCCGTATCCCCGGCGGTGGATCTAGCAGCCGCTGCCTGGTCACCCACAGCGCCTGGCTGGGAAGCTGCAGTGTCGTCCGGGCTACGTCCGGGTGGCGGAAGATGGCGTACAGAGATTCCATGTCGCTGGGGTGCGGGGGACGGATGCGCAGATCCGGGATGGGTTTCCCTTTCTCGAAAGGTGACTCTGTGGCCGTCGGGGCCGCGGGCGCTGCTCGTTGCGGTAGCGCGCGCAGCCGGGCCATCATGATTTCGTCCTGCCATTGGCCCTCGCCGAAGGCGGAGCGGCGCTTGATACCTTCGCGCTCAAAGCCCAGCTTCTCATAGAGGTGGATAGCAACGTCATTATCGGCAAAGACGCCAAGCTCCACCCGCTTGAGGTCGAGCCAGTTATCGGCGATGTCGAGGATTGCCGCCATCAGCCGCGCGCCGATGCCCTGCCCCCAGTATTCCTGGTGCACCATAAGACCAACACGGCCGGCGTGGTGGAGGCGCGGGTTGCCATACTGAGTCAGGACAACCGAGCCGATTGCTTTGCCGTCCACCACGGCCGCCAGATAGTGGCGGCGGGGATCTTCGGCATGGACGTGCTTTTCGGTTTCGGAGAACTCCATCGTGGGCACGAACAGCGTCGACCGGGCAACCGCCGGCTGCATGGCGATCTCATACAGAGCTGGCCCGTCTTCGGGCCGCACCGGGCGAATGTCTACCTCACGTTGAGCCATCACGCCTCCTCCGCTTGCAGGGTCGGTCCGGCAGTCTACATTCTGAAGGTGCCATAGCGGTCGTCGGGGAAGGGCGCCTTGACGGCCACGGCGAAGGCCAGCCCCAGCGCGGTACGGCTCTGCGCCGGGTCGAGGATGCCGTCGTCCCACAGCCGCGCCGTGGCGTAGTAGGGATCGCTCTCTTCCTCGTACTGAGCGAGGATCGGCGCCTTAAATGCCTTTTCTGCCGCCGCCACTGCTTCCTCTGAGCTAACGTCCAGGCTGCGCAGAACCCGCTCCTGGCCCACTGTCCAGAGGACGTTAGCCGCCGCTTCGCCGCTCATCACGCTGATGCGGCTGTTGGGCCAGGTAAAGAGAAAGCGCGGGTCGTAGGCGCGGCCCGACATGCCATAGTTGCCGGCGCCGTGGCTGACGCCGTGAAAAAGGGTGATGCGCGGCACGTTCACGTTGCTGATAGCCATCACCATCTTGGCGCCGTCTTTGGCAATGCCGCCATTCTCATAGGCTTTGCCGACCATGAAGCCGGCGATGTTCTGCAGGAAGAGCAGCGGCGTCCCACGCTGCCCGCAAAGCTGGATGAAATGGGTCGCCTTCAGGGCCGATTCGCTGAAGAGCAGCCCGTTGTTGGCGACGATGCCCACGGGGATGCCCATAATGTGCGCGAAGCCGCAGACGACGGTCGTGCCGTAGCGCGCCTTAAACTCGCTGAAGCGCGAGCCATCGACCAGGCGGGCAATCACCTCGTGCACGTCATAGGTCAGCCGAGGATCGGCGGGCAGGATGCCATACAGATCCTGCGTGTCATAGAGCGGCGCTTCCGCTTCCTGGGTCATTACCTGCGGGCGCGGCCGCCGGTTGAGCTGGCTGGCGATTTCCCGCACCTGTTGCAGGGCCGTGCTCTCGTCGGGGGCAAAATGGTCGGCGACGCCGCTGATGCGCGTGTGCACGTCAGCGCCGCCCAGCTCCTCGGCTGTCACCTCTTCGCCTGTGGCCGCCTTCACCAGCGGCGGCCCGCCGAGAAAGATGGTGCCGTTGCCCTCGACAATAATCGTTTCGTCGGCCATGGCCGGGATATAGGCGCCGCCGGCCGTGCAGGAGCCGAGCACGGCGGCAATCTGCGTAATTCCCTTACCAGACATGCGCGCCATGTTGTAGAAAATGCGGCCAAAATGCTCGCGGTCGGGGAAGACGTCCGCCTGCAGATGGAGAAACGCGCCGCCGGAATCCACCAGATAGATGCAGGGCAGCCTGTTCTCCTCGGCAATATATTGCGCGCGTACGTGCTTTTTGACCGTCTCGGGGAAGTAAGTGCCCCCCTTCACCGTGGGATCATTGGCGATGATCATCACTTCGTTGCCCGCGACGCGGCCAATGCCGGTGACGATGCCGGCAGCTGGCGCCTCGCCGTCGTAGAGGCCATGGCCGGCCAGAGAGGATAGCTCCAGGAAGGGGCTTTCTTCGTCGAGGACGGCTTCGATGCGCTCGTGGACGAGCAGCTTGCCACGCTCGCGCTGCCGCTGCACGATCCGCTCCGGCCGCTCGAAGGCCGCGGCTCGCTGCCGCTCGTGCAGCAGATCGGCAAGCGCTTTGTTGTGCTCGTAATTGGCCCGAAAGTCGGCGCTGTTCGGGTCAGCGTGGCTGATAATCTCGCTCATGATGGCGCTGCTCCATGTGGATAGGCTTGTCGTTGGACGGTAGAATTATGCCCGATCTAAAGCCGTGCTCCAATAGTGGTCCGCGAGGAAGGAATCGAGTGGGACGAGAAGAACTGGGCACCTATATTGTTTCCAAACGTATTGACGCTACCATTCTCGACCTGGACGAGCCCACGCCGACAGTCGAGGCGGCGGCCGAAGTGCTCGGCGTCAACCCGGCGCAAATCATCAAGTCGATCCTCTTCCTGATAAAGGGAGATGACGGCCAGTTCCAGCCGCTCATGGTCATCACCAACGGCACGGACCGCATCGACTACACTGCCCTGGCCCAACTGCTGGCCACGTCGCGGCGCAATATCCGCATTGCCAGCGCCGACCAGGTGGAGGAGCTGACCGGCTTTGCTGTCGGGACCGTACCGCCCTTCGGACACACGACGAGCCTGCCGACGATCATCGACGAGCGCGTCCTGCAGCAGGACGTAATCTACGGCGGCGGCGGCTCGATGCAGGCGCTGATGCGCCTGCGCGTGGCCGAGCTGCAGCGCGTGCTGCCTACCGCCCAGATCCAGCCCGTCACTCAATCGATGACGACCTCGTAATCCAGCGCCTCCCAGCCGCCGCGCGCCCCCTTGAGCTGCCAGTCGAAGAAGGCGCGCGTGTAGTCGTTGATAATCGCGCTCACCAGCCGCGCATCGTTCTCGCCAGAGAGTCCCAGCGCCGAAGACAACGGGCTGAGCAGAGGAATATCGGTGTAGTCGAAATGCACCGTTCCCGGAATGGTCACCATCTGCGCATCGCGGCTGTTGGCATAGAGCAGGCCGCCCTGAGTCTGGTTGGCGTCGCCGAGCCAATCGGGCGCCCGCAGCAGTAGAATGGGGGCTGCCAGTCCGTCCTCGACGATGGCCGAGTCCACCGGCTCGATCCAGCCGTCGAGCGCGGCGACGGCGCCGCAGGCCGGCGCGCTGGCGCAGACTTCGATGGCCGCCGCGGCTCCTGTCGAGTGACCGAGCGTACCGGTACGGTCAAGGTCGACCACAGCCGCCAGCGCATGGTCCCCGGCCGTCCAGGTCGCCAGCTCTTGCAGCAGGAAGCGCGCGTCGTCGGCCCACGTATCGACAAGGCGAGCGCCGGCCATAACCTGCGGCTCGCCCTGCGGAAAGACGCGGCTGCCGTCGTAGAAGACGGCGCGCCCATCCGGGAAGATGGTGACGACGTTGCCGTAGGGATGGTCGATGCTGGCGACCACGTAGCCGTGGCTGGCCAGCTCCCGCATTAGCACGCTGTTCTGCACGCGCAGCCCGCGCAGGCCGTGGCTAAAGATGAGCAACGGAAATGGTCCTTCGCGCACCAGGGGCGCGGCGCCGGCAAAAACGCCCGTATCGACCAGATTAATGTGGGAGAGGAGAAAGGACGGCAGCCCCAGCCGCTGCGCCAGGGCCGGCGCGGCCACGTCCAGACCCTCGATTAAGGGGGCGCGCTCGTTCTGCGGGCCGGGCGTGGCCGGGTACCAGAACTGGACCATGATCTCGCGCACATCATCGGGCGCTTCACTGTATAGCTCCGGTCGCGATTCGTCACGCATGGCATAAGAAACCGTGCCGACGGCGTAAGGGCCGCCGGCCTCCGGCAGCGTGGGTATGGGAAAGACGAGCGCCAGAACGGCCGCCAGCAGCAGCAGGAGAGCGGCGAGAGAGCCGGCGATGATGACGGCTGCACGTGGCAGCTGGGACTCCGGCCGCGCGCGCCGCCATAGCTGCCAGAGCAGCAATAGCAGAAGCAGCAGGTAGGCGGGCGCCATCTGCCAGCGATAGCCTTCGACAAGCCAGTGAGCCAGCGCAGCCGGGACTGCCAGCGCGGTCAGCAACAGGCTCCGGCCATGCTCGCGCGCGGGCCAGATGGCGAGCAGAGCGCCGAGCAGGAGCAGAAGTGTGAGCAGTTCCAGGGGACGCATGGGTTGGTCTGGCGCCGGCGGCGACTGCTGCCAGCCGCCCGCCTCTTACGTTGCCAGCACGATCGGCTCGGCCCTGGTGAACAGCCGCTGCCGCACGTAGAGCAGGGCAAGGACAAGGCCAAAGGCAAGGAGGGCGCCAACCAGAAAAGTGACAAGTTGCTTGTTCATCGGTTCACGCTCCACAGTTCAATCCAGCAATACACCACAGATAGAAACGAGCGAGTTGTCCTCGTCGTCGGCGGGACAATGCTCGTAGGCCACAACCGTGCCCTGGCTCCCGTCAAGATAGCGCAGCATCAGGTAGGTGGCCGAAAAGCCGCAGATGCGCTGGCGGTCGTGCGCCTGGGCAATCTCATCGTAGAAGTGCGCGTGATCCCCGGCGCTGATGGCCTGCAGCAGTCGGCCGTCGCTCGCGCGTAGCTGCTGGCGACGCCGCGCGTCCATCACGAAGGGATCGCCAAAACTCGGCCCGACGTGCGCCAGATCGACAGAAGCGACGGCGACGACCCGCCGGCCGTCCGTCTCTGCCTGCAGGGCGGCGATGAATCGCGCCAGCGGCTGGTCCTGCCGCGGATGCTGGCCGTTGCCGACAAAGTGGTGGAATGAGCCAGTGAGGATGGGAATAACCGGCGGCGGTGGCTTGCCCAGCTGATGATAGACGTAGTGCAGCCAGACGGCCGAAAGCTCGACCGAATGCTCTTGCCGGTGGTGCAGCTCCAGCGCAAATGCCTGTTCGGGGCCAATAGCCGCCGCCAGGCGCACTACCAGCTCTGGCTCGGTAGGCAGCACGCCAAACGGCGTGGCATAGGGCACCGTAGTCAGGGTGATGGCGCCGGGTCCACCGTTGTGGTCGGTACCCAGAATCAGGACCAGCTCCGCTTCGGCCAGCGCTGCGTGGCTCCGGCTCCAGACGGACGCATAGACCGGCCCGCCGCGCTCGTAATCAATATGCGGCGAGACAATGCCCCGCCCCTGCCAGCCGCCAACGCGCCTGGACGTGGCCTGCGCCTCATAAGACTGGAAAAGCGCGATAAGCTCCTCGACTGCCGACGGGTAGGCAAGCCCCGCCAGGCTTGGCGGGCGAAAGGGCTGCGCGCGGTACTCCTCCTGATGAGCGAGCCGCTGGGCGCGGGCCCGCTCGTTGTCCAGCAGAAACGCGGCGTCAAGCTCGGCAATCGTCCCGGTCACCAGCTCGGGCGGGAGCGGCTCGCCGGCCGCCTGCTCGAAAGCGGTATGGATGGCCGCCAGATCGCGGCTGCCGTCGATGAGCAGCAAGAGCGGCGCCAGCGCCGGCGGGAAAACTAGCTGCTGCCGGCTGAGCTGCAGCGGATCGCGCAGCAGCCACATCTGTTCGCCCTGGTAAATAACAGGTTGGAAATCTAGCGGTCGCAGGGCCGGCCTGGTGGACAAAAGCCATCTCCTGTTATATGGTGATGTCTTTGAGTATGCAGAGGTAGAGGTAAGAATGCAAGCTTGGCGGCGGGCCGCTCCTTCGCCCCTGGAGCGGCGCCTGGCCCTGTTCATCGTTATCCTGTTCCTGGCTGGTTGTCGCCCGGCGAGCGATGCTGTCAGTGAAGCCAATACGGAGGCGGGCGATAGCGCCCTAACGCCGCCGACGGCCACGGTGCCTGCCCCCACGCCGACGCTGGTCGCTGCGATTCAGCCCACGGCAACGCCACAGCCGACGCCTACTGTCGCCCTCTTTTCCGGGCGGCCCTCGCTGGGCGATCCTTTTACCCCGGACCTGGGAAACAGCGGCTACGACGTGCAGCATTACGAGCTGGACCTTTCTTTTTACCCTGCCGCCAGCCGCGTCGAAGGCAGCGTCGCCATCGCCGCCGTGACCAGCGAGGAGCGGCTCAACCAGATCTCGCTCGACTTCATTGGCTATGAGATTGAATCGCTGGCCGTCGACGGCGCGCCAGCTAACTTCTGGCGCGATGGCGGCAAGCTCTGGCTGGAGTTTCCGCAGCCGATGATGGCGGCCGGCAGCCCATTTACCGTCACGGTCGCCTACGGCGGCACGCCGGAACAGGTCGATTCACCCTACATTCACTATACCGACTATCTGGGCCTTGTCTTTTTGCCCAACAGCACCTTCTACACCATTTCTGAGCCGGACGGCGCGCGCTACTGGTTCCCGGCTAATGACCACCCGCTGGATAAGGCGACTGTCCGCGCCGCCTATACGGTGCCGCGGGGCATTGCCGCTATTGGCAATGGGCAGCTCGTCGAAAGCCGGCTGAGCACGCTGCCCGATGGCAGCGACGGCACAACCTTTGTCTGGGAGCTTGACACGCCGATGGCGACCTACGTGGTCCTGGCGGCCGGCGGCCATTACACACGGGTCAACGACGAAGCGCCCAACGGCGTGCCGCTCATCCACTACTACTTCCCCGAGATGGAGGAAGAGTACCTGGAGGCAGTGGACATTACCGGCGAGGCGATGATCTGGCTCAGCGAGCGGCTCGGTCCCTACCCATTTGACAGTTACGGTCAGGCGACCTACTACGCGATGGGCATCTCTATGGAGATGCAGGCAATGACCCTGCTCTCCTACCAGATGCTGAACGAGACGACGGTGGTGCACGAGCTGACTCACTCCTGGTTCGGCAACTGGGTGAGTCTCGATAGCTGGGGCGATACCTGGCGCAAAGAGGGGTTGGCGACCTACCTGGAAATGCTCTTCCGCACCCGCAACAACCCCGGGCAGCTGGCGACGCTCATTGCCGAGATGGAGGAGGAGGTGGCGGAGCGGGGCCACAGCTACCCGCTCGACATGCCGCCGCAGCACCGCATCATGAGCTTCGACAGCTACAGCCGCGGCGCGCTCCTGATGCACGCCCTACATCAGGAGCTGGGAGATGAAGCCTTTTTTGCCGGCCTGCGCCTCTACATCGAGATGCACGGCAACGGCAACAGCAACCAGAACGGCTTCCGTACGGCCATGGAAACGGCGTCGGGCAGGCCGCTGCGCGACTTCTTTGGCCGCTGGCTGGCTAAGCCCTGATCAACGGCGGGCGGGCCGCATCAGCAAGCTCTTCCAAACGGCGTGGCGGTCGGCGTCGCTGGCGAAGGTGAGGTAGAGGATGCGCGGCGTGACGTGGACCTGCTCCGGCTCTTCCGCTTCGCCCACGTACTGGTAGCCGGGCTCATAGGCAAACTGGGGACCCCAGGAGACCAGGAAGTGCAGCGCCAGCGCTTTCCGTGGACTCTTACCATAATGCAGATAGCCCGGCTCAACCCGCTGCACATGCTCAGGATGAATAATCTGGTAGAGGAAGCGGCCGGCCCGTTCCTGGACCATGAACACGTGTTGGCCCAGGGGCACGCGCCAATACTCGGCCGGCCGCGCCAGCACGTAATCTTCACGGTCGTGCAGGCTGAAGATACCGGTTGCCTGCAGCGGAATATGCTGCTCGTCCCGCGGCGCCGGGTATTCGTCGTTAAGGGCCAGCGTGGCAGCAGGCACGAACCATTTATAGCCGTCGCGTCTGGCGACGGTATAGAGCACGAAGAGGATGGGCGCCAGCGCTGCCAGGGCCAGCACAGCCGGCAGCGGCCAGCTGCGCACCATGCCGGCGGTGGCGAGGACGAGCGGCAAGGCGATCAGCCAGGCGCGCAGCGACAGACCCAGCAGCGAGTGCTGCTGGCTCCAGTAGAGGAAGGCGTAGAGGCGACCGAGTAAGTGCATCTACCTGCAGGCGTTCGCCAGCGCTAGCCGGCGCGTTCGGCGACCATCGCCAGGATTTCTTGTATGGACTGGTGGATGTGGCCGTTGCTGGCGATGAGATCGACCATGCTGCCCAGCCGGAACGGCTGGCCGCCGACGGTTGTCACGCGCCCCCCGGCTTCCCGCACGAGCAGGACGCCGGCGGCCACGTCCCAGCTGCTCAGCTTATACTCCCAGTAGCCGTCGAGTCGACCGGCGGCGACGTAGGCCAGGTCCAGCGCCGCGGAGCCAGAACGGCGCAGGCCGCGGGCGCGCTTGAGGAAGGCGGTAAACTGGGCCACGTTATCCAGGTCGCTGCTGTGCCGGTCGTAGGGAAAGCCGGTGGCCAGCAGGCTATGCAACAGCTCGCCGGCGCTGCTGGCGACCAGGGGCCGCTGCTCGCCGCCCGCCGCCAGCCAGGCGCCGCCGCCCCGCGTGGCGTGGAAGCATTCGTCGCGCAGTGGATCGTAGACGACGCCCAGCAGCGGCTCGTTGCCCTGCCACAGGCCCAGCGAGACGGCAAACACGGGATAGGAATGGCTGAAATTGACGGTGCCGTCGAGCGGGTCCACGATCCAGGTAGGCGTCTCGCCGGCGCCGGCGCTGGCCGCATCGTCGCCCGATCCTTCTTCGGCAAGCAGCAGGTGGCCGGGAAAGGCGGCCCGCAGGCGATCGATGATCAGCGCTTCGGAAGCGTGGTCATATTCGGTGACGGGATCAATCGCGCTGCTCTTCATCGCCAGGCTGCTCACCCGCCCATAGCCCTCGCGCAGCAGCGCACCTGCCGCAACGGCAATACTCATCGCCGTCTTCATCGTTTCGTTCAGATCCATAAGGTGTATTGTAGACGGCTTGCGGCAGCCGGGAAAGCGGGCCGGGCCCTTCAGGCAGAGTTGGCAGAAAGGAGGACGCCGGCCAGGTGCAGGCGGCGGTCGGGTGGCAGCCGTTCGCCCAGCCGCTGCGCCAGCGCAAAGAGAGCGGGCGTAAAGGCCAGGTAGGTCGGGTCTTCGATAGTCTCCAGCCGTGCCAGATGCAGGCCGTTTGCCGCGGCCAACCGGGCGATCGTTGCCGCACTGTTGGCCCGGTAGTAGGCAGGAAAGGTGTCGCCGCCGGCGCGTCCATAGAGGCGGCTGACCAGCCAACGCTGCGCTCTACCGGCGCGGCCCAGCAGGCGGTTGAACAGCGCCAGCGGATGACGCCGGTTGGGGGTGACAAAGACGAACGCGCCGCCCGGCCGCAGCACGCGCGCCAGCTCGGCGAAGTCATGCGCCGGCTGCGGCAGGTGCTCCAGCAGCCAGCTGGCAAAAGCCACGTCGATGGCGCCGGCCGGCAGCGGCAAACCGGAGCTGTTCGCCTGGGCGCGCGGCAGCGGCAGCCGGTGCTGGCGCAGCGAGTCGAGGTCCGGGTCGATTCCGACGGTAGCCGCCAGCGGATGATCGAGCTGCTCTACCAGCCCGCCGCGCCCACAACCGAGGTCGAGTACCCGGCTGTGCGGCTGGAGCTGACCCCGGACCAGGGCTGCATAGACCTCCGTCGCCGGCTGCCAGCCGGGATGGCGGGCACGGTAAGCTTCGCGGAGTTCGTTTTGACGGGTGAGATCAAGCATGGCACCTGACAGGCATGGCCCTATTGCCAGCCATGAACGGAGAGCGCCGCTGTATTACGCAACCCATAACCAGAGACTCCAGCGAACGACAAAGTAGGCGAGCAGCAGCGCCGAGAGGGTGAGGATGGCAAGGAATAGACGCCGGTTTTCAAGGTAGCGCGCCGCGAGGATAAAGAGCGGAAAGGCGACGAGTAGGAAGCGGGGTGTTGAGTATACCTGGAGCGTCGCCAGCGGGATGCCAAGCACATAGGCAGTGTAAACAACGTAGCTCGGGCGGAGCCGGCGCAAGGAAATGAATAGCAACCCGAGTCCGGTGGCGGCGAAGAGGATATCGACGAAGTTGTCGGCGAGACGCTGCCAGAGATCCGCCTGGAAAATCAGGTATTGCAGCCGTTCGCGTAAGCCGGAAGCCGCCACGTCGCGTCCCCAATCACGGTGCGCCTCGACGAAAAGCAACGGATTGCCGAACTCAATTTGCAGGAAAATGATGAAGAGAAGCAGCCCGGCCGGTACTAGCGCCAGGAGCCAGACCTGGCGCCAGCGCCGCGGGCGTTGCTGTAGCCACTCGATGAGCAGCGGTAGCAGGAGGAGAAAGCCAATGGAGCGTGCCAGTCCACTGAACGAGCCGGCAACTGCGGCGGCCAGCCAGCGCTTGCGGCGCGCCCAGTAGAAGGCGGCGATTGTCAGGGCTGCGAAGAGGGCCTCTGAGTAGACGGCGCTATAGAACAGGCTCGCCGGGAAAAACGCGACCAACCAGACAGTACGCCGCGCCACTACCTGTTTCTCATCAAGGCAAACAAGCCGGTAGAGGAATAAGAAGGCCAAAAACGTAAACGTATGGGAGAGGAGTGCGCCGGCAATGGTCAGCGCTAACCAGCTCTCGCCGTTCAACGTGAACAGCCGCAGCAGCAAGGGGTAGAGGGGAAAGAAAGCAACGTTTGAGGCTTCGCCCGGTATGTAGCTGTAGCCATTGCTGGCGATGTCCAGATAATAGCCGCTATCCCACCGGGCCCACAGATCGAGCCACGGAGAGGACGAGACCTGCCAGGGGCGCTGGCGCAGGTCGCCGAAGGTAAGGGCAAGAACACCCACCAGGAGGATGGCGAGCCTGCTAGCGGCGTAAGGCGCCAGTATGGCGCGCCAAGCTGCAGTGGAAGCGGCCGGCTGTCCGTCCGCGGTTTGTTCGGCCATGCTCATTCTTCCATCACGCTGCCGGCGGCTGCCCGTCCCCGGCGCGATGCCTGCGCCCGCCGATACAATTGTTCGATATCCGCAGCATGCTCGGCAATGCGCCGCACCGGTTTGATACCCGCCTGCAGCCGCCTGAGCAGGTGCGGATCGCTCTGCAGTCGCAGCAGCTGGTCGCGCAGAGCGGCAGCGTCTCCCGGCGCAAACAACAGGCCATCCACTTCATCCTGGACCCGTTTGGCCAGCGCCCCCAGGCGCGACGCGACCACCGGAATGCCCGCCGCGAACGCCTCCTGAATGACGAGAGCGGCGGTCTCGTACCACAAAGAGGGTACGACCAGGACGTCGGCTTCGTGCGCCAGCATGCGCCACAGCTCCTCGCGGCCAACTGCCCCGACAAAGGTCAGCGCGGGCGTCTGGCTTAACGCCTGCAGCGGCTCCGCATAAGCCGGCTCGCCGCTCAGATCGCCGAGAATCGTGAATTGAAAGTGGCGGGCCGAGAGCTGATTGGCCGCCTCCACCAGGACGTGGACCCCTTTTTGCCGCGCAATGCCGCCGACGTAGACGACGTGCAGCCGGCCGGTCTGCCGCGGGCCATCCGGGCGCGGCGCCTCCTGCACGAAGGCAGGCACATCAATGCCGTGGGGAATGACGGTCACTCGCCGCTCGTCAATCCCCAGGCGGCCATAAACGCGCCGCACAAAGTCCGTAGGAGCAATCAGCCCGGCCGCCTGCCGGACCACCCGGCGCAGCAAGAGCGCCCGATGGGCCAGCAAGGGGGCTACAGCCGGGGCGAGCCATTGGCCGCGCTGGAAGCCCGCTCGCGCCAGCACGCACCGCCCGCAATTGATCCAGGCCCTCGGCCCCGCGCAGATAGTCTGGTCGTAATTGGTCAGCAGCTGCGCGTTGGCGCACACGTACCAGTAGTCGTGTAACGTGACGACATACGGCAGCCCCGCATCCCGAATCTGGCCGGCAGCGGCGGCGGGTAGGCCCATCAGGTGCTGTACATGTACCAGCTCGGGCCGCGTCCTGGATAAGATGCCGGCCAGGGCGCTTGCCAGAGTGGGCTGGCGCCAGGTGCTGAGAAAGACCTCGCTGCGGCTGCGCTCGCCGGCCGGCGCGGCGAAAACGCGCACGCCCGACTCATCACGCTCGACGAATGCCGGGCCAGTGGCAGCCGCGGGCGAGGGATAGAAGACGCTTACCTCATGACCTTGCTCGGCCTGGTGGCGCGCCAGAGTCTGCGTGTAGAACTCGGTGCCGCCCCTATATTCGGGCGGATACTGGTGTGCCAGGTGCAGGATGCGCACAGATACCTACTGGACGGCCTGCTTGTAGATAGCGTGCGCCTGCTCGAACTTGGCGGGCCACTGGTGCTGGTCGTAGACCTTGCGCTCACCCGCAGCCCCCATTGCGGCAGCCATATCCGGATCTGCCAGCAACTGCTCGATAGCGCTGCTCAGCGCGTGCACATTGGCGAACGGCACCAGCAGGCCGTCGCTGCCATCCGTGATGACATCGCAAACGCCCCAGCTGTTCGCCCCAATCACTGGCTTGCGATAGAGCCAGGCCTCCAGATAGACGATGCCAAAGGAATCGGTGCGCGACGGCAGCACAAACAAGTCACAAGCGGCCAGCAGGTCTTTCTTCTCCTGTTCGTCAACCGGCCCCAGAACATGTAGACGATCGCGCGCAGCCGCTGGAAGCTGTGCCAGATGCTGCCGGAACGTCTCGAGGATGGCTCCTGCCAGAAAGAGCTCGACGTCCACGCCGCGCTGCCACAATTGCTGGGCGGCCTCGACGAGATGAAAGGTGCCCTTATCATAGCTCATCGCACCCAGTGACAGGATGATAGGGCCCCTTACCTGGTACTTTTCGCGGACGGCAGCGGCGCGGCCGCCCAGCACCTCTTCAGGCGTGACCCCGGACCCGATTACAGGTAGACGAGAAAGGGGCAGGCCGTGTTGCCGATAGTAGGCCTGCTCAGAAGCGGTCTGCATGAAGGCTACCGTGCTCTGTCGCACCAGGGCCACCTGATGTCTCATCGTATAGAACGCACTCAGGCCATCCTGGCCGGGCCTGTCCCCGGCGCCGAGGTGGGTGAGGGGATAGATGAGGTGAGGCCGTTCCCATTGCAGGGCGTAGCGCAGCCCGGCTGCCACGATCGACTCGAAGGCAATCCCCATACCAGCTACCAGGTCGAAGCGCTCTTCGGTGTTCTCCACCCAATGCCAGAGGGCGGGCACGCGCGGCGCGTAGCGCGCCAACCGCCAGAGAAGAGGAATGGGCGCCGCAAGGCGGGAGAGGAGCCAGAGCAGGCGCCGGATTGCCGCGAAACTCAAAGCGGAAAACGGCAGGGGCTCTATGGGGAAGCGCAACACGCGCACGCCGTCAATCATCTCTTCTTGTTGCTCGAGCCGCGGCTGGCCCGCCATCCACAGCGCCTCGATGCTTTGTGCATCGGTGGTGGCCACGGTTACCTCATGGCCGTGAGCGGCAAGCCGGCGTGAGAACTCTGCCATGTGCGCCTCGGCGCCGCCCCGTGCCGGAGCGTAGCGCGGAATGACGTGCAGCACGCGCATGGTTACAGCTTCTCGCCGAAAACGTGCTCGCTGCGCACAAATAGCAAATAGCCGATGACCAGGATGATCGCTGATTGGACCAGGGTGCGGATGAGGAAGCTGGGGTCCATGCTGACGGGGCCCTGGCTGGCGGCCGTGCCCCAGAGGGTGGTGCGGTAGCCGTCGATAATCGAGGCCATCGGGTTAAGCCAGCGCATAACCTGGGTCGGGTTGAACTGTACGCCAAATAAGGTGGCCGTCTCGCCGAAAAGCGTCTCGAACGAGTAGAAGACGGGCGAGAGGAAGAACCAGGCCTGGAGTACGACGTCGAGCACCATCAGCACATCGCGATAGAAGGTAGTAAGCGTGCTCAGGATGAAGCCCAATCCCAGGGTGAATATCATCTGGATGAGCAGGATAAAGGGAATCCAGAGCGCGTAGCGCGTCAGCTCCAGCCCGAAGAGATAAAGAAAGAGGACAAGGACGATAAAGCCAAAGAGGAAATTGACCAGCTCGGAGAGCAGACTGGCAACAGGCAATAGCTCGCGCGGGAAATAGACCTTCTTAATGAGTGAAGCATTGCTGGTGATTGCCACGCTGGTCTTCATCAGCGAGCCGCTGAAGAAGCGCCACGGGATGATGCCAACCAGGACAAAAATGGGATATTGGCGCGGCGCCGCCCCGCCGCTCAGCACCGAGAAGACGACCGTAAAGACGAGCATCAGCCCCAGCGGGTTGAGCAGGCTCCAGAGGATGCCCAGCGCCGAATTCTTGTACTGGGCCTTCACCTCCCGGACCACGAGACTCTGCAGCAGGTAGCCGTATTGGGACAGCTCCCTGAGCCGGCGCCACAAACGGCCAGGGTCGGCGGCGTCGTAAATGTAGGCGGGTTTCTCCGATTGTCCGGTGCTCATACCGATCGTCGTGGCGCGATGCGGCCACTCTCCTGTCGCTTCACAGGCTGCCGGCCTGCGTAGCTGCTATTCGTCAATTTGACTTTTCTCTATGGCGGCCAGTCGCTGCTCAAGCTCCACCACGCGCGCCGCCAGACGGTCGTGTTCTTCTGCCAGGTGGCGGTGCAGCGCTTCCTGGTAACCGTGCCAATCGGCGAACGTATGGTTGACCGCTCGCTGCTCGCGCCCCAGTCTGCGCAGATAGAAGACGACCAGGTTGTGCAGCGCATAGCGGAACCGCTGCAGGAGCGGACCAAGCAGCGGCACAGAAACCGGCCGGACGTCGAGCGCTGGCTCCAGCTTCACTGCTGCGGCTTCGCGCAGCTCGGACGTGTCGCGCCACTGATCGCTGGTCAGGGTAGGCGTTGCCGTCGCCGGCGGCCGCGCGGCGGCGGAGGACGAAACGCGCGGCGCCAGGTAATTGGTGCGCCGCAGCTGCAGCTGAAACTCGCGAACGGACGCGGCCGTCTCCTGCAGCAGGGTGAGGAGCATGTCATTGAGCTGTAGCTGCCGGCCGAGCGCCTCGCGCCAATCCGGCTCTTTTTTTCCTGGCGCCAGCAGCTCTACGCGGAGCTTGCTCTGATACTGCCGCACCGCATGGATGCTGCGCCCCAGGTCGTCACGGGAGATCGCGCCCTGGGCCAGCTCAAACTCAATGTCTTCGAGAACGTGCTCGGCGGTAAGAGAAGAGGTCATCGTTATTCTCTGTGATGGAGAACCTGGCGGTAGGCTGCGGCAAAACGGGCCGCCATGGCGACATGCGTAAAATCTGCTAGCAGTCGCTGGCGACCGGTCAGGCCCATCTCGCGCAGGCGGGCCGGCGACTGCAGCAGGCGCGTAATCGCGCGTGCCAGCTGGTCGGGTTCCCCGGGATCGACCAGGAGACCGTCGCTCTCGTGAGTGACGACTTCCGGTACGCCGCCTGTGTTGCAGCCGACGACCGGCTTGGCGTAATTCATGGCCTCCAGATAAATCAGGCCAAATGACTCATACAAGGAAGGCGCCACAAACAGATCACAACTCTGGTAGCGGCGCTGTAGCTCTTCATCGGAGACAGCGCCGGTGAAACTCACCGAGGCGGCCCAGCGCGGATAGGTATGACGAAAGTAGCTATCATAGCTCATACCGTGCTGCTTCTGGAATCCGTCCTGCTGGCTGTTGTCGGCGCCGACAATTACAAAGCGGGCGTTGGGAAGTTGCGCCAGCACCTGGGGAATGGCCGCAAACAGATCCAGGATCCCTTTGCGTTTTTCGAGGCGCCCGACAAAGAGCACCGTCAGCGCATCCGGTGGTCTATCTACAGGGAACGGGCGGACTGCCTCCTCTGGCGCCGGCACGATGCCGTAGGGAACAATCGAATAGCGCTCTGGCCCGGTGGGCACGTCGTACACGTCGCGAACAGCTTCCAGCGTGGCGCGTGTGTTAGGCAGCAGGTGCGCGGCTTTCTCTATCAGCGTGCGCTCCATCTCGCCCAGGAGCCGCGCATCATTGCCGGCCTCGTGCTGGATCTCGGCTATCTGCTTGGCTGCTGTAACCAGCCGGAGGACGACAGGGATCTCCCCGGAGACCGCTGTGACCAGCCCATCCATCTGCCATAAGGGCGAATCTACCAGCTCGATGCCATCATTCAACTGCAGCTGGCGCACTTTGTTATAGACGGCATGGCTGTAGTTCAATGCATGGTAGAGGCGCGGAAAGAGCTGATAGCGCTCATACCGGTGACAGTCGTAGGGAATGCGATGGACATAAGCGCCGTCATAAAAGGTGGTGTTCTCCGTCTCGCCGTGGGTGATAACGTGAACCGCATGGCCCAATTCAAATAGCCCCTGGGCCATCAGATTAGTCAGGCGGCCTACTCCTTCATACTGCTGCGGGGGATAAGCCATGCTTAACAGGGCAAGGCGCAATGGGGGATCGGGCATACTGATGGCGGGGCGTTTGCCGGAAACCGGATCGACGTGCGGCTGCCGCGCCGATTGCCGCTCCTGAAAGCGCTGTAGCGGCTGTGCATCGCCAGCGCCCGCCAGCGGCTGCACTGTTTCGGTGGAGCGGGCCTGCCGCCAGCCGTGGTAGAAGCCGGTCACAGCCCCTCGCGCTTCCAGAGCGACCATCTTCAGCTCGTGCGCCACGCTTATTTGCCCGGTGCGGCGCAGGTGGGCATACCAGAGCAGATGACCATGCCAGAGGTGCAGGGAGCGGCGCAGAATGTCGCGCCACGGGTTGCCGCCCTGTCTGCCGTGCTTCATGGCGAAATAGACGCCCGCTTTGGTCTGGATCCACCAGTTGCCCGTGGCGCTGCTCACGTCCCGGTTGCGGCTGGAGGCGGGAGCATGATAGACAACGGCCTGCCGCACAGGGTGGACCGTCTTGCCGGCGTTTACCAGCTTCAGGGCGATGTCGGAGTCATCGTAAACCCATTGAAAGAACTCGTCAAAGCCACCGACTTCCAGCAAATCATGGCGCCGGTAGGCCATATTCGTGCCCATCATGCGGCCAACCCACTGGTAGCTATCGCCAGGCGGCGGCATGTCGGCCAACCAGGAGGGACGGTTGTCCACCTGCTCGGCTAACCCGGAGGCGATGCCCAGGTGGTGCTGGATATCGCCCTTCTCCGGATTGACATAATACACCTTGCCTCCTGTGCTGGACAGGCAATCGTCCTCGAAAAGTCGGGCGAGCTGCGCAAGCCAGTGATAGGAGGGCACGGCGTCGTCGTCGACGAAGGCGACGATGTCGCCCCGCGCCGCCTGCAGGCCAATATTGCGCGACTGGCTGAGGTTGGCCGTCGGGCAGCGCAGAACACGGAGACGCGCGCCCCACTCACTCACCACCTCCAGCGTATCGTCGCGCGTCGGGCCGACAACGACGATGACTTCAAAGTGCGGGTACGACTGTAGCTCAAGCGCCTGCAGCAGCGTGCGCAGCGGCCGGGCGCGGTCAACCGTGTTGACGACGACAGAGAAGGTCGGCTCAGCGATAGTCATAGCTCGCCAGTGTGGTCAGGAACTGCAACCGGTCGTCAGCCTCCTGCGCCATCAGCTGCGTATGGTAGGTTAACTGCGCCAGGTGGGCGTCGTGTAGTGTATTCAGCCGGGCCAGCAGCCGATAGTCGCGCAGCGTCAGAATGCTCAGCGGACGCCGCACGTACGTCCTCCACCAGCGGCGCCAGCGCCCCTCTGCTTCCCGGTTAGATGGGCGGAAAAAGATGCGATCCAACAGCGCATCCTTTTCGCGCCGGATCGCCGCAAGCTGCTGCTCGCTGGCGTCGAGCGACGGCGCAAGCGCGGACACCGGCTGCGCGCGCTGGATAGCCCTGAGCAGCTGGTAGAACTCAACCTGCAGCAGCCGCCGCCGCACGGGATCTGGCTCCTCGCCGAGATCCCGCTGCCGCGCCTCGCCAATAGCCGGCAGCGCGCGCAGCACAGCACGCGCGCCGAGGAATCGCCCGCGCAGCTGGTCGAGATGGGTTTCGGCCGTTAGAGCCCCGGCCTCGCTCGTAAAGAATGCCTGCAGCTGTTGCACAGAAAAGTGCTTACTGACAAAGCGGTAGCGTGCAAAATGCTGGTCGGCGGCGTGCTTGAGCGGATCGTCGCGCCATGAACTGCCGGTGAAATAGTGGACAGCCTCCGTAGCGGGCACGTGCATGATGCGGAAACCGTGGCGGCGCGCCCGGTAGCAGTAATCAACCTCTTCGTAATAGGCGGGATAAAACTCCTCATCAAACGGACCAATTTCGTCCCAGACGTTTGCGCGAATGGCGAACAGAGCGCCGGTGACGTAGTCCACATCGCGCGGCTCCTGGCTCTGGCCGCCGGGCGGGGCCGTCTCGTGTCTGCCATACGCATCGGGAAGGCGCAGGTAGGCGCCACAATGATTAACCGAACCGTCGCGGTCGAATATCGTTCCGCCCAGGATGCCGGCCCGGTCGTCCTGTTTGAACGCCGCCAGCAGCGGTGACAGCCAGCCCGCGCCCACGAGACAATCCTGGTTCAGCAGTATAGTGGCATCGCCCGTGGCGGCGCGGATACCGTGGTTGACCCCGCCGGCGAAGCCAAGATTCACGGGCAGCTGCAGCAGCCGAACCTGGGGGAAACGGCTGCCGATTAGATGCGCCGAGTTATCCTGGGAGGCATTGTCCACACAGATGACTTCGCGCAGGCTATCGTCAGAATGGGCGAATAGCGCTTCCAGACAGTCGCCAATCTCTGCCTCCCCATTCCAGACGGGGATAATCACGCTAATGTTCATGAGTGCGTTCAGGGACCGTGCGCCGCGGCTTCGTGGAATTAACGTCAACGAAGCGGGATTATACCAGCCGGGTTTGAAGGCTGCTAAGAAGCGGCTACCGGCGTTGCCGTGCAGCGCCGTCTCCTCGAGGTCAAGAAGGGGGAAAAGCCTGCTCGGGGCGCCGTTGCATTCCCCGGGGAAGACGTGGCGGCAACGCGGCGCCGGTGACGCGGGCAATCACAGGTGAGCAGGCGCCCACCGGCGCCAGGCTCAGGCCGAGGCCGCCGTCAGCGCCTCGTCCCCCGGGCAAAGACGTCTGGAGGCAACGAGGGCGGCTGGCTACTGCCGGACGGTTGGCAAGTAGAGGAAGTGTTCTGCCACCTTGAACTGGATGCTCATGGAATCGACGGCTGACGTGCTCGTATAAGCCCACACTTCAACCCCATATTGCGCGCCGCTCTTCATCCCGGTCAGCCATAGGTCGAGCTGCGAACCGACGTCGACGCGCGCGCCGCAGGGCATCTCGTTCGGGCTGCTGGCGCCGCCGGGACAGGTCAGCATGACCTCGTAGCTCTCGATCTCATAGCCCTGACTCTGCCAGACAATGCGGACGCTGCCTTTGGAGACGGTAGAGGCAGACAGGGCGGTCATCTGCGGCGCGACGTATTCGTCCGCGCCGAGATCTTTCTGCCCATCACGGATGTCTGCGTCGAGATCGCTTTGTTCAACACTGCCTGTCGCCGCGTTTCTCGCTACGGAATCTTGCGCGATGTGGTAGTCGTAATGCGGCGCTCCGGGCGAGACGAATCTGGCCTGGCCCTCGATGACGGTCGAGAGGCCATTGATCGTCGCGCCGGTTGCGCTGGTATTGTGTGTGTTCGCCGACAGGAGCACGCGATTCAGGTTGACCACATTCCCCGCGTGGACGTGGATGGCTGCTGCGTTGCTATACTCGGTATGTTCGGCAATGATGCTGTGCGAGATATAGGCCTCGGTCGCTCTCACCGCCCCGAAGTTGAGCGCCAGCACGCCCGTTCCCTGCATTGGGGATTTCCCCAGGCGGTTGCGAGCCACTGTCACATGGGTCAGGTGCGCTTCGAGGCCCTGCAGCCATATCCCACCGCCGCCGCCCCCGACCGGCGCGCCGGCGCCGACGTCGGCAAAGTTATCGGCGATAATGCTGTTGGCTACCGTAGCCTTGCTGCTACCGTCGAAGATGTTGTGTAGATAAAGACCGCCGCCCCCGGCCGGGCCCTGGTTACCGCTGCCATCTCCTCCCAACGCCCGGTTATTGACCACGGTTATTCTGTTGATCCACAGGTTCGTGTGAATGGTCTCAATGCCGCCGCCGCCGGCGATGCCCCCATTCACCCCATTGCCGCCCACGGCTTCATTATCGCGGATATCGGCGTCCTGCAGCAGCAGCGTCGTCGGGTCGCCGGCAGCGGGCAACCCCTCGGTAGCGATGGCGCCGCCAAAAGCGCCGCCGCCGTTCTGGGCCGTTCCGCCTATAGCCTGGTTGCCGTAGGCAGACAGGTTCTGCAGCGTCACGTGGCTGCCAATCTGCAGGCCGATGGCGCCGCCCTGCGCGTCGGCCAGGGCGCCGTCAGCCGTCTGCCCTACTCCTGACGAGTTGCCGGAGCGGGCGATATTGTCCACGGCGACGATATTTCTGGCGACCACTGTCGTGCGGAAGGTGAAGAAGCCCCCGCCGATGGCGAAGCCGCCGCGGGTCACCCCGTTGCCGCCGATAGCCTGATTGCCCTGGAAGCGGACGTTGTCGAGCGTGGAACCGGGCAGAACGGCCGCCAGAGCGAGACCCCCGCCACTGGCTGCGCCGCCATACGTGTTGCTGGCGCCGCCGCCAACGGCGACGTTGTTCAGGAAGACCAGGTTACGCAGTATCGTCTTACTGGCTTCCGCGTGCATGCCGCCGCCAAAGGCGAACGTGGCGGCGTCGGACCCGCTGCTGGCCCCCGTGATATAACCATTACGGATGGTAAAGCCATCCATCACGATGGTTCCACCCGTGACGTAGACGCCACGCCGGCTGTTCTGGCCGTCGACAATAGTCACATTCGTGCTGGGTTGGGGCGTAGACCAGTTGCTGGCCGTGAAGCCGCCCAGCAGGGTCACGTCTTTATTGAGAACACAGACGACGCCGGTCTTCCCGACAATACTGCTGCACTGATCCGCCGCGGCATTGTAGTAATAGGTGCCTTTGGCAACGCGGATCGTGGCGCCGGAAGCGGCCAGGTTGACCGCCTTCTGAATAGAGGCGCACGGTTGCGCCGGTGTGCCGCAATTGGCCGTGTCTGCGCCGCCACTGGCATTGACGTAGAGATCGCCGGCAGCCTGGGCATCGCCCGGGTGGCTGCCCAGATGGGCGGCCGCAAGCATGACAAAAACGGCTGTGAGCAGCAGCTTTGGCAAGCGCCTTCCGGCAGAGTTCATGATGAAGTTGTTCGTTGTCCGGCTCATGGCACACGTCTCCAAATTAATAGAGCCGAATACGGGAGATTCTGGTTACGGCAGGGATGGTGCGGTGGTGGCCCGGGTACGAAGAGATATCGTTACTGGCCCCTTATCATCCCATCTTTGGCTCTACCGCTATTTTCAAGTGAGCCTGAAAGGGGAACAATGGTAGATTAGGGCTACTAACGGCCAGCTAGCCGGCGTTTGCCGTGAAGATGGCGTGATTTTGTCACACGGAGGCTGGCAGAGGCCGGCAGCGACGGCGCCGGCCGCAGAGAAATGCCTTGCTTTTCTGATCTCCTCTTCCCTTACACAGTTCTGGATTCGCGCTAGTCAGACCGGCGACCCCGGCGTACCTGCATCAAGCGCAGACCCCCCCAGCGTACGCGGTTTCCCTGGTCATCTTCCTGATAGGTGACTTCTCGCGTCAATGTGCCAAAGTCAACAATAGCATCCATGTGCTCGGCGGCAAAATCCTGCACGCCACCGGCCACCTCGGGCGATAGGCTGTCATGGAACAAGAGGTAGCCGCCGTCCTCGACGTAGGGCAGCACGCCGACGGCGTCGCGCTTAACGCCGGCGCGCGTATGATCCCCGTCGATGAGCACGAAGTCAAAGGGCCCTCCGGCTGCCTGCGACGCGTCTGGCAGGATGGCAGGAGAAGCGCCGACCAGGAGTGTGGTGCGGTGCTTGAGTCTGTCCCAATGCTCGGGCGCGATTCGCGGCTGCGGATCGACGCATACCATGCGCGCCGGGCTCTCCAGCGCGTCGAGCGCTGCGGCGACCAGCAGCGCTGAGCCTCCTTGGAACGTGCCAATCTCCAGGTAGCGCGATGGGCGCAAGCCAAAGACGAGCGTAAAGAGCAGCAGGCGCTCCGCTCGCGTCATCCAGACCGGGGCCCACTGCAACACCTCGAATGAAGCCAGGTCGATAGCCGCGGCGAAAGGGGTCACGTCATGTACCGGCAGGTTGTCTTCGTCGGGCAGCAAATGACGGGCGCTTCCGTGAGTGGGTTTGCGAATAAGGGCGGCTAATCTGTTCATTCAACCTCGTTCGACGCCGGTAAGGCGTCTCAATCAGGCGCTACGGACACCCAATCTAGCAGGAAGCCGAGATCGCGGCTATCGGCGCTCAGGCCAAGCGTTGCCGGGTTGAAGGTCGCTGTTTCGAATTCCAGCAGCGAGAGTCCGTCTTCCGGCCTGGCCTCCGCCTGAAAGGTAAAAGTCTGCCACAAGTCACGCTCGGGGACAAAATGACCAATGAGCTGCCCATCTAGCCTGACTGCTACCTCGGCGCCGGAGAGATCGGCCGGGCGGTAGGTGAGGGCGCGGATGGCGATGGTCACCGGCCCCTCGCCAGGCATAGGAACGTCTACCGCGGCCACAGCCCCGGTCCAGCGCATCGTAATCGGCCCCGGCAGCGGCTCCTTGTAGTAAAAGCCAGTGCGGATATAGGCGGCATCGAGCGTGCCGATATCAATCGTGATAGGCGCCGGCCCACGCTCTGCGGCGCCGGCCGGCTGCACATCGTAAATCTCGAGGCCGTAGGCGACAGTTTGCAGCGTCGAGGGAAAGTCCGTAAAGGTGTTCATCAACATCTGAAAGCTCACCGGCGCCGGCCCGGCCGGCTGCAGCGCAAGGGCTTCGCGGACTACCGGGGCCACGGGCTCAACTGCCAGCAGCTGCACGGGCTGCCCGCGCGCTGCGGCCACCGCCAGCAGCTCGTCGATGAAGGGCAGTACTGACGCATCATCCCGGCGGATCGTGGCGATGTCGTGGCCGAATGTGTAGCGCAGTGGCGCGCCAAACGTATCGGCCAAGATGGCCGTAGCCGGCTCGGCAAAGACGATGATGGCGTCGGGATGGAGCTGCTCATTCAGCGCGGTGACCTGCTCCACGGCGCCGCGCATGTCGCGCAGGGGTAGGACGAACCTGGCCTGGTAAAGGAGCCCGGCCAGCAAGGCGACAGCCAGTAGCGCGCCGAGGGCGCGTGCTGCGGGCAATGAGGGCCGACGCAGGAGGGCCAGGAGGCCAACAGCCGCATAGAGCATCAGCATCGGGATGACGATGGGCACGTAGCGCCGCATCGCGTAGATGTGGTAGGGGGTATTGAAGATATTGTAGACGTACTGGACGGTGGTCAGGACGCCGACAGCCAGAAAGAAGGCCAGCCGCGGCAAAGGTTCGGACCAGAGTATCCAGGCCAGCCCCAGCGTTGCCAGCAAAAGGCCCAGCGGCGTCAGGTACCAGCCCAGGCGCACCCAGTTCTCGCCATTGAGCAGCAGCGCCTCTGTACCGGCCGGCCAGGTGCTGTAGCTTTGCGCCGGCTCCCATACGGGCCGCAGAAAATAGGCATAGGCGCTGAGCAGGATGACGCAGAGGGCAGCAAGCCGGCGCAGTCGCGGTGAAGGGGCCAGCCCATGCAACCTGGCGCCGGCTGAGGATAGCCAGCGACGCCGCCGGCCCACGAGGAGAAAGAGCAGCGCCGTCGTTGCCATCAGTCCGCCGGCGACGAGGAGCGGCCGCGAGCCGGCCAAAACGCGCAGGACGCTGCTGTAGGTGTTCCAGGTATAGGGCCAGTTGAGCAGCAGCGCCGACAGCGTTGCATGAAGGGTGAAAAGCGCTATCGCAATGGCAAACGCCGTCCAGCCGCGCGACCAGCGACGGCGCTGCCAGACAAAGAGCAGGAGAAGAAAGATCAGCAGCGCCAGCACGGGAAGATCGATACGGGTGAGAAAGGCCGCGCCAAAGGTAGCGCCGCCAAAGAGCCCCCAGAGGGGCGCAGCGTGGCGCTCATCCCAGAGCCGTTGGCAGGCCAGCAGCCCACTGAAGACCAGGAGCAGCGTAAGCGGCTCCGTCGTCGGATAGCGGGCGAAATAGATGTGGGTAGCAGTCGTCGCCAGCAATATGGCCGCCAGCAAGCCTGTCGCACGATCGAATAGCGCCCGGCCCAGGAAGTAGACGGCTGCCAGGCCGAGCACTGCCCACAACGGCGTGACGAGCAGACCGCCCGTGAGTGCAGCCAGGCTGATGCCCACGGCGATTAAGACAGGATGGAACGGGAAGAACTGAGGGATGACCCGCGCCGGGTTCTCGTCGTCAATATACCAGCCGACGAGCTGCAGATAGTCCGGCTCCCAGTAGGCCGGCTGCTGGCGCAGCGTGACGCCAGCGTGTTGACGGAGGAAGGCAGTCCACTCGTCGCTGACGATGAAATCGCCCGTCTGCGCCAAGGTCGCGCCCATATTCATGTAGACGCCGGCGTCGGCGCCGCCCAGGACGTATTCATGCGGGCGAAAGGTGACGATACTGCTGCCCAATAGGAGCAGGCCGAGGCCCATCTCATACGGTCCGGGGCGAGCGAAAGCGGGCCGGTCAGCAGGCCGCTGCAGCCAGAGGAGCAGCGCGGCGCCGGCGAGCAGGATAGCGGCCAGCGCCGCCAGCGAAAAGGCGCCCAGGGAGGCCAGAATTGTGCCGGCCCACCCGCCAAACGCGACCACACTGACGAGCGAGACAAAGAGAGCTTCTGCCCAGTCAATCGTCGGCTGGCCGCCGCGGCTGGTACGCCTGGACCAGGTAAGCAGGGCGGCGTACAGGGCCAGCGCCAGGCTGGCGAGAAATATGCTGATCTGTAGCGGGCTGGACGGAAGGTGGCTCATCGAGCTGGCAAAGGTCGTCAGGAAGTGCGCGCCGGAGAGTGGCCTGGTACCGGCTCGATAGTCTCTGGCTGCCAGCGCCAGCTTCCCGGCAACGCGACCAGCCCGTGGATTTCAGCCGTACCGCCCGGCACGATCTGGAAAGCATAGGCGCGCTTGTGATAGTCGTAGGCGTGCGAGCGGTAGCTATCGTGAATAGCTACCGTCACCTCGTAGCGGGCCGGCAACAGTAATAGCTGCTCGACGGTATAGCTGACGGTTCCCGTGCCGCTGACCGTGCCCATCTTCAACCCGGCAAGCCGGTTATTAGGGCCGTTGACGTGGATGCCATCCTGCCGGTAGATAGCCAGGCCGAACTCCGGTTCCTTGACGGGCCGGTGTGCATGATAGCTCATTTCAATGGTGAGACTATCGCCCGTCTGGAAGCGCTCTTGCTCTTCACCGCGGGCATTGAGGAGTCGGACTCCGCTGATCTCAATGTCGCCGGCGCCCCAGCGCTCAAAACCGTCGGCCGGTCTCACGCCGTATGCGCCCGGTTCCGCGTCGTACATAAACTCGAGATATTGCTGCAGCACCTCTGCGGGCGGCCCATCGGCCCGCAGCTGGCCCTGTTCCATCCAGGCGACGCGCGTGCACAGCCGGCGCACCATATCGACGTTATGGCTGACCAGGATAATCGTTACCCCTGAATGCTTGAGGTGGTAGATGCGCTGGATACATTTCTCCTGAAACGTCTGGTCGCCGACCGCCAGAATCTCGTCGACGATGAGCACGTCGGGATCGACGTGGCTGGCGACGCTGAAGCCCAGGCGCATGTACATGCCGGACGAGTAATATTTCACCGGCACGTCGATGAACTCGCCCAGCTCGGAAAAGGCGACCACGGAGTCGAAATGGGCGTCGATCTCCTCGCGGCTCAGGCCAAGCAGGGCGGCGTTGAGATAGATGTTCTCGCGGCCGGTCAGGTCGGGGTGAAAGCCAACGCCCAGCTCCAGCAGGGCGCTCACCCGGCCGTATACTTCGATGCGGCCCTGGTCGGGCCGCAGGATGCGCGAGATGAGCTTGAGCAGCGTGCTCTTGCCGCTGCCGTTGCGCCCCAGGATGCCCAGCGTTTCGCCCGGCATCACCTCCAGTGTGAGGCCGGCGATAGCGCTTAGATTGCGGTGGCTCCTGCGCCCAAAGCGGCTCGGCCGCACGAGCTGAATGAGCTGCTCCAGCAGCGTGGTCGGCTGGTTCTCCTGCAGCCGGAATGCCTTTTGTACGTTCTGGAGGCTGATGACAGGCTGCTGCGCCTGCTGCGGAAGTGCCATTATTCAGGGATAGGCGCCGTTGGCGGGCCGGAGTCGGGTCGTCACGCGCTGCCTACGGATGCCAGGTAATCGGCGGCGGCACGGCCGGGATGGCGTAAGGGCCGCTGCGCAGATCGTCAAAGTAGCCGCGCTCGGCCAGGCCGCCGTAAGAGAATATCGCATGGCCCTGCGTGCCCAGGGAACGCGATGCCTCAATACGTCCGGCAATCTCGGCAAAGGAATCATAATGGTTGGTGCCCAGGCCGGGAAAGACATAGCGGCCGGCGCGGGCATCGTGCCAATCTTTTGCTTCCTCGCGCCAGTTCTCCACGGTAGCATCGAAATCTGACACACCGCTGTAGATCATGGGGATTAATGCATCGATGTAGCCGCCCTGCGCCCAGGCCTTGCCGTCCTGGTAGTAGTTGGCGCGCCCACTCTCATAGATGGGAAAGACAGCGGCGGAAAGCATCAATCCCCGGTTGGCGGCCCAACCTGGTTGGTCGAATAGCGAGTTGTAGAACTTGGCGACGGTGCCGTTCACTTGCGCCCGCTGCCAATCGCTATAGCTCGCGTAGCCTTGCGGCGGGCTGGTAAAGCATGGCACGCCACTGCGCTGGAAGCTGACAGGATCGCAGGAGGTAATTCCTCCCGCGTAACGAATGCGGTCAAGATGAATGCCATCCAGGTCATAGCGCTGCACGAGATCTTGCGTCACCGCCATGACGTGGTCGTCAAGGAACGTGGAGGCCGGTGTCGCCCACTGGTATTCCCCGCCGACAACGTTTCCGTTCGTATACCACTGGAGGCCGTTGTTCTTGCCGCTGGTTGTGCCATGATGGTTCGCCAGCAGATGATACAGGTGCTGCGGCTGCGTTGACGGCGGCGCGCCGGTAGCGAACCATACCGTGTAGACGTTGATATAGGCGTGCACCTGCATCCCCCGTTCATGAGCGCGCGTAATCATGTGCTGCAGAGGGTCCCAGTAGGGAACCGGCGGCTGTCCCAGCGTGCCGGTCAGGCGCGAGGCCCACGGCTCAAGCGAGGATGGATAGTAGGCATCGGCCATGGCGCGGACCTGAAACAGCAGGGCATTGAATCCGGCGTCCGCTGCCGTGTTGACCATCGTATCAATCGATTCCGGTCTGCCCGGTAGGTTGCCGCCCATCCAGTTAAAGCGTGTGATCCAAAGCCCGCGGAACTCGACCATGTGACCCGGCGGCGGCGTCGGCGGCGGCGGCGGCGGAATAGGGGTAGGCGTTGGCTCAAGGCTGCTGGCAACAAAGGGCAAATAGATGTCGCCCGGCGCCTGCGCCACGGCGATGGTGACGAGTAACAGCAGCAGTCCGCCGGCCAGCGCCGGCCCCAACCATCTGTGACCGAATTTCATGGTACTTTCTGCCTCTTACACCCTCCCGTGGCCGGCCCTTATCTGGCCTGGCGGGATGGCGCCTCCTGATCGCGACCGGCACGATGATAGCCGAAAGTCGTCTGGCAGCTTACAATCGGCGCGACTCTCATCTTTATTTTACCAGGGAGATTGCCGATGGCCGACCATATCGAGACGCTGGCGGTGCACGCCGGCGTAGAGCCCGACCCCACCACCGGCGCGGTGATGACGCCGATTTACCAGACCTCCACCTACGCGCAAGACGACGTGGGCGCGCACAAAGGTTATGAATATTCACGCACTGACAACCCCACCCGTACCGCCCTGCAGCGGGCGCTGGCGACGCTGGAAGGCGGGCGCCACGCGCTGGCCTTCGCCTCGGGCATGGCCGCCATCGACACGCTGCTGCGGTTGCTGCAGCCCGGAGACCATATCATCTGCGGCGACGACGTCTATGGGGGCACCTTTCGTCTCTTCGACAAGGTGCTGGCGCCCTATGGCCTGCACTTCTCCTACGTCGAGACAGGCGACCTGGACGCCGTGGCCGCCACCCTGCGACCGGAGACGCGCCTGATCTGGCTGGAGACGCCGACCAACCCCATGCTGCGGCTGACCGACATTCCCGCCGTGGCCGTGCTGGCGCGCGAAGCCGGCGCCTGGCTGGCGGTGGACAACACCTTTGCCTCGCCGGCGCTGCAGCAGCCCTTGCGGCTGGGCGCGACCTTCGTCGTCCACAGCACTACCAAATATATCGGCGGCCATTCCGACGTAGTCGGCGGCGCTATCGTGCTCGACGACGAAGAGGCCTATGCCCGGCTCAAGTTCCTGCAGAACGCCGTGGGCGCGGTGCCGGGTCCCGTCGACGCCTTCCTGACCCTGCGCGGGATCAAGACGCTGGCGCTGCGCATGGAGCGCCACAGCGCCAACGCCACGCGCATCGCCCAGTTCCTGGAGGACCACCCGGCGGTGGCCCAGGTCATCTACCCTGGCCTGGAAAGCCACCCGCAATATGCGCTGGCGCAGCAGCAGATGGCGGCGCCGGGCGGCATGCTTTCCTTTCTGCTGCATGGCGGCGAGGCGGCGGCGCGCACGCTGGCCCGCCACACGCGCCTCTTTACCCTGGCGGAATCCCTGGGCGGCGTCGAATCGCTCATCGAGCTGCCGGCGCCGATGACCCACGCCTCGGTGAGCGATTCGCCGCTGGCGGTCGATCCCGGTCTGGTGCGTCTCTCAGTCGGCATTGAGCACGTCGACGACCTGATCGCCGATCTGCAGCAGGCGCTGGCCCGCCCGGGCGTTTAGCCCGCCGCCCTGACATTCTGAGGGCGGGCTGATCCTGGAGGTAGAACGATGAAGCTGACAGACATCGTCCAGCTGCTCAAAGAGAGCGTCGCCGCCTGGCGTGATGACAATGCCTCCCGGCTGGCTGCGGCGCTCTCCTACTATACGGTCTTCTCGCTGGCGCCCCTGTTGGTCATCGTCATTGCCGTCGCCGGACAGGTGCTGGGTGAAGAGGCAGTGCGCGGTGAGATTGTGACCCAGATCGGCAGCGCCGTCGGCCGCGATACAGCCGCCTTCGTCGAGACGCTGATCGCCAATGCCAGCGAGCCGCGCAGCGGCGTCATCGCCACCGCCGTCGGTGTGATCACCCTACTGCTCGGCGCCACCGGCGTCTTCGGCCAGCTACAGGGCTCGCTGGACACGATCTGGCGCACTGAACCGGCCCCAGGGCGCGGCCTGCGCGGCACGCTGCAGGATCGCTTTCTCGGCTTTACGCTGGTGCTGGCGATTGGCTTTCTCCTGCTGGTTGCCTTCGTCGCCAGCACGGCCATCAGCGCCGCCAGCAATCTGCTGGGTGACCGGCTGCCGCTATCGGCCGTCTGGCTCTCGCTGCTCGACTTTGTCCTCTCGTTCGCCTTGATCACCGTGCTCTTCGCCGTCATCTTTAAGGCGCTGCCGCGTGTGGCGCTGACCTGGCGTGACGTCTGGGCGGGCGCCATCTTTACGTCGCTGCTCTTCAACGTCGGCAAGCTGGTCATTGGCTGGTACCTGGGCGCCGCTGGCGCCGGCTCGGCCTTTGGCGCCGCTGGTTCGCTCATCGTGCTCTTGCTCTGGGTCTACTACTCGGCGCAGATCTTTTTGTTGGGCGCCGAGTTCACGAAGGTCTACGCCAACCGCTTTGGCTCGCAGGCCGGCCCGGCCGCGGACGATATTCGTGTCGCAGCGGCCCCAGAGCGCGAGCCGCCCCTGCGTGCGCTGGCCCGCGCCCGCACGCAGGGCGACGCGCCGCCGCTCGCCGGGCCAGAGGCGGCGCCGGTCCGGCCAGCGCCGCGCTACCATTGGGCCATCGCCGTCGCCGCCAGCTTTGTCATGGGTCTGCTTGTGGCCGGCCGTCGCTAGGGCTCTGCGGCATCCGCCAGACGAGCAGCCCCAGCAGCAGCAGGGCAGAGAGCTGCACCGTCAGCATGGCGGCCGTCAGCGTCATTGCTTCGGCCAGCAGGCCAAAGAGCAGGGGGAGCGGCAGCAGGGCGAAGGCGGCGTTAATGGCCGTCACCGTACCGGCGCGCCCCGGGACTGAGGCCAGCTGCTGCGCCCGGCCAATGGGCCAGAAGACGGCGAAGAGGAAGTTAAGCGGCAGCGCCAGCATAAAGCGGGTCCAGACCCCGGGGAGCAGCAGCCAGAGGGGAATGAGCAGGAAGAGGCCGGCGCTGGCCAGCAGCAGGATGGTTCGCGGCGGCCGGCGGGCCAGCCAGTGGTCCAGCGCCAGCAGGCTGACCATGTTCACGGCCATGGCCAGCGCCCGGTAGAGGCCGACCAGCGCCTGGCTCATGCCCACCTGCTCGTGCAGCCAGATCGTCTCGAAGGCCAGCGGCGCCTCCAGAAGGTCCAGGGCCAGCAGAAAGAGCAGCCAGCGCCACATGGCCCGGTCACGCAGGACCGCCTGCAGGTTGGCGCGCATGGCGCGCCAGGCGCCCTCTTCACTGTGCGTGCGGCTGGGCGCGGGGAAGTTGGCCCACACCAGCGCCAGCGCGTAGATGAGGCCGAAGGTGCCGCCCACTAACAGCGGCCAGCGCCAGGAGAGGCCGCCCCAGATAGAAAGCGCGACCAGCAACGGGGCCAGCAGCGCGCCAATCGTGTCCAGCACGGTCGCGCGAGTGACGATGCGGTCCGGCGCCTGCGGGTGCGCTTCGACCAGGACGACGTCGGCCGTGTGCGCAAGAGGGCCGGAGCCGAGGCCGTAGCAGGCAAAGGCCAGCATCAAGATGAGAAAAGTCGGCGCCAGCCCCATCAGCAGAATGGAGAGGCCAGTGAAGAAGGCGCCCCAGACCATAAGCCAGCGTCGCGACCAGAGGTCGATGAGCAGGCCCGCCGCTGGCTCGACGACGACCGCCGTGTAGTTCAGGGCCAGCGGCAGCAGGCTGACCTGTGCATAGCTCAGCCCAAGTCTGGCGCGGAAAGTGGGCATGAGCACGTCGAACAGGCCGCTCAGCACCTCGTCGACGAAGCGGCCGCCCAGCGCCAGCAGCACGGAGCGCCGGCTGACGCCCGCTGTGCGTGGTATAGGTCGGAACAGGGTGTGGAAGTGGCGTCGCCACAGAATAGCCATTTTTTTCTCCTTGAAGTTGCGTGGGATTGCTAGCGACCGCAGCCGTAGACAGCGGCGCAAATGGCAGCAGGGCGGGCGGCAGCCCGCCTACTTGGAGAAAAAGTGGCCGGAGGGGATCGGGCCTAACGGGGTACGCTTTGCGGCAGCATCCTATATCATCCTCGCAATTGTGCGGCTGCGAGCATTTTAGGCGGGCTGCAGCTGTTCTGTCAAGCGCTGCAGCGCTGCCTGCCGCTCCGCCTTCTCTGCCTGGGCCAGCAGAGCGACGGGGGGCACGGCGCGCACGGCGCAGACGTCCGGTGGCAGCGGGCAGCGCTCGCAGGTCTCGTTGATAATCACCCGCGCAATAGCCGGGTCAGCGACAAAGTTGACCGTATCGCTCAGCTCGCGGTTGACGCGGAAGCCGACGATGACGCTGCTCGTCACGTCCGGCGAGAGGACCAGCGGGCGCGCAAAGCCGATGCAGAGGAAGCGTTCCTGCGTATCGTAGAATTCGGAAATCTGCGCGCCGGGCAGCGGCTGCTCGCGGCTCGGCGCGGCTTCCAGCTCGCGCAGGAGCCGGCCGGTCAGCCAGCGCCGGCAGAAATGCTCGTCCAGCGCGCTGCCGCCCGGCAAGAGGAGCCGGCTCATGTTGAGCTGCTTGACGAGCTGATAGCGCTGCCCGTTGCTGTGGAAGCGCAGAAAGTGCAGGGGAATGCCGAAGTACTGCGGGATCAGCTCGCTGAAACGATAGAGCAGCATTTCCGGCGTCACGTCGTAGCTCGTCAGCAAGCGCAGAAAGCGGCCGGGCTGCCAGTTTGGCTGGGCAAACAGCTCGCGGATGTCGGCCAGCATCGGCGCCTGGGGCATGAGCAGGGCGCCGGCGAAGTAGGAGGCGCGAAAGTCGTTGAGCACCTGCTGGAAGCTATCCACCTGATCGGGCGCCGAGGTCGTGGCGCGCTCCTGCAGGCCCAATATCTGATAGCCCATCTCGCGCGCCAGCAAAAACTTGATCTGGTTGTCCTGCAGCCGGTTGTTGAGCAGCAATATGCGCGGGCTGCCCGGCAGCAGGACGGAGCGGTAGCCCGCCAGGCGCGGCTCGCGGCTGAGCTGCTCCCAGTCGAGCAGGTAGTTGAAGCGTGCCCGCAGCAGCGCTTGCAGTGAGCTGAGCGCCGGCGGTTGGCCGTCGTCCAGCTCAATCTCACCGCGGAAGCGCTCGGCCGCATCTTCGATGTCGGCAAAATAGTTCTCGTGGATTTCCTGGTAAGAGCGCAGCGCGGCGCGCAGGAAATGCTCCTGATTGAGATTATGCTGGCGCCCAATCTCCAGCATGGCGTGGAGCAGGGCGCTCGCTTTGGCCGGCACGCGCGTGAGGATATTGACCAGATCGGCCAGCTCCAGACCAAACTCGTCGAACGGGAACTCCTGCAGCAGCGGCGAGGCCAGCGCCGCCTCCAGGTAGTTCAGGCCGGGCGCCAGCTTGATCGAGACCAGCTCGTCGTAGCTCTTGTGCAGCGCCTCGGCCATGCGCAGGATCTTGTCTGTCTTAGGGTATTTACGGCCTTTCTCAATCTCGGTGACGTAGGAAGGGGAGAGATCGCAGCGCTCGGCAAACTCGGTCAGAGTCATACCGCTTGCGGTGCGCGCCTGCCGGATCTTCATACCCAGGATGATATTGACCAGCTCTTGGTTCATGGAACCTCTAATTCTCTTAATCGCCTGTTCGGCGACCTGTATTTCGATTTATGCTGCAGAGCGTCACATTACTGTTTGACAAGCTCTCATCACTATGATACAAAGCTAGCGAATTTTCGCCAACAGCGTGAATTCACTCTTATCCACGTAATCTTGAGGGGAAAACTGATGGCGAGTCTCGAAGGCATAGACGTAACTGCTCCCCTGCCTGCCGGCTATGAGCAGGTACTGACACCCGCCGCGCTCCACTTCCTGGCTACGCTGGAGCGAGCCGCCCGCACCGACCGGCGCGCGCTGCTGCAGAAGCGGCAGGAGCGCCAGGCCGCACTCGACACCGGCGAGCTGCCCCGCTTTCTGGACAGCACGCGCCACATACGCGAGTCGGATTGGCAGGTTGCGCCTATTCCCGCCGACCTGCAGCGGCGCTGGGTAGAGATCACGGGGCCGACCGACCGCAAAATGATGATCAACGCGCTCAATTCCGGCGCCGACGTCTTTATGGCCGACTTCGAGGACGCCAACTCGCCCACCTGGGAGAACATGGTTGAGGGGCAGCGCAACCTGATGGATGCTGTGGAGCGGGCAATCAGCTTTAGCGGCCCGGATGGCCGGCAGTACACGCTTGACGACGAGACCGCCACGCTGCTGGTGCGCCCGCGCGGCTGGCACCTTGACGAAAAACACCTGCTGGTGGACGGCCAGCCGATGTCCGGCTCGCTCTTCGACTTTGGTCTCTACTTCTTCCACAACGCCAGCCGGCTCCTGGAGCAAGGGACCGGCCCCTACTTTTACCTGGCCAAGCTGGAAGGTCACGAGGAAGCGCGCCTGTGGAACGACGTTTTCAAGCTGGCACAGGACGAGCTGGGCATCCCGCGCGGCAGTATCAAGGCGACCGTGCTCATCGAGAATATTCTGGCCGCCTTCGAGATGGAGGAAATCCTCTACGAGCTGCGCGAGCACATGGCCGGGCTGAACGCCGGGCGCTGGGACTACATTTTCAGTGTCATCAAGAAGTTCCGCAACCGGCCGGGCTTCCTGCTGCCCAACCGCGCTCAGATTACGATGACGGCGCCGTTTATGCGCAGCTACACCGAACAGCTGGTGCGCGCCTGCCACCGCCGGGGCGCGCATGCCATTGGCGGCATGGCCGCCTACATCCCGCGCAAAGAAGCCGAAGCCAACCGCCTCGCCTTTGAGAAGGTAAACGAAGACAAGGTGCGCGAGTCGGGCGATGGCTTCGACGGCACCTGGGTGGCTCATCCCGGCCTGGTGCCGCTGGCCCGCCAGGTCTTCGCGCAGGTGCTGGGCGAGCGTCCCCACCAGAAAGAGCGGCTGCGCGCGGACGTGCGGCCCGACGACGCCGCGCTGACCAGCTTCGCCGTTGCCGGTGGGACCATTACCGAAGAGGGTCTGCGCACCAATATTAACGTGGCCCTCCTCTACCTGGAATCATGGCTACGCGGGGTCGGCGCGGCTGCCCTGTACGACCTGATGGAAGACACAGCCACCGCCGAGATCTCGCGCGCACAGGTCTGGCAGTGGATCAACAATGCGGATGCCTGCCTTGACGACGGGCGGGAGATTTCCCTGGAGCTGGTGCGCCGCCTGATCCCCGAGGAGATGGAAAAGATCCGCGAGCTGGCCGGCGACGCCTGGTATGCCCAGGCTCGCCTCGCCGACGCCCGCGCCATCTTCGACCAGCTCGTGGCTGGAGAGTTCGTCGACTTCCTTACGCTACTCGCCTACGACTATTTGCCGTAGCCGTTTAGGTTCTGCGCCCAATGAGGTAGAGGTGATTGGCGCCCCTCAAAGCGCCGGTCACCTGATGCAGACGGTCTATTAACCAGGTGTGATAGGGAGAATGAATCATGATGAAGGAAGTTGTAATCGCCGAGATGGAAAAGTCGTGGCAGGAACAGGAGCGCTGGCAGGGCATCAGCCGCAGCTACAGCGCGGCCGACGTGGTCCGGCTGCGGGGTAACGTGCTGGTCGAGCACACGCTGGCGCGCCGCGGCGCCGAGCGGCTGTGGCGGTTGATGAGCACGCAGCCCTTCGTGCGCGCCCTGGGCGCCATCACCGGCAACCAGGCGGTGCAGATGGTGCATGCCGGTCTGCAGGCCATCTATCTCAGCGGCTGGCAGGTGGCGGCGGATGGCAACACCATCGGCCATACCTACCCGGACCAGAGCCTCTATCCGGTGGACAGCGCGCCGGAGATGGCGCGGCGGCTGAACAACGCCATGCTGCGCGCCGACCAGATTGCGGCGATGCAGGGGCGCGCGGATGTGGATTACGTCGTGCCCATCGTCGCCGACGCCGAATCAGGCTTCGGCGGCCCGCTTAATACCTTCGAGCTGATGAAGAGCATGATTGAGGCCGGGGCCGCCGGCGTCCATCTCGAAGACCAGCTTTCCAGCGCCAAGAAGTGCGGCCACATGGGCGGCAAGGTTCTGGTGCCGGTGCAGGAGTTCGTCGGCAAGCTGGGCGCGGCGCGCCTCGCCGCCGACGTGCTGGGCGTGCCCACCATCCTCATCGCCCGCACCGACGCCGATTCGGCCACGCTGCTGCGCAGCGACATCGACCCGCTGGACCAACCCTTCCTCACCGGCGAGCGCAGCTTCGAGGGCTACTACTACATCAACGGTGGGCTCGACTACGCCATTGAGCGCGGCCTGGCCTACGCCCCCTATGCCGATGTCGTCTGGTGCGAGACGTCGAAGCCCGACCTGGGCGAGGCGCGTGAGTTCGCGCAGGCAATTCACGAGAAGTTCCCTGGCAAGTTCCTCGCCTATAACTGCTCACCCTCCTTCAACTGGCGGCGCAACCTGGACGAAAAGACAATTGCCACCTTCCAGGAAGAGCTGGGTGCGCTGGGCTACAAATTCCAGTTTGTGACCCTGGCTGGCTTCCACACCCTGAACCTGAGCATGTTTGAGCTGGCCAATGCCTACCGCGAACAAGGAATGGCGGCCTACGCCCAGGTGCAGGAGCGGGAGTTTGATATGGAGCGGCAGTTCGGCTACGCCGCCGCCAAACACCAGAGCTTTGTGGGCGCCGGTTATTTTGACGAAGTGCAGCTGGTGCTCTCCCAGGGTCAGTCTTCGACGACGGCCCTCAGCGGCAGCACGGAAGAAGCCCAGTTCGAGCCGGCCAGCGCCGACTAGAGGCCATCTCCGGCGACGATTACTCCGCCGCCCCCTGCTGCCAGTAGGCGTAATAGTAGGGGGCGGCGGCTTCCGGGTGGAAGAACCAGCCGCGCAGCCAGCGCTGCTCGTAGCGCGTCTGCGCCGGCTGCGGCAACGGGAAGAAGGGGAGTTCTTCCTGCCACACCGTTTCCAGCTGCTCGTAGGCGGCGCGCCGGCTCGACAGCGTGGGCGCGGCCAGCCCTTCGGCCAGCAGCCCATTGAGGTTCTGGAAGAGGGGCAACGGCAGCCGCTGGAATGCCTCGACTTCGGCGTCCAGCAGCGGCGCTATCTGGTAATGGGGGTCGGCGACCGGGGCTTGCCAGCGGACGAAAGCCAGGGGCAGCTTCCGTTCGGCGAAGGCCTGCTCGTAGGCGGCCTGCGGCAGTCCCAGAATTTCCAGCTGGTAGGCCGGGTTCAGCGCCTGTAGCTGTTCCTGCAGCAGGGCAGCAGCCATCATTTGCTCCCTGTCGCCCGCCACGTAGGGAAGCTGCAGGCGGAAGCCATTGGCCAGTAGCACGCCGCCCCAGGCTTGCTCCAGCTCCTCGGCGCACTGCTGGCTGTCGTAGGCGACGGCCAGCGCCGGCGTAGGCCGCCAGGCAGGCGGCAGGAAAGAGCCGGCGACGGCGCCCTCCCCGTTCCAGACGGCGTGGATGTAGGCTTCTGCGTCGAGGCAGTGAGCAAAGGCGCGGCGCACGAGCGCATCAGCGAAGAAGCTGCCCGGTATGCCCACGCCATCCAGCTGCCCGCTGCCGATGTGCGGGTTGTCGCCGGGAGTAATGTTAAAATTGAAGACAACAGCCAGCGATCCGCCCTGTGCCAGCGGCCCAATACGCCGCAGCGGACCGGCCGGCGACGGACCGGCCGTGCAGCCGGCGGCGGACGTGAGGCATGCCTCGCCGGCAAGCTGCTCGGCCAGCGGATAGACCGGCGGCGCGAGCGGCGCCGTCGCCACTTCTCCGCGCTGTAGCTGCTGCCAGCGTAGTTGCGGATCGGCCACCTCGCGGATGCGAATTGTCTGCAGGCGCGGCCGTCCCGCGGGGCCGCCGGCCCACATCTCATCCAGATTGGTGCGCCAGTAACTATTGTTGGCAGTCAACACAAATTCGTGGCCGGGTGTCCAATGGTCGAGGAGGTATGGTCCTGTGCCGAGAATGGCGGTAGCCAGCGGCGTCTCGCCCACGGCCGGCGCATACCACGCCGTCCAGTTTTCGCAGCCGCCATCCCAGTCGCCGCGCTCAACGGCCCACTCCTGGCTGACCACGCCGGCCCACGGCTGGCTGAGGAGCGCCGGCAGGGGCGCCCAGGGTTGGGCCAGCCGCAGCGTCACCGTGCCCGCCTCCGGGTCAGCCGTTATGGCCTCCAGCACGCGCTCGCAAATCGCCGTGCGCTCCTGCTCCGAGGTGTTTTCGACCAGAGCGGCGCGGTCGCCGGCATAAGCGCCGCCGGCTACTTCAGCAGTGACATCACCCGACTCGTAGCCGAGCAGTGGCTGCAGCAGCAGCCCGGACGGCCCGCCGGCTGTCGCTTGCAGCAGCAGGCGCTGCAGCGAGTAGGCCGCATCGGTGGCAGTCAGCGGCGCGCCGTTGCTGAAGCTGACGCCGCGCCGTAGCGTGAAGACATAGCTGCTGCCCTCCTCTTCTACCTGCCAGCGCGCGGCAAGCAGCGGCACAAACTCGCCCGGGTTGCCAGGATCAGGATAGACCAGCGTCTCCAGCACGTTGCGGGCGACGACGGCGCTGGCATCGTCGGCAACCTGCGCCGGGTCGAGCGTGCGCGGTCCGGTCACAACCGCCTGCTGCAAATTTTCGGGATCGGCGCTGACAAAGGGGGTAGCCGGCGGCGGCGTAGCGGTGACGACGACGAGGCGCGTCACTTCCGCCCCCGGCTCGGCCTGCGCGGAAACCGGGATGAGCCGTGTGACTTCGACGACGCGTGTTACCTCCGCGCCGTTGGCGCAGGCGGCGAGCAAGAGCAGGAGTAAGCCTGCCGCCAGGATTTGGGCGCGCCCCAGCCGCCAGTCAGCGCGCATGGTCCGGCCGGAGTCATGGTCTGGCGCGGGCCTGCGCCTCATGCTCCTCTCCGCGGCGCGCCCAGGAGCCGCCAGACGCCCAGGGCCGCCAATCCCCCGGCCAGCGAAGCAATGAGGTTAACCAGGTCGTTATTCAGCCAGCGCCAGCCGCGCAGCGGCCGGGTCGCCGCGCCGCACTTATGCAGCCGGCGCTCGGTGTCTTTCTGGCAGACATCACAGTAGTAGATCTGCTGCACGGTGGCGCCGAGCAGGCTGTCAAACAGCGAACCGGCCAGCCCGCCGGCCAGCCCCGCCCAGGCAAAGGTGCGCACCTTTTCCCCGCGCTGCAGCAGCCCGGCAAGGAGGCCGATGAGCAGCCCGCCCAGTGCAGAGACGGCCGTTCCCAGGAAGGAGACGCCGCCGCTGGCGCCCACGGCGACGACCTGCCCGTTGGTGATCAGCCGCGGCGGGCGTGGACTGAGCGTGCCCAGCTCAGTGGCCCAAGTGTCGGCGGTGACGGTCGCCATCGTGCCCACGAAAAAGGGGAACCAGGCGCGCGACGGGCGCAGTACGCTCAGCAGCGAAATGAGCGCGCCGGCGCCGCCGTTAGCCAGTGCCTGGCTGAAATCGCGCCGGTGGCCTTTGGCAAACTTCTCGGCTGCCGCCTCCTTCTGCTGCTGCCTGAACTGCGAGAGCAGGCTGGAGGAGACAAAGAAGACGGCCAGCAGCAGGCCCCAGAGCCAGCCGCCCAGGCCAAAGGTAAGGACACCGACGATCAGCGCCCCGGCGACGCCGGAGGCCGAGAGAGCGCCGCGGCGATAGCCAATGCCGCTGACGGCAATGCTGAGCACGAGGGCGGAGGCAAGCTGGATGACCATCATGGACCTTAATTATCACCGCCGCGGCCTAACTGACCAATGACAGCAGCGCCGCCCCGGCGCCAAGCTGCAACAGCGCGCCCGCACTCCAAAGCAGCAAGGCCGCCGGCCTCTGCCGGCCGTGGCGATAGAACGCGGCGCCCACTAGCGCGTCGACCAGCCACCAGAGCAGGGCAATAAGCGGCAGCGAGAAGCGGGCCATGCCGGCCGGCAGGCCGCTGCTGACGCCGGCAAGGACGGCAAAGAGGGTGAAATTGAGGAGCAGGCCGCCCGCCAATAGCTGCAGCGCCGTGCGGTCCTGCCACAAGGGGCTCTGCAGCGGCCCTGGTGCAGCAACCACGCCCCCAGCCGGGGCGCCGCCGGCCCGCGCCGCCTGGGCGTGCGCCGCGACCTGGCTGGCGAAGGCCGGATCGGCCGGCGCGAGGCCGAATGCTTCGTCTGCCGTCAGGACGAGTGTCTGCCGGGCGAGCGGGCGCGTGGCGTAGCTGGTCAGGGGCAGGCTGGCGCCGTCGGGACGAACGAGGCGGCCCGCGCCAATTTCCACGCCGGGCCAGCGCACGCCGCGCCAGCCGTGCAGCCGGTAGCCTGCGCCGCCTTCCACGGCCGTGATGGCCGTCAGGGGGATGGTGTGCCGGCGCCGCCCCCAGGAAAGCTGTAGGGCATCGTCCGCAATGGCATAGCGGGCTACGCCGAGGCCTGACGTCCAGAAGCTGACGAAGATGAAGGCGACAAGGGCCAGCAAGAGCACGGCGCCCCAGAGCAAGCTGAGCAGGTCGCCCCAGGCGGCGCGCAGCAGGAGAAAGAGGATGACGATGAGCAGGAGGAGAAGCCCGGCCAGCAGGTAGCCGGCGAGGAGGCCGGGCGAGCGAGTGGGCGTTGTCAGCGGCATCTGATTGGGAGCAGGGCGGCCGTTCCCCTTTATAACGGCTGCCGCCCTTCCAGCGCGCGCATCAGCGTGATCTCGTCGGTATACTCCAAATCACCGCCCACCGAGAGACCGCGGGCCAGCCGCGAGAGGCGCAGGCCGGGAACATCCGCCAGCCGCCGCTGCAGGTAGAGGGTGGTGGCATCGCCCTCCAGGGTGGCGTTGGTGGCGATGATCACTTCGGCGATGCCGCCCCGCTGCAGGCGGTGGACAAGCTCGTCGATCTTCAGATCTTCCGGCCCGATCCCTTCGACCGGCGAAATGGCGCCGTGCAGCACGTGGTAGCGCCCCTTAAAGGCGCGCGACCGCTCCAGGGCGACAACATCCAGCGGCTCCTCCACCACGCAGAGCAGCGTCGCGTCGCGCTCGTCGCTGCTGCAGATGGCGCAGGGATTCTGCTCGGTAATGTTAAAGCAAAGGGAGCAGAGCTGCGTCTGTGTCTTCAGCTCCTGCAACGCGGCCGCCAGATCCAGCGCCTGATCGTTGGCGGCGCGCAGCAGGTAAAAGGTCAGCCGGGCGGCCGACTTGGGGCCGACGCCGGGCAGGCGGGCGAACTCGTCGATGAGCCGCTGCACCGGCCGCGGCAAGACGTTGTTCGTCACCGGTTACATTCCCAGCCCGCCGAGGAGACTATTGACGTCCAGGCCGCCGGTCAGCCCTTCCATGCGCTGCGCGGCCATGGCCTGCGACTGCTCGATTGCCGCGTTGACGGCGGCGACGAGCATATCCTGCAGCATCTCCACGTCGTCGGGATCGATCACTTCCGGGTCGATGGTGATGCTCTTGATGCGCTGCTGGCCGCTGATCTCGACGGTAATCACGCCGCCGGCGGCCGTCACCGAGATCGTCTCGTCGGCCAGCGCTTCCTGCTGCTGCGCCATCTCTTCCTGCATCTGGCGCACCTGCTGCATCAGGTTATTGGGGTCCATCCCGCCCTTGCTCTTCTTCGGATAGCCAATTGGTCGTTTTGCCATAGCTCTTACCTCAATCTGTCTCCTGGACCTGGCCGCCCAGCTCTTCGGCCAGGGCATAGAACTCGTCTTGCAGCGACGGCTGCTGCGGCGGCGTATACTGCCTGGTTACCACGCAGCGAACCTTGCAGCGCGTTTCCAGCAGCGCGCCCAGCGTCTTGCCGACGACCGCGCGCGCCTCCGGCTTGCTCTCGAACTTCTCTTTGAGTACGGGGAAGTCAAAGCCAAGGATGAGCGTATCGCCCTCGACGGCCAGTGGCTTGCACATTGCCAGCAGCGGCGGCAGGTTCTTATCCTGCTGCCCGGCCCGCTCGACCATCGCCGCCCAGCGGGACTGTACCGCCTGCAGCGTTAGCAGAGGCTTCGGCTCGCCCTCGCTAGCCTCCTCCGCCGCTTCAGCCACGGGGCGCGGCGGCTCCGCTGCGCCGGTGGGCGCGGGCTCCGTAAGCGGCGCCTCCGCTTGCGGCGGCTCCGGCTCAGGCTGCGCGACAGCCGCCGTTTTAGCAGGCCCGGCGACCGCGCGTGGTGGAGCAACGGCCGGCGCCGCCTCGTCCGGCAGCAGCTCGATGAAGGCCAGCTCCAGCGGCAGCTGCGGCTGCCAGCTGCTGCTGCTGGTCAGCGCCGCCTCGCTGAAGCGGCGCACCGCCTGGATCAGCCCGTCGCGGCTGGCGCGGCTTGCCTGCGCGGCCATCAGCGCCGCCTGCTCGGCGGGCGCGTCGAGGGTAATCGCCTCCCCGGCCGCCTGCAGCAGCAGCAGCTGGCGCAGGTAATCGACCATCTGCCGCGCGAACTGGCGCGCGTCGGCGCCGCTGGCCAGGCTGTCGTGAATAATCGCCAGCCCCCGGCCGCCGTCGGCGTCGAGCCAGGCCGTCGTCAGCGAGCTGACCGCCTCCAGCGAAGCCGTGCCCAGCACCATCTGCGCCTGTTCCAGGGTAATCGTCTGCCCTGGGCCGGTGACGAGCTGGTCCAGCAGGCTTTCGGCGTCACGGATGCTGCCGGCCCCCTGGCGCGCCACCAGCGCCAGCGCTTCGGAGTCGATGGTCAGCCCTTCACGGCTGGCGATCCAGTCGAGCCGGCCCATAATCTCCTGCTGGCTGAGCAGGCGGAAGTTGAACTGCTGGCAGCGAGACTTGATCGTCGCCAGCACCTTGTGCTCTTCGGTCGTCGCCAGCACGAACTTGGCGTGGGCCGGCGGCTCTTCCAGCGTCTTCAGCAGGGCGTTGAAGGCCGCCGTCGAGAGCATATGCACCTCGTCGATAATGTAGACCTTGAAACGCCCCTCGCCGGGGGAAAAATTAATCTTGTCGCGCAGGGCGCGGATGTCGTCGACGCCGGTGTTGGAGGCAGCGTCAATCTCGATCAGGTCGAGAAAGCGGTTCTCGTTAATGGCCCGGCAGGCGGCGCACTCGTCGCAGGGCCGCTCCCGCTCATCTTCGGCCAGGCAGTTGACGGCCTTTGCCAGCAGCCGCGCCACGGTCGTCTTGCCCGTGCCGCGCGGGCCGGAAAAGAGATAGGCGTGGCCGACGCGGCCCGCGGCTACGGCATTGCGCAGGGTGCGGGTAACGTGTTCCTGGCCGACAACATCGGCAAAGCGAGCGGGGCGCCATTTGCGGTAGAGGGCCTGTGACATGGTGCGTGTAGTGTAGCATTGCGGGTAGGGCCAGGCAACCGCCGGGAGCGCGGCGCCAGAGGTGGCCACTCTGGTTGCGAGGGCTTCTCAGAGTGCTATAATGGCTCTATTGAACGTTGCTGCGTGGAAGCAGGAACAAGGAGTAAACACGATGCCTGGTGGTTTGGAACTGGTCATCATTCTCGTCGTCGTGATTCTCGTCTTCGGCGTTGGCCGCATCAGCAAGATCGGAAGCGAATTAGGACAAGGCGTCCGCAACTTCCGCGAGGGTATGCGGGAAGGACTGGAAGAAGGGAAGGACGAGGCGGAGAAGGTCGAGCCGACCGAAAAGTATTAGGCAACTCAGCCAGCTATGCTGTCATTGGAAAGGGGCGCCCGCGCGGGCGCCCCTTTTGCGTTTCTGCTATTCGCCGCCGATCACGGCGGGTAGGTAGAGGTTGTGTACGTCCTCCAGGACGACGATGCGCGCGGGAACTGCCGCCACAGGCTGGGCCGTGTCCGGGCTGGAGAAATGAAGGACGGTCTGGTGGTCGCCCGGCGGCAAAGCAACGCTATCCAGCGTCACGGTGAGCGCGCTGCCCGTCTGGCCGCTGGTCGCGGATAGGGTAGGGGTAAGTGTTCCGTCCAGGTCCAGTACTAGCTCCCACGACGTCTCAGGGTCACATAACCAGTTGGTATTGATGGTCTTGGTCACCGTCTGGTGGTCGCCGGGCGGCACAACCAGCAGCAGCTCGCCATCCGGTAGCACCGGCTCGATCTGGCGCAGGTTGGCATCGTCCCAATATGCGTCGTTATGTTTGACCGCCCATTCCGGTTGCGAATAGACGTAAACCGTTAGGGTGCTGGCTTGCGCCGTGGCGCTGACAGCAAAAGGCGCATAGTAGTCGTACTGGAGCTGGAGGGGACCCCACTCGATAGCACCACTTTGCCAGTCGGTACCGCCCGTTGGATCGATACCGACACGCTGCCGGAAGTTGCCATAAAAGGGACCAGAATACCAGTCTTCGTCGTCCTCGGCCGACCACGAGTGGCCCCAGGCACTGAAGCAATATGTCTCACCTGGTGTGACAGTGGCTTGCTGGTAAAATCCCGCCTCGTGAGTCCGCCAGAATGTGAAGTATGCCTGGGCCGTGTCCCCCGATCGAACCCGAACCGGATCGGTATGCTTTCGATCAATCGGCTTGTACTCGGGCATCGCCAGCGTGTCGCCCTCTTGGTGTGACCGCCAATATGGCGTCCAGCCGGGGGCCATCTGCGCTGTGTCGCATATTTCTGACTCGCAGTCGGGATGGCCGCCGGGGGGAACATATCCGGAATACTCTCCCTCAAACGAGGGGTTGTTCAGCAGATTCGGTCCCAGCGCTGCCAGCTCAGGCGCCTCAGCCGCAGGCGCGGCGAAGGCGCTGGCGCCGGCTACCAGCAAGAGACCGGCCATGATCAACAAGAGTCGAGCAAACATAGGCGTTTCCTCCGGCCACTAACGGGCGAGGTTGACACTATTGTACTGCAGAATTGGTAAAATCCCGCGCTCATATGGGCGGGTTGTCTCGATTGCCCTGTCCCATTACTTATGTTAAAACCGCGCTGACAAATAAGCTTGCAGTCACCAAGGAGTCCACAATGCGCCGTCCCATCCTCCGCTCAATCCTGCTCACGCTGCTTCTCGTCGTCCTGCTCGTCGGGATTGCCGTGGCTGTGGCCGGCTACATCTTTATCCGCCTGCCTTATCCGACCACCGACGGCCGGCTGGAGCTGGAAGGGCTCCGCGATATTGTCCACGTCTACCGCGACGAACATGGCGTGCCGCACATCTATGCCATGAACGACCACGACCTCTACTTCGCCCAGGGCTTTGTGCACGCTCAGGACCGCTTCTGGCAGATGGAGTTCTGGCGGCACATCGGCCAGGGGCGCGTCTCGGAGATTGTTGGCGAAGCCGGCCTGGAGCAGGATCGCTTTATCCGCACAGTCGGCTGGAACCGCATGGCCGAGGCGGCCACAGACTACCTGGCCGCCGAGGCGCCGGAGACGATGGACTACCTCGAAGCCTATAGCGCCGGCGTCAACGCCTACCTGGCGCAGCAGGGCGACAATATCTCCATCAACCGGCGCATCCTGGCGTTGGTGGGCGAGCCGTGGGAGATCGAGCCCTGGGAGCCGCTGCACTCTGTCGCCTGGAGCATCGTCATGTCCTGGGACCTGGGCGGCAACTGGGACGCCGAGCGCAGCCGGGCGGCCATGATCCGCACCCTGGGAGAGGCGACCACGGCCAGCCTGCTGCCGCCTTACCCCTTTGACAGCCGCCCGGTGATCGCGCCGGCTGAGCTGCTGCACAACCGCGATGCGCTGCAGCCGGCCGGCGCCGAGAGCGGCTGGCTGCCGCCCGAGGTGGACTGGAGCCGCGTGGATACGACGCTGGTAGGCGAGCCGCCGGCGTTGGCCCTGGCGATGGGCTCTGACGCCGTGGGCAGCAACAACTGGGTGGTCTCCGGCGAACACACGGCCAGTGGCCAGCCGCTGCTGGCGAATGACCCGCATCTGGGCATCCAGATGCCGTCTATCTGGTACGCCATCGGCCTGCACGGGCCGGGCATGAACGTCGCCGGTTTCAGCTTTGCCGGTGTGCCCGGCGTCGTCATCGGCCACAATGACCATATCGCCTGGGGCGTGACCAACGTCGGTCCCGATGTGCAGGATCTGTATATCGAGCGGGTCAACCCGAGCAACGCAAACCAGGTAGAATATCAGGGCCAGTGGGAAGATATGGAGGTCATCAGCGAGCGCATCCTGGTGAATGGAGGCGAGCCGGTGGAGCTGACCGTGCGCATCACCCGCCATGGGCCCATCCTCAACGAGGTCGTGGACGGCGAGAGCGATCTGCTGGCTTTCCGCTGGACGGCGCAGGAGCCAAACGCCATTTTCCACGCCTTCATGCTGCTTAACCGTGCGCATAACTATGACGACTTCCGCGAGGCGCTGCGCTACTTCGACGTGCCGGCGCAGAACTTTGTTTATGCCGACGTCGACGGCAACATCGCCTACCAGATGCCCGGCCGCATCCCCATTCGCGGCAATGGCATGGGACTGGTCCCCGTTCCCGGCTGGACCGGGGAGTATGAATGGGAAGGCTACATTCCCTACGAAGAGCTGCCGGCGCTCTACAACCCGGAGCCGGGCTACATCGTCACTGCCAACAACAGCGTGATTGACGAGGATTATCCCTACTTCATCAACTACACCTGGGCCGACGGCGACCGCGCCCAGCGCATCGAGGAGATGCTGCAGGCGCAGATCGAGGACGGGGCGCCCCTGACTATTGCCGACATGGCCCGCATCCAGATGGACAACAAAACGCTGCTGGCCGAGAGCTACATCCCGCTGCTGCAGGGGCTGCGCAGCGACGAGCCGCGCGTGCAGGCAGCCATCGAGCGGCTGCGCGGCTGGGATATGCAGGCGGACGCCGCCAGCGTGCCGGCGGCGCTGTTTGAAATTTTCACCGTGCAGCTGGCGCAGGCCACGCTGGCCGACGAGCTGGGTGAGGAAAGCGACCGCTATATTACGGGCGGCAGCAGCGTGCGCATGTTGCTCCACGCCCTGGCCGGGCAGCCGGACGCTATCTGGTGGGATGACCAGACCACGGCTGAGACGGAGAGCCGTGAGCAGATTATTCTGCAGGCGCTGCACGATAGCGTCGATTGGCTGGAAGAGAACGTGGGCGACGACCCGGAGCAGTGGGTCTGGGGCGAGCTGCACACGGCGACTTTTGTCAGCCAGCCGTTGGGCCTGAGCGGGATTGGGCCCATCGAGGCGCTGGTCAACCGCGGGCCGTTCCCGGTGGGCGGCACGAGCAATGCGCCCAACGCCACAAGCTGGAGCTGGGGCAACCCGGCGGCCGTGCGCGGGCTGCCGTCGCTGCGCATGGTGCTGGATCTCAGTGACTTCGACAGCAGCCTGGGGATTCATACCACGGGCCAGAGCGGTCACCCGTTCCATCTGCACTATGATGACCTGATTCCGCTGTGGCAGGAAGGTGAATACCACCCGCTGTGGTTCACGCCGCGGGCGATTACAGAGGCGACGGTGGATCACCTGAGGCTGCTCCCCGCAGCAGCCGGCGACTAGGCCGCACTTCCCGGCCCGGTCTAGATGACGTTAAAGACGACCAGCGCGCCGACGGCGATGGCGACGATGTCCAGCAGGAGGAGCAGGGCCAGAATAAAACGCTGCTGCGGCGAGAACTGGCCGAGGAAGCCGCGCTCGGCAACAACTTCCTCCTCTAACTCCTCGAACTCCATCTCGTCGTAGACCGCGCTGGTGCGCATGGTCTTTTCGCGGAGACGATCGAACTCGTCCTCGAAATCGAACGGGTCTGCTGCTACTTCTGCTTCTTCGTCGAAGTCAAACTCTTCGGCCATCCCACCCTCCTTTGGTGCTGACTGGCTTGGTATAGGCTACCGATCTTTATGACAAATGTCAAAATAACCTAAGTACCCCAGGGAGAGAGCAGGTGAGAGCAGGCTGAAGCGCCTTCCCGTTGCCTTGACAGCCGGTCTGCTTGGGCTATAATCAGCTGTGCGATTTGCCCTGGTGGCGGAATTGGTATACGCGGTAGGTTGAGGGCCTATGCCTTTACGGCGTGGAGGTTCGAGTCCTCTCCAGGGCACTAGACGCCGGGATCACTCTCGGCGTTTTTTGTTGGCCCGGCGCTATAGCTCAGCGGCGACAGCCGGGGTCTCCCTCTGGAAGCGCGGATCGGTCGCCAGGGTGCGGCGCAGCCCCTCTTGCAGCGTGACCTGCGCCTCCCAACCCAGGAGCTGCTGCGCCCGGCTGACGTCGGCGACCAGACGCCGCACACCCCCCGTCTTTTCTGTATTGGACAGCAGGTTGACCTTTTGTCCGGTCGCGGCCGCCACCAGCCCGGCCAACTCCCCTACGCTTGTCTCCTGCCCGCTGCCCACATTGATCACCATACGGTTGACCTCGCCGGCGTCCGCTGCTTTGACCAGGGCCGCGACCACGTCGCTGACGTAGATGAAATCGCGCGTCTGGTCCCCCTGGCCGTAGAGGACCAGTGAGCCGCCGCTCATCGCCTGGTAAAGGAAGCGGGGCACCACAGGCGCGTGCGCCACGGGCAGGCTCTGCCCCGGCCCATAGGCGTTAAAGATGCGCAGAGCGACTGTCTCAATGCCCCAGAGGGCGCCAATGGTGTGCACGTACTGCTCGGCCGCCAGCTTGCTGACCGCATAGGGCGAGTCGGGGTGGGGCGTGTCCGTCTCGCGCACCGGCTGGCGCTCCTGATGGCCGTAGATGGCGCCCGACGAGGCCAGGATGACCCGGCTGACGCCGGCGTCGCGCATCGCTTCCATCAGGCTCACCGTGCCGCCAACGTTGACGCTGTTATAGTCGCGCGGATAGAGCACGGACTGGGCTACGGAGACGCGGGCAGCCAGATGGTAAACGCAGTCTACGTCCTGCAGCGCCGACCAGAGCTGGGGGATGTTGTTCACGTCCCCGCGGGTGAAGTGGACGGCAGGCGATAGCGATGAGCGGTCCCCGCTGCTCAGGTCGTCCAGGACACGGACGCTATGCCCTTCTTCAACCAGCCTGTTAGCCAGCGCGGAACCGAGGAAGCCAGCCCCGCCTGTCACCAGAATACGCATGGAATTATCCCCTCGTAACGCTCTTGTTCGCCTCCGACCGCCGGGCCTTGATTCGCAGCTCCGGACAGGTATCATGGCACAAAGGCCGGCGGCGCGCAAGCAGCGCGGCCTTGTCGCCCCTGCAGCGTGCGTCTATCATTACCCCATGTGGCCCGCCCTTGCCAACAGGCTGTCACGCCTCCTCATGCCCGCCCTGCTCCTGCTTGCCTTTGTCGGCATGGCCGCCCCGGAATGGCCCGCCTTCCAGGCGGAGCGGCACCAGCTTAACTCGCTGGTCGCACTGCGCGAGTTTGACTTCCTCTCCTGGCTGCTGCGCGCCTTTATCGCCAAGGGCGAGTCGGGCGCAGTCGCCGGCCAGAACTATCTGGGGGCGGATGCGCGCAAAGAGCTGGTACTCGATTATCTGGGTATGGTGGGCGAGGCGCGCCGGCTGCAGGAGCAGATCGAGCGCATTTACGCCGATCCGGACATTGCCGACGCCGCGGCGGCCTCGGCCGAGCTACAGGGCGAGCTGGCGACCGTGCGCGTCCGGCTGGCGGCGCTGCAGCCGCTGGCCGAGGCTATCGTACAGGAACAGGTAGCAGTGGTGCTGGTGGACGAGGGCTTTGGCTTCCTGGGCGAGGTCTGGCCTCCCGTACAGATGCACATGACGCCCCTGCCGCTGGTGCTCATCGTCTCGCCCCGCGAGGAGATACGGCAGCTATACAACGTGCCGCTGGAACACGGGTTGACTATTCCCACCCGTGAAGAGCTGGAGGACGGCGTACGGCTCGAGCTGGACCGATCCGCCCTGGTCGTCCCCATTGGCGGCATGGGTCTCTATCCGTCGATGATCGTGGAGACGAGTAACCTGCCGTTTCTGGCCGACGTGGTCGCCCACGAATGGGCCCACCACTGGCTGACGCTGCGGCCGCTTGGCATCCGTTATGCGGCCAGCCCGGAGATGCGCACCATCAACGAAACCGTCGCCTCGATTGTCGGGGCGGAAGTGGGCGCCCGCGTGGTCGAGCGCTTCTACCCCGAGCTGGCGCCGCCCCCGGCGCCCACGCAGCCAGCCCCGCAGGCGCCCATAGAGCCGCCGGCCTTCGACTTCCGTGCGGAGATGGCGGAGACGCGGCGCCAGGTTGACGCCTATTTGGCGACGGGAGATGTGGAGGCGGCCGAAGCCTATATGGAGCAACGCCGGGCGCTCTTCGTCGATAACGGCTATGCCATTCGCAAGCTGAACCAGGCCTATTTCGCCTTTTACGGCGCCTATGCCGACACGCCGGGGGCCACCGGCGACGATCCGCTCGGGCCGGCTGTCGTGGCGCTGCGCGAGCAGAGCGGCTCGCTGGGCGAATTTCTGCGCCGGGTGGCGCCGGTTACCAGCTTTGCCGCCCTGCAAGAAGAGCTGGAGCGCACGCCCTAGCGGCGGGCTCTCAGGCCTTCTCCAGCAAGTCGGCCAACAGCCGGGTCAGGCGCTCGGCCGAATCGTACTGCTGGTCCCCTGGCTGGCTCTGCGCCAGAAAGGCGCGCAAATCGTCCAGTGCTTCCTGGTAGCGGCCGGCCTCCTGATAGGCCAGCGCCCGTAAGAAGCGGGCGCCGCCGTGCTCGGGCGACTGCTGCAACAGGCCGGAAAGGGAGGCAATGGCTCCGTCGACGTGGCCCAGCTCGCGGTAGCGCAGCGTAGCGCTGGCCAGCAGCGCCTGATGAAAGGCGGGGTTGGCCTGGTAGGCGCGGTCGAAATAGTGGATCGCCCGCTCATACTCGCGGCGCACCCCGTTGGCGTTGCCAAAGTAGCGGTGCAGGCCGCCCCAGGTGAAGAGTAGCTGCCCTTTCAGCCAACCCCACATGGCGGGTGAGGTCTCAGCCGGCGTGCGGCGTCGCGGCCTGCCCCACCGGCAGCTCGTCCTCGCGCTCGCTGAGCCAGCGCTCTAGCTGCATGGCCGCCGCGCAGCCCTGCCCCACAGACGTGGCAATCTGCCGGTAGATTGGATCCTGAATCTCGCCGGCGGCAAAGACGCCGGGCACGCTGGTGCGCATGAGCTCGTCGGTAATGAGATAACCGTGCTCGTCCATGGCAATCTGCCCTTCCAGGAACTTGCTGTTCGGGTAGTGGCCGATGTAGATGAAAACGCCGTCCGCCTCCAGCCGGCTGAGCGTGCCTGATTTGACGTTCATCGTCGTCACCGCTTCCACCGTGCCGTTGCCGTGAATCTCGGTGACCACTGTGTCCCAGATGAAGTCGATCTTCTCGTTGGTGAAGGCTCGCTTCTGTACGGCTACGCCGGCGCGCAGCTCGTCGCGGCGATGGATGATCGTCACCCTGTCGGCGAAGCGCGTCAGGAAGATGCCTTCCTCCACGGCGCTGTCACCGCCGCCCACCACAATCACGTGCTTGCCACGGAAGAAGAAGCCGTCACAGGTAGCGCAGTAGCTGACGCCGCGGCCGATGAGCATCTCCTCGCCGGGAATGCCCAGCCGCCGTGGCGAGGCGCCGGCAGTGACGAGCAGGCTATCCGCCTGATATTCCGCCCCGTATGTCTTGACATAAAACGGCGAACCCTGGGTCAGGTCAATCTCGGTCACTTCGTCAAAGACGAAGCGGGCGCCAAAGCGCTCGGCCTGCTGCTGCATCAGCTCCACCAGCTCGGGCCCGGTCGTCCCCTCGGGAAAGCCGGGATAATTTTCCACGTCGCTGGTAATGGAGATTTGCCCGCCAACCTGTGTGCCGGTGATCACCAGCGGCTGCAGCTGGGCGCGCCCGTTGTAAAGGGCGGCCGTCATCCCTGCCGGTCCAGAACCGATAATAATAACGCGTTCACGTTGCATGGTCGCACCTACTTCCTTTGCTATTGGCGCGCGCCGCCAAGGCGCCAATCTCATTGCTTGTCTGGAGACGTCTGGATTATCGCGCCCGGCGCCTCTCTCGACTATGTACCTATTGTCCCATAGGGGCGCCGTGCCCGTCAATCAGAAGTAGGTTGGAAAAGCGCCGCCAGCCGCGGCAGAATCTCTACGACGTCCCCGTGAATGACCACGTCCGCGTAACTATCGACGTGGGTGGGCTCGAGGTTGACGACGATCAGGCGCGCACCGTGGGCCCGGGCCATGAGCGGCAGATCGCCGGCAGGCGCCACTTCCAGCGAGGAGCCGGCTACGAGCATGACGTCGGCCTGTTGCGCTTCCTTTTTGGCCTGGTTGAGGGTGCGCACTGGTAGCTGCTCGCCGAAGAGAATGACATTCGGCTTGAGCACGCCGCCGCAGGGGCAGTGCGGCGTTTCGGCCGTGACCAGAAACTCCTCAAGGATAGCGGCGGAGGGCAGGATATCATAACAGCGCAGGCAGGTCATCTCGCGCATATGGCCGTGCACTTCCAGCACCGTCTGCGAGCCGGCCCGGCTGTGCAGCATGTCGATGTTTTGCGTGATGACGGCTCGTAGCGCACCAAAACGCTCCATCTGAGCCAGCGCCAGATGGGCGGCGTTGGGTCGAGCTGCCAGCGTCGTCGCCGCCAGCGGGTGGATCCAGTCGTAGAAGGCCTGCGGCCGCTGGCGGAAGGCGTAGATGCTGGCGACATCCAGCGGGTTAGCGTTGGCCCAGAGGCCGGAATCAGGGCTGCGGAAGTCGGGTATGCCGGAGGGCGTACTGACGCCGGCGCCGGTCAGGGCCACCAGACGCCGCGCTTCGCGCAGGATTACGCTGGCCTGTTCGACGAGTTCGTCCACGGCGCGCTCGCGCCTATCTTTCATCATATAACTTGCAGTAGTGGCGCCGCAGCGACTGAAGGAGTCGCTACTACCAGAAGCATCTTTGTAGGAACGACTTCACTCGTTCGCCAGCGCCATTGCCTCATCAACAAATACAGGTTCACCAATTGTCAGACACTCACCAATTGGCGGGCTATCTTCTGCAATTGCAGCGCCATCTGGCTCTTGGGGCGGGCCCGCACCAGGGGAAGGTCGCGGTCTACGGCTGCGGTGATGAGCCGCGGATTGAGCGTTACCACGTCAAAGAGCGCAAAGCCAAGGTATTTCTCGACGGCGTGGCGCGGGATGTGCTCGCTGCGGGCGCTGTCGAGCATCAGGGCATGCAGCGTCTGGGCATTGGCTAGCCGCTGCGCTATCTGCTCGGCTATCCGTTTCGCCGCTGTAATGGCCGCTCGCTCCGGCCGCAGACAGATGAAGATATGGTCGGCGCGCTGCAGCAGCGGCAGCAATACGTCGCTGCGATTGCGGCCCAGATCAAAGACGAGATGGCGCCGGCGCCGTTCCAGCGCTGCCAGCGCGCCGGCGATAGGAGATTCTGCGGCAAGTCCTGGCGCGCCCGCCGGTTGTGGGTACGCCGGCAACAGCTCCAGCATCTCATCATATGCGACGAGATAGTCGGGCAGGGTCGTCGCCAGCTCTGCCGGCGGCAGCCGCAGCCATTCGGCGACGCCCTGGTGAATCTCGGCGCCCAGATATACGGCCAGGTGCCCCTGCTGGACGTCGAGGTCTACCAGCGTCGTCGGCTGGCCCTGGTCCGCCAGGCTCACGGCGAGGTTGAGCGCGACGGTAGTTGTACCCGCGCCGCCGCGCGCGCCCATGACGGCGATGACGGTGGCCGGCTTATCCCTTGCTGGGGGCGAGGCCTCAACCGCCGGCGGCGGCGCCGCAGCCTCTTCGGCCGGCGGCTGCTCGCGCTGGGTGAGCATGGCCTCCACACGGCTGATCAGCTCGGCCGGGCGCGTCGGCTTTACCAGATAGTCGTTGGCGCCCGCGTCGAAGCTCTCTTTTTTCTCGCCCACCTGCGAGCGCGCCGAAAACATAATGACCGGGACGTCGCGCAGCTTATCGATCTGCCGCAGCTTGCGGCAGACGGTGAGCCCATCCATATCGGGCATCATAATGTCGAGCAGAACCAGATCGGGCGGCTCGAACTCGGCGGACGCCAGCCCTTCCAGGCCTGACCCGGCGCCGGCGACATCATAGCCGTGGCGGCGTAAGGTAAGCTCGATAAGCCGAACAGTCTCTGGATGGTCGTCGATGACAAGGATGCGGCGAGACATAGGCTAAACGGGAGGCCAGGGATAGCGCCGTCCGGGTCCCGGCCGGGGAAAGACAGGTTGCCTGATCAAGCGCGCCAGCCGCCGCTGTAGCGCGGCCAGCTCGCGCTCGGTGAGCAGCTGGCTCAGCTTCGCCACGTGCTCGCCCTCGTTCTGCTCCAGCTGGCGGCGCAGCCGCTGCAGATCGCTCACCAGGGGGGGCGAGATCGGCTCGCCGGCAAACTCCCAGATAACGGTGCGCAATTTGAAATCGCTATGGAAACAGATGCCATGGTCGATTGACCAGACACGGCCGCCGGTATCCAGCAGCACGTGACCACCCTTACGGTCGGCATTGTTGACCAGTAGATCGAAGAGCACAACACGCTCTAGCTGCTCTCGGTGCTGTCCCTGGAAGGTGAAGTAATGCTCGTTAGGATCGTGCTCGACAAAAATCTGGACGGAGCCCCAACCGTGCGGCCCATCGCGCAGAACGGTGGCCGGCACGAGCTGCCAGCCGAGCGCTTCGCTGGTCAGAAAGGCAGCCCGCTCGCGCAAGCACAACGTTCCCGGCGGGAAATCCCAGAGCGGCCGCTCGCCTTTGCGCGGCTTATAGACGGCCGATGTCTCCGCTTCCGGTGTACAGACGCGCACCAGGAACGTGTAGTTTGAGCCCCACGAAACCAGCCCTTCCATCTCAATTACACCACTCTCCAGAAGCTGCTCAGCTTCCGGCGATGTCAACTCGCTCATGCCTCTCTGGCTCACACGGCGCGCGCCTGCCGCTGCTCCTTACTGGTGACCATTGCGCTTGGGACAGAAATGGCCTTCAGGATCGATTGGCTGCCCGCAGTTGCCGCAGATGGGCCGGCCCGCCTGCACCACCTCTTCAATGTGAGGGATGAGGCTTTCCGCCTGCGCGCGCGTCATCCAGTAGCTGACCACGTTCGGGTCTTCGGCTTCTTCGTCCACCAGCTCGTAGGCCACAAGGACAACCCGGTCCATCTCTTCGCTGTAGCCCATTTCCATCCGTCCCACGCGGAACAGGGATTCGAGGGGCTCGCGCAGGCGCATATCGGTCCATACCTGTTCCTGCGTCTCCCGCGTCGGCTGGGGGTAGCGCTTCGCCAGCTCAGCCAGCAGCGATTCAAAGCTGGAGGCCAGCATAGCCGCCTGCTGCTTCTCAATGGTCACGCTGATGGTATCCGCCCCCTTGCTGCCCTGCAGATAGAAGGTGCGCTGGCCGGGCGGGCCGACCGTATTGATGGTCAGATGTGAGACCGGGTTGAGTTCGATGTGACGCGCCATAGTTCAGCTTATCCCTTTTACCCCCTTCCATCTCGTTGGCTATGAGGGTCCCGGCTCTCCTTCACCGTTTGCCTGCTGCTCCTCTTCTTTTTTCTGTTCGGGCGGCGCCTGGAGCGGCCCGTCGTCGTTGATGCGGCCCACACGGACCATGCCATTTTCGAGCAGGGTCAGGGCGCTAACCGAGCCCGGCGCGATGACAATGCGCTGAAAGAGATCGATGTGCATTCCCAGATAATGGGCCAGCACCAGCTTGATCAGATCGGCGTGCGAAACGACGACGATCAGCTCGCGCTGCTCGTGACGCCGCGCCAGCTCCTCCAGAGCATCGACCGCCCGCGCCTGGACCTGGCGCAGGGCCTCGCCGCCAGGAAAGCGGAAGCGGCTGGGAAAGTGCTGCACGGCATACCAGGATTTCTCCTTAGACAGCGTCTCAATCTCGGCCCCTTCCCACTCGCCGTAGCGAACCTCGCCCACGGCGTCGACGACCTCCACGCTCAGCTGCAAGGCGCTGGCAATGGGCGCCGCCGTTTCCAGGCAGCGGGTAACCGGGCTGCTATAGAGAGCGGCGATGGGCAGATGAGCCAGCCGGGCCGCGGTCGCCTGCGCCTGCTTCTTGCCGGTCTCGTCCAGGTGGACGCCCTCGATCCAGCCGGCCAGCCGGTTTTGCTTCACCCAATCGTTCTGCCCGTGCCGCACCAGCAGGATGGTTACCATAAATTGATGATAACACAACTGGTAGCCTTACAAAAACGAGGCTGAGCCGCCCGCCTGCAAGCGGGAGCGAGGCCAGAAGGACAGCGGGCAGCCGGGCAGGCCGCCTGACAGGCTAGGGTTCCCCGGCCTCCTGCTCCTCTGTATCTTCGAGGTCCGTCTCACCGGCGTCAGCCTCGCCGGCCTCAGCTTCCCCCTCGGCCGGAACGGCGTCAAGCTCGTCCGGCGGGCGCCACGGCTCCGGCGGCGGCAGCCAGAAGCGCTCGTTTGGCACCCAATCCACCGGCTGGCCTACGTCGAAATAGGCGCGCATCACCTCGCGCACGGCGGCGGCGGCCCACTGCGAGCCCTCGTCGCCGTTGTAGATGAAGCCAACCACGGCTATCTCCGGGTTCTCGTAAGGCGCATAGCCGACGTACCAGGAATGCGTGGGTAGAATGCGCCGCGCCTGGATATCTTCCCAGCGGCAGAAGCCGCGCTTAATGGCAATGTTGTCGCAGAACTCGGCTGTACCTGTCTTACCCGCCGTCGTCAGGCCAAACTCGTCAAACCAGTCCACATAGGCCGCGCCGGTACCTATCTCTGAATTGACCTGACGCATGCCTTCCTGCACCACCCGGATGTACTCCAGAGGTACGTCGAGCACGCTGATCACCTCCGGCTGGAAGACCGGCTGACCACTGGCGTCGAACTCCACGCTAACGGAAACTTCGCTGGGGTCAACCCGATTCCCGCGCCGGTCCTCGAAGCGCAGGCTGCCATCTGGCTCCTGGAAGACGACGAGGAAGCGGCCATCGCCATTCTCGACGACGAGGTTCCCCTCCTGATCGGTCATGTGATGCACGACACGCGGCCGGTAGAGATAGCCGCCATTGGCAATGACCGCCGCCATCTGCACCATCTGCAGCGGGGTCGCCAGCACGTACCCCTGGCCAATGGTCGCGTTATAGTCATCACCTGTCGACCACGGCTCGCCGTAATTGAGCGCCTTCCACTGCGCGGTGGGATTGTTGCCCGGCGCCTCGGCAGGCAGCTCGATGCCCTGCAGCCGGCCCACGCCAAACTGCAGCGCATACTTATGCAGATTGTCGACGCCCAGACCGTTGACGGTCTCACCATCCTGGTTGAAGCCGCCGCCGATCTTGTAGAAATAGATGTCACAGGATTGCGCCAGCCCCACAAACATGTTGACCATGCCGTGCGAGCCGCGCGTCGTCTTGCTGACCCAGCAGACAAATTCCTGGCTGCGGCCGGGATCGTTGGGAGCAAAGCGGTTGGGGATGCGGATGGTTCCCGGCGCCGCCAGCTCGCGGTTAGGCGAAATCACACCCTCGGCCAGCGCGCCGACCGCCGGAATGAGCTTGTAGATCGAGCCCGGTGGATATTGGCCGGCAATAGCATGGTTGAGCAGCGGCTCGTAATCGTTGCGCGCCAGCCCCAGGTAGTAATCTACCGGCACTTCCGTGGAGAAGCGGTTGTTGTCGAAGGTGGGAATGTTGACCATCGCCACGATCTCACCTGTCTGCACCTTGATGGCGACGATAACACCCGCTTCGACCTCGGGGAAGGTCGTCTCCCCCGTAAACCAGTCCACACGGGGCGTGGTGCGCCGCGCTTCCATCACTTTTTCCAGGATGGCGTAAGTCTCTTCTTGTAGCTCGGTGTCGATGGTGAGATGCAGGTTCAGGCCAGGAATCGCCTCCGTCATCTCGCCGATCTGGCGCAGCTCACGGCCCGTCCAATCGACCTCAATGGTGCGCTCCCCTTTCTCGCCACGCAGAGCGTCTTCCATAGAGACTTCCAGGCCGGACCAGCCAACGCGGTCGTCGCGGTCATAGCCCAGCTCCGGCTCCAGCCAGGATTCATTGGGAATCGGGCCCATAAAGCCGATAATGTGCGACGTATACTCCCCATTGGGATAGCGCCGCACGGCCTGGGGAATGACGCGCACGCCCGGCATGAAGATGCTTTCCTGGCTGATCTGGTAGGCCAGGGTAATGGGCACGCCGGTGGTGATGACCGTCGGCAGATATTGGGCAAAGCTGTATTCGCGCCAGATATCCATAATGCTCTGCGGCAAGAGCGGAATAATCCCGGCTTCGTCCAGCGTCTGGTCGGCTGGGGCGCCGTACAGCTCCGCCAGGCGCGTGTAGGTCTCAACCAGCTCCGGGTCGGCCTGGTCAACCAGCGCCTGCTGCTCGACCGTGTTGGTGACCGGAACGCCGGTGAGGATAGAAAGGCGCTCGAAGACGCGCATGCGCTCCGCTTCTTCGCCCGGCAGAAAGGCGGGCGTAATGGTCACGTCGAAGCTGGGCTCGTTGTAGGCGAGGGGCAGACCTTTGGCGTCGAAGATGACGCCGCGCGGCGGGTCGAGCGAGAGCTGAGCGAACTGGTTATCGTTAGCCCGCGTGATATGTTCCTCGGCTTCGTCCTGCTGCAGCACGTAGGCGCGTAGCAGAAGGAGCACGAACACGGCGCCGATGATGATGCGCAAGAAGTGCAGCCGCCCGCGCTGTCCGGCGTCTTCGATAACTTCTTTCGGTTCGTCTATATCCCAGCCTTTAAAGGACATGGTCGCTCACTCGCTCGCTAGCCTCACGCTTCGATTGGGCGCGGGTAGAGGAATCGGTCGAGAAGGCCGGCCAGCCAGAAGGCGGGCCAGCCGAGGACCGCATGGAAAATGATAGATGGAGTCAAAAGGCTGATATTGGTCCAGGAGAAGCTGTGGCCGGTCAGCCGCAGCAGGATCAGGCTGAGCAGCAGGTAGCCGGCAAAGACGAGACCTGTCATCAGAATCGGCAGCAGCACGGGCGTCTCCGGCACTACCTTCTGCAGCCGGGTAGCCCCCAGTATCGCCAACATCAGGGCCAGCGCTGTGACGCCGATGGGGGTGAAGGAGAAAGCATCGAGCAACATGCCAGCAAGAAAGGCCCAGACCATCCCTTCCAGCGCGCCGCGCTGCACGGCCCAGCCGATAGCGGCGACAATCGCCAGCTGCGGCGTGATGCCGGCTAGCTGCAGATGCGGCAGCAAGGTCACCTGCAGGATGACCAGCAGTGAAAGCAGCGGAACGGCTACGTAGAGCGAGCGATTCATGGCAGCGGCATATCGGCCGGCGGCTCCTCAAAGACGCGCGTGTCCACCGGCTCAAACCCTGAAATCACGAAGACAACTTCCAGGCTGTTGAAGTTTACAGCCGGCTCGATGATCGCGCGCTGGAACAGGTCAGCGTCGCTGCGGGAGACTTCTATCACCTGCCCGATCACCAGGTCTTCGGGGAAGAAGCCGCCCGTGCCCGAGGTGAGCACAACGTCGCCAATCTCTACCGGCCTTTCCAGGCCAATCCAGTCCATGGTGAGACGAGAGCCGAGCCCGCCGCCAAAGACCATGCCCTCCGCGCGCGAGGCGCTAAGCCGGCCGGCGACGCTCATCACGTTATCGGATATCAGCAGGACGTGAGCGGCGGCCGGCGTTGCCTGGAATACCTGGCCTACCAGGCCGCGCGCGCTCTCGACAGGCATGCCGACCGCGATGCCGTCGCGCGTGCCTTTGTCGATGATGATGCTCTGGAAGAGCGGGTTCGGATCGCGGCCGATGACGCGGGCAGTAATCCGCTGTAGCTGTGGCGCTTCACTGGCCCGGTTGAACAGATCGACGTAGGTCTGGTATTCCTGCTGGCGCTCGCGCAGCTCCAGGATGGTGCGCTCCTGCTCGGCTACCAGCCCCTCCAGCTCGGCGATGCGTTGCTGCGCGGCCTGCAGGTCGCGCGGGCCCGCCAGCGCATCGGTCACACGGTCGACGCGCGCCGCCGTCCAGCCCATAACGCCGGCAAACGGATCCTGCAGGAAGGTAAAGGCATTGTTGAGGTTGCCCGTGCTGTCTAGAATGAGAAACAGCAACGCGAGTCCGGCCAGCACAATAATGGTGGCGGAGCGGACGCGTTGCTGTGTATCGTTCAGGTTCATAGCTGGAAGCGGCACAAGGCCAGCGCCGGCCCCGTACCAGCCTGCACAGAATCAATGGTGCGTGCTGCCGCGATCCAGGCTGACGAGTACGCGCCCGAAGTTGTCCAGGTCTTCGAGCACGCGGCCGGCGCCGCGGGCGACGCAGGTCATCGAATCTTCGGCCACCCAGACGCGCATCTTGACGGCGTCTTCAATGCGGTCGGCCAATCCCTGGATCTGGGCGCCGCCGCCTGCCAGGCAAATGCCGACCTCCATTAGGTCAGCCACCAGCTCGGGCGGCGTCTCGTCAATCGCGTCACGCACCGTATCGACGATGATGTTCACCGACGGCGCCATCGCTTCACGCAGCTCAATGCTGCTGATTTCGATTGCCTGCGGCAGGCCATTAATCAGGTTGCGCCCGCGCATGGTCATGGTGCGCTCTTCGGGCAGGGCGAACGCCGAGCCAATACCCATCTTGATGCGCTCGGCCATCCGCTCGCCGATGAGCAGGTTATATTTGTTGCGGGCATATTGGATAATGTCTTCATCCATTTCGTCGCCGGCGACGCGGATAGAGCGGCTGATGACAATACCGCCCATGGCGAAAATGGCTACTTCCGTGGTGCCGCCGCCGATATCGACGATCATGCTGCCCCGCGATTCAATGATGGGCAGGCCCGCGCCAATCGCCGCGGCCATTGGCTCTTCGACGAGATACGCTTCGCGCGCGCCGGCGGAAATCGTGGCATCGTAAACCGCTCGTTTCTCCACTTCGGTCACACCGCTGGGCACGCCGACCACCACTCGCGGGCGGGGAAAGGGCACCAGCATCTGTTCGTGAGACTTGCTGATGAAATACTTCAGCATTGCCTCCGTAATCTCAAACTCGGAGATGACACCATCGCGCAGGGGGCGAATGGCGACAATGTCCGAGGGCGTCCGCCCGACCATTTCGCGCGCTTCCGCGCCGATAGCCAGCGGGCGCCGTGTACGCTTATTAATCGCCACCCAGGACGGTTCGTTGATGACGATGCCGCGGTCGCGAATGCTGACCAGGGTGTTGGCGGTGCCAAGATCAATGCCAATATCTAGCGAAAAAAGGCCCAGCAGCCAGTCTAGTGGTCGGAACAATGTATTTTCCTGTGTTCGTTCGTCAGGGCCAGGCTATTGGCAGTGATCACCCGGCGCGTACCTCTTCACATTTCGCCAGCTACCGGCTGGCGCGGCCGGTCGCGTGGTCGCCAACCGGTAGATTATACCACATCCGCTCCGTGCGGATGAAGTCAGGGCCTCCCGACCATCGGCCTTGCTGGCGCGAACAGGCAGCCCGGTACGATAGTTACCAATCCACGAGTTTGCCCCTGCCACGGTGAATCGGCAAATATCACACCCTTAGCTTAAAACGGTATAAGAGGCCTGGAGCGCCTGGCAAAAAAAGAGAAAGGCGCTTCCATCCAGGGAGCGCCTTTCATTAGCAGTGGAGATGGCGGGAATCGAACCCGCGTCCGAAAAATTCGACCACCAGACATCTACAAGCTTAGCCTGCCTACTTAGCTTTCACCGTCGCGTCCCCGACCGGCAGGGTCCTTACGACGGCTATCCGATGACCCCCGAAAGGGCCGCTTAATCGCACCTATCGGCGTCGGCGCGACGCATGTTGACTTTTATGACATCCGTTCTCAGCCGGTCAACCAGCGGATGAGGCGGACGCGGCTCCTGTTACAGAGCCATCACCCTTTTCTTACTTAAGCAGCAAGAGGAAGAGCGTTGTAGGCCACATTGGTGTTGGCACTTGTTGTTTTGCTTCCAGATTTACGAGATGAGAAGCATACTCGGCTTGCAGTCCAGGGCCAGCCTTCCCCGTCGAAGCCTGTCATCCCCAGATAGGAGCAGTATAGCACAGTCGACCATGCAGCGCCATTTGAAATAGCTTAGCGAGACGCCCCATTAGCCCGCCCACCCGGCGGGAATCTCTCCTGTGTACGCTGGTCAGCTCTGCAAAGCCGGATCGGGCTCGGCAGCCACGCGCTCGACGTAAATGTGTGCGGCGACCTCGCGCCCGACTGGGTGCGTCTCAGCGCCGACGGCCAGGACAAACGGCCCGTTAAAGGGCGCGATCTCGGCCACACACACGACCTGGCCGGGGAACAGCCCGTAACGAGCCAGATGCTCCAGCAGCTCGCCGCTTTCCGGGCGGATGGCGCGGATGGTTGCCTCGTCGCCGGCCGCCAGCTCGTGCAGGGGCGTCACGTCCGGCTCGGCGACAGTACCGTCGGGCGCGGGGATGGGGTTGCCGTGCGGACAGGTCGTGGGGTGGCCCAGGTGGGCGGCCAGAGCCTCGGTCACGACGTCTTCGGTTGCGTGCTCCAGCATGCAGGCCAGCTCATGAACCGACTCCCAGGGCAGGCCCAGATGATCGGCGAGAAAACGCTCCCATAGCTGGTGGCTGCGCTTGATGCGGGTGGCTAAGCCGGTCCCTTCGCCAGTGAGCCGGACCCCTTTGTAGGGTGTGTGCGTCACCAGCCCCTGGTCTTCGAGCCGGTGGACCATCTCCGTGGCGGAGACGGTGGAAACGCCCAGGCGGCGGGCCAGCGCCGAGATAGCCACGTCGTCCCCCGCCGGGGCCAGCTCGCCCAGCGTCTTCAAATACATTTCCATGCTTTCGTTGAAGGAGTCGTGTTTCATGCGTCCGTGCCGATCCTCTGCCGGGCGCAGCAAGTGGCATTCGCTTGTGTGGCGCCCTTACCTGGATCATTCCCCAGCCCGCCCACTCTGTCAAGCCGCTCTCAGCCTGCCTGACCCTTCTGCAGCAGGCCGTGTATCTGCTGCACGGCCGCCGCCATATCGGCCTCTTCGAGCACCAGGCTGATGCTGCATTCCGATGACCCCTGAGCGATGGCGATGATGTTGATCGCCGCGTCGCCCAGCGCGCCAAAGAGCCGCCCGGCGACGCCAGGCGTGCCCCGCATGCCAGCGCCGACGACGGTGACGATAGCCACTGGCTGCTGCGCCCAGACGCGGTCCATGTCGTGACGCCGGAACTCGTCGGCAAACTCAGCCTCCAGGGCGGCGATAACCGTCTCCGCGGCCGGACCGGGCACCGAGAAGCAGATCGATTGCTCTGACGATGCCTGGCTGATGAGCAGCACGTTGACCCGCTCGCGGGCCACGGCGCCAAAAGTGCGCGCGGCGATACCGGGCATACCCAGCATCCCCTTGCCCTCCAGGGTGACAAGGCTCTGGTTACGAATGGCCGTCACCGCCTTCATTGCGCCGTTGCGTGCCTGCGGCGAGCCGTCCGCGACGATGACGGTGCCGGGATGGCCGGGATTGAAGGTGTTCTTGATGCGCAGCGGAATTCCGGCTTCGACACAGGGGCGAATGGTGCGCGGGTGCAGGACGCGGGCGCCGTAGTAGGCCAGCTCAGATACTTCGCGATAGGTCAGCGCGCCAATGGGCTGCGCGTCAGGGACGAGGCGCGGGTCGGCGCTCAGGACGCCGTCGACATCCGTCCAGATCCAGACCTCGTCGCCGGGCAGGGCGCGCCCGATCAGCGCCGCGCTGTAGTCTGAGCCGCCGCGGCCGAGCGTGGTCGTAATCCCATCTGCCGTCGCCGCCACGAAGCCGGTGACGACGGGAATGGTCCCGGCTGCCAGGAGCGGCGCCAGGGCGGCCTGGACGCGCCCCGTCGTCTCTGCAAGCAGCGGCGTGGCTTCCTGGAAGTGGTCGTCGGTGACGATGAGCCCGGTCGCATCGACGGGAGCCGCGGCCAGGCCGGCCGCCTGCAGGGCCGCGGCCACCAGCCGCGCGCTCATCTGCTCGCCCATGCCGGCGATGGCGTCCAGCGCCCGCGGCGTCAGCTCGCCTAGCACCTGCACTGCGCCGCAGAGCGCCCGATACCGCTCGACAAAGCCGTCGATCTCTTGCTCCAGCGCCGCGCGCCGCGGGCCGGGCGCCAGCAGTGCGGCGATGGCCTCGTGGTGGCTGCGCTGCAGCAGGCCGATCACTGCCCGCGGCTGCTCGTCGTCGCCGGCGAGGGCCGCCTGGGCGCCCTGCAGCAGCAGGTCGGTCACCTTGATGGGGACAGTGCCCATCGCCGAGACGACGACCACCACCTGATGGCCCTGATGGACCTGCTGCCCTACCAGCGCAGCCGTACGCCGGATGGCCTCCGCATTTCCTACCGACGTTCCGCCGAATTTCATCACTAATCGCATCATATTCTCACCAGGTCAGCAGTGCGCCGTCATGCCGGCTGCACGGCGCACAAGATTATCACGGATGCTGCCGGCCGCACGTTCTTCTATAATCCTGCTATGCTCTTGATTCTCACCCACGAAAACGCCGACTTCGACGCGGCGGCGGCCCAGGTGGCGGCGCACAAGCTGCATCCCGGCGCCGTGCCGCTGCTGTCGCGGCGCGTGAACCGCAACGTGCGCCAGTTCCTGGCGCTCTACTGGGACTCGCTACCCTTCCTGCGCGCCGAGGAGTGGCAGCGGCAGCGTGTGGACCAGGTCATCCTGGTCGATACCCAGACCGTTCCCGGCATCCGTGGGCTGCGGCCGGAGACGCCAGTCATGCTCATCGATCACCACTCGCCGGAAGGGATCGATCCGGCCTGGGAAGCGCAGGTTGAGCAAGTTGGCGCCACCACGACGCTGCTTGTCGAGCGGCTGCAAAAGGCCGGCCTGACGCTCTCTACCGTCGAAGCGACCTTACTGCTGCTCGGCATCTACGAAGACACCGGCTCGCTGACCTATGGCACGACCACGGCGCGCGATGCGCGGGCCGCCGCCTGGCTCCTCGACCAGAACGCCGATCTGGCGACGGTGCGCCGCTTCCTCGACATTCCTCTCTCGGAGGCGCAGCAAGAGCTGTATCGGCGGCTGCAGGCGGGCATGGAGTGGTTGCGCGTAGAAGGCCATACCATTGCGCTGGCGACGACAACCGCGCCCCCGAACTTCGATGACGAGATCTCCGCCGTGGCGCACCATATGCGTGACGCTCACCACCCGGACGGTCTGATGATTCTCGTCCAGCTTCCGCAGCACGTGCAGCTGGTGGCGCGCAGCACCACCGACCAGGTGGACGTCGCCGTCGTCGCCCGCGCGCTGGGCGGAGGAGGGCACGGGCGCGCGGCGGCGGCGACGATCATGGATCTCTCGCTGACCCAGGCCGCCCGCCGCGTGCGCGAGCTGCTGCCGCAGGCCGTGGAACCCATGATGCGGGTGGCTGCAATCATGTCACTTGGCGTGCAGACGCTGCCGGCCAGCACAACCGTCTCCGAGGCGGCAGAACAGATGCAGCGCTTCGGTCATGAGGGCTATCCCATCGTCGATCCTGAGAGCGGTCGCCTGGTCGGCCTGCTCACCCGGCGCGCTGTCGATCGCGCCATGCGCCATGACCTGGGTCGCCTGGAAGTGACGCAGGTGATGAAGAGTGGACATGTGACGGTGCATCCTGCCGACTCCGTAGAGCGCGTGCAGCAGCTGATGATCGAGGAGGATTGGGGCCAGATCCCCGTCTTGGCGCCGCCGGTCGAGGATAGCGACGAGAACGGCGCGCCGGAGCGGCTCATAGGCATTGTCACCCGCACCGACCTGCTGCGCCTGCTGGGCCGGCCGGCTGGTGAAGAGACGGAAGAGAACATACGCGCGCAGCTGGCGATGGGCCTGCCGGCGCCGCTCTGGAAGCTGGTGCAGCGGGTGAGCGAGGCCGCCGCCGAGCTGAACATGCCCATCTATTTCGTGGGCGGGCTGGTGCGCGATCTGCTCCTCGGGCTGCCGGCGACCGACGTAGACATCGTGGTTGAAGGTGAAGCGATAGCGCTGGTACAGGAGCTGCGCGGCCGTTACGGCGGCCGCGTGCGCAGCCACGCTCGCTTTGGGACGGCTAAGTGGCTCCTCTCGCGCCCGGCGTGGCGCCGCCTCGCGCCGCAGGCGGAGCTCGACGCGGCGCCGGCTACCATCGATTTTGTCACGGCGCGCACCGAGTTTTATGAGCGGCCTTCGGCGCTGCCGGAGGTGGAGCGCGGCTCGATCAAGCTGGACCTGCACCGGCGCGATTTCACGATTAACACCCTGGCTATCCGCCTCGACGGCGCGCACCTGGGCCAGCTGCTTGACTTCTATGGCGGGAAGCGTGATCTGGAGCGCGGCCTCATCCGCGTCCTGCACAGCCTGAGCTTCATCGACGATCCCACGCGCATTGTGCGCGCCGTGCGCCTGGAGCAGCGGCTCGACTTCCACATCGAGCCGCGCACGCAGGAGCTGATCGCCGACGCGCTGCCTATGCTGGACCGGGTCACTGGCGACCGCATTCGCCACGAGATTGAGCTGGCTTTGCGCGAAGCGTCGCCGAGCCTGGTGCTGCAGCGGCTGGCGGAACTGGGCGTGCTCCATCAGCTTCATCCTGAGCTGACCTGGGACGCAGCCAATGCGGACCGTTTTACAGAGCTGCAGCAGCTCATGAACGATCCGTTGTGGCGCGAGGCGCTGGCCGGAGAATCCCCAGCTTCCGTCTACTTCGCCCTCTGGCTGGCGCCGCTTCCGCCTGCGGTGCGCGAGGCGGTGATGGACAGGCTGAGGGTGCGGCGCAGCACTCGCGCCGAGGTAGAGGGCCTGGTGTTCCTGCAGAAGCGGCTGGCGGCCCTGCCCGATGAACCGCGGCCGAGCGAAGTAGAGCGCGCGCTTCGTCCCTACGCCCCCCATTCGCGCATATTGCTGGCGGCGCGGGCAGCCATGGCCGGCGTGCGCGCCGGCGATCTGCTTGAGCGCTATCAGCGCGATTGGCGCCACGTTACGACGGCGCTCGACGGCAACTTCCTGCGCCAGTCCGGGCTCAGGCCGGGCCCCGTCTATACGGTGCTGCTCGACCGCCTGCTGGCCGCGCGCCTCGACGGCCAGGTCCGCGACGAGGCCGGCGAACGCGCCCTCCTAATGCGCCTGCTCGAAGAGGAAGAGTAAAGCGGTAGGTAAAAACCTGACCCACCTCTCCTAAAAATTGGAGAGCTGATGCTCTTCCAATGTGGCCGCGGGGCCGGGCTGCAGCAGTCCCACCGCCTGGTCATGCTCGCTATCCATGAGAATCACCATCTGCCGCGGCGGGCGCAGCTGGGCCAGGTCGATGACTTTGAGATAGGGCGCCAGACGCTCGTCGGCCGGCACGAGCTCGCTCAGCACGTTGGGCGCCGCGTCATAAAAGTCCCAATCGAAATGGCTGGCCGGGTTCTGCAGGTGCAGCGGCAGCGAATGAATGCCGCCTTCGACAAGGTCCTGGAAGAAGTGGGTGCCGTAAGAGAGCTCGGGCACGGCGTCCCCATGCGCGATTGCCATCTCGATGAGGACTTTCGTGTTGAAGATGTCGGCGTAGCCCACGCGCACGCCCAGCTCCAGGTTGGCGCTGCCCCAGCGGCCCGGGCCCAGTAGCACGAACTGCTCGCCGGCAAGCTTTTCGTTCAGCCGGCCGATGGCCCGGCCGATCTCCAGCCGCGTAGCCTGGCCTTCGATTGTCGCGTAGCGGCGCGGATCGACGACGACCAGGTAGCGGACCTCCTCGACCAGCCCTTCGGGAACCAGGCCCGAGGTGCGGAAGAGGAGGTCGCTTTCCGGCAGGTCGGCAGGGATGGTCACCTGCTCGCCCGTATCGCGCTCGCTGAGCGGCCGGCACTGCAGCAGGATAAGGCGGAAGGAAGGGTGCGGCGACCCGGGCAGAATGTCGATAGCGTACTCGATGTCTACCGGCGTCTGGTAAGCGGCCTCCAGCTGCTCCAGCGACCAGCGCATCAGCCGCACGAAATGGGGATCGCGCACGAGGGCGTTAAAGGTGAGCACCAGCGAGCGGCAATCCTCCAGGCTGCCAGCCGAAACCAGCTCCTGGATGTAATCTTCCTTGTGTTCGGAGGCGATGTAGCGCAGGAACGGGTAATCAATCTGCATCACCTTCTGGACGGGCAGTGTCGTCATCTCGTTGGCTTCCAGGTCGATGAGATCGATGAAATGCTGAGAGTAACGGCGAATGGCGTCGGCGCTGGATTCTGGACGCAGCCGGGGATGGCTGAGGGAGATCATGCGCGGGTAATCATCACTGACCCGGTCGACGGCGCGCGTGCCCAGCCCCCACACCAGCCGCAAGAAGCCATCCTCGCGCCGGATCTTGGGGTGCCAGCGGAAAGGATTGGTGCTGAAGCCGACGCCGGCCAGGGTAGGGAAGTAGTAGCGACCATACCGCTGCCCGTGCACCGGCTGGATGAGCACCGCCATTCGCTCGTCATAGTCGATGAGGCCATGCCGCTCGCGGTAGAGCAACGCATCGGGGTTGAGGCCGCTGGCGTAGACCCGGCGGATCGCAGTGAGCAGCGCTTCCAGATTCTCCCTGGCCGTTCCCTGATTGGGGCAGAAGTAGCTCTGGTATTTGCCGGCGAAGGCGTGGCCGAAGTTGTCCTCCAGCAGGCTGGACGAGCGCACGATGAGCGGGGAGTCGCCCACACGCTGCAGCAGCTGGCTGAGCTTCTCCACCATAGCCGGCGGGAAGGCGCCGCGCAGATGCGCCTCGACAATCTGCGGAAAATCGGCCCGCATCGCCTCCGCGCCGCGATATTTCTGGTTCATGAACTGCTGCAGGTTGTTCAGCCTGTGGAACTCGTAGAGCATATCGGTGCCGACGAAGTAGGACTCCGGGATATCGATCTCGACCCGCAGGTCGTCGCCCGCCGCGGCCAGCGCGCGCTTGAGGATTGTCCAGGCGAGCAGCATGCCGGCCGCCTTGCCGCCAATCTTGCCTTCGCCGATGCGCCGTTCGTAAATGTCGCGCAGGTCGGCGATGGTGAACACCTTTTTCGCCACGCCGATGTACGGTAGCTGGTCGCTGATCATCCCTTTGATCAGGACGACCTTAATCTCTTCCAGATGGTGGTCGACGTGCTCGCGCTCCTCGGGCGGTAGCCGTTCGTAACGTTCTCCCTGCTTAAAGAGCAGCGACCAGGGCGCGATCTCTGGATTGAAGGCCAGGGTACGCGTCTCCGCCGGCTGCGGCTGCTGCTGCAGCACTTCCTCGATGATCTGTTCAAACAACCGGCGCGGCAGGTTGTAGGCGAAGCAGAAGTCGGTGTGAAACTCGCGAATGCGCTCCTTCCGCTGCTGCCAGATGGGGGTCGCCTCCATGCTAAAGGGATCGTGTATCCCTTCGCGCCGCTGTGACTCAATAGCAAGCTGGCGCACTTCATTCTCGAATGATTCTTCGCTGATCACGCCGCGCCGGAACAGCTCCTCGCGCATCCTCTCCCGTATCTGGTCGCAGAGGATGGGATACTGGGCCAGCTTGATATAGATGTCGATGGTCGATGTGCTGCTGTGCAGCGGTGGCGTGGTCACAAACAACCTCCTGGCGGCCCAGTGCAGGCCGCTCAGCCAGGCGCCGGCTGCAGGAAGCCGACTGCACTGTCCTCCGCGCCGTCCATCAGGATGGTCAGGCGGCGCGCGGCGTCGCCGGCCGCCAGGTCGATAACGCGCAGATAATCGTCCAGCGGGGCGTCCGCCGGCGATAAGGAGGCCAGCACAGACGGGCTTTCGCGAAAGAACGCCCAGTCGATCCGGCTCTCCGGATGTTGTAGATGAATGGGGAGGGCGTAGATGCCGTCTTCGACGAGATCCTGAAAGAAATGGGTACCGTAGGAGAGCTCCGGCGCGCCGTCTTCGTCGGCGACGGCGACCTCGATCAGCGCTCTGGTGTTGTAAATGTCGGCATAGGTAACGCGCACGCCGAGGTCCAGGTTGGCGCTGCCCCAGCGGCCTGGGCCAATGAGGATATATAGCTCTCCCTCCAGCGTCTTGTTCAGCCGGCCGATGGCGCGGCCCAGCTCCAGCCGTGTTGTTGGGTCGCTGAGACGGCGGTATTGCTGGGGGTCGACGAAGACGATATAGCGCACGCCCGCGATGCGCCCGTCGCGGATGAGGCCACGGGTGCGGAAAAGCACGCTCTCTTCCGGCAGGTCGGCGGGAATCGTCACCGGCCCGCCCTCGTCCCGCTGGCTGAGCGGGCGGCACTGTAGAATGTGCAGCTTGTAGTCAGGGTAGGGATAGTTGGGCAGGATCTCGACGGTGAACTCGATATCTACCGGCGTCTGATAAGCCTGCTCCAGCCGCATCAGCGCCGTGCGCATCAGCTTGACGAACTTGCGATCGCGCGTGAGCGGGTCCAGGGTGATGACGAGCGACCCTCCCTCATCGACGCTGCCCAGCGAGGTCAGATCTTCCAGATAGTCGCCGCGGTTGACCATGGCGATCTGCCGCAGGAACGGGTAGTCGGCGCTGAGAAGCTGGTGGACCGGCAGCGTGCGGAAGCGGTTCGCTTCCAGGTCAATGACGTCCACATATCGCTGTGAATAGCGGCGGATCTCGCCGGCGGACATCTCCGGCCGCAGCGTCGGGTGGCTGAGGGCGACCAGGCGCGGGTAGTCGTCGGCCGACCGCTCGACGGCGCGCGTGCCCAACCCCCAGACGAGGCGCAGCAGGCCGTCTTCACTGCGGATCTTTGGGTTCCAGCGGAACGGGTTGCGGCTAAAGCCAACGCCGGCAATGTTCGGCAGGAAGTAGCGCCCATAGCGTTGCCCCCGCACACGCTGGATGAGAATAGCCATGCGCTCGTCGTAGTCGATAAGACGGTGTTGCTGCCGGTACAGGATCGCGTCCGGGTTGAGCGAGCTGGCATAGATGCGCTTGATGGCGTCGAGCAGGTCGCGCAGATTCTCTTCGCCGCTGCCCTGGTTAGGCAGAAAATGGCTCTCGTACTTGCCGGCGAAGCTGTGGCCAAAGTTGTCTTCCAGCAGGCTCGACGAGCGGACGATCAGCGGCGCGTCGCCCAGGTGCCGCAGCACTTCCTGGAGCTGTTCGACAATGCTCGCCGGAAAGCTGCCTTGCAGATGCTGCTCTACGATGTGCGGGTATTCGGCGCGGATCTCGTCCAGCGGCCGGTATTTCTGGTTCATCAAGTGGTCCAGATTGTTCCGGCGCCGGAACTCATAGACGACGTCGGTGCCCAGGAAGTAGGAGTCGGGGATGGCTACCTGCTCGCTGATGTCTGGACCCAGCTCCGGGTCGCGCTGCTGCAGGATCTTCCAGGCCAGCGACATGCCTGCCGCTTTCCCGCCGATTTTGCCGGCGCCGATACGCCGCCGGTAGATCTGGCGCAGATCGGCGATAGTGAACACCTTCTTCGCCACGCCAATGTAGCGCAGCTGGTCGCTGATCATCCCTTTAATCAGGACGACCTTGATCTCTTCCAGGTGGTGATGAACTTTTTCCCGCTCCGGCGGCGCGCGCCGTTCGTAGATCTCGCCCTGGCGGAAGAGCAGCGGCCAGGGGGCCAGCTCCGGGTTAAAGGCCAGCTCATATGTCTCCTGCGGCGTTGGCTGGGCAGAGCGCACTTCCTGGATAATCTGCTCGAACAGGTCGTGGGGCAGGTTGTAGCCAAAGTAGAAGTCGGTGTGCATAGCGCGGATGCGTGCCAGACGCCGCGCCCAGAGCTGGCTCGGTTCCTGCGCGTAGGGATCGTAAAGCCCTTCCCGGCGCTGTGACTCGACGGCCAGCCGCTCGACCTCTTCCTCGAACTTTTCCTCGGCGACGATGCCGCGCCGGAACACCTCTTCGCGCATCCGCTCCCGTATCTGGTCGGCAAGGATCGGATATTGGGCCAGCTTGATGTAGATGTCGATGGTGGAGGTGGTGCTGCGCAGCGGGCCCGGCTCCGGCGTGGGGCCGGCGCGGCTGGCGCTCCCGGTGGGCAGGTTATCTGGGGGTTGGTCCATAGACTGTGGCGCCTCTCGCTTACCATTATGCCAGGGGTAGCCGCTGCGGCAACTGTTTGATTTTGGGCCTCGCTGCCCTACAATGGTGCGGCGGCCAGCAAGGAGGAATGATGGCTTCTATCTTCACAAAGATCGTCAACGGCGAGATCGACGCCGATATTGTCTATCAGGATGAGCTGGTGACCGCCTTCCGCGACATTAATCCGGCGGCGCCCATCCATATTCTCATTGTCCCCAACCGCGAGATTGCCACAGCCGCCGACCTGACGCCTGCCGACGAGCAGGTGGCCGGGCGAATGATGATCGTCGCCAGCCAGGTCGCCGCCCAGGAAGGGCTGGCGGAGAAGGGCTACCGCCTGATCCTCAACTGCAAGGAGCACGGCGGCCAGGAAGTGTCCCATATGCATCTCCACCTGGTCGGCGGGCGGCCGCTGGGGCCAATGCTGCTGCGGAGATAGCTGTTGGTCTCCGCCACCAGGCAGCGGGCGCCGGTAGCCGCTCTCATGTTGCTCTGGCTGGCAGCGCTGGCCTGTGCCCTGCCCGGCTCGTCCACGCCGCCGCCGGCCCCGGCTGCCCCATCGCCGCTGCCGGCGCGCAGCCCTACTCCTGACAGCAGGCCGCTCGCCCGCACGACGCTGCCCACGCTGCCGGCGGTAACTCACCCTCCCTTTGCCCCCTTGCGCCTGACTCCCACTGCGGCGAACGGCGCGCCCGCCCGCTATCCGCTGCGCCTGGAGCTGGTGCAGAACAAGGCGGCGCTGGCGTCGCTGCCCGCCGCCGAACGCAACATGCTGGCCGAGCGCGGCTTTGTCGCCGCCCGCGCGCAGCACGAGACTCTTGTCGGCCTATACGGCGAGCTGGCCGCCGAAGGCATCCCGCTTCTCTTCACCGCCGACGCGGCCCTCTACACGCTGGACCTGCTTACCGACGTGGCCTGGCAGCGCGCCGAAGCGCGGCTGGGGCCGCACCTGCAGGCGCTCAGCGAGGGCATGGTCGCCGCCTCGCAGCTACAGTGGGAGGAGGCAGAAGACGAAGCGCTGGCGACTGCGGCCTGGCATAATATGGCCTACTTCAGCGTGGGCAGCCGCCTGCTAAACCCGGCTTTTCCTGTACCGGCAGCGGTCGCCGAGATTGTCGACGAAGAGCTGACTCTGATGCGCCAGGGCGGCAGCTTTGTCTCGCCGCTGCGCGGCGTGCAGCTCGATTATGGGCGTCTACAGCCGGCCGGGCGCTATGCCGGCTCGCCCGAGCTGAGCCGCATCTATCAGGCGCGCGCCTGGTATGCGGAGCCGTTCCGCCCCGACCCTGCCGAGCCGGCGCTGGCCCGGCAGCAGGCGCGCCAGCTGGCGCTGATGGCGCTGGCGCTGGCAGAGAGCGATAACCTGAGCCGCTGGGAGCTGATCAGCAGCACGCTTGCCTACTTCGAGAGCGGTGTGGCGACGGGCAGCATACCCGAAATAACGGCGGCGCTCGCCGCATTGGGCGGCTCCCGCGTCCTGCAGGGCGAGCTGGTAGACGATCTGGCGGCAACTCTTTCCGGCTGGCCCCCCGGCCCCGTCGCCGCTGTTTCCGGCGCGACCAGCAGCTACAGCTTCCTGCCGGCGCCGCGCACGCTTGCTGCTTCTATCCTGCCCGCCTTTGTCTACAACCGCGTCGGCGCTTATAGCGGCGAGCCGCCGCTGCCCATGACGGCCGTGGAGACCAACATTGGGCCGCTGCGCGGCCTACCGCGCCTTCTCGACGCGGCCGCCGCCGCCGGCAGCACCACGGCCCTGGAGTGGCTGGCTGAGGGCGGGGACACAGTCTATCAGGGCTACGACGCCCAGCTGGCCCGTATGCAGGCGGCGCTGCAGGAGATGCCGCCAGAGCGCTATGCGCCAGCCTGGCTGCTGGCGACAGATTCCCTGCTCCGGCCGCCAGACGCACGCCCACCCTACGCCGCCGACGAGGCCTGGCTTGACCATCAGCTCAATGCCTGGCTGGCGGGCTGGGTGCTGCAGCACCACAGCACGGAGCTGGCGCCGCGCCCGGTCGATCGGCTGCCGCTGGAAGCGGCGGCGCTTCCCGGCTTTGTCGCGGCCTCGCCGCAGCTGCTGACCTCACTGGCTTCTCTGGCGGCGCAGGTAGAAGAAGGGCTGCGCCAGCGCGACCTGCTGGACGAGGAGGTAGGGCAGAAGCTGCTGCAGCTCGAACGCCTCTATCTGGCGCTGCAGGAGGCGGCCGCCGCTCATAGCGGCGCCCGCCTGGAAAGCGACAGGCTGCTCTTGCTGGCTCAGCTTGGGCCACGTCTGGAATCGCTGCTTACCTTTGCCCCGGCGCCGGCCGGCGTGCCGCTCGTGGACCATGGCCTGGCCCGCACCATGATCACCTATGCCGACCCAAGCGGCGGCGCCCGCATGGCCGCCGCGTTGGGAAGCGCCTGGCGCCTCTATGCCATTACTGAGCGCGATGGCGAGCTCTGGCTGGCGGCAGGCGGCATCCTGCCTGTCTTTGAGCAGCGGTTGGCGGCCGGAGCTGCACCCCTTGCGCCGCAGCCGGACGACATAGCCGGAGCTTCGCCCTGGCTGGCGGCTTTGCTGGCCGCACCGTCTTCGCCTTGACATTTCCTCCAGGCTTGTGTACTTTATCCGCTATGGATAGACGGCAGCTTACTCAGGCGCACGCCCCCGCCCCTAGCAGCCCTCGTTGCCACGGCAACGGGGCGTTTCTGGATGCATGAGTGTGACTGGGGTTGGTGAGCGGCCATAGCATGCCGCTGGATCGTGTGAAGTTGGACGCCCCCAGTGCAGGGGCGTTTTTTTTGCGAGGATGAAGCGACGAGCGTGATGAAGGAGACGAGACAATGCGGATGAGCCAACTGTTTAGCGAAACGCTGCGCGAGGCGCCGGCGGACGCCGAGGTGACCAGCCACCAATTGCTGCTGCGCGCCGGATTTATCCGCCAGATAGCAACTGGCGTTTTCAGCTATCTGCCGCTGGGTCAGCGCAGCGCCCGTAAGATCGAGCAGATTATGCGCGAGGAGATTAATGCCATCGGCGGGCAGGAGATGGACATGCCGGTTGTCCATCCTGCTTCGCTCTGGCAGGAAACCGGGCGCTGGTACAAGATTGGCAGCGAGCTGGGCCGGTTCAAAGACAAGAACGACCGCGACATGGTGCTGGCGCTGACCCACGAGGAGGTTGTCACCGACCTGGCGCGGCGCGAGATCAGGTCGTATCGCCAGCTACCGCGCACTGTTTACCATATTCAGACCAAGTGGCGCGATGACCCGCGCCCGCGCGCTGGCCTGATCCGCGCCCGCGAGTTCGTGATGAAAGACAGCTACTCGCTGGACCGTGACGACGCGGGGCTGCACAAACAATACCGGGCGCACTACTCGGCCTACTTTAACATCTTCAACCGCTGCGCTCTGCCGGCGATTGCCGTCGAGTCGGACGTGGGCATGATGGGCGGCACGATGGCCCATGAGTACATGTACCTGACGCCCATCGGCGAGGATACACTGCTGCTCTGCGATGCCTGCGGCTACCAGGCCAACCGCCACATAGCCACCTTCCGCAAGCCGGCAGCCGCGACGGAGGAAGCGCTGCCGGTTGAGCGTGTGGCGACGCCGGAGATGAAGACGATCGCCGGCCTGGCGGAGTTCCTCGGCGTGCCGAAGGCGCGCACGGCTAAAGCTGTCTTTCTGGTCGGTACGTTCGCCGAAGGTGTGGAAGAGCGCGAGCAGCTCATCTTCGCCGTCGTCCGCGGCGACATGGATTTGAGCGAGACGAAGCTGACCAACGCGGTCGGGGCCACGGCGCTGCGCCCGGCGCACGACGAGGAGATCAGCGCGGTGGGCGCCGTGCCAGGCTATGCCTCGCCGGTCGGGCTTAACAGCATCCTCGTCGTCGTCGACGAAGCGGTCGCCGCCTCGCCGAACCTCGTCGCCGGCGCCAACGAAGCCGGCTACCACCTACGCAACGTCAACTACGGGCGTGACTTTGAAGCGGCGGTTGTCGGCGATATCGCCGCGGCCCAGGAAGGCGACGGCTGCCCGGAATGCGGCGCGCCGATGCGCATGTCACGCGGCGTCGAGGTGGGCAACATCTTTAAGTTGGGTACGCGCTACAGCGCCGACATGGGCGCCACCTTCGTGGACGAGGATAACAGCCACCGCCCGGTGGTGATGGGCTCCTACGGCATCGGCGTTGGCCGGCTGCTGGCCTGCGTGGCCGAAGAACACAACGATGAACAGGGACTCTGCTGGCCGATCACCGTGGCTCCCTACGAGGTCCATCTCGTCGCCCTGCGCGGCGGCTTCGACGTGGCCGAGCAGCTCTACCAGGAGATGACGGCCGCCGGGATCGAGGTTCTCTTCGACGACCGCGACGAGGCGCCCGGTGTGAAGTTTAACGACGCCGACCTGATTGGCCTACCGATCCGGGTCACGGTGGGCAAGCGCAGCCTGGACGAGGGCGGCGTGGAGCTTAAGCTGCGCGAGGCCAGCGAGCGCTCGCTGGCGCCGCTGGCCGAGGCCCTGGCGCATGTAGCGGCGGCGCGTAAGATGCTCTATGAGCAGGTTGCCCGCGGCGTCGTGCACGTCCCGTTCCCGGACTGACGATCGTGTTCAAGGAACCGGGTGTCTAGCGCAGACACCCGGTTTTTTGGCCCGGCTGCCTACTCCTCGCGCAGCACCGAGTTAAGGTCGGCGCGGCATTCGCAGGCTTCTTTCACGGCGTCTCCGCGAACCAGCTGCCCGTCATACTCCCGGCCCAGCCCCTGCGAGCGCCAGCCGCTCATCACAAAGGGTAGAGCGCCATCGGCGGCGACCCACCGGCCATTATAGGTGCGGGAGATGTGGACGTGCGTGCCGTTGGAGAAGCCGCCCTCGCAGGAAGGATGGCCGAGGGGATCGCCGGTCTCGACCCGCGTCCCGACGGCAATACGGTCGCGCGTTTCCAGGTGCATGTAGGTGATAGCCCAGCCCGTACCGGCGTAGCCGTCGCCGTCCAGGTCCACGACCACGGCGCCGAAACCACTGCGCGTGACCACGCCCGGCGCCATTGCCCGCGTCCAGGCGTCTGACGGATAGCAGCCAAGCTGCTCGTGATGCGGCACGAAGTCCAGCGCCGCCCAGGCGGAGCCGCTGGCCCAGCCGCCGTGCGGCCCGCCCGTCAGGTACCAGACCTCGCCTACGGCCCACGGCAGCGCAAGCTCGGGCGCCGCCAACCCATCGGGCCAGAGCGGATCGACGGTGTAGGCGAAGGGATTGCCGAAGAGCGCGCTGTAGGTGGCAAAGAAACCCGACGGCCCGCTCGCCTGCAGCCATTCGTCATAACTGGCCCCATCATGGGCGGCGAGCCAGCGCTGTACGCCGGCGGTGCCGTCGTTAATCTCCGCCGCAAAGGCGATGGTCGTATCGCCAATGGTCACGGCGGTCAGCCCCCCCTCCGCGCGCCCGTAGAAGCCCCAGTTCAGCTGGTCGGCAGCCCAGGCAAGCTGGCGGTAGAGCCCCTCAGTCCCCTGGCGCACGCGCCCCATTGGATAGACCGGCTGGGCCGGCTGCGCCTGGCTGAGCCAGCCTGAGCGGTATTCCAGCGCCGCCAGCAGCAGGCGCGGGTTGACGCTGAAGCGGTCGGCCACCAGCTGCACAATGCTCGGCCCGTCCAGCGGCGTGCCCTCGACATCTTCCACGTAGCGGAGCAGGTAACCGTCGAAGTAGGAGAGGAACGTGGCGATGTCAAAGCCGCGGGCGGCCGGCCCATAGACCAGCTCGCTATCTGGCACGATCTTGAAGCTCGGCCCAACCAGCGTCGAGCCGCCGGGCACGCGTAGCTCCTGGCCCACTGTCAGAAACTCGTCGATGTTCAATTCGTTGAGCGCCAGCAGCTCTTCGGCCGTGCTGCCATAACGCTGGGCGATATAGTTGAGCGTCTCGCCCACGGCGACGGTATGTGTCTGGTAGAGCGTGCCGTCGGCCGCCATCGCGCCGGGCCGCACCGGGTTCGGGGTAGGCGTGCCGGGGTAGGGCGGCAGGGCCGGCGTGGGGGCGAAGCCGCCCGCGGTCAGCCCGCCGCTGCCGCTGCCGCGCTGCTGTTGGTCACGAGCTGCCAGGTTGCCGGGAGCGACGCCATCAGCGCCGGCCGCGGGCGCCTGCACGCCCGGCGGCAAGGCCAGCGGAACCATCGTCGCGCCCACTTCCACGTCTGGATTGGGGCGCACACACCCGCCGAGCAGGAATATCAGTAGCAAAAAGCCGGCGACAGAGAGCCTACGCAACATCGCCCGTATTGTACGCCGCCCGCGGCAGGGGGGCGAGGTTTATGGGTCATTTTTCAGGGAGTCCCCAGGAGAAGGGCCATGAGAAAACGGAGCGGCGATTTCCATTGCCGTCATTCCGCGTTAGCATTGGCTTATGCAGGCCAACACTGTGCAGCGCCTCCGCTTTCGCTTCGGCAAGGACGGCCCGGCGCGCTTCATCAGCCATCTCGACCTGGCGCGCGCCCTGGAACGGGCGCTCAACCGCGCACGCCTGCCAGTCGCTTACACGCAGGGCTTTAACCGCCGGCCGCGGCTGCAGTTCGCCGCCGCGCTGCCGCTGGGCTTTACCAGCGAGGCCGAGCTGGCCGACGTCTGGCTGCTGGAACAGGTCGAGCCGGAGACTGCCCGGCAGCAGCTTATGAGCAGAATGGCGCCGGGCATCACCGTGCACGAAATCTGGCAAGTTCCGCTGACAGCGCCGGCGATGCAAGCGGTCACTGCCGAGGCCACATTTGTCGCCTTCTTGCCGGCTGAGATAGACGTTGCGGCGTTGCAGCAGCGGGTCGTGGCGGCGCTGGCGGCGCAGACGCTGCCCCGCACGCGCCGCGGCAAGGCGTATGACCTGCGCCAGCTCATCCACGACCTGGCGCTGGCGCAGGTCGACGACGATTGGCAGTTAACACTGCGCCTTGCTCTGGAGCCGGGGGCGACCGGGCGTCCCGACGAGACGCTGGCGGCCCTGGGGCTGGAGCCGCTGGATCTACACGTGCACCGCACGGCAATCGTGCTTCGTGACGGCGACCGGTGAGCGCCCTCCTTCGCTTCGCCCTTCTCTGCCTGCTGCTTCTGGGCGGCTGCGCGCCGGGTACGGCGGCGCTGCCGGCGCCGTCGCCCGCGGCAAGCACAGCGGCTCCCGGTATTCCACTGCCGCCGACGCCGCTGCCGACGGCGACTCTTCCGCCGTTGGACAGCGGCTGGGAACTGCTGCAACCGGGCCTGGAGCAGCGCGTGCTCAACCTCGTCGACGAGCAGCGCGTCTGGCAGGAGACGGTCACCGTTCTCCGGCTCGATCCGGCCTATTTCCTGTTTGACGTAGCCTACCGGCCGCGGCAGCCGCTGCAGCTGCCGCAGTGGCAGGCAGAGACGGGCGCCTTACTCGTCGTCAACGGCGGCTACTACACAGAGGAATACTTGGCGACGGGTATGGTGGTCAGCGAGGGCGTTGCCAGCGGAGACAGTTACGAAGGTTTTGGCGGCATGTTCGCCGTGACGGAGCTAGGGCCGGAGGTCCGCTCGCTGGTCAGCAGCGCCTACGACCCGGCTGAGCTGCTGCTGGCGGCGCTGCAGTCCTTTCCGCTGCTGCTGCGGCCCGGCGGCGAAGTTGGCTTTCCCGAGGAAGATGGCCGGCAGGCGCGGCGCACCGTCGTCGCCCAGGACCGTGCCGGGCGCATTCTCTTTCTCGTCGCCAACCGCGGCAGCTTTACGCTGCACCGCCTCAGCCTCTATCTGGCGGCGTCCGACCTGGAGCTGGACGTGGCGCTCAATCTGGACGGCGGCCCTTCCAGCGGCCTGCTGCTGGCCGGCGCGGGCGACGAGCCGGCTCTTCATCTGCCGGCCTTTGCCCTGTTGCCGGCGGTCATTACCGTCTATCCGCGCCCGAGGTGAGCGCCATCTAAACGTGGGCTTACGGGCTCGCCGCGACCCCGGATTAGCTTTGACTTTCCCCCTGCCGTAGGCTATAATGATCCTTCGTTGTATTGGTCACCCGACACTACCAATACAGACACCCGCGCCGGCATCTTTGTATGCCGGTTCTTTGTGGAGGTTAACTGTGTACGCAATTGTAGAAAGTGGCGGTCGGCAATACCGCGCCGAAGTTGGTCATCTTTTCAGCGTTGAAAAGCTGGCCCACGAAGTCGGTGAGCAAATCGTTCTGGACAATGTCCTGCTTGTGGCAGATGGCGATGAGATCCAGGTCGGCCAGCCCACCGTCTCGGGCGCTACCGTAACTGCAACGGTCGTCGAACAGTACAGAGGAAAGAAGATCTTTGTCTGGAAGTACCGGCCGCGCAAGCGCTATCGCCGCCGTCAGGGTCACCGGCAGCAGTACACACGGCTGCGTATTGACGGAATTCATGTAAACGGACAGGAAGAGCAGGAGTAAAATATCATGGCGCATAAGAAAGGTGCTGGTTCTACCCGCAACGGCCGTGACAGCAATTCCAAGCGCCTGGGTATTAAGTGCTACGGTGGTGAGCGCGTGATCCCGGGTAACATCATCGTGCGCCAGCGCGGTACCAAGTACCGCCCCGGCAGCAACGTTGGGCTTGGCAAAGACTATACCATTTTCGCGCTGGTCGAAGGCCAGGTGAAGTTTGAAGACCGTTACGGGCGCAAGTACGTCAGCGTCTACCCGGTGGAAGGATAAGATGAAGGACGATATTCATCCCGAATGGTATCCGGACGCCGAGGTTGTCGTTGACGGCGAAGTTGTCATGCGCGTGGGCGCTACCAAGCCGCGTCTGAATGTGGAAATCTGGTCGGGCACGCACCCCTTTTACACTGGGCAGCAGCGTCTGCTGGACACAGAAGGGCAGGTCGACCGCTTCCTGCGTCGTCTCAAGCGGCGCGAGGATATGCTGGCTACCGACGAGACCGAGGAAGAGCAGCGCTCGCCTCTGGCCTTGCCGATAGCCGAGATAGGTCTGCCGACCCGGGCCGCCACGGCGCTGCGCGACGCGGGCCTGACGACGGTTGGCGACGTCTACGAGCGCTATCAGCAGGGTGAAGATGCTCTGCTGGCGATTATGGGCGTGGGGCAGCGCGCGCTTATCGACATTAAGAAGTTCCTCCGCGCTGAGGGGCTCATCGACTAACTGGCAATTTGGCCGACTTTCGTTAGAGTAGGGGCAGGTGCGTGATTGGCATGTACCTGCCCTTTTTGTTTCTAGCAGCTTCCCGCGGCGCCGCTTTGCCAGGACGACGCCGGATTTATTGTGGAGGGAGAGGACGATGGGAACGGAACGCCGGGGACACATCGAGCTGATTTGCGGTAGCATGTTTAGCGGCAAGACGGAAGAACTGATTCGCCGCCTGCGCCGGGCCAAGATCGCCCGGCAAAAGGTAGAGGTCTTTAAGCCGCATATCGACGACCGCTACCATGCCGCCCGCGTGACCAGCCACAATGGCCTTGACTTTGAAGCGCGGCCGGTGGAGTCGGCCGCCGACATTGCGGTGCTGGTCGCCGCAGACACCACCGTCGTCGCCATTGACGAGGTGCAGTTTTTTGACGACAGCGTGGTCGAGCTGTGCGAGATGCTGGCGGACACGGGGCGGCGCGTGATCTGCGCCGGGCTCGACACTGACTTCCGCGGCGTGCCCTTTGGCCCGATGCCGGCCTTGCTGGCGCGGGCGGAGCATGTTGCTAAGATCCATGCGATTTGTGTCGTCTGCGGCCAGGAAGCCAGCCGCACCCAGCGGCTGATTGACGGCGCACCGGCTGCTTACGACGACCCGGTCGTACTCGTCGGCGCCGACGAAGTGTACGAAGCGCGCTGCCGGCAATGCCACCAGGTAGCGCAGCCACGCAATGGCAACGAGGGCTAGAAATGGCCGAACAGCTTGTTTTAATGGACGATGTCGAGCAGGTTCTGATTGACGAGGAACAGCTGCAGGCGCGTATCCGTGAGCTGGCGGCGGAGATTGCCGCCGATTACCAGGGAGCGGACGACCTGCTGCTGCTCTGCGTCCTGAAGGGCGCCTACATGTTTCTCGCCGACCTCAGCCGTCTGCTGCCGCTCACCCACGAGGTAGACTTTATGGCGGTCTCCAGCTACGGGCAGGGAACGACCAGCAGCGGCGCCGTGCGCATTGTGCTCGACCTCAAGGAGGATATCGCCGGCCGGCACGTCCTCATTGTCGAAGACATCATCGACAGCGGGCGCACGCTGGACTATATGCGGCGCAACCTGCTCTCGCGCGCGCCGGCCTCACTGCGTATCTGCACACTGCTCAACAAGCCGGAGCGCCGCGAAATCGACGTGCCTCTGGATTACATTGGCTTTGACATTCCTGATGAGTTTGTCGTCGGCTATGGCCTGGACTTCGCCCAGCGCTATCGCAACCTGCCTTTTATCGCCGTCCTCAAGCCGCGGGTCTTCGCGCACCTCTTCACTGACCGCGAAGCGGCGCAGGCCGAGGACAACGCCTACTAGCCGGCTGCAGGCGCCGCACGCGCCCGCCGTGCCGAGGACAGGTTGAGCATGCCTGAGACCGAGCGGCCCCTGGCGCTATCGCCGCTGCTTGCCGAGCTGCGCCCGCTGTTGACCGGGCAAGCGCTGCCGGTGCATCTCGTCGGCGGGGCGGTGCGAGACGCTCTCCTGGGTGTAGAGAGTGCGGATCTGGATTTCGTCGTACCGGAGCGGGCCATTTCGCTGGCCTTTGCCGTCGGCGATGCCCTTTCCTTGCCCGCCTACGTCCTGGACCGCGAGCGCGACACAGGCCGCGTCGTCGTTCCCGCCAGCGATGGCCGCGTTAAGTCAACCGTCGATTTTGCCCGCTATCGCGCCGCCAGCCTCGATGGCGATCTACGCGCCCGTGATTTCACCATCAATGCCCTGGCGCTGCCCGCGGGCGCCGGCGATGCGGACGCCCTCGTCGATCCCCTCGACGGCCGCGCCGATCTGCGCGCGGGCATCATCCGCCTGGCTGCGCCGTCCGCGCTGCAGGACGATGCTGTGCGCATCCTGCGTGCGCTGCGCATGGCCGTGCGCTTTGGCTTTACGCTGGCGCCCGGCATGGAAAGCGCCATTGCCGCCGCCCTGCCGGGCCTCGCCGCCGTCTCCGTCGAGCGGGTACGCGACGAGCTGGTCAAGCTGTTCGGCTCGCCGGACCCGGCGCGGGCGCTGCAGCTGCTACGTGACATGGGCGTGCTGGAGCCGGTACTGCCGGAGATCGCCGCGCTGGAAGGGGTCGAGCAATCTGCCCCCCATCACGAAGCCGTTCTGGCCCACACGGTCTCAACCCTGCGCTGGCTGGTCGCCGTCACAGGCGCGCTGGACGCAGAGGTAGACGAGGGTTCCATTGCCGCAGAGGTGCAGCGGCAGCTAGCGCCCTACGCGGGCGCGCTGCGTGCCCATCTGGCGCGCCGTGTGGACGGCGACCTGACGGGGCTGGAGCTGCTGCGGCTGGGCGCGCTCTTTCACGATGTGGGCAAGGCAGAAACGCAGCAGCATGAAGCAAGCGGGCAGATCCGCTTTATCGATCATGAGGAAGTGGGCGCGCGTCTGGCTGCCCATCGTCTGCGCCAGCTGCGGCTCAGCCGCGAGGCGGTTGACCATGTCCAGGCGCTGGTCAGGGCGCACATGCGCCCGCTGCACCTAAGCCGGGCCGATAGCGTGACGCGGCGGGCTGTCTATCGCTACTTTCGCGCTGCCGGCAGCGCCGGGTTGGACGTCGGCCTGCTGACGCTGGCCGACCATCTGGCGACGCATGACGGCGCCGGCAGTGATGGCTCCTGGGAGCGCCTGCTTGGCGTTGTCACCACGCTGTTTCACCATTACTTTGAGGACTATCAGGAGTCGATCAAGCCACGGCCGCTGTTGAGCGGACACGAGCTGATCGCGGCGCTGGAGCTGCAGCCGGGGCCGGAGGTAGGGCGGCTGCTGCGGCTCCTGGAAGAGGCGCAGGCGGCGGGCGAGATCAGCAACGCGGCTGAGGCGCTGGCGCTGGCCCGGCGGGCGCACGAGGCATGAAAAGGCCGGGATCTCGGCCCGGCTCTATCAGCTTACTCTCTATCACTGGCGCTAACGACCAACGGCGTCCGGCCGGCGCAAGTGTTCCAGGAACTCGTTGCGCGTCTTCTCGCTCTTCTTGAAGTTGCCCAGCATGGCGCTGGTCACCATGCGCGCGTTCTCCTTGCGCACGCCGCGCATCATCGAGCACATATGCGCGCCCTCGACGACAACGCCGACCCCCTGCGGCTCCAGCACCTCCTCGATCAACTCGGCAATCTGCCGGGTCATACGCTCCTGTACCTGGAGCCGGCGCGCATACATCTCCACGATGCGCGGTATCTTGGAGAGGCCGATCACCTTGTCCGCGGGAATGTAAGCTACGTGGGCCTTGCCGAAGAAAGGCAGCATATGATGCTCGCACATGCTGAAGAACTCAATGTCCTTGACGACGATCATCTCATCATACTCGACGTCAAAGAGGGCGTCGTTGACCAGGGCTATCGGGTCTACGTGGTAGCCGGCGAGCACCTCGTCGTACATGCGCGCGATGCGATCGGGCGTGCGCAGCAGCCCTTCGCGCTCCGGATCTTCGCCCACGTTGACGAGAATGCGGCGCACCGCTTCCTCAATCTCTCGTTTACGGTCGGAATCGCTTTCCAGCTCGGGCAGCCCCAGGCTCTCCAGGTTGCTCTTATCACCCTCAAGGCTCATGGCGTTGTCTCCATCTTCTCCTGTGCCAACGTCTCTCAGAAAACTGCCTCGCAGTGCGGGCAGCTCGTGGCTTCGGCGCCGACCTCCTGTCCACAGGCTGGGCAGGCCAGCTCGAATTCAGCGCCGCACTGGGCACAGCGAATGTCTTCGTCGGCCAGCGGCGCCCGGCAATTAGGGCAGAACTGTTGCCCGCAGTGGGGGCAGGCGTCGCTAGCGGCAGGCCAGGAGCGCCCGCATTGCGGACAGTGACCGTTGCTCGCCGTTAGCGTAATTCTGGCTGCCGCCGGTTCTTGCCCACAGCGCGGGCAGGCGCGCTCCTCATCGGCCAGCGCCAGCTGGCAGCGCGGGCAGACGCGCGCCCCACAGTGGGCGCAATCGCCCGCCAGCGGATCGAATGGCCGCCCGCATCCCGGGCAGGCCAACAGGCGCACGTTCCGGCCCCCGACCACCACCACGTGCGCCACGGTCACCGGCGGGCGCACGGCGACCTCCGGTTCGCGCCCGCACGACGGGCAGGGCGCCAGTCCGTCCGGCAGCGCTGTCCCGCAGTCCGTGCAGTAACGAGGAAACAGGGCCTGGCAGTTAGGACAGACTTCTGTGCCCGTTGCCAGCTCGAAGCTGCAGAGCGGGCAGTCGAAGTAGAGCGGCAGGCGGCAGTGTGGGCACAGCTCGTCCTCCGCGCCCACTGCTTCGCCGCAGCGCGGGCATAGCTCCTGGCCACACTCGCGGCAGAAGCCTTCCGGCAGGTATAGCGGTTCGCCACAGGCAGGGCAAGGGCGCAGCTCATCGTCCTCCGCAGCGGCGGCAGCCAGCGCGGCAGCGCCAAAAGCCAGGCCGCATCCGGGGCAGAGATCGGCGTCGGCCGGCAGCACGGCTTCACAGCGCGGGCACAGCAGGTCGAACTCGGCGCCGCATCCGGGGCAGGCTGGCGCCAGGGGCTCCAGCGCCGTCCCGCATTCAGGGCAAAACTCCTGCCCGCAAGCGGGGCAGATATCGCTGCCTGGGTCGAGGCGTTCCTCACAGGCAGGACATAAGAAATCAGTCATCGACGGTAACTCCAACCGGTAGGGAAGCCGGACCTATCCGCCAGCGTCAGAATAAGGCCATATGATAGCAGGGTAGCACAAAAACGATATTAGTGAAGCAACCCGGCGCCAATCGCCAGCCGGCGCCGCATCAGGCTACGACTTCGTTGACGTGGCTCGCCTTCTTGTCGAAGGCGGCCTGCAGCGCTTCGTAGTCGGCGCGCGACAGCGGCTCACCCGGACCTTGCTGTCTCAGATAGCCGCGTAGCTTGGTGTAATGCATCGCCGGAATAGCAGACGCGTGCAGGTCGAGATCGGCGATATTCTTGCTGGTGAAGACGATGATCGCGCCGATAGGCACTTCCTCAACCTGCGGCGCCTCCCGGCTGATGTAGGCGGCGAGCGCCCGCACCTCGCGTTCGGCCTCTTTGGTGGGGTTGCCCAGCGACTCCTGACTGAAGAAGCGGCGCAGAATGCTGACGCCGCGCTGGCGCCAGCGGTCGCCTTCCACACTGATACGGCCTACCTGGTATTTCAGGACAAAGACGATGGGCCCGGCGGGCGTCAGCAGGACGTGCGAGGCCGGCAGCAGGAAATGGTACATGCGCCCCTGGCGCGCTGCCTTGCGTAGGGCCTGGTCCAGCACCTCGTCGGGCCGCGGATTGCGCATATAGCGATGTGCCAGGTAGAGTCCTACCTGGGACATGAGCCAGCCAATGGGTAGGGCCAGCACCTGCAGCCAGATAAAGCGCTCCGGGTCGACAAACCCCAGAATCAGGGCGGCGACGAGGAGGAAAAAACCGGTGATGCTAATGTATTGGCCCCACTTTTTGAGGCGCAGGATGCGGGCTTCGTCGCGCAGGACAATCATGGCGCCGCCTCAGACGCCGGGGCGGCTGGCCCGTTATCATAGCGGCCCATCACCAGGCAAGCGTTCTGCCCGCCCAGTCCGAAGCTGTTGCTCATGGCCGTGCGGATCGGCGTGCGCCGCGCCGCGTTGGGCACGTAATCCAGATCACACTCGGGATCGGGGGTCTCATAGTTGATCGTCGGCGGCAGTAAGCCGTCGTGCAGGGCATAGGTACAGAAGATGGCCTCCAGGGCGCCGGTCCCGCCCATGGCGTGACCCATCACCGACTTGGTGCTGCTCACGGCAATCTCATAGGCGCGCTCGCCGAGCAGGCGCTTAATTGCCAGCGTTTCCACCTGGTCGTTGACCGGCGTCGAGGAGCCGTGCGCGTTGATGTAGTCAAGGCCGCTGCCGTCCAACCCGGCGTCGGCCAGCGCCCAGCGCATGGCGCGCAGCGCGCCCTCGCCGTCGGGATCGGGCGCGGCGACGTGAAAAGCGTCGCTGCTGCTGGCATGGCCCAGCACTTCGCCGTAGATGTGGGCGCCGCGCTGCACAGCCAGGTCCATGCGCTCGAGGACGAGCACGCCGGCGCCTTCGCTAAGGACAAAGCCTTCGCGATTGCGGTCAAACGGCCGAGACGCGCGCGCCGGGCAGTCGTTATAGCTCGTCGCCAGCGCGCGCATGGCGGTGAAGCCGGCCAGGGCCGCCGGATGAATAAGCCCTTCGACGCCACCGGCCAGGATCAGGTCGGCAGCGCCGCGCCGAATAAACTCGGCCGCTTCTCCCAGCGCCTGGGTGCCGGTGGCGCACGCGGCGACCACGGTGCTGATCGGGCCGCGCGTGCCCGCCAGCAGGCTGACGTGGTGGCTGGGCATGTTCGGCAGCGAGGCGCTTAGGGCAAAGGGGTTGACCCGGCCGACGCCGCGCTCGCGCAGGATAGTCATGTTCTCGTCGGCCTTTTCAAAGCCGCCCATGCCCGTGCCGATGACCACCCCGGTGCGCTCCGTGTCGGGCACGCCGGCGCCGAAGCCGGCCATCTCCAGCGCTTCTACCGCAGCGGCCACGGCCAGTTGAGAGGCCCGGGACATGCGCCGCGCTTCCTTAAAATCCATATAGCGGCTCGGATCGAACTCCTTCACCTCGCCGGCAATCTGGCAGGGAAAACCATCCGCATCAAACTGGGTGATGCGAGTCACGCCGGAGTTGCCAGCCGCGGCATTGCGCCAGCTCTCCGCGGCGCTGTTGCCGAGCGGGCTGAGGGCGCCCATGCCCGTAATGACGACCCGGGGCCGTCCGCGGTGATCGAGATAGGGGTCCATACTCACTGGTAGTCTCTCTTGCTGGTCAGGTGGCGGCGACGCCATCGCGAATGGCGGCGACGATATCGTGGATTACAGCCTGCCGCGCCTGGCCGATTGCCTGTTTGATGGCGTAATCGCTGGAGCGCCCGTGGGCGATGATCACGACGCCGTCGACGCCGAGGAGCGGCGCGCCGCCTACCTCGTCTGGATCGAGCCGCCGCCGCACGCGCGCAAAGGCCGGCTTCGCCAGCAGCCCGCCGAGCATGGTGCGGGGGCTGCTCTTCATCTCCTCGCGAATCATCGACGACATGTAGGCGGCTATTGCTTCCGCCGTCTTCATGACGATGTTGCCGGTGAAGCCGTCGGTCACGGCGATGTCCGCCTGGCCGCGCACAAACTCCTTCGGCTCGATGTTGCCCACGTAGTTCAGGGCGCTGCCCGCCAGCAGCGGGATGGTCTCTTTGATTAGCTCGTTGCCCTTGCCTTCTTCTTCGCCGTTGGAGAGCAGGGCGACGCGTGGGCGGGCAACGCCGCGCACGCGCTCCACGTAGAGACTACCCATCTGCGCAAACTGCAGTAGGAACTCCGGCCGCACATCGGCATTGGCGCCGTTGTCGATGAGCATCGGGTTGCCCTCGATGGGGAAGAGGACGCCGAGCGCCGGGCGCTTGATGCCGCGAATACGCCGCAACGTATGCAGCATGGCGACAGCCAGAATGGCGCCGGTGTTGCCCGCGGAGACAAAGGCATCGGCCTCGCCCGTCTTGACCAGCTTCAGGCCGACGTGCATCGACGAATCCGGTTTGCCGCGCGACGCCTCGCTGGGGCTGTCGGTCATGGTAATCACCTCGCTGGCGTGCGTCACGCGCAGGGGGAGGCCGGCCGTGTCGTGTCTGGCCAGCTCGCTCCGCACCCGTGCTTCATCGCCAACGAGGATGATTTCGTCGCGCCACTCGCGGGCAGCTGCCACCGCCCCCGCCACATCCGGCTGTGGATGGTTGTCGCTGCCCATGGCATCTACGACAATACGCATGGTGCTCCAAGAATGGTTGTCAGGATACACACGACGAGGCGGGCTGCGGCCCGCCTCGCCGAGGCCAGATTCTATCCCGGCACAGGTGAATGTCAAACCAGCAAAAAGCGCGCGCCAGGCTGACCCGGCGCGCGCTTGCGACACTTATCTATGCGGTTGTGTGGGGCTGCCTAGAAGGGGATGTCGTCCTCTTCCTGCGCAGCGCGGCCGCCGGATTCAAAAGAGTCATCACCTTCAAGACCGCCCTCATAACCGTCTTCCCGGCCGCCCAGGAAGCGGAAATTATCAGCACGGATTTCAAACGAGGCGCGGGCCGTACCATCCTGACCGGTCCACATCCTCGGTCCACCCGTCTCACGGTCCGGTGTTAAGACGCCCTCCACCAGTACGCGGCGCCCCTTGCTGAGGTACTGGTTTGCCGTCTCGGCCTGTTTGCCCCAAACACTGACCCGGAACCAGGTGGTTTCATCCACTTTCTGACCACTCTGCCGATCTGTCCAGCTACGGTTCGTTGCGACGCTGAAACTGGTAACGGCCGTACCATCAGGCATGTATCGCATCTGCGGATCACCACCGAGGTTCCCAATAATGATCACTTTCTGGTACATCGTTTCTCTCCTTCAATCTGGCAGTGGAATCACGCTACGTCCCAGACGATCCTAACAGTTTTGGCATCATTGCCAACTCAACTGCATCGCCCGTTTAGCCTTTGTCTTACCACTGCCAACCGGTGTATAAGACCCCTACAGTATAGCACAAATGTTCGCGGCTGCCTATACTTTCCGCCATTTTTTAAGGCCAGTTAACAGCGTCGGAGGGCCGCCACGACGGGGAGTAAGCGGAGGGGCAGGACAGCGCCTACCCCTCCGACCCGCCTGGAGGTGGTGCTCCGTTACACCCACCCGCGCAGGCGTACCGCCTGCGCTACGCGATCGACGGCCACCAGATAGGCCGCCACGCGATTGGGCACGTTCTTTTGCTGGGCCATATTGTGCACGGCATGGAAAGCCGTGGTCATGCTGCGGTCCAGCCGCTCCTGCACCTGCTCCGCATCCCAGTAGAACTGGTAACCATTCTGCACCATTTCGAAGTAGGAAACGGTGACGCCGCCCGCGTTGCAGAGGAAGTCGGGGATGATGTACACGCCCTTGTCGTTGAACACGTCGTCTGCTTCCGGCGTGGTTGGGCCATTGGCCAGCTCGGCGATGACGCGGGCCTTAATCCTGTCGGCGTTCTGGCCCGTCAGCTGGTTCTCGATGGCCGCGGGAATGAGCACGTCCACGTCCATCTCCAGCAGCTCGGCGTTGGAGATGGCGTCCCCATCACGATAGCCGGGGATGCGGCCGGTCTCCGCCATATGGGCTGAGACATCTTCATAAGCGAAGCCATTGGCGTTATACATGGCGCCGAACTCGTCGCCGAGGGCGACGACCTTCAGGCCGAGGATCTGCGTGGCAAGCTGGTGGGCGTAGGAGCCGACGTTGCCGTAGCCCTGGATAGCGCAGGTGGCTCCTTCCATGTTCATGCCCAACACCTTTGCCGTCTCGCGGATGGTAACAATGCCGCCCATCGCCGTCGCCGGCGGCCGGCCCGCCGATCCGCCGAGGGCCAGCGGCTTGCCCGTGATGACGCCCGGCTCCTTGTGGCCGACCAGCGTCTCGTACTCGTCGAGCATCCAGGACATGATTTGCGCGTTGGTGTTGACGTCCGGGGCGGGCGAATCCTTGAACAGGCCCACCGAGTTGTAGATAGCGCGCATATAACCGCGGCTCAACCGCTCCAGCTCGCCCCGTGACAGCTCGCGCGGGTTGCAGACCACGCCGCCCTTGCCGCCGCCGAGAGGCAGGTCGGCTACCGCCGTCTTCCACGTCATCCAGGCGGCGAGGGCGCGCACTGTGTCAATCGTTTCGTCCGGGTGAAAGCGAATGCCGCCCTTTGCCGGGCCGCGCGCGTCATTATACTGCACGCGAAAAGCCTGAAAGGTACGGGTGCTGCCGTCGTCCATCCGTACCGGGATGGTGAAATGAAATTCGCGCATCGGCTGGCGCAGGAACGCGTGCATATCCGGATCAAGCTGGAGCACGGCGGCGGCGTCGTCCAGCTGCGCCTGAGCGATAGCGAATGGATTCAGGTTCTCAGTCATGGATTGCGTTTCTCCCTTGTTAGCATCAGATTATGGGCACAGGTGCGGCACGATTTCCGGCTTGCCCTTGCTAGTGATTTTATCCAATGTCAGGGACTGGCCTCTATGACATTGTGCACAAAATTCTAACACCTTTGTCACATCTTGCGAGTTTGGCGACGCGAACGGCTGCAACGGCTCTGTTCCGCCGGAATGCGCCGCTCCAGCCCCTGAGAAAAGCGCTAACAAAGTTGCCCGGCGCCACCCGCCGTGTTAAGATCCATCCGCTGGTGGGGTGTCGCCAAGTGGCCTAAGGCGCCGGACTTTGAATCCGGTATTCGTAGGTTCGAATCCTACCACCCCAGCTGCTTAGGGGCGTTCGGCGAGCGCCCCTTTTTTGTGAAGGGAACCGCCGATGACTGTTGCCGCCGTTCTCCTCGCCGCGGGTCACGGCGCCCGCATGAACTCCAAGACGCAGAAGGTACTGCACCCGGTGGGCGGGCTGCCGATGATCGAGCATGCCTTTGCGGCGGCTGAAGCGGTGGCCGGGCTCAAGCCGGTGGTCGTCGTCGGCGGCGGTGAAGATGGCGTGCGCCGGCTGCTTGGCGCGCGGGCCACTTACGCCGTTCAGGAAGAGCGGCTGGGAACGGGCCACGCGACGATGATGGCTGCCGAGGCGCTGCGCGGGCATGCCCTGCAGGTCGTCGTCACGTATGGTGATATGCCGCTGCTGCGCGCCCGCTCGTTGGCCGGCCTGGTAGAGCGACAGGCGCAGAGTGGCGCGGCCATCGTCATGCTCACCATCATGGGCGACCCGGACTCCAGCTTTGGCCGGGTGATTCGTGCGGCCGATGGCGGCGTGGCCGAGATTGTCGAGGTGGCCGAAGCGCGCCAGCGCGCGAATAGCGCGGAGCTGCTGGCCGTACGCGAGCTGAATGCCGGCGTCTACTGCTGCGACGGGCCGTGGCTTTGGGAGAACCTGCCCGCGCTGCCCCTGCGCCAGGCCCGTGACGGAGAGGAATACTACCTCACCGACATGGTGGCGCTGGCTGTTGCCCAGGGGCGGCGCGTGGAAGCCGTCGTCGGCGACGACCCCGACGAGTTTCTGGGCGCTGGCACGCGCGCCGAGCTGGTCGCCGTGGAAAAAGCCTTTCGCCGCCGCGCTAACCGGCGCTGGCTGGAGGCTGGCGTGACCCTGGTCGATCCCGATTCGACCTACATCGACCCGCACGTTGCCATTGGGCAGGATACGGTTATCTGGCCGAATAGCTATATCCAGGGCCGAAGTGTGGTCGGCGCCGATTGTGTAATTGGCCCGAATGCCGTGCTACGTGATGCGCAGGTTGGCAATGGCTGCACGGTCGAGCAGGCGGTCGTCGAAAACGCGGTTGTTGCCGATGGCGCTCGCCTGCCCCCATTTACCTACCTGCACGGAGAAGAGGAGCAGTAGACCATGACCATTCCTGCCGCTCAGCGCGCCGCGCTGGAAGACGCCGCCTGTCGGGTGCGCGACCATGCCTATGCACCCTATTCACGCTTCCACGTGGGCGCCGCCGTGCTCGCCGGCAGCGGCGCCATCTACACGGGCGTCAATATCGAGAATGCAGCCTATAACCCGTCGATCTGCGCCGAACGGGTGGCTATCTTCCAGGCAGTCGCCGCCGGCGAGCGCCAGATTGTGGCCGTCGCCGTCTGCACCGAGAGCGGCGCGACACCATGCGGCCCCTGTCGCCAGGTGATGCGTGAGTTCGCCAGCGACCTGCCCGTCTACATCTGCGATACGGCCGGCGCCAGCCGCGAGACCAGCCTCGCTGCCCTGCTGCCCGATTCTTTCGGCCCGGAGGATTTGGAGATGAGTCCGTAGTAGGCAGTGGTCTGCCACTACCCACCGGCCACTGTTCATCATGCCCCGCGAACGTACCTACCGCACCGAAGCCATTGTGCTGCGCCGCCGTGATTTTGGCGAGGCGGACCGGCTGCTGACGCTCTACGCGCGCGACCGCGGCAAGATCCGCGTCGTCGCCAAAGGCGCGCGCAAGCCGCAGAGCCGTAAGACCGGCCACGTCGAGCTATTTATGCGCACCCGTTTCCTTGTCGCCGAGGCGCGCAACCTGGACATCATTACCCAGGCGGAAATGGTCGAAGCGTACCCGGCGCTGCGCGAGGACCTGGTGCGCACGGCTTACGCCTCTTACGCGGTAGAGCTGTTGGATCGCTTCACGCCGGAAGACGACAGGAACCCGCAGCTCTATGATCTGCTGGCCGACGCCCTGCGCTGGTTTGCCGTGACCGGGCAGCCGCTGCTGGCGGCCCGCTTTTTCGAGCTGCATCTGCTGCACCTGGTCGGCTTCCGGCCGCAGCTATTCCGCTGTGTGGGCTGCGGCGAGCCGATTACCGAGCAGGATCAGAAGTTCAGCGCCGAGCTGGGCGGGCTGCTCTGTCCCGGTTGCGAGGCGGCCGATCGCCAGGCGCAACCGATTTCGGCAGCCGCAGTCAAGGTGCTGCGCTACCTGCAGACCCGTTCCTGGGAGACGGTGCACCAGCTGCAGCTGCGCCGCGACCTGCACGCCGAGCTGGAGCGGGTGATGCACTACTACGTGACCTACCTGCTGGAGCGCGACCTGAAATCGACCGAGTTTCTGCGCCGGCTGCGGCGCGAGATGCACGGCCAATCCCACGCCGGCCTCTAGACGACGCCATAGCGCCAGCCCCCTTCTGGACGAATCGCCTGAACCGGATAGGATTATGGGCTGCTGTCACGGCAACGGTACGAAGAGCGAGTAGACGATTATGAGCGAGAAGCTATCCTTTCAAGATGTGGTCCAGCGCCTGCTGGACTTCTGGAAAGAGCAGGGCTGCCTCATCTGGCACCCGCACAACGTCCAGGTCGGCGCGGGCACGATGAACCCGGCGACGGTGCTGCGCGTGCTTGGGCCGGAGCCGTGGAACGTCGTCTACATTGAGCCCAGCATCCGCCCGGACGACGGTCGCTTTGGCGACAACCCGAACCGCATGCAGCAGCACTACCAGCTGCAGGTGATCCTCAAGCCTGATCCGGGCAACCCGCAGGAGCTGTACCTGAAGAGCCTGGAAGCCATCGGCATCAACCCGCGCGAGCACGACATCCGCTTTGTCGAGGATAACTGGCAAAGCCCGGCGCTCGGCGCCTGGGGTCTTGGCTGGGAGGTCTGGCTCGACGGCCAGGAGATCACCCAGTTCACCTATTTCCAGCAGGCGGGCGGCCACGAGCTGGACCCGGTTTCCGTGGAGCTGACCTACGGGCTGGACCGCATCGTCCTTGCCCTGCAGGAGGTGGACGCCGTCTGGGATATCGACTACGGTTCCGGGGTCATCTATGGCGACGCCCTGCTGCAGCAGGAGATCGAGCACTGCCACTATTACTTTAATGTGGCCGACGTCGACGCCCTGCGCACGCTCTACGATATCTACGAGAATGAGGCCAAACGGTGCATTGCCGCCGAGCTAGTCGCGCCGGCCCACGACTACAATCTGAAATGCTCGCACATCTTCAACGTGTTGGATACGCGCGGCGCCATCGGTGTGACCGAGCGGCAGCAATATTTCGCACGCATGCGCGACGTTGCCCGCCAGATTTCCGACCTCTATTTGGCGCAGCGGCAGCGGCTGGAATACCCGTTCCTCGACAACGAGCAGTGGCAGGAGGGCGCGCAAGCGAGCGCCGAAACGGCGGCCACCAGCAGGGCCGCCGTGCCAGATGCGCCGCAGCCCTTTGTTCTGGAAATAGGCAGTGAAGAGCTGCCAGCCGGCGATCTCGACAGCGCACTGCGCCAGCTGCGCGTCGCCGTGCCGGAGCTGCTGGCCGGGCTGCGCCTGGCGCACGGATCTATAGAAGTCTACGGCACGCCGCGCCGCCTGGCACTGCTCGTCGCCGACCTGGCGCCGCGCCAGGCCGATCTGGAGACGGTCGTCAAAGGACCGCCAGCCGAGCGCGCCTTCGACGCCGACGGCAACCCCACCAAAGCTGCCGAAGGCTTTGCCCGCGGCCGGGGGATTGGCGTTCACCAGCTGCAGGTGGTCGAAGAGGGAGACAAGCGCTATATGGCGGCGGTCGTGCGTGAGGCGGGGCGTCCGGCCGTCGAGGTGCTGGCCGAGGCCCTACCGGGGCTCATTGGCTCGCTCCGTTTCGAGAAGAGCATGCGCTGGAACCAGACCAACGTGGCCTACAGCCGTCCCTTGCGCTGGCTGCTGGCGCTCTATGGCGAGATGGTGGTCCCCTTTGCCTATGCCGGCGTAGCCAGCGGCCGCACGAGCTATGGTCTGCGCCCGCTCGGCTCCCCGTCCCTTGTCGTCGGCGACGCCGCCAGTTATGCACGGCACATGGCAGCCAATGGCATCGTCGTCGATGTCGCCGCACGGCGGCAGCTCATCGAGGAGAGCGCCGCCCAGCTTGCCGCGGCAAAGGGCGGCCGCATTGACGGCGACGAGGCGCTGCTGGCCGAAGTCGCCAATCTGGTCGAGCAACCCACGCCGCTGCTCGGCGCCTTTGCCGAGCGCTTCCTGGAGCTGCCGCCACCGGTGCTCATTGCCGTCATGAAGAAGCATCAGCGCTACTTCCCGGTGCAGAGCGCGAACGGCCGGCTCCTGCCTTACTTTGTCGCCGTCCGTAACGGCGATGAAGAGCATCTAGAGCTGGTGCGCGCCGGCAACGAGCACGTCATCCGCGCGCGTTTTGCCGACGCCGCTTTCTTCTACGGCCGCGACAGCCAGCGCTCGCTAGCCGACTTCCTGCCGGACCTGGCAACGCTCACCTTCCAGTTGCAGCTGGGCAGCATGCTGGACAAAGTGCACCGGCTGGAAGCGCTGACCCCCATCGTCGGCCAGATGATTGGCCTCGACGAGACGCAGCAGACCACGGCGGCCCGCGCGGCCGCCCTCTCCAAAGCCGACCTCGCCACGAACATGGTGGTAGAAATGACCTCGTTACAGGGCGTCATGGGCGGCCATTACGCGCGACGTAGCGGCGAGCCGGAAGCGGTGGCGGCGGCCATCGCCGAGCAGTACGATACTGTCAGCAGCACGGCGCCCGGGCTGGCGCTGGCGCTGGCCGACCGGCTCGATAGCCTGACCGGGCTCTTTGCCGCCGGGCTGGCGCCGAAGGGCAGCAACGACCCCTTTGCCCTGCGCCGGGCGGCGATCCAGATTGTCGAGAATCTGATCGCCAACGAGCAGCCGTTCGACCTGCGCGCAGCCATTGCCGCGGCGGCGCGCGTGCAGCCGGCGCCGGCCGCCGCGGACGTGGCCGGAGAGGTTTTGGCCTTCATCACCGGCCGGCTGGAAGTGCACCTGCGCGAGCAGGGTATCCCTTCCCACGTGGTGCGCGCCGTGCTGGCGGAGCAGGCGCACAACCCTTATGTGGCGGCGCGGGCGGCCGCCGCCCTGCAGCTGGCGACACAGGCGCCCGATTGGCCGCAGCTGCTCGACGCTTACGCCCGCTCGGTGCGCATCACGCGCAAGGAAGCGCCCTTTGCGCTTCAGCCTGACGCCCTTGCCGAGCCGGCCGAGCTTGCCTTGCTGCAGGCCTACGAGCAGGCCGCGGCCGGCGCCGACGGCACGGTCGACGGCTTCGTCGCAGCTTTGCGTACTCTGGAGCCGGCAATCACCGCCTTCTTCGACAATATTCTGGTTATGGACGAGGACCAGTCGGTGCGCGAGAACCGGCTGGCGCTGCTGCAGCAGATTGCGGCCCTGGCCTCCGGAATTGCCGACTTATCGGAGCTTGAAGGATTCTAACCTTTAGCGCTACACATAAAGCGACGATTAGCCAGCGCTTCTAAGGTTGCCTCCAACCCTGCGCGCGGCTATAATATGGGCCGCTTTGGCGCCATAGCTCAGCGGTAGAGCGGGGGACTCATAAGCCCTAGGTCACTGGTTCAAATCCAGTTGGCGCCATGCAGAAGCCCGGCCCCGCCGGGCTTTTTTGTTGCCTGCTACCCGTACGGAGCCACGGTGGGGGCTGTGCGGCGGGCGGCTTATAACGCTCTGCGTTATTCTTTTGCGAGCCTTATCCTCTGCCGTTATAATGACCCGGCTGACAATATTGCCCGGCCGCGCCGATCCCTGGATCCGGCGGAGTGAGAGAACGCCATCCCATGATCGACTTTTCCCTGACCGACGAACAGCTTAATGCCGCCGCCACGGTGCGCGATTGGGCCGAGCGGGAGATTGCCCCCACCATTGCCGACTATGACCGGCGCCAGGAGATGAAGCCGGGAACCCTGGAGCGCATGGGCGAGCTGGGCATCCTCGGCATCAACATCCCGGTACGCTACGGCGGCCAGGGTTATGACTATATTACCCTGGGCCTCGTCTGCGAGGAGCTGGAGCGCGTCGATACGACCCTGCGCGTGGTCATGTCGGTGCATATGGGCCTGAACAGCATGGGCCTATTGCAGTGGGGCAGTGAGGAGCAGAAGCAGCGCTTTCTGGCGCCGCAGGCCCAGGGGACGAAGTTTGCCGCTTTCTGTCTCACGGAGCCGGGCGCCGGCTCCGATGTCGCCGCCATCCGCTCCACGGCAAAGCGCGACGGCGACGACTACGTGATTAACGGCGAAAAGATGTGGATCAGCCTGGCGACCAGGGCCCACCACTTCCTCTGGTTTGCCAAGACCGACCCCCACGCCGATCCCCCGCACGATGGCATCACCGCCTTCATGGTCGAAGCAGCCATGCCCGGCGTTACCAGCGGCGACATCCACGGCAAGCTCGGCGTCCGCGCCGGCTCCACCGGCTGGGTCAATTGCGAGAACGTGCGCGTGCCCGCTGCCAACCGTATCGGCGAAGAGGGGGAGGGCTTCCGCATTGCCATGAGCTGCCTCGACAATGGTCGCTATACCGTTGGCTCCGGTGCGACGGGGCTGATCCGCGCCTCGCTGGAAGCGTCCGTCCGGTACGCACAGGAGCGCGAGACTTTTGGCCGGCCGATTGCCCGCCACCAGCTTGTGCAGCAGAAGATCGGCTACATGCAGCAGTGGTACGATGCGTCCCGTCTGCTTTACCTGCGCGCCGGCTGGATGAAGAACCAGGGGCTGCGCAATACGCGCGAGACCTCGCTGGCGAAATGGTACGCCACCGATATGTCCTTCAAGGCGGCCAACGAGGCGCTGCAGATCCACGGGGCCTATGGTTATTCCGACGAGTACCCGGTGGAGCGTTATCTGCGCAACAGCCGCGGCGCCATCATCTACGAAGGTACCAGTGAGATTCACCAGCTCATGCAGGCGGGCTATGCCCTGGGGCTGCGCCAGGACCGGCCGCTGCGCTGCGAGCTGCCGGCTTATGAGGCCGCATTCTGGCAGGAGGAGAGCGCCTGATATGAGCCGGGCCGTGCGGGTCCAGGTGCGTCCAGGCCAGACCGTGCGCTTTCCCGCCCAGTGTGTCTATTGTGGGGCGGCGGCGGAGCCGGCGCTGCGGCTGCGACGGCGAATTGGGCGGGTGACTCGTGAAGTGAGCGCGCCCCTCTGCGCCGATTGCCAGAAAGAAGTACAGCGCCTCTCCTTTGACGAGGAGCGCTGGCAAAAACAGAGCTACCTCGCCGCTGGCGTGGTCGCGCTCGTCCTCTTCCTGGCGCTTCTCTTCTTCCTGCCGGCGCTGCTGTCCTTTGCCTTGCGCCTGCTGCTGGCGCTGGCCCTGGCGGCGCTGGCGGCCGTCGCCGTGATCAGCGCCTTCCGCCGCCACAGCCTGTCACGCGCGCGGCCGGAGAAACAGGCGATTCTGGCGGCTGCCAGCCTGGAATCATTTTCCTGGCGCGCCATGAACTTTGTCTTTGCCGACGAAGCATTTGCCCGGCGCTTTGCCGAGCTGAATGAACCACAACTGTTGGTGGCACTGTCACCCGATTCGGAAAGGGAGGTTGTTACATGAAAGTCGTCGTTTGCGTCAAGCAAACCCCCAGCACCACCGCCGTCTTCTCGGTCACTAACGGCGCGGTTCGCTGGGATGATCCCGGCGGCAAGCCGCTGGTGGTGAATCCGTGGGACGAATACGCGCTGGAGCAGGCGATTCAGCTCCAGGAGGAGCATGGGGGCGACGCTATCGCCCTCAGCAAGGGCAGTGATGAGACCGACGAAGCGCTGAAAACGGCGCTCGCTATGGGCTGCACAGAGGCGATCCTGATCAACGATCCGGCCTTCCGCGACGCTGACACACTGGGCACAGCCCGCGTGCTGGCAGCGGCTATTGAGAAGATTGGCGACGTGCAGATTGCCGTCTTTGGTCGCCAGGCGATTGACGGCGACACCGGCAACACGCCGGTACAGACAGCCGTCAAGCTCGGCTGGACGCCGCTCACCTACGTCTCGGCTATCAAGGAGCTAGATCTGGGCGGCGGCTCGATTACGGTCGAGCGGCTGGTCGCCGGCGGCAAGGAGACGGTCACGGCGCCGCTACCCGTCGTCATGAGCGTGGTCAAAGAGATCAACGAGCCGCGCTACCCGTCGTTCATGGGCATCCGTAAGGCCAACCGCGCTACCATTCCCACCTGGACGGCCGGCGACATTGGCCTCGACGGCGGCGACGCCAGCCGGGTGGACTGGTCTAACGTCTATCCACTACCGCCGCGCGATACGTCGGTAGAGATGATCGACGGCGATACGGTCGAAGAGATCGCCAGAAAGCTGGTCGATCGGCTCTTTGAGGAGAAAGTGCTATGAGCGGCGTCTGGGTATGGATCGAACAGGATAATGGGAATATCGCGGCCATCAGCCTGGAAGCGATGGGCGCCGCGCGGCGCGTGGCCCAGGAGCTTGGCCAGGATCTGACGGCCGTCGTTCTGGGCGCCGGCGCCAGTAGCCTGGCCGAGGCCGCTTTCAGCTACGGGGCGGATGCCGTAGTCGGTACCGACGATGCGGCCCTGGCCGATTTTCGCGTGGAAGCGTATGGCCCCACGCTGGCTAATCTGGTGCAGGAACGGCAGCCGTCTGTGCTTTTCCTGGGCAACTCCAGCCGCGGCCATGACCTGGCGGCCTGGGTAGCTGCCCAGCTTGACCTGGGGCTGGCCGCCGACGGCACCGACCTCAAGGTTGAGAATGGCACCGTTGTCGTCACCCGCCCGGTCTATGCGGGCAAGCTGCTCTGTGATGCTCGCGTGACGGGCGGCGTGCAGATCATTACCCTGCGCAGCCGCGCCTTTGCGCCGGCCGAGGCCACGGGCGGCAGCGGTCAGGCACAGTGGGTCGGGGCAGCCGTGGCCGAAGAGGGTGTGCCCAGCAAGGTGGTCGGCTTTGAAAGCGCCGGCAGCCAGGTCAGCCTGACCGACGCGCGCATCATCGTCAGCGGCGGCCGCGGCGTTGGTGGGCCAGAAGGCTTCGCTCCCATCCGCGAGCTGGCGGCTGTGCTCAATGGCGCCGTCGGCGCGTCGCGCGCCACGGTGGACGCCGGCTGGATTCCTTATGAGCACCAGGTCGGGCAGACGGGTAAGACGGTCAGCCCCGACCTCTACATTGCCAGCGGCATCAGCGGCGCCATCCAGCACCAGGCCGGTATGCGCACCTCGAAGGTTGTCGTCGCCATTAACAGCGATGCGGACGCGCCGATCTTCAAGCTCGCCAGTTACGGCATCGTCGGCGATCTCTTTAAGGTGCTGCCGGCGCTGACGGAGGAGCTCCGCAAGCGGCTCGGCTAAGCGGCCGGGCACACCTCCCCAATCAGTGTCACTTACCAGGGGGCAACGCCGGCGCGTTGCCCCCTTTTTGGTATTCGGCCGCCTGCGCCCTATAATTCGCCCACCTGCAGAAGTTGGTAAGGAGAGAAGGCGCTGGACAGAAACGAGTGGCTGGAAGGGCTGGTCATCAAAGCGCAGAGCGGCTTCTTTACGGTGCGAACCGGCCATGGCGACTACGTCTGTCAGATTCGCGGGCGGCTGCGGCAGGAACGGAAGGAGAGCGACCTGGTGGCAGTGGGCGACCGCGTGACCATCTCACTGGTCGACGAGACGACGGGCCTCATAGAGAGCATCGCCGAGCGGGAGCGGGTGCTATCACGAGCCCGACCGGCGCCGGGAGTGCGCCATATGCTTTCGGACCTGGAACAGGTGCTTGTCGCCAACCCCGATCAGGTTGTTTTTGTCTTTTCGATTCGCAAGCCGCGGCCCAGCCTGCGCAAGCTGGACCGCTTTCTCGTCGTCGCCGAGCTGAACGAGCTCCCGGCGGTCATTTGCGTCAACAAGGTCGATCTGGCGGCGCCCGGCGAAGCGCAGGAGACATTTGGACTATACAAGAAAATCGGTTATCCTGTACTCTATACGAGCGCCAAAACGGGCGAGGGTATCGCAGAGTTGAAGGCATGTTTGCGCGACAAGATCTCCGTCCTGGCCGGTTCGTCGGGCGTGGGCAAGTCCAGCCTACTCAATGCCATTCAACCAGGGTTAGGATTGCGCGTGCGTGAAGTCAGCGAGGCGACAACCAAAGGTCTGCACACGACACGCCATGCTGAGCTGATTGCGCTGGACGAAGGCGGCTACGTGGCCGACACGCCCGGCATCCGCGGCCTGGCCCTCTATGACGTCGAGCCGCACGAGCTGGATGGCTACTTTCGCGAGATTGCGCCGCTGGTGGCGCAGTGCCAGTTTAGCGATTGTACACATCGACATGAGCCCGGCTGCGCCGTGCGCGCCGCGGTGAAAGCAGGAGCGGTCAGCGAGGAGCGTTATGAAAGCTACTTGCGCCTCCGCGAAGAGCATGAAGACCTGGACGAAGCAGCATACTAGATACTAGGCGCCGATGAACCATCGTCACACCTTTCTCATTCTCATAGCCCTGACGCTGCTGTTGGGCGTCGCCTGCCAGGAGGAGGCGCCGCCGCCCACGGTGACCGGCTTCGCCGTGGCGCCCGTGTTTGCCGAATGGCAGGAGAGCTATGGCGGCGACCTGATCGGAGCGCCTATAACCGGCCAGTGCCTGCCCGGCGATGGCCGCATCGTCCAGTACTTTGAAAACGTCCGCCTGGAGACAGCGCCCGACGCGACTGTGGCGCCCTATCCGCTGGGCCAGTGGGCGCTCAGCGGCGTGCGCAGCCGCGTGCCCGCGCCCGTGCCCGGCGATAGCGCCACGCGCACTTTTCCCGAAACAGGTTTCACGGTCCAGGATCAGTTTCTGACCTTTTACGAGCAGAATCATGGCGAGGTCCTGCTGGGGCCGCCGCTCTCTGAGCAGCTGGACGAGGGCGAGCTGCGCGTGCAATATTTTCGCAACGGCCGGCTCGAATGGCGCCCAGACGCGCCGCCGGAGCGCCGTGTACGGATGAGCATGCTGGGCCAGGCGCACTACCAGCAGAATCGTGGCGCCGGCATGCAGTGTGATCTGCTCGGCCTCTTCGAGGGGGCACAGCAGCCGGCATCGGTCCGCCTGACAGCGGCGCTGGCCGCGCCCATCCTCTATACCTCCAGTGACGAGCAGATTGTTTATGTAAAGGTGAGCGGGCCGAATGAGCTGCCTTATAGCGGCATCAGCGTGGTCGCTAGCGTCCACTATCGCGGCGAGATCATCGAGGTGAACCTCGGCGAGACAGATCCCGATGGTGTGGCCTCTGGCTCTCTGCGCGCGATCCGCTTTCAGCCGGAGGAGAATGTGCGGTTGGAGATAACGGCCAGAAGCCGCGATGGCGCGATCTTGGGGCGAACTTCTCTCTCATTCACAACCTGGTGGTAAAAAAAAAGCCCCCGGCGTGCAGCCGGGGGCTTTTTCGTTCGGAATGTTAGCGGCGGCGCTTCCGGCGGCCGCCGGCGACCACGACGAGGAGCAGCGGCAGCAGCGCCGCGCCGCAGACTCCTGTCGCCCTGTCGGCAGCAGCGGCCGGCGCCGGTGTCTCGTCCGCTCCGTGCACGCCTGCCGCGCTCTCCGGGCCGGCCGTCGGCAGCGGTAGCGGCGCGCTCTGGCCCTCATCGCCGATGAGGTAAGCGTCTCCGCCGTGAACGAGCAGTAGGCGGGAGCCGAGCGCCAGGTATTGCCCCAGCTCGGGGGCCGCGTCCAGCAGCGAGAAGTAAGCCTCGCTGGCAAAGGCGACCGGCATCGGCGTCTGGCTGTCGACGTCAAAGCTGGTGTCGATCCAGGTCTCCGCCCCTTCCCACGAACGCAGGGCAAAGGTCTTGCTGCCGGCGCTTTTGACCAGCGGCTGCCCGCTGCTGGACCGGGGCAACGTGTCTAGCGCCGCCGGCGCCTCGGCGGCCGCCAGGTCGGCGGCGGCGTCGGCGCGGTTGACAGCAGCCTCGCCGGAGACGGCCGCCGGCGCCTGCGCGGCGCTTTCCATCTCCTCGGCAACGATTCCCTCGCGTCCCGTCTGGCTGAAGATATCGTCCTCTTCGATAAGGTAGCTGGTGTAGGGGGTGATGATGCCGTAGCGAATGCTCAGCTCGACAATGCTCTGCACCAGCTCGGCGTCTTCGCCGTGGAGGCGAATCTGCTGCAGCATGTGGCCGATGGCGCGCGCGGCCCAGAGCCGCGGGATGAAAGCGGAGCCGCCGCTACTCTGGAAGGTGATCTCCTCATAGACGAACTGCTGGCGCTGGCCATTGACTGTGCCACTCAGGGAAATGGTCGCCGATCCGCCCTCCCGATAACGGCCTGCCAGCACAAGCTGCGTACCGGCAAAGAGGTCGGGCAGGACGGTGGGGTAGAGCTGCTCCACCTGCACGCCATCGACTTCCAGCTCGACGTCCGCGAGGACCGGCGTGCTCATCTTCGCATAGAAGCCGCTGACGATCTCATTCAGCGGCTCGCCCGGTCGCACGTAGGTTGTCGTGCCGCGATGGTTTTCGGCCAGGCTGCCAAGCAGCAACGTATCGACGTCGTTGCCGACGCCAAAAGCAAAGAGCCGGGCGCTCTCCGGGGCTGCGCTGCCTACCGCATCCAGCAGCCGCCCGGTCTCGACAATCCCCTCTGTCGCCAGGCCATCGGTAAGGAAAAGAATCGTCAAGGGCCGGCCGGCGTCGGCCTGGGCCAGCGACTCCAGAAGCGCCATGCTGATATTGGTGCCGCCGAGCGCTTCCAGCCGGTCGACGAAGGCGAGCGCCTCCGCGCGCGCGCTGTCGCTGATAGGCGTCAGCGCCGCAGCAAAGGAGCGCACGCCGGTGCTGAAGGTGACGATGTTGAAGCGATCCTCGGCGTTGAGCTGCTCGACCACGTAGCGGGCCGCTTCCTGGGCCTGGGCTATCTTCTCGCCGGCCATGCTGCCGGAGGTGTCTAGCACCAGGATGACATCGCGGCTGACGACGGCTTCCGGATCAACGGCCACGGTGGGCGCGACTAGCATCAGGAAGAAGCCGTCCTCGCCCGCCGGCTGGTAGCTGAGCAGGTTCAGTCCGATCTGCTCCGGGCTGACGCTGTAGTAGAGGTCGAAGTCCGTATCCGGCGTGACCTGGCTGGCTTCGTAGCCAATCGTGGCGCGGAAGTCGCCGTCGCGCACGATAGCCACGTCGTGGCTGGGCGAGTAGAGGGTGCGGATGGCCTCGTCGCTCTCCAGCTCGACGCGAATACGCTGGCTCTGCAGCGGCAGGTTGCTATAGAGATGGCTCGTCTGCGGGAAGCTATAGCGGATCAGGCCATTTTCGGCGGGCAGCACGTGGCTGTATTCGATCTCGATACGGCGCTCGTCGCCGGCCGGTATGGGGAAGACGTTGGCCTGAATGGCGCTGCTCCCGACGTATTCCAGCAGCGCCGGGTCGCGTAGCTGGCGCACGATCTCGTCGTAAATCTGGCGCGCCTCGCCCGCTTCGAGAATCCGGGCCTCAATCGGCTGCTCGTCCACCCACATCGTCAGTTCGCTCACGGCTGCTCCTTCCGGCAGCGGAAAGAAGTAGGTTCCTTCGGCCAGCCGGTCGCCTTCGTTGACGAAGAGCTGCTCGATGCGCGTCGTCGCCACCTGGCCGGCAATAGAGATGTCGACGCGCTGATATTCGATCTTCAGCAGATCGTCCGGCCAAGGGATGGGCGGCATTGGGGGGACAGGCGGCTCCGGCGGCGGCCAGGGCGCTTCGGTGGGAACGGGGCGGATTGGCTCCTGGGCCGCCGCTGCGCCGGTGAGCAGCAGGCTCATCGCGGCCAGCGCCAGGGCCAGGAATAAGGTGAAAAGTTGGCGTTGCATCGGGTACTCTCCTTCTTCATTCTGCCGGGTTGAATAGCCAGCGCGCTATCCAACAGACGCGGCAGAACGCGAAGAAGTTCCCCGATCAGTAGGGCGGCTTATTCAGCGGCGGCACCACGGCCAGGAAATCGTGGGCGAAGCGGCGGCTATAGTCGTCGAGCAGCTCTTCTACCCGCTCCTGGCTATCGCTGCGTACGATGAGGCCGGCGTGCTGCTTCTTCTGCATGCGCCAGACCACTTCTGGCTCGCGGTAGCCGGAGAGGTCGGGCCACTCCTGGCGGGCCAGGCAGACCAGGAGGCCCGCGTGCCCGCTCTCCGGGGTGGGCGGCGTATAGCTCTCGCCGCGAATGCCGGCGACCTCCAGCCTGGCCCACTCGTGCCACAGGTTAATGCCACTGGCCGCCTGCACCATGTCGTGGATGTTGGCGCCGCCGACGCGGGCGGCCGTCTCCAGGAAGTAGATCGTGCCGTCTGCGGCGCGGATGAATTCGGTGTGCGTGGCGCCCTCTTCCATGCCCAGCGCTTTCTGCAGCCGCTCGTTGAGCGCCAGCAGCTCCTGGCCCACCGGATCATCGTCGGCCAGGGTGCGCGTAATGAAGACGCCGCCGCCGTGGGCCACGTCCATCGGCGGCTGCCCGTACTTGCTGGCGATGGCGAAGACCATTTCGCCGCCGTGGGCAATGCCGTCCACGTGATAGACCTCGCCGGGCACATACTGCTCCAGAAGGAAGAACGACTGCTCGTCGCCCAGCTCGCCCAGCCAGCGCCACACTTCGTCGCGGTGCCCCACCTTCTTGATGCCCATGGCGCCCGCTTCCGAGCGCGGCTTGAGAACCCAGGGAGCGGGCACGTCTTCCAGATAGGCGTTCAGCTCCTCGTAGTTGAAGACCGGGGCAAAGGCGGGCACCGGGATGCCGGCTGCAGCCGCGCCCATCCGCATCGACAGCTTGTCGCGGAAAAAGCGGGCGCGCGTTGTGCCCATGCCCGGCAGGCGCAAATGCTCGCGCAGCTGCGCCGACGTCTCCACGTCATAGTCGTCGAGTGGGATGATACGATCCAGCGTGCGCTCGCGGGCCAGGTAGCTGACCGCATGGGTAATGTCCGGCTGCTGTCCCAGCTCCGGCATCAGGTAGCGCTCGTCGATGCTGTCCATCGGCCAGCCTTCGTCGGCAAGCTTCTCTTTAGCAATCAAAATGACGTGGCAGCCCAGTCTGTGCGCCTCTTCCAGAAATGGCTCTCCCTTGAAGTAGCTTGCCAGGCAAAGCAGGGTCGGCTTCATCTCACTCTCCTCCTGTGCGGCGCTGCGGCGCTCTCAGCGTTTAGCGACAATAAAGGTGGGCACCGAAGAGCCGCCGCCCGCCGTGACGTTGAGCAGCGGGTCGGTCGCCAGTCGCGTCAGGCAGCCATCCACGTAGTCGCCGTAGAAAATAAACGGCGCCGTGTCCAGCAGCCGATCATAGATGAGCAGCTGGCCGTCCACCATACTCGGGTAAGGCTCGCGCGGGATCTCGACCTTTTCCTGGACCACGTGCGGCGACTGCAGCGCATGCTGCACGGCGGCTTCCCACTCGTCGTTGCCCACCAGCCAGCCAAGCACAATGCCGTGGCCCCCATAATCGTCGTTGGGCTTGAGCACCATCCTGTCTTTGTAGGCCAGAATGTGTGGGATGAGGTCGACGCGCTCTCCCTGGTAGCTGGTATAGCGCTCGGCAACCACCCGCGTCCACGGGATGTGGGCGTGGATAGCCTCCAGCTCGGCCGGCGCATAGAGCGCGGCGTTACGTTCGTCGCTGAGCACGGCGAGGCTGGCCTTCTTATAGAGCAGCTTGCAGTTAAAGGGATTGACCATGCAGACGTTGCCATCGCGCACCGCCTGCACGACGGGATGGTCGAGGCCGCATTGCTCCACCAGCTCGGTGATCAGAATACGCTTGTAGATGAGCGTGATGTGGAAGTCGCCGGCCATCAGTCTGCCGTTCTCGTAGGTAACTTCCTGCGGCGCGCAGATGATCGTCTCCAGCCCCTGCGAGTGAAAATAGTTGAGGAAGAGACGGAACTCGCTATAAGTGGGCACGTCGTCCCAGTCGAGGATGGCGATGCGGGGTCGCGAGCGGTCGCCCGACCACTGCCGGTAGGCGTCGAGCAAGGCGTGCATGACACGGTAGCGGGTGGATAGGGAGCGCACCTCATACTTGTGGAAGAACTCGCGCATGATGGGCAGGCTGTAGAACACCTCGGACAACTCGTCATTGTAGGCGGACGCGGCCGGCACTTCGGCGTTGTATTCGGTGAAGCACAGTGTGTCGCTATCGGTCAGATAGAAGGCGTCGAGCCGGGAGAGCGGCGTCGGGTAGCTGTAGCCGGCGTCTATCTGCAGCAGCTCTTTCTCCCAGGGCACCAGACCGAACTGGCCAAGCATGTCCGGCGATTCCAGCGCCGCCCGGTAGGCTTTGGCAAAGGCGCTCAGCAGGGGCTGGGTCTGCGTCTGGATGAAGCGGTATTGGGAATAGGTCAGGAAGCGGGGGCGGAGAACCGTGCAGAGCGGGCGGCTGCCGAAAAAGAGACCATGCCGCCGTAACTGCTCGTCCAGCATCTCCTGCGACTCCTCCGCCACCGCCGGCGTGAGCAGCTCGTGATACGTCTGGATAGCATCTTGCAGACCCATAGGCTCTCTCTGTAACTTATCCAGTCGAGATTACCGGCGACCCCACCTGACAGCTTTCAATAACCGGTCAGGCATTCGACTGGCGGACAATACTTTCTTCGCGGCAATCAGAACAACGCCGACCAGCGCAGCGCGTCAAGCTGCGACGAAGGATTCTGGGCGGCCGCGATGACCATATCAGCCATCGCTTCGACCACCCACTTGAAATAGTGCGGCGTCAGTGAGTTAATGTCCATATCCGGCGCCGGGTTCATGAAATCAATCGCATAAGGCACGCCGTCGCGCACGGCCCACTCGACCGTATTCATGTCGTAGCCCAACGCCTGCACCAGGGCCAGCGAGTCGTTGACAACCCGCTCCCCCAGCTCCGGGGTCATATGGTCGTGCTCGACAAGGTAGCGGCGCGCGCGCGGGTCGTACTTCATCGGCAGCACCTCTTTCTGGCCGATGCACATGCAGCGGATATATTGATCCCACTCGATGAACTCCTGCACGACCATGGTCAGCAGACCGGTCTGGTCGTAGCTGCGCAGTAGCTCTTCCTTGCTGTGGCAGACGTAGACCTCTTTCCAGCCGCCACCGTGGGCATCCTTGAGCACACAGGGCATGCCCACGTAGTCAATCACCGCGTCCCAATCGACCATGTCCAGATTGCGCAGGCTGTCGGGATGGATGATACCCGGCACGTACTCTTTGTTGGGCAGCGCCATCGTGCGCGGGCTGGCAATGCCCAGCTTGGTCGCCAGGGAAGCCTCAAAGAACTTGTCGTCGGCCGTCCACATGAACGGGTTGTTGACCACCCGTGTGCCCTGCAGCACGGCGTTCTTCAGGTAGCTGCGGTAGTATGGCACCTCGTGCGAGATGCGGTCAACTATCACGGCGTAGGGACTGGGCTCGTCCATCTGCGTGCCGCCGAGCTTAGCATATTCGGCCGTGACCCCGGCATTGCGCCCGTTGACCTCTTCGATGAAGGCGGGCGGAAACGACCATTCACGCCCAACCAGCAATCCGACTTTCAGCGCCATACCCTCCTCCTTTCTTCGCCCCGGTATTATGCCCCGTTAATGTAACTGTGCAGCATATTGTGCCAGTAAGGCCAGTCGTGGCACCAGCAGTCCCAGACGCGCAGTGCGTGCCAGATCCCTTTCTGCCAGAGCAGGTGCGAGAAATGCTCGTTGTTGTTCACCAGGGAATCGTGGCGGCCGACGGCGAGGATGATCTCTACTTGACGCAGCGCCTGCAGGCGCCGCTCGTCGTGCTCGTTGGGAATGTAGGCGCAGGGGTTGTGAAAATAGACGGCGCCAGCGCTACTGCCCTCCGCCCAGCGGCTGATGTCGTAGAAACCACTCATGCCAATGGTGCGGTTGACCAGATGCGGGTGTCGCAAGGCAAAATTGACGGCGTGATAGGCGCCAAAGCTGGCGCCGACGGTCATCAGGAACGGATTCCCGTTCTTCTGGCGCGAGAGGGGCAGCACCTCGCGCGTCAGGTAATTCTCATAGGCAGTCTGGTGGTGGGCCCGCGCTTCCGGCTCCTTCCAGCGGGCGTACCAGCTATCCTGATCGACGCTGTCTACGCAGTAGAACTGCAGCCAGCCGTTTTCCAGATGCTCGGCGAAGCTGCCGATAATGCCGCGGTCTTCCCACTCGAAGAAACGCCCCATCGAGGTTGGGAAAATGAGCACCCGCGCCCCGGCGTGACCGAAGATCAATAGCTCCATGTCGTGCCCTAGAGATGGGCTATACCAGCGATGATGTTCCCGGTTCATCGGCGTTTGCTCTTTCTCCTTAGCTCTCGTGTCTGGGCCGCGCCGGGCGCTGCAGGCACGGGCGGTCAAGGCCGTTTCCCTTACTGGCTTGTTTCTGTGGGGAATGTGGGTTCACACAGATTCCGGCTATTGTAGCAGCTAGACGCCAATCCGACTATGAGATAGTTTGCGATCGGCTGCTTCCGGGTAGGGCAATTTGACGCCCCTCGCCCCCCGGCTCTATAATCACTGGTGCACAAAGATGGTACACAATGGAGTCTGCCGCCGGCCCCCTGCCCTCGCCGGCCTGGGCATACCTGACAGAAGTAGTATGTACGATAAGATAGCAAAAGTAGTGCAGCGCTACGAGGAAATCGAGGCGCGACTGGCCGACCCTGAGGTGCTGTCGGACCATATACAACTGCGGGAGCTGGCCCAAGAACGGTCGGATTTGCAGCCGCTGGTCGAGAGCTACCGCGAATACCAGGGGCTGCAGCAGGAGCTGGCCGGCGCGCGCGAGCTGCTGGCTACCAGTGACGATGCGGAGATGGCGGCGCTGGCCGAGGACGAGATTGCAGAGCTGGAGGCGACCATCGAGCGCCTGGAAGCGCGGCTGCGCGAGCTGCTGGTGCCGCGCGACCCGCGCGACGACAAGAATGTCTACATCGAGATTCGCGCCGGCGCCGGCGGCGACGAAGCAGCCATTTTTGCCGCCGACCTGCTGCGCATGTATACGCGCTATGCGGAAGCCCAGAGCTGGCGCACGGAGATCGTCGGCGCCAGCGAGATTGGCGTAGGCGGCTTTAAAGAAGTGGTGCTCAGCGTCAAAGGGCGCGGCGCTTACTCTCGCTTCAAGTTCGAGAGCGGCGTCCACCGTGTGCAGCGGGTCCCCGTAACCGAGTCGCAGGGGCGCATCCACACCAGCACGGCTACCGTGGCCGTCATGCCCGAAGTAGAAGATGTCGAGGTCAACCTGGACCCGAATGACCTGGAGATCACCAGCACCTTCTCGTCGGGGCCGGGCGGGCAGCACATGCAGAAGAACGCCACGGCCATTCGCATCGTGCACAAGCCGACGGGCATGAGTGTCAACGTGCAGAGCGAGCGCAGCCAGGTGCAAAATAAGCGCGTCGCCCTCAGTATCCTTCAGGGACGGCTGCAGGAGATAGAAGAAGCAAAGCAGCACGCTGCCGAGGCCGCCGACCGCAAATCGCAAATTGGCACCGGCGACCGCAGCGAGAAGATTCGCACCTACAACTACCCGCAGAGCCGCGTGACCGACCACCGCATCGGCTTATCCAGCTACAACCTGCAAGCCGTCATCGACGGCGACCTGGACGAGTTCATCGAGCAGCTCACCGTCGCCGACCAGGCCGAGAAGCTGGCAGCCGTCGCCTGACACAGAACAACCCACTGTCCAGGAGATATGATGACTGCATCCTACCAGCCCCGAGGCCGCTACTTTGAAGAATTCGCCGCCGGCCAACAGGTGGTGACGGCGGGCCGCACTGTGACCGAAGGCGACGTTGTCCACTTTGCCGGCATCTCCGGCGACTTCAACCAGATCCACACGGACGCGGCCTACGCCGCCGAAACGCTGTTTGGTCAGCGCGTCGCCCACGGGCTGCTGGTGCTGTCAATTGCCACCGGCCTGGCTGTGCAGACGGGCATGATTGAGGGCACTGTGCTGGCCTTTCGTGAGGTGGAATGGAAGTTCAGCCGCCCGGTCATGATTGGCGACACGGTGCACGCCGTCATCGACATTGAAGAGACCAAAGCCCTACCGCGGCTGGGCGGCGGCAGCGTGCGCATGAAAGTAGCAGTACTCAACCAGCGCGGCGAGACAGTCAACCGCGGCCATTGGGACATGCTGGTGCAGAGCAGGCCGTCGTGAGCGGGGAACTAATCTGCGGCCGCCGGCGTCGATAGGATCATGACGGACGATCCCGAACTGCGGCCTGCCAGCAGCCCGGAGCCGGAAGACGAGGAGCCGGCGCCGCAGGACGCTCCCACCCATCCGCCAGCAACCCCTGACGAGCCCAACGAGGCGGCTGACGCCCGGCAAGGCGAGCCGGAAGAGGAGGAGGCGCAGCCTGGTCTGGGCAGCGGCACGATTTCGCTTCTCGACCTGATGGCTGAGGACGCGGAGGCGCGCGCGGGCCGGCCGCGCCCGGCGCCGCCGGCCGGCGACGAAGACGCTACGCCCACTGCGATGCCCATTCCCACGGACAGGCCGCGCCCGCTGCGCGCCCCACCGCTGCCGCCCATCTCCCAGGACAAGACGCTGCCGGCGCGCCCGCCAGAGCTGGACGAAAACGCGACGCGGGTCGATCCTGGTCTCGCCTTTCCCGGTAGCACCGACCCCCGCTTTGCCCGGCGTCCGCCGCCGCCGCGCCGGGGACGGCCCACGCCGGAGAGACAGACGGCGCGCCACCAGCTGCCTACCCAGGCGCCGCTGCGCGCGCCGGCACGCCGCCCCGCGCCCCCGCCGCCGCGCGTCACGCCGGCCCGCAACGCGCACCCGGCCGCGACGCCGCCGGCGAGCAACCGCCGCAGCGGCGCCTGTTTCCTACGGCTCGTGCTGCTGGGTCTGCTGGCGCTGGTGGTCGGGGTTGCGCTGGCCGGCGTGGCGGCCGTGCTCGGCTACACGGTTATTGCCAGGGACTTGCCAGCCGTCGAGGAGCTGGAGCGCCGGGTCAGCACCTTCGAGACAGCGCTCATTTTTGATCGCGAAGGCAACCAGCTCTATTCGCTCTCCGATCCCAATACGGGCAGCCGGAGCTACGTGACGCTGGACGAGATTTCGCCGCACCTGATCAACGCGACCATCGCCACCGAAGATTCGCGCTTTTACTCCAACCCTGGCTTTGACCCGATTGGCATCGCGCGAGCCATCACGCAGGCCGCCCTGGAGCGGGAGATCGTCTCCGGCGCCAGCACCATTACCCAGCAGCTCGTGCGCGCCTCGCTCCTGGACGAAGAAGAGCGGACGGAGATTACTTTCCGCCGTAAGGTGCGCGAGATCATCCTGGCCGAGGAGCTGACGCGCAAGGTCGGCAAAGACAAGGTCCTGGAGCTTTATCTCAACGAGATCTTCTACGGCAATTATGCCTACGGCATCGAGGCGGCCTCGCGCACCTACTTCGGCAAGCCGGCGCTGGAGCTAGAGCTGCACGAGGCGTCGCTCCTCGCCGGTCTACCGCAGGCGCCGGCGCAGTGGGATCCGTATACGGCGCCAGAGCTGGCCCTGGGCCGGCAGTCGCAGGTGCTAGGGCTGATGGCCCAGGAAGGCTACATTACCGCGGCGGAGGCGGAGCAGGCCATGGCCCTCGCGGCGGAGGTGGTGCGCAACCTACGGCCACCGGAACGCCGGATCGAGCACCCGCACTTCGTCTTCACCATGCTGCAGCAGCTGGAAGAGCTGCTCGGCGCGCAGTCGCTCTATGCCGGCGGCCTGCGCGTCTACACGACGCTCGACCCTGGCATCCAGCAAATCGCCCTTGCCGCGGTCAGTGAGCACCGCGACTTGATCCACAGCGCGGGCGCCAACAACGCCGCGCTCGTCGCCATTCGCCCCGAGAGCGGCGAGGTGCTGGCCCTCGTCGGCAGCCTCGACTACCGCGACGAGGCGATACGCGGGCAGGTGAATATGGCCCTGGCGCCGCGCCAGCCCGGCTCGAGCCTCAAGCCGCTGGTCTATGCGGCGGCAATGGCCCAGGGCTGGACGCCGGCGACGCTCATCTGGGACGTGGAGACCGCGTTCCCGGACGGCGCGAACCCGCCCTACGTGCCCAAGAACTTCGACGACCAGTTTCACGGGCCGGTCCGGCTCCGCCCGGCGCTGGGCAACTCCTACAATATTCCCGCTGTCAAAGCGCTGGAGTACGTGGGCGTCTGCAATTTCCTCCAGTTCCTGCCGCGAGTGGGCATTGAGCTTGTAGACGAGGGCTGCCAGACGGGCGGCGCGCCGCGCGACTATGGCCTGGCTCTGGCTCTAGGCGGCGGTGAAATCAGCCCCTTGCGGCTGACCGCTGCCTTCGCGGCGCTGGCGAATGAAGGCCACTATGTCGCCCCCTCCACGATTCTGCGCATCGAGAATCGCAGCGGCGAGCTGCTCTTTGAGCACACGCCGCCCGCACGAGCTATACCGGCCGAGCGCGCCATTTTGCCCGCCCACGCCTTCTTGCTGGCGCACATCCTCGCGGACGACGCGGCGCGGCAGGAAGAGTTCGGCCTGAACAGCGCGCTCGTCATTCCCGGTCACCAGGTAGCCGCCAAGACAGGCACTTCCGGCACGACGCGCTTTGACGTGCGCGATGGCTGGACGCTCGGCTTCACGCCGCAGATTGCCGCCGGCGTCTGGGTGGGCAATACTGATCCCCAGCCGGTAGGCGAGGGGATGTCCGGCTACCGTATGGCCTCGCCGATCTGGAACACCTTCATGACGCGCTACCTGGCCGACCAGCCGGCATTGAGCTTTGTCCAACCGAACAGCGTCATCCCCATGGAAATCTGTGCCACCTCCGGCGCCCGGCCGGGGCCAGACTGCGAGCGCCGCATCACAGAATATTTCGCCATCGATCAGGCGCCGCCGCCGGCCGAAGAGGACTTTATCCAGCGTATTCCCATTGACCTGTGGACAGGGGTGCGGGCCAACGACTTCTGCAATGAAGCGGTTTACGAGGCCGGCTTTGTCAATCTGCGTGTCAGTGGGCGTGACGACGTGGTGCCGCGCGAGCTGCGCGACGCCCGCGCCTGGGTGGAGGAAACGGCGGCCGGGCGCGCCTGGGCGGAAGCGCTTTCTGTGCCGGTGCCGCTGCGCTTGCCGCCGGCCGACGAATGTACGCCGGCGACCGAGCGGCCGGTGGCGACCATCACCCATCCGGTAGCCGGCAGCCTGCTGCTGGGCGACGTGCCCATCTTTGGCAGCGCCCTGGCGCCTAACTTTGCCGGTTACATTCTCGACTTTGGCTTCAGCCATAATCCCGGCGGCTGGGCGCCCGCCGACGATCCGCGCGCCGCGCCGGTCAACAACGCGCAGCTGGGTATCTGGCAGACAGAGCGGACCAGCTATACCGGCCCCATCACGCTCCGCCTCACGGTCTTTGGTCCGGACAATCCGTACACGGAGGGCGAAGACCGGGTGACAGCCGAGGCGCGCGTCTTGCTGGAGCTGCAGCAGCCGACGGCGACACCCACGCCGACCAGCACGGCCACCGCAACCGCCACGGCGACGGCGACGCCGACTACCACAGGGACGCCCACCATGACGCCGACGATTACTCTGACGCCCACCGAGGCGGCCACGGCGACGGCGACGCCTGAGCCGACCGCTACCGAGACGCCAACCGCTACCTCGGAGTCGCCAAACCCTTGACGATGAAACGACGCGATTATCTTGCCGCTGGTATGGCGCTGGGCGCCGCCACTGCTCTCTGGTCACGGCGCGATGCGCTGCTGGCCCGCGCTATGCACGCGCCCGCTCCCCAGCACGCTATCACGATCCGGCGTGGCCTGAGCATCCCGATGAGTGACGGAATCCGTCTCGTCGCCGACCATTACGCGCCGCGCAGCGAGGGCCGCTTCCCGACCATTCTCATCCGCACGCCCTATGGCCGGCAGTGGATGCCCCACCTCTACGCGCGGCTTTTTGCCCAGCGCGGCTACCACGTCATCGTCCAGGATGTTCGCGGCCGCTTCGCTTCGCAGGGCGAGTTCGTACCGTTTATCTCCGAAGCCGACGACGGCCGGGATACGGTGCGCTGGCTGCAGCGCCAGCCCTGGTTCAACGGCCGCCTGGGGACATGGGGGCAGAGCTATCTGGGCTACGTCCAGTGGGCGCTGGCGGCCTCCCACCCTGGGCTGGTGCAGGCGATGATGCCCGTCATCGCCTCCTCGCGCGGCGCTTACACGGGAGAGAGCTTCGGCGTGCCCTGGCTGGAGCTGTCGGTGCGCTGGATGGTCGTGCTGGAAGCGCTCGATCACTTTCCGGGCGGCAACGCTTCCCTTTCACCCTGGCACGCCCTGCCGCGCATGCTGCCCCTGACGCAAAGCCGCCTCCTCGACGAAGCCTTTCGCGCCCTGCCCGTGAGCGAGGCCGACCTCTACGCGGTTGGGTCAGAAGTGCCCCACTTCCGCAATGTGGTCAATGGCTCGCTCCCTGTAGAGTTTGACCAGGCCGACATGCAGCGGCAGCTCGCGCGGGTCGAAGCAGCCGCCCACCTTGTCGGCGGCTGGTACGATTTTATGCTACCCGACCAGCTAGAGGACTATGCGCGGCTGCGCGACGCCGGACGCCGGCCCTACCTGACCATCGGCCCCTGGACCCATCTGGACAGGGGCAGCGGGCGGCTGAGCCTGCGCGCGGGCCTGGCCTGGTTTGACGCCCATCTGAAGGGCGAAGACGAGCGGCTGCGCTCGGCGCCGGTGCAGCTCTATCTGCTGGAGGCGGACGAATGGCTGGAATTCGACGTCTGGCCGCCCCCTGCGACAACTGTCTCACTCTTTGCAGGCGCCGGCGGCGCCCTCAGCCGCGGCGCGCCCGACGAGCGTCTTGCCTTCACCCGCTTCTGCTACGATCCGGCTGACCCAACTCCGGCCTGGGCGGGCCCGCGCTTCTATGCACCGGCCGGCCGGCGCGATAACCGGTCGCTGGAAGAACGCGACGACGTGCTTATCTTCACCGGCGAGGCGCTGGCAAGCGACCTCGACGTCGTGGGGCCCGTCTCGGCCGAGCTTTACGTGGCTGCTGAAGGGGGTCATGGGGATTTCTTTGCCCGCCTCTGTGACGTAACGCCAGATGGCGTGTCGCTGAACGTGTGTGATGGCATCTTCCGCCTGGCGCCGAGCAAGGGGGAACGGCAAGAGGATGGCAGCGTGCGTATCGTCGTGGACATGACCGGCACGGCCTATCGCTTCCGGCGCGGCCACCGCCTGCGGCTGCAGCTATCCGGCGGCGCCTTCCCCCGCTTTGCGCGCAACCTGGGCGAACAGGAAGTGGCTGCGGCGGCGTCGCCCATCCTGCGCCCGCGCCTGCAGAGCATCTACCATGACGCCGCCCACCCTTCGGCGCTTCACCTGCCCGTTGTCGAGGGCCCCGCTTGACCCGTTCTGTCGCCTGCCAATAATAAGGTTGCCAGCATCCGGGCTTTTCACGGCGGATGGCTGGCAACCCTCCAAGTATAGCGCTGGCCGCCTGCGCGCTCCGTTAATCCCCAGAGCGAATGTCGCTGATGGTCTCCACCATCGGCTCCAGCTTCTGCTGCAGCGCGGCCTCGTCCACGCCTCTCACCTTAAATGTCACCGTGCGTGTCTCTGTGTCGTCGCCGGAGTACTGGCCGAAGCTGATGAAACTACCCCCGGCTGTGGCGACAGCCTGAGTGAGGGCCGCCAGCTCGCCGGGCCGGTCGGGGATGACCGCCGTTATGCGCACGCCACGTTCCCGCGCTCCCATGAACTCGACCAGGATCTTAAACAGGTCGGTCTCGGTGATCAGGCCTACGACCTTGCCGGCGCGCAGGACCGGCAGGCCGCCGATCTTGTTGTCGATCATGATGCACGCCGCGTCTTCGATGGGGGTATCCTCTTCGACGGCAAACACCTCTTTGGTCATCACGTCGGCCACCTTAATCTTGCTGACGAGGTAGTTCAGCTCCCAGACGCTTAAGGTGGTGGCGTCTGACGGAGCGGCGTTCAGCAGATCCTTGTCGGAAACGATGCCCACCATCTTGCCTTCTTTGATGATCGGCAGCCGCCGGATATGTTCGCGCTGCATCAAGTTGAGGGCATCGAGAATGGGCACGTCCGGAGACACGGAAATGACAGGCTTTGACATTCGTTCCTTGACGAGCATGACAGTCTCCTTTTTACAATGTCAACTAAAGGCCGAGATAAGCAGAGCGCACATGGTCGTCGCGCGCCACCTCTCGTCCGGACCCCTCTAATTCTACCCGTCCTTGCGCCAGAACGTAAGCGTAATCGCTGATTGCCATGGCCAATTGCACGTTTTGCTCCACTAATAACATCGTTAGCCCGTCGGCTTTCAGCTCTTTCAGGCTCTGGAAGAGGCCGATGACGAGCACAGGAGCGAGGCCAAGCGATAGTTCGTCGATCATCAACACGACCGGGTCGGCCATGATCCCCCTGCCGACGGCGCACATCTGCTGTTCGCCGCCGCTGAGCGTGCCGGCCTTTTGATGCCGCCGTTCCGCCAGCCGCGGAAACATGGCGTAGATCCGTTCCATGTTGCGCCCCATATTGGCTTTGGCCCGGCGCGGCGACGCGCCCATCTCCAGATTTTCCTCGACGGTCATGTCCGTGAAGAGCTGCCGCCCCTCGGGCACGAGGACCAGGCCCAGCTCAGCTTTGGCGTAGGCTGGTAGCTGGCTCACATTCTGACCATTAAACCAGATGGACCCTTCCCAGGGCTTGAGGAGACCCATGACGGTGCGCAGGATGGTGGTTTTGCCGGAGCCGTTGGCGCCGACGAGGCTCGTCAGTTGCCCATCCTGCAGCGCAAGATCGACACCCCAGAGGATCTGTACTTCGCCATAGCCAGAAGCGACGCTGCGAATCTCAAGTAACGACATGGTGCACTCTCCTCATGCCTCTTCCATCAGCTTTTCAGCCAGCCGCGGGTCGCCGAGGTACGCTTCGATGACCTGTGGATTGTTGGCGACTTCTTCCGGCGTGCCCTCGGCAATCTGGCGCCCGTACTCGAGCACGATCATGCGGTCGGAGACATTCATCACCGCGTGCATCACATGCTCGATCATAATGATCGTGATGCCCTGGTCGCGGATAGCGCGCACGGTTTCCACCATCTGCACAATCTCCGACGGGTTTAGCCCGGCCAGCACTTCGTCCAGCAGAAGCAAGAAGGGCTGCGCCGCCAGCGCTCGCGCCATTTCCAGCCGTTTTTTCTGGCCCACGTTGAGACTGCTGGCGAGCTGGCCGGCGCGCTCCGCCAGGCCGACGAAAGCCAGCACCTTATCGGTAATTTCCCCGGCCGTGCGCAGGTGATGATCCTCCCGGCCAAAACAGGCGCCGACCATGACATTCTCGCGCACCGTCAGCTCGTTAAGAGGGCGCACGATCTGATGCGTGCGCGCCAGCCCCATGTGCGCCAGGTCATAGGTGCGCCGGCCCGTCACATCTTCCCCACGGAAGATGACGCGGCCCTTCTCCGGCTTGTAGACGCCGTTGATCACGTTAAACAGCGTCGTCTTGCCGGCGCCGTTGGGGCCAATGAGCCCCAGAATCTGCCCTTCGGGCAAGGAGAACGTGATGTTGCCCAGCGCCTGCAGCCCGCCAAAGCGCTTACTGACATCTTCTACTTGTAGAATCATGGCAGGAACCTCCGCAAGATGGGGAAGCGGTGGCGCAGCCAGCCGACGAAGCCGGCCGGGATGAAGAGGATGATGATCAGGAGCAGAACGCCCGCTACCGAAAGCTGAATGTTCTTGAACAGATCACTCGTTAGCAGGAAACCGCGCAGCCGCTGATAGCCTACGGCGCCGAGGACCGGACCGAGGACCGTTCCTTGCCCGCCCAGCATCACCATGACGATGAACTCGATGGAGAAGTGCAGCCGGAACGCTTCGTGCGGCAGCACTTTGGCATTCTTGAAAAAGAAGAGGACGCCGACGATGCCCGGCAGGATGGCCGAGAGCACGTAGGCCCAGGTCTTCGCCCTGGGCGTGACGACGCCCATGACCTCGGCCGCATCCTCATCCTCGCGAATCGCCATGAGGCCAAGTCCAAACTTGCTCGTCTTCACGATGAAGCTGAGCAGGATAGCCAGCGCCGTCAACACCAGCAGGATGTAGTAAGTAAGCCACAGCGCACGCAGGGCGCCGCCATAATCATTGTAGACCTGGAAGTTGAGGGCCAGGCCCGTCGCGCTGCCGAACGGCTCGAAGTTGTTGACAAAGGCGCGCATCGCTTCGTTAATGCCAATGGTCGCCAGTGCAAAGTAGGCGCCGCGTAAGCGCAGGATGGCGGAACCCAGCAGGAAGGCGAGCACGGCCGCCGCCAGGCCGCCGGCAGGAAGGGCGATCCAGAGCGGCGCCCCGTGCTGGCTCATCAGATAGAGCCCGACATAGCCGCCGAGACCGAAGAAGACGACGTGGCCGAAGCTGACGTAGCCGGTGTAGCCGAGGATGATGTTCAGGCTGGAAGCGAGGACGACGGAGAGCATCATGGTGAAGAACACTTCACGCATGGCGGCATTCTGCGTCACGACCGGCCAGAGACCAACCCCCAGGACGACGGCGAGCGTGAGCCAGAGACCCGGGTTGCGCCAGCGGGCGCCGATCACAGGCTGCACTCGCTCGGGTGACCCACCGGCGACAGCGTATTCCATATCCGGGGTACTCATTCTTTCCCTCCCAGCAGCCCGCTGGGCCGCACTAGCAGGATGAAGACGAAGAGCACGAACTCGATTGCCGGCACCCAGGTCGTCCTCATGAAGTAGGGGATGATCCCTTCCAGCATGCCCAGCACGAGCCCGCCGAGCAGCGCGCCCAGCGGGTTGCCCAGGCCGCCCAGGACGCCGATAACGAAGCTCTTCAGCTCATAGGTGCCGCCGGCCAGGATCGTGAACGGGAAGAAGGTAGCCACCAACCCCCCGGCTATCGCGGCGAGCATGGTGCCGATACCAAAGCTTAATGCCAGGACGCGCGCCGACGGGATACCCATTAACTCGGCGGCGGTCCGGTTATTGGCAACCGCCCGGATGTGTTTGCCCGGCCGGGTCCGGTACAGAAAGAGATAGAGTCCCGCGGTGACAAGCATCGCTACCAGCGCCGCCACCAGCCTGGTTCCCAGCACGCGGAGCGGGCCGATCTGGACACTGCCCATTGAGAAATTGACGTTGCGCGGGGTGGTGCTGAAGATGGCCGTGCCCAGGCCAATGATGATCATGTTGACGGCAAATGTCGCCAGCAGCGTGGAAAGATGCGGGGCATTGATCACGCGGTGGATGGCTATCACATAGATGACCATGCCCAGCAGCAAGCCGACTGCCGCCACGACGACGAGGGTAACATAGGGATGCATGCCCAGGTTGGCGAACAGCAGGTAGACGCCGAACATTCCGAGGGCGATGATTGGGCCGTGGGCCAGGTTGATGACGTTCATGACTCCCCAGATCAGCGTCAGACCCATTGCCGCGATGCCATAGACAAAACCGATCAGCAAGCCATCGACGAGGAAAGTGAGAATATCCATACCAGTCTCCTTGTGGTGGCGTGGGCAGCCTGTGACGGCCGCCCACACCACGCCAAAGTCAGCTCAGAGGCCGGTGCATTTGTTACGGTAGGGGATAGAGCGTTTCGGCGGTAGCGCCTTCGGCTGGCCAGACCACTTCCTTGACAAGCTCGCCGCCCTCCTCCTGCCACTGGATGTAGACCATCGAGTGACCGGTCTGCAACCCGTAGTTCTCAGGAGACTGGTCAAACTGGATGCGGCCGTAGAAGGTTACCAGGTCCATGTTAGCCAGCGCCTCGCGCACGGCTACCGGGTCGAGAGAGCCCGCATCTTCAATCGCCTTCTGCAGAAGAAGACAGGCTACGTAGCCGCCGGCGGCGTGGTAGGAAGGTTCCTCGTCGAACTCGGCCATGAACATCTCGGTGAACTCAGCGCTGGAAGGGCCGAAGAAGTCAAATCCGGCTTCCCCGGCCGCTTCGGCGTTGAAGTCAGCCTGGGGTTCCCACTGGCTGGGCCCAATAACGCCGTTCGCTGCGTTGCCCAGCTCCGCAAAGCTGGGATCTGGCGGCGCGACCAGTAGGGCGACCATCTTCACGTCAACATCCTTCTCGTAAAGCTGGCGCACAAAGGTCGAGCCATCCTGAAAGTGGCCGCCGCCCAGGATAGCGTCCGGCGCTACGTCGACGATCTTGTTGATGAAGGGCGCAAAGTCGGTGGTCGCCGGGTCGTAACCCTCGTACAGGGCGATCTCATAGCCCAGCTCCTGCGCATAGGCCTGCGCCGCTGCCGCCACATCCGTCGAGAACTGGGTGTTTTCGTAGATGATGGCAATGACCTTCGCCTCGGGGTCCTCAACGCCAAGAAGGTCAAGGGCTCCGGTCAGGTAGCGGCTGGCCGGCGTGTAGGTCTGAAAGACGTGGGTGAAGCCCTTCTGGTAGGTGCTGTCGGAGGCCGCTCCGGTCGTAATCATGACCTTGCCATATTGCTCGGCGATCACGGCTGAGGCGTCCGTCAGACCGCTGGAGTACGGGCTGATCAGAAAGTCGGCGTTGTCTTCAGTCGCCAGCCGGGTGTATAGCTCCTGCACACGGTCGGTATTGGACTCGTCGTCGTAATAACGCGAGGCAAACGTGACTGTCGAGCCATCGGCCAGCGGGATGCCGCCGGCCTGCTCGATCTGTTCCATGCACAGGTTGAGACCGTTGATCTGGTTGCTCGATTCGACGCTGTAGACGCCGGTCTGAGAGGCGGTAAAGCCGATGAGCGCTTCGCTGCTGGCTGCCGCGCTCTCTTCCTGCCCGGTACTCTCACTGGAAGCAGGGGCATTAGCGCTGCCGCTATTGACGACTGGTTCGGCGCCGCCCGCAGTACAGCTCGCCAAGACCCCGGCGAGCGCGAGGGTAGCCAGAATGGCTAGAAGAACTGATAACTTCCGCATCGTTTTTTTCCTCCTCAAACTGAACAGACAGAGACTCAAACGCTGCTATCCAGTCTAAGCAGAAATGCGAAAGATCGAATAAATAGGGGAGGAGGTGTGTAAAAATAGAATAAAAATGGGGCTGTTAGCGCCTGCAGCGCAGCTGGGTAGCTACTGCCGTGCCGTCCCTGGCTCAGGGATTGAAGTAGTAGCCAATCCCTCGCACAGTCTGCAGGTAGCGCGGTCGCTGTGGATCATCCTCGATCTTCTGGCGCAGCCGGCCGATGTAGACGCGGAGATACTCCAGCTCCTGCCCATACTCCGGCCCCCAGATCTGCTGCAGAATATCACGGTGGCTCAACACCTTGCCCGCGCGCTGCATCAGGTAGACCAGCAACTCAAACTCTGTCGGGGTCAGCGCCAGCGGCTCACCACGCAGCGTGATCTGGCGCCGGTCGATGTCGGCGAGCAGGTCGCCCTGTACCAGTCGCTGTCCGTCCTGGGCCGCCGGCATCACCTGTGAGCGGCGCAACACCGCCTTAATCCGCGCCAGCAGCTCGTTGACGCCAAACGGTTTTGTCAGGTAGTCGTCCGCTCCCAGATTCAGCGCCTGGACCTTGTCGCTTTCCTCGCCCAGTGCGGAGAGAACAATGATGGGCACTAGCGAGCTTTCACGGATACGCCGGATTGTCTCCAGCCCATTCATTTGGGGCATCATCAGATCGATTATAACCAGATCGACGCTGTGATTTTGGAATTGAGCGAGGGCTTCCAACCCATTGGCTGCTGTCAGCGCCTGGATATTGCGCACTTCCAGATTGCGCCGCATAAAGTCGCGCAGCGGCTTCTCGTCATCGACGACCAGGACGACCGGCTGCAGTGCGCTCACGCTGTTTCCAGAGGGAGAGAGAAGCGTATACAGGCGCCCGTATCACTGGGTTCCAGCCAGATCTCTCCGCCATGAGCGCGAACAAAGCCCTGGCAGATAGCCAGCCCCAGTCCGGCGCCCATCCTGTTGCGGGTCAGGCCATCCTGCACGCGATAAAAGCTCTCGAACACCCGCTCGCTGTGTTCGGCCGGTATGCCGGGACCTTCGTCCTCCACGCTTATGACGACGGCCCCGTTCTCCCACACTGCCCGCACGCGCACGAATCCAGCCTCCTCACTGTACTTGGTCGCGTTCTCGATCAGGTTGCGCAGAACGGCGACAATGCGCTGTGGATCGGCGCTCACCAGCGGCAGGTCGGGCGGCAGGTAAAGCTGCAGGCGCGCCCCAGGGGCCGGATAGGCGTACCGCGCCGCTTCGATTACCAGCTCCTCCAGCGCACACGGCTGCGGGGATACCTGAAGATTGCCTGCTTCGATGCGTGACATGTCCAGCAGGTCGTCGACGAGCCGGCTCAACCTGTCGCCTTCGTCGGAGATGATCTGCAGAAACTCCTGCTGGCTGGCGCTATCCCAATGCACGTCGTCTGCCAGCAGAGTGGAGGCATAGCCTTTGATAGCTGCCAGGGGCGTGCGCAGTTCGTGACTGACCGTGGCGATCAGGCTCGACTTCATGCGATCGACCTCGTAGCGCTGGGTGATATCCTGCAGAATCCGGCCCCGCCCGATGGGTAGGTCGCTGGTGTCGGTCACGTCAAACAGCTTCATACGCAGGTAGCGGCGGCCTTCCGGCCGGTTCACGGCAAACTCGACCTGCCGCCTTTCATCGGCCCCGGTTAGCGCCGCCAGCTCCTGGGCCGCCTGGGGATCAGTGACCTGCGCCAGCACTGACGTCATCACCTGTTCAATACTCTGTTCCCGCATCTGGTCCACCGTACACCCGGTGAGTTCTTCCATGCGGCGGTTGGCGTAGATGACATGACCCTGCAGATTCTCCAGGATCAGGCCGTCTTGCATCGACTGGATCAGAGCCTGAAGGCGGCGGGTCTGCTCCTGGAGCTGCATATCACTGCGCTGGTAAAGGGTCGCATTCTCGATAGCCATGGCTGCCTGGTTGGCAAAGCTGGACAGCAAGCTGATCTCGCGTGGTGAAAATAGATGCTGGTCCGGCCGGAACACGAGCAGGGCGGACGGCGGCGCGTGCTGCAGCTTCAACGGCACTGCCAGCACGGAGCGATAGCCGGCGGCCCGGGCGCGGGCGCGCCGCTGGTGGAAAGCGGGCGATGTCTCCGTGTCGCTAATCTGCACCACCTCGCCGCTGTGAATGGCGCGCATCGTCACCGAATCGGACTCGCCGGGGTCGATGCTGGTGTGGTCGGTGTACCAGGAGGCAAGACCCTGGCTCGCCTGAATACGGAAGCTGCCGGTCTTCTCGTCAAGGGCGAAGATGGCGCACATCTCCACGTCGAGCAGGCGCCGCACCTGCTCCAGGATACGGTCGAGCACGGTTTGCAGATCGAGGGTAGAGACGACGGCGGCGCTGGTTTCCAGCAACGTAGAAAGCTCGTTCAACCTGGCTTCTATCGACTGCTGCATGCGCTGCATGCTGCGTGTCAGGTGCCCGAGCTGGTCGGGGCGCCGCGCCACGCGGGCCAGCGCTTCTTGCTCGCCCCACGCCGCCGCCTGATTTTGCCCGATTGACTGGCTGAAATTGGTCAGCCGCTCCAGGGGCCAGATGACATAGCGGGCCAGTCCCATCCAGAATATCGCGCCGCCGACGAGAAAGACGGCGATCGCCGCCAGTGCGGCCCGCTGGAAGAGGGACGGCGTGGCAAAGGCCAGCGCCGTGGGCCGGCCCACGACCACGCCCCAGCCGACGCTGGGCACGGGCACAAAGCTGTAGAGCATCTCCTCGCCCTGGGGGCCGCCGGTGACCACGTTGCCGCTTTCGTGGCCCATGACGGCGGTGGAGACCGAGCGGGGCATAATGCGCTCGGCTCCCGCCAGCAGCAGGTTGGGATCCGGGCTGGCGACAATCTGGTTGCTGGCGTCAATGATTGCCATCAGGAAACGCTGTTCGGGCCCGTACTCCTCGGCGATCCCCTGTAGGGCCAGGCTGAGCGATTCCAATCTGATGTTGGTGGCGACCGTCCCGTTGAACTGGCCGCTGCTATCCCTAATGGGCATGACGGCCGTCGCTACTGCCTGGGCCGTGGTCGGCGAGGTGCGTCCCTCAGAGACAAATGGCCCGTCGCTATCTAACGCATCCTGGAAGTAGCTACGGAAGGAGAAATCGACGGAGAGCGTTGACCCCGGCCCGTGCGGGTAATGATAGGCCATGATACCCTGGCCATCGAGGCGATAGACGAGATTGACGTCGTTGCGCGCGCTCATCAGCGAGTGGAAGAGCGGCTCCATGCCGGCCAGGTCGATTTCCTGCACGGCCGGATAGGACGCCAGCTCGCGTACCGCCGCCAGGGCGTTCTCCATCGCGATGTTTGTTTCCTGGGCAATGGCGCGCGCCAGCGCCAGGTCAGCGGCCTTGACGTCGGCCTCAAGGCGCGGACTGGCAAGCCGAGCAAAAAGGAGTGTACCCGCGACCACCAGCCCCACAAAGAAGAGGCTGAGAGCCAGCAACTGCAGCCCCAGGTCGCGGCGTAGTGGAAAGGTGGGCATAGCGAGAACCCGCTGGCTGGACGTACGCTCGACTATACTGGTCGGGCAGCGGCCTGTCAACCTTCGGCAAGCGCGACGCCGGATAAACGCCCCGCTCTCTCGCCAACCCTTGCGGCTCGTGCTACATTGTTGCCATGCGCATCGCCATGGTCGGTCCCTTTGGCTTTCACCCGAAAAAGACGATGCGCGCACGCGCCTTCCGCCTGGCGCGCGCGCTGGTTGCCTCCGGGCACGACGTCGCCATCTTTATGCCGCCCTGGCACACGCCGCAAGAGGCCGGCCGTAGCTGGACCGAAGACGACGTGGCGATCACCTACGTTCCGCTGCAGGGTGGCACTCTGGGCATTACGCGCGCGCTGCTGCGGGCGACCCTCGCCTTCGGTCCTGACGTGGTGCACTGCTTTAAGCCAAAGGCCTATAGCGGGCTGGCGGCCTGGTGGCTCTGGCGGCGGCGCCGGCGCGACCTGCGCATCGTCGTCGATAGCGACGACTGGGAAGGGTGGGGTGGTTGGAATGAGCGGGCGCCTTACTCGCCGCTGCAAAAGCGCTTCTTTGCCTGGCAGGAGCGGTGGGGGTTGCGCCACCAGCACGCGCTGACCGTCGCCAGCCGCACCCTGGAAAGCCTGGCCTGGGCCCACGGCGCCGCCCCCGATCAGGTCTACTACCTGCCCAACGGGCCGGGTATCGCCCCGGGTATTCCGGCGACGAACCGGCGTGAGAGCCTGGGGTTGGCGCGGCGACCCGTGCTCCTGCTCTACAGCCGCCTCTTTGAGTTCGGCGCGGAACGACTGGTCACCATTCTGCAGCGGGTGCAGACGGCGCTGCCGGATCTGGCAATTCTCACCGTCGGCGCCGGGCTCTATGACGCGGACAGCGCTGCGCTGCGCGAGCAGATGGAGCAGGCCGGCCTCGACCGGCTGCTGGTGGACGCCGGTTGGGTCGACGAAGCGGAGTTGCCGGCGCTGCTGGCGGCCGCCGACGTAGGGCTCTATCTCATGGACGATCATCTGCTGAACCGGGCCAAATGTCCCGTCAAGCTGGCCGACATGCTCGCCGTCGGCGTCCCCGTCGTCGGCGAGGCAGTAGGCCAGGTGCCGGAATACGTCGTTCACGGCGAAACGGGCCTGCTGCGCGCCAGCGGCGACGAAGAGGGGTTGGCCCAGGACCTCGTCCGCCTGCTGCGCGATGACCCGCTGCGCCGGCAGCTCGGGCGGCAAGGAGCCACGCGCATAGCCGGCTGCTTTTCCTGGCAGCGGCTTGCCGCCGTGGCCCTGGAGGCGTACCGGCCGTGAACCTGCCGGTCCTCGTCGCCCATGCCGACTGGAGTGTGGACCGGCGTAAGCGCTGGATAGCGCTCGCCGAGCTGCAGCCGAACGGCGATTACCGGGCGACGCTACCGCAGCCGGCTGGCGCCGCGCCCACCCTGCTCTACCGGCTCTATAGCCTTGCGCCGGAGACGCGGCCAGTCCTGGCCGGTTTCGATTTCCCCATCGGGCTGCCCGTTGCCTATGCTCAGCGGGCCGGCATCGACGCCTTTCTCCCTTACCTGCCTCGCTTCGGCCAGGGCCAGTGGAGCGACTTTTACCAGGTAGCGGAAACGGCCGCACAGATCGGCCTGCGGCGGCCTTTTTACCCCTACCGGCCGGGCGGGACGAGCATCCAGCATCTAATCAGCGGGCTAGGGCTCTCGTCGCGGCGCGAGCTGTACCGGGTGTGCGACTGGGCCCATGCCGGGCGGCAGGCCGCGGCGCCCCTTTTCTGGACGCTCGGCGCGCAGCAGGTAGGCAAGGCGGCCATCACGGGCTGGCGCGACATGCTGGCGCCAGCCCTGCAGGATAGCGCCCTGCCCCTTTCCATCTGGCCTTTTGCCGGGGAGCTGCCGGCGCTGCTGCAGGCGGGCGGCGTCGTCGTCGCCGAGACCTACCCCGCCGAAGCCGGCTACTTCCTCGGCCTGCGCGCCGGAGCCGGCGGCAAGCGGCTGCAGGCGGCGCGGCAGCGCCATGCCGAGCAGCTCCTGTCCCTTGCCTGGGAGCTGAATCTGGCCCTCGATCCCGAACTGGTCGAGCAGATCGGCGACGGCTTCGGCGCCGACAGAACGGCTGAGGACCGCTACGACGCCGTGGTCGGGCTGCTGGGCATGCTCGCCGTGATTCGCGGGCGGCGCCCGGCCGGCGCGCCGCCCGCCGCCGTCGCCAATGTTGAAGGCTGGATCCTGGGGCTTAACATAAAGGCGCCGCCCCATTCCTGAGGCGGCGCCTTTCGTCTTCTTCAAGGCTGGCGCTCGCCTAGAGCGCCGGCGTCCTCGGCCGCGCTTACCGCGCCTCGAAATCCCAGCCGAACCAGTTGTCCATCGTGGTGTAGAACTCCTCGACGGTGATTGTCATTTCCGCGACTGCCCCTTCAATACCCTCGGGCCAGCTCCAGCCGCCGGCGCTCAGAATGCGGCTGTTGCTGCCGCCCGCGGCGTTGATCGAGAGGCAGTAGCTTCCCGCCTCCAGGCCGGTGAAGCGGAAGCGGCCGGCGTCGTCGGTGACCATCGTCGCCGCCACCGTCGCCGCCGGGCAGGCGCCCTGCCCGAGGGCCACCGTTACCCCGGGGATGCGCGGCTCGCCGGCATCATAGATGCCGTTGGCGACGAACCCTTCGCCGTCGGCCGCGGCGACGCAGCCAAACGGGGCGACAGTGCCTGTGGTCGGCGGGCAGAGATCGGACCAGACGAGCCCGCTGACGTTGCCGCCCTGGATGATGACCTCGGCGTTAACTTCGATCAGCACCCAGAACTCCAGGTTGCCCGGAATGCCAAAGATTTCGCCCACGTCGTTACGCAGCGCCCAGTCGCCACGATAGGTATCGTCCTGGTCGGGAGCGACGAGCTGCACCGACAGGTCAATCGTGTCGGTAGGCACGACCTCGCCGGGCAGCGGGATAGCCGCCGGTGCGCCCATCTGGTCGCCGGAGACAAAGACCAGGCTGTAGTCGCTGTTCCAGGTGCAGGTTCCGGCGTTTTCCAGCCGCCATGTCTTGGTAAAGACAATTCCCGGCGGCAGCACTTCGCCATCCAGGACGGTAACGTCGGCGATAAACTCGGCGGAATCGACGCAGCCCTTGCTGGCGCCGGCCTCACCGGCCGGAAGCGGCAGGAACTGGTAGTCCCAGCCGAAGTCAATTTCCTCAACCGTGGCGCCTTCGGACATCCTGACGGTGGTATAGGTGAGCCCCACACCCGCGTTCGAGTCGGGCGCCGTCCAGTCGCCGGGGATGAGGATGCTGCTGTTAGTATTGCTCAGCGCATCGACGCCCACGCAGTAGACGCCAGCTTCCAGGCCCTCAAGACGATAGACGCCGTCGGCGTCGGTGGTGGCAGTGGCCGTCTCCGGCGCGGGACATTCGCCCTCGCCGAGGCTGACGACGACGCCGGCGATGCCCGGCTCATCCTCTTCCAGGATGCCGTTGCCGGTGAAGCCGCCTTCTTCCAGGGCAACGCAGCCGGCTGAGGGCACGGCCGCCTGGCCGCCTTCGCCGCCGGCAATGGCGCATAGATCATGCCAGACGATGCCGGTGATGACGCCGCCTGTCTCTTCCGCCTCTGGCGTGCCTTCCGGCGTCTCGACCGCTTCCGGCGTTTCTTCGGACAGGACATTATCGACGTCGAGGGTGAAGGTATCGGTCGTCCCATTGACCGAAACCGTATAGCTTCCGGCGGGCAGCCCGGCCACGTCAAGCGGGATCACCTGGTCAAAGGGCACCAGCGCCTGGGTACAAATCTCATCCGGCAGCTGCGAGGCCGCCAGGTTGATGACGAACGTGTTGCCTTCGCGCCGCGGGCGCGGCTCGTTCAGGGTAGCGCAGCCGTTGGGCAGGTTGCCGCTGACGATGACGTTGACCTGCACCGGGAACGATTCGAGGATCAGGATTTCCAGATTCTCGATACTGACCTCCACAGCCACCGGCTCTTCGCTGACCTCTTCGGTGGGGGGTGGGGTGTTGGTCGCCGCAGGCGTTGGCTCTGGCTCCTCTGTCTGCCCAAGCAACCCGCAACCGGCCATCAGCAGCAACACCAGCAAGAACGGTAGAAGCGCCCAGCGCTTTCTGTTTGTGGGAGTCATATCTCCTCCTTTTTCTAGCCAGTAAGCCCGCCCGGCGCCGGCGGCGTTCCTTGCATCGGGGCGGGGCGTCGAGTACGATGTATCCCGGCGCAGCCGACCCTATCTTCGCTCAACCGGGCGCTTTTGCAAAATGATGACAATGATAAACCTGCACGATCAACCCCTGACGCCTGATTCTCCGGCTGCCGAGCGCCTGCCAGAGATCCTGCAGCGGCTGCGCCGGGCGCACCCGGAGGCCCACTGCGAACTCGACTACGAGACCCCGTGGCAGCTACTCATTGCCACCATTCTTTCCGCGCAGACAACCGACGAACGGGTGAACCAGGTGACCCCGGCTCTCTTTGCCCGCTTCCCGGAGCCGGCGCTGCTGGCGGCAGCTCCGCGCGACGAGGTGGAAGAGCTGATTCGCCCGACCGGCTTCTTCCGCCAGAAGGCGCGCTTTATTCAGGAAACGTCGCAGCGGCTGGTCGAGGATCACGGCGGCGAAGTCCCAGCGGAAATGGCGCACCTTCTCTGCCTTTCCGGCGTGGCGCGCAAGACGGCGAACGTCGTCCGCGGCGAGATCTTTGGGTTGGCCGAAGGCATTGTCGTCGATACCCACGTCAAGCGGCTGGCGCGGCGCCTCGCTCTGGCGCAAGCCGATGCGCCGGAGCAGATCGAGCAGGAGCTGATGGCCCTGGTGCCGCACGAGCATTGGATTGAGATAGCCCACCTGCTCATTTTCCACGGCCGGCGCATCTGCACGGCGCGCAAGCCGGCTTGCGCCAGCTGCCCGCTGCTCGATCTCTGCCCCTCGGCGGTTATCTAAGCGTATCAGTCCTCTCCATCCTGCAGGTAGCGATCAAACCAGCGCTGGATATGGCCCAGCCGCGCGATACGCCGGTCGGTCCGCCCACCGCGCGAAAGGCCGTGCGACTCCTCGGGGAAGATGACCATCTCCGCCTCGACCCCCAGCCGCCGTAGCGCTAGAAAGAGCTGCGTGCCTTGTTCCAGATTGCAGCGCATGTCCTGCTCGCTGTGAAGAACCAGGGTCGGCGTGCGCGCGTTGGCGATGTAGGCCATCGGCGACTGCCGCCAATAAGCCTCAAAGGCCTCCCACGGCGGCTGGCAATCCGCCCAGGGATCTTCAAACCACAGACCTACGTCGGAGGAGCCCCAGAAGCTGATAGCGTTGCTGACCACGCGCTGGGCGACGGCCGCCTTGAAGCGGTCGGTATGGCCGATGATCCAGGCGGTCATGTAGCCGCCATAGCTGCCGCCAGTCACGCCCATGCGGCTGGCGTCAATATAAGGCAGCTTCTCCACGTAGTCGGCCCAGGCCATCATGTCGGCGTAGTCGCGGTCGCCCCAGCGGTGATGGATGGCCCGGCCATGCGCTTCGCCATATCCTTGGCCGCCGCGCGGGTTGGTGAAAGTGACCACGTAGCCGGCCGCCGCCAGCGTGTAGAACTCGTGCATGAAGGTCTCGCCATATTGCAGCCAGGGACCGCCATGTATTTCTAGAATCGACGGGTATTGCTGCTGCGGGTCGAAGCCGGGCGGCTTGAGAATCCAGCCCTGCAGGTCGTTGCCGTCTTCACCCTGATACCAGACTTCTTCGATGTCGCCCAGCTCAACCTCGGCCAGCCACGACTCATTGAAATGGGTTAGCTGGCGCGGCTCGGCGGCGCCCATATCCCAGAACCAGATCTGCCCGGGATCTGTGGGGCGGCTCCAGATGTAAGCCAGCTTGCGCCGGCTCTCGTCGAAGGTGAAGTCGCTAATCACCCCTTGCGGCGCCAGGAACGGCTCGATCTCCCCTTCATGGCTCACGGTAAAGAGCGAGGTGCGCCCGTGACGAGAGACCTGGGCGACCAGCTTCTCGCCCTCAGGCCCCCAGACCGGCGCCGTGAAGGGGCGGTCGGCCACATCGCCAACGGTGCTGTTGGAGATGTGGCGGTCGCTGCCGGCGGTCAGATCGCGGGCTGGCTGGCTGCCGTCGCGCGGCAATACCCAGAGCCCGCTATTGCGCCACCAGTTCCCCTTGCCTTCGCTGCTGACGTAAGAGAGCCATTCTCCATTGGGCGAGACCGCCAGTCCAAACTTGCCGCCAATAGGCGTTGGTAGCTTCCTCGGCTCGCCGCCACTGGCCGCGACCTCGAACAGGTCCACCAGATCGGGCTCCATATCGGGCTGCTCGCTGCGGTTGGAGAAGAAGAAAATCGACTCGCCGTCGGGCGCCCAGACGGGACTGGTCTCGGCATAGACGCCATCCGTTACCGGCGTCGCCTCGCCGCTGCTCACGTCGATTGTCCAGATGTGCCAGCGTTCCTGCGGCAGCCAGCCGGCGCCATCGAGGCGAAAGTCGATGCGGGTGATGTGCCGGGCGACGATCCCCAGCTTCTTCTTCTGTTCGTCTTCGTCGCGCTCAATCGCCTCTTTGTCCTTGCGGCGGAACTGGCAAAGCAGCCGGCTGCCGTCCGGCGACCAGTTAAGCGTGGCGAAGTTGCCCTTGAGGTCAGTGAGCCGTTCCGCCTCGCCGCCGCTGAAGGGGATCAGATAGATCTGCGGCTGCTTATCGTCCTTGCGGTTGGAGAGAAAGGCAATGCGCTCGCCGTCGGGCGACCAGCGAGGATGGCTATCGACGTGGTTCCCGGACGTAAAGCGGCGCGGCTCGCCGCCCGCGGTCGGCACAATCCACAGATTGGCGACCTTCTTCTCATCATCGCGGTTAACGCGCTGCAGGCAAAAGATGACGTGCTTACCGTCGGGCGAAATCTGGGGATCAGACGCCAGCTCAAAGCGGTAGAGGTCCTCGGCGCTGATCAGGCGTTTCTCGTCATTCATCACTTCTGTGTTTACTCCTCAATGCTAAAGATCATGCCGGCGCTGCGGCCAAAGACTTCGGGGAAGAACTCCTCGTAGGCCACAGTGGGGCGTACCTGGAAGTCGCCGGGAAGCGCTGTTTCCAGGAAGTAACTGTATTGGTAAGTTCCTGCAGGCAGGGAGCTGCTCAGGAAGACAACACGGTCGTCGCGGTATTCTATACGGTCAAAGTGCCACCAGCCCCAGTAGCCGTAGTAATACTGGCTGCGGTCGGTGCGGCTGATGCTGCCGCCGAGCCCCCCGGCGCTGGTAGCCAGATTGGGGTCGATGGCCTCAGCGCCGGCCGGAATCGGGTCCTCGACGCGCACAAAAGTGCGGTCGCGCGACGAGATGATCGTCAGCTCGACGCGCACGCGCTCGCCGGCCGGAATCGCGGTCAGCGGCGCGCACGTCTGCGCCTCCGGGTCGCAGTCGGCGTCGTAGTATGCACGCTCCACGGTAAAACCGCGGCTGACCGGCTCCACCGAGGCCGCATCGACAAAGGCGTCCATGTGCACCGTGTAATAGAGGCGTCCCGGCCCTTCACTGCGCTGGAAGATGAGGAAGTTCGGCTCATCTGCCAGCATGGCCGCCAGGGGCGCGCTATAGTCGTCGACGCGGCTGGCGTCACCCTGCACGAAGCTGCCTTCGCCGAGCTGCGCCCGGTTGGCGCGGGCCTCGTAGCTGAACTCGGCGTCCAGCTCGCCGGTCGCCGCCATCCAGTCGGTGAGCGCAATCAGGCTCCAGGCAGTCTCGAATGGGGTCGTCCAGTGGCTTGCCTGGCGGGCTGACATCAGCCAGCGCACAGCCTGCGAGGCCATGGCATGGTTGGGGTCCAGCTCGGCCAGGGCGGCGATGACGACCGCCGTGCCGCGAATGTTGCTGCTCAGGTTGCGCCAATCATCGGCAGCGTTTTCCCAGTGCGCGCCGGTTGCGCTGATGACCGCGTCGTTTGCCAGGTCAGAGAGCAGCGACTGCCGGTGCGCATTAGTGCGGTCAAGACGCTGGTAGGCCATTGCCAGGTAAGCGCGGGCATAGGGATCGAGCAGCTCACGCTGCACGTCGACCAGTGCGTCCAGATCCCCGACTTCGGCCGCATCCCACAGGCTGCGGACGTAGAGGAACCAGGCCTGCCGGTTGGCGGCGTAGGGCGTGCCCAGGCTTTCTACGTCACGGATGCTCAGTCGCTGCAGCGCCGACTGCACGTTGATGCCGGCCAGATCATAGCCTTCGGCCCCGGCATGGTAGAGTCCGTAGAGCACGTAGGCCGTCAGGTACGGGTCTACCTGGCGGCTGTAGCACCAGCCCCAGCCGCCGCCGCTCATCTGTAACTGCGCCAGCCGCTGGATGCTCTGGTTGATAACCTCGTCAATCTCCGCGTCGGCGCCGGGCGGCTCCAGCCCCAGGTCGCGGAAGGCGCGCACAATCGCCAGGTTCGGCAGGAAGTGGCTGACCAAGCCGTGAGCGCAGCTCCGATCCAGCACGTGCGGGTCGTTCAGGTAGTCCAGGCCTTCCAATACGGCGCCGGCCAGCGACGCCGTCACCTGCACGTCGATGCTGCCCTGGCGCGTATTCGCCGCCGGCGGCAGCAGGAAGGCTTCAACCCGCTGGCCCGCTTCTTCCATGACGCCGGATGCGCCCACCAGGTCTTCGGCGTCGTAGCGATAGACCGGGACGAGCTGGTCTGGCCCCTCGCCGAAGCTGGGCCTGGTGGCGTCGCTGAAGCCACCGCCCTCGGCGCGGAAGGTCAGGTCGGCCGCGGTCACGTCGAGCACCGTCACCGGCCAGCGCACTAACCGTTGGCCGCCGGCAGGAACGCTGACCTGCTGGCTGGCTTCGTCTTGCAGCTCCAGGCCCTCAGCTTCCAAGCTGACCGTCACGTCGAGCGCCGCCGCCGTGTTGTTGTTGACAATGGCCCCGATCTGCAGGGCGTCGTTGACGGTGAAAAAGCGCGGCGTCACCGGCCGCAGCAGCAGCGGCAGGCTGGTGACGATATCCGTGCTGGCCTGTCCCACTTCCGTGTCCAGCGTTACGGCTTTGGCGTGCAGCCGCCAGGTCGTCAGCGTGTCGGGCAGCGGAATCTCCACCGTAGCCCGGCCGCTGTCGTCGGTTGTGATGCTGGCCTGCCAGTAGGCTGTATCCGGGAAGTCGCGCCGTACATCGTCCTCGTCCACGCGCAGCGAGGGGTTAGCCATCTCCGGGCCGCCGCCCCCGCCGCCGCCCCCGCCGAAAATATCGGACGGCACCTCGATCTCCAGCCCTTCACCGCTGACGAAGAGGCCGCTGCCGGTGACGCTGCGGTAGGGCTGCCGCTCGTAGAACGCATCCAGTATAGGCGGCGCGTTATCCGGCTGCAGCGTGAGCACGGCCAGATCGACCAGCGCCAGCGACAGCGAAGCCGCGGCGGGCTGACCCGTGACATCCGTTACCTGGATCTCGTAGCTTACCGTTTCTCCCGGCCCGAAGAGCTCGCTCTGCGGCGTCAGGCTCACGTTCAGTGCGAACTGGTCCGGCGGCACAATCAGCTCGACAATGCCGAGGCGAATGTCGGCGAACTGCTCCTGGCCGGCGCCCTGAAGCGCGGCGATGGTGACATAGACGTTGGGCGCGAAGGCATCCGTGATGGGGATCTCCACGAAGTCGCTGTTGCTCGCCAGGGTCACCAGCCGCTGTTCGATCAGGGCGCCCCGTTCGATGGTCACCCAGGCCTGCACCGTGCCAGGGAAGGGCGACTGCACCAGGATACGCGCCGTATCGCCTACCTCATAACTCGGCTGGTCGGCGACCAGCTCCATCGTCTTTATCTCGGTATTATTGCGCCAGCCAATGTAGTCCAGGCCGCTCACCCAGAAGAGGGTACTGCTCTGGTGGCTGCGGCCCTGTGCGTCGCGGATGATGGCGACAGCCCGATAGGTGCCGCCCTGTTCCGGCGCAAAGCTGGCCTGCCCCTCGCCCTCTCCATCCGTGGTGGTCGTGGTTCGGGCGACTTCCGTATCCACCGGCTCCCAGGGGTTGCCGAAGAAGAAGCCGGGTCGCGACTCACGGACCTGCTCATAACGGCGCTCGTAGAAGATGACCTCGACCTCCTGGTTGGGAAGTGGCTCGCCATCGCGGTCGAGCGTGATGAGTCGCACCGCCGCCTCCTGACCGGTCTGGAGCAGGTAACTGGCAGGGGTGACGCCCACGTAGCGGTCGGCGGCGTGGAAGATAACTTGAGAGCTGGCGCTGACCGGGAAGTCGCTCAGGTCGCGCACCGTGGCCTCCACGGTGACAATGCGGCTGCCGGCTGCCACCGCTTCCAGCATATCGGCCGGCAGCGTGATAGTGAAGCGCCCCTGCGCATCTGTCTGCCCGCTGCCGTTGGCGACGTAGTTGCCGGAGAAGTCGCTATCCTGGCCGCCGAAGTAGTAGAAGACATCCTCGTCGGTGAAGCGGTAGTAGGGCGGGCCGCTCCACGGCAGGCGATAGGGCAGCTCGCGCACGAGCCATTCGAGCGCCAAGTCGCTGGCCGGCGCGCCGAAGAAGTAGCGCGCCTCGACCGTCACGTCCACCGCTTCACCGCGCACCGTCTGCGTCATTTCCGGCGTCACCGTCACCTGAAATTCAGGCCGGCGATACTCGGCCACCATGAAGCTGCGCGACATCATGTTCGGACCGCTGATTGGCATGTGGAGCTGGTACCGTCCCAGGGAGGCGTCTTCGGGGATGATATACTCGCCGCTAAAGGCGCCAAACTCATCCAGCGTCAGCTGCACCTCTGCTAGCTGCTGCGCGGGCTCGAAGGATGTGACCTGCTCGACGCGCACCGTCGCGCTCTGGCGCGTGGGCATACCGTAGCGGGCGTAATTTGGATCGCGCACGATGCCCCGGTAATGCACGGTGTCGCCGGGCCGGTAGATGGGCCGGTCGGTGTAAATGTAGGCGAACTCGGCCAGCTCATCCTCGCCGCCCACGTCGATGTCGAACACCCACGGGCTGGCCCCGCCGTTCCAGTTGCTGGCGCCAACGCCAAAGCTGGCCGCGCCGGGCTCGCCGCTGACGACGGCGACGCCGGGCAAATAGCTGCGCGGCGGCTCGTAGCTGAAGCTGGCGAAGCCATTGGCGTCGCTCGTCGCCTGGCCTACTTCGCTACCGTTGGCGTTATAGAGCGTCAGCGCCCGCCCCGGCGCCGGCTGACCACTTGCCAGATCTGTGACCCAGACGTGGACGGCGCCAAACATCTCCTTGACCACGATGTTTGTATCGGCGATGACGACGAGGTTGCGCTGGTTCTGCCAGTAGCGGTCTTCGTTGCTGACCTCCGGCCCGATAGCCGTCAGCAGATAGAGGCCGGTGGGGAGATCGCCGAGATCTATGGTCGTGTGGCTGGCGGCGTCCTCGGCGGCGTCCGACGGCCGGCTCCAGCTCCGCAGCGGCGCACCCGGGACGCCCATCTCGTTGACGCGGTACGGCTCCAGCAGCGTCGTGATCGGCAGCCCCAGCTCGTAGAGGGCGGCGTCGATGCGCGAGACATTACGATAGACGATATCGACGGCCGTAGTCGGTCCGCTGGTGAGCTGGCTGACGTTGAGCGGCAGGTTGAGGGAAACGACCGGCACCAGCGGCGCCGTCGTAAACGTCCAGCTATAAGCCTGCGCCAGCGTATTACCGTAGGGATCGGCGACACTGGCCGGCACGGTAACGCGATAGGTCGTCTTGCGCTCCATGGCAAAGTCGATGCTGACCCATCGGTCACTGATGAAATAGTTGACGTCTTCCGGCTGGGGAACAATCTCGATGTGGCCTTCAACCGTTTCCGGATCGACCGGGGAGATGAACTCGACGGTGATGTTGGACTGATAGGCCGGCGCTACTTCGCCGTCGCGCGGCGAGGTGCGCACGACCCGTGGCAGCGGCATCGTCGTAAAGCTGCTGGTCGTCAGCCGGTCCAGCGTCGCCGCGCCCGAGGCTGCCCTGGCTTGCTCGCCCACGGCCACGGTGTAGCTCGTCCCCATGTCGAGCATCTGCTGCGGCGTCATCACCACGGTGCGTTCGTCCACCCAGGAAAAGTCGAGCGGGGTCGAGCGGCTGAGCGTGATGGCGCCTTCTGTCGCCGCCTGGTCCATCGCCATGCTGAACGTGATAGTGATTGCCGTCGTCGGCGCGACCTCCGAGGCATTGGGGCCCGGGACGATGCTTTCAACACTCGGCTGCAGGGTAGTGAAGGAAGCGGTTACGGCTTCCTCCAGCACGCCGCCGCTGACGTCTTCCAGCCCGGCAGCTATCGTCACCTCGTAGCTGGTGGCGCCCTCCAGGCTCTCCGCAGGTGTGAAGCGGTAGATGCTGGTCGAGATCCACTCGCCGCTGCCGCTAACAGCGGGCTCGAGCGCGATGGGCTGTGGCAGGTCGCCCTGCTGGCCTGTGCTGACCAATGGTACAACCGGCCGGTTGAAGAGCACGGTAATGCTGGCGTCGGTGTCGATACCCTCGCTGCCATCGGCCGGGATGACCTGCGCCACTTCGAGGGCGCCGACCGTCTGGAAGAGCAGCTCTACCGGCTCCTGTAGCTGCTGGCCATTACGACCGGCGGCCCGTGTCCCGATGGCGACGCGGTAGCTTTCGCTGCGCGCCAGCTCGCCCTGCGGTGTGAAGACCAGGGTATCCGCTTCCGGCCAGGAGAAACTGCCGCGCACGGCCTCCCGTTCTTCGCTATCTTCAATGGTGAAGGCCTGCTGCACCGAGGGCTGGTTCATCGGCTGGTCGAAGCGGATGGTGATCGCGCCGTCGAGCACGACTTCCTCGCCCGGCAGCGGGCTGGCATAGACCACCTGCGGCGCCCAATCGATGCTATCGGGGTCAATCCGGCCGCTAACCGCGCCGGGGGTAGCTGCGGGCGCACTGGTTGGCGTGGCAGCCGGTCGCGTGGCCGCGGCCGTGCTAGGCGCCGCCGCCGTGGGCGTTGGCTCAGGCGTAGGGATTGGCGTCTCAGGCTCGCGGCGACAGCCAGCCGCCAGCACGACGACGATGACGAGAGCGAGCAGAAGCTTGCGCATGATGTTTACCTGTATCCTGGTCGCTTTTATCCCCGGCCAGGAGAACAAAGAACACGCTAGCCGGGGCGTCCGTGACGCAGCGCCGGAGGAGCGCGCCCGGCCTATAACTGGTAGTGTATCATGAGCGAGAGAGTGTTGAAAGCAGCCGTAGCTCAGTCGAGGGCCATTCATAAGAAGTGCGTGGAATTGTGGCGATTGCCTGCCTGCTTTGCTATAATGGCCCTTCGTTAACAGCACGAACGTTAGCATGGAAGAAAGCCAGGCAGCAGACGAGCGCTGGATGCGGTTAGCTCTGGAACAGGCGGCGCAGGCGGCGACGCTGGGCGAAGTCCCGGTAGGGGCGGTAGCGGTCCACGAGGGCCGGGTCATCGGCGCTGGATTTAACCGCAAAGAGGCCGACCAGGATCCCACCGCCCACGCAGAGATGATCGCCCTGCGCCAGGCGGCCGATCATCTCGGCAACTGGCGCCTGATTGGGGTCACGCTCTACGTGACGCTGGAGCCCTGCCCGATGTGTGCTGGCGCGATGATCCAGGGGCGGCTGGAGCGGCTCGTCTATGGCGCGCCGGACACACGCTTCGGCGCTGACGGCACGATCATTGACGTGCTGGGCGAGCCACGCTTCAACCACCGCGTCGCCATAACCAGCGGCGTGCTGGAAGACGAGGCGGCCGCGCTGCTGCAGGGATTCTTCCGCAGTCTGCGCGAGCGGCGCGGGCTGGACGATAGTTAAATACGAGGAGAGGTGCCAGAGTGGTTGATTGGGGCGCTCTCGAAAAGCGTTGTGGCCGTGAGGTCACCGTGGGTTCGAATCCCACCCTCTCCGCTAATGTAAAGGATACCTTCTCCGGGTATCCTTTTTCTTTGCGACGCTACCACCAGTTGACAGGAGAACAATGATGGCTGACCCTGATCGTTACGGGCTGGTGCTGGCCCACTTCCGCGCCGAAATTGACGACATGCTGCAGATGCACCCCCATTCGCCGCTATCCTACGAGCAACAGGAGCAGTTTGAGGGCCTGGACTATTACGAGCCTGACCGCAGCTTTCGCTTCAGCGGCGAGGCCGAGCGCTTTGAGGACGACGAGCCGCTGATTGAGATGCAGACCAGCACCGGCGACACCAGCCATTACCGGCGCTGGGGCCGCGTCACCTTTGACGTGGATGGTGAGGAAGCCAGTCTCGTCATCTACCAGGACCCACTGCATGGCGACTTCTTTCTCCCGTTCAAGGACGCGACCAATGGCCGGGAAACCTACGGCGCCGGGCGCTACCTGGACAGTCACCGCCCCGCCCTGCGCCACCTGGGCGGGAACCAGATTGAGATAGACTTCAACTACGCCTACAACCCCTATTGCGCCTATAACGAGGCCTATAGCTGCCCGCTGCCGCCGCGGGAGAACTGGCTGACGGTGGCGATCCGGGCGGGGGAGAAGCAGTTCGCCCAGAAAGGCGACTAGAATGCGCCAAATAAAAAGCAGGCGCACTCACCTGAGCGCGCCTGCTCTTGACTGAGCCGCTGGATCTTTCCTTAGCGAATGATACTGGGGAGCAAGACCTGGAGCGGATCGACGATGACCGTTCCTGACCCGGTATTGTCGGCCGCGGTGGTCTCTGCTATCGCGTTGTCGCTATTCACTTTAACCCAGTAGCGATGAACGCCTGGCGTTAATCCGGGCCACGTAACCGAAGCTGTGTAGGCCCGAGTGGCGCAGCCGGTGATGCCCGCGGGAATCGTGGCGGAGGCGATTTCGCTGGTGAGCCCTGCATTGCTGTAGAACGTGACTTTGAGCGGGCCCTGTGTCTCAATCGTGCCGTTGTTGCGGATGATCGCCGAAATCTGGGCGCTGGCCGTGCCGCCTGAAGACCAGGCCACGCCTCCCGGCGCCGCGGAAAGGCGCAGGTTGGGGATGTAGCCGCCGCTCTGGCTCCAGTTCTGGTATGCCTGGCCCATGAGCGTCAGGCCGCTGCCGTCATCCTTCACCAGGTTGTTGGAGGTCCAGACGTGGCCTTCGTTGACGGCATACCAGTTCCACTGCTGCACCAGGCGATAATTATCTTCCGGAAAACCCAGCGACGTATCGGTGGTATTTTCCAGGAAGTTGAGCGTTGCGTTCATGAAGGCGGTGACACGCTGCGGAGAAAAGGTATTCTGGAACTCATCTTGCAGTGAGTAGCAATTCGGGCACGGTTCTGGCGGTGGCGGCGGCTGATCGGTCGGCTCCATGTATGGGTACAGCGTGCCGAACTCGGTCATGATCAGCGGCTTGTTCTGGTATCCGCGCGACTTCATCCACTGTCGCATCGCGTAGACCTGTTCTTTGAAGACGTTGAGGTTGTCGTGGTCGGCGTAGCAGTAGATTTGGCTCTGCCCGCACAGGGCCGCGTTGCCGCCGCTAAAGATCTTGGCGAGTGCCGGATCTGTCCCCAAAGCGATGCCGGCGCGCGAGGGTACAAGCTGACCATTCTGGTTGTACTCCGCCTCCGGCAGGATATAGACGTGCATGTTCCAGAGGTCAACCGGCAGCGGCACATTGTGTGTGGCGATGTAGGCGTCGACGACGATGTCAAGATACTGCAGCCGGCCCGGCGTTACCTCGACCAGGGCCGATGGCGTCACGAGAGCCGTCGGGTCATTGGCCTTAATCACCTTATAGATGTCATGGTAGGCCTTGGCATAGACCTTGGGCATGATGTCATCCTGCCAGAAGACCCGGTCCACCTCGTTGCCGACCTGCCAGATGCGGCCGGGGTTGTTTTTTACCAGGGTCGCCAATGCCCCCAGCGATGGCGGCGAAGTCAGCACATAATCGTCCAAACGCGTATTACCGTTCCATTTTTGCTGGATGCGCACGGTGGGAACATGCTCTGCGCCGACCACGACAGGGCCCGGCGCCGAATTGAACCCAAGCGTCCAGCCGATGCCCATAGCCTGCACATATGCGGCATGCGAGCCGACAACCGAGGTGCCGTAGCGGCAGCTTTGCGTGGCGCTGTCGGGCGTCTCAACCTGGACGGGGCTCTCGACAGCGGCCGGCGAGGCGTTGGTTGGTTTGCTGGCAAAGGCGATGACGGCGGCCGCGACGATGCCCGTAATCAGCAGAACAAGATGTCTTGTATACTGTCTCGTCATATCGTTCCTATGAGCCTTACCCTACGTAGAGTAGGCTGACACAATCAGGCGTAGAACAAGCCATAGGTTAGCAAAGAACAAAAGAAGGGCCAAATAGCCTAATCTAACCAGTGGCCGGCGACCGGGCCAGAGAGCAGGCCGGGCCGTATAGCCGCCTGCGGCCAGGGCTGCCAGAACCGGTACCAGGGCAAAGGCGAAGCGAAACTGCGGCTGAAAGCGGTTCATATTGATGCGCAGATAACCGGCAACGACGGCGCCAATCCAGAGTAGCAAGAGGACGACGACGAACGGCGCGCGCGGCTGCGAGCGCAGGCGCCACAGCCCCGCGGCGACGCCCGCCAGCAGGATAGCCCACCACAGGTGGGCCTGCCATGGCGGCGCGGCGACGTTCATCCAGCCAAGGCGGGCCCAGCCTGAGCTGGCCGTCAGGCGCAGCACCTCCACCCAGTAGGTGAAGGTCGCTGCGGCCGGGGCGCTGCCGCCAAAAGCGCGCGCACTGGCCTGCAGATTGGCCCGCAGCGTTGGCTCCAGCGCCGCCAACAGCGCCGCGCCGCCCAGGACGGCCAGCATCAAGAGCCCTGACTGCCGCAGGAGTGGCCGCTGCTCTGGTCGCAGCCGAAAGTCGAGCGCAAAGCCGGCCAGGACGATGACGACCGTGAACGCGGCCGTGAGCTTGGTCAGGCCGGCCAGGATGGCGACGACGGCGGCGACTATGTAACGCTGCGGACGCCGCCCGCGCAGCAGAAGGGCGAGAACGGCTGCCGCCAGGGCAGCCGCGGGTACATCGTTGCTGATCGCCCGGCTCATGTAGACGAACTGCGGCCAGCCGGCGACAATCGTCGTCGCCAGAACGGCGGTAGCCGGCCGCTGCGGGAAAACGGCCCGCGCAATCTGGTATGTCGCCCACAGCAATAGCAGGCCAGAGGCCAGTGTTAAGAGGCGCACCGCCGTGACGGCCGGCGTCTCCGCCAGCCCCCACACCTGCTCATGGGCAAACATGGCCGGCGCGCCGGCGGTCCAGGCCGGGTTATTAGGGGGGAACTCGTAGTGCAGCGCGGAGGCGCCGAGCTGATGGATCGTGAGCTGTACCGCGCCGGATGCCACGTAGTAAAGCGGCATGTGGTAGCACATGTGCCCGGAGAGAAGGGTCGTACGGCTCCACCATTCCCCGGACGGCCAGGGCTCGATACGCGGCAGCCGCCGCTCTTGCGCCACCTGTTCGATGCACTGCAGATGGCCCGGCTCGTCGGGCGACTCTCCCGGAGGCACCGCGAACAGGTAGAGAGCGCCCAGCGACAGATAGAGTAGCAAGGGGATGAGGAGAATCCGCCGGCTGTGAACGGGCGGCGCTATGCGTTCGTCCATGTAAGGATTGCGCCGGATTGCGGGCAGGCGGGCAAGCAGCTCATGGTCATCCGTTCTGCAAAATGGTAAAAATGGTGCCCTATGGACGAAAAGACGCTCCGCATCCTGGAATTCGACAAGATCCTGGACCGGCTGGCCCATTATACCAGCTTTAGCGCCGGGGAGGCGATGGCGCGCGGCCTGCGGCCGACCGCAGACGCCGACGAAGCGGCGCGGCGCCAGGCCGAGACGAATGAAGCGCTGCGGCTCTTTGACACCGGCAGTGAGGCGACGATTGGCGGCGCCCGCGACGTGCGCCGGGCGGCCGATAATGCCGTGCGCGGCTTCGTCCTGCGCCCGGAAGATCTGCTCGACGTGCGCAACACGCTCATCGCCGCCCGCAACTTGCAACGGGCTCTGCTGCGTGTCGAAGAGCGCTACCCGCACCTGGCGGCCATTGCCCACCTGATTGAGGAGATCCCGGGCCTGGTGCAGGCCATTGGCGAAGCGATTGACGAGGATCGAGGCGAGGTGCTCGATAGCGCCAGCGAGCGGCTGGCGCACATCCGCCGCTCAATCCGCGTCGCGCACAGCCGCATCCACGAACGGCTGCAAAGTCTGCTCAGCAGCAGCATGAACCGCTTCCTGCAGGAGCCGATTATTACGACGCGGGGCGGGCGCTATGTGGTGCCGCTGAAAGCCGAATACAAAGGGCGCATCCGCGGCATTGTGCACGACCAGAGCGGCAGTGGCGCTACCCTGTGGATCGAGCCGATGAACACGGTCGAGCTAAACAACGAGTACCGCTCGCTGCAAATAGAGGAGGAAGAGGAGATCCAGCGCATCCTGGCCGCCCTCTCGGCTCAGGTGGCCGCCCACGCCGATGCGGTGAAGCGGGTGGTCGAACGCATGGCGGAGCTGGACCTCATCTTCGCCCGCGCCCGCTACGCCTCTGCCCTGAATGCAATAGCGCCGGCGTTCGTCCCCTGGCGCTCGCCGCGCGGCGGGCACGGGCGCAGGGCCGCCGCGCTGTCCGCCAACCGCCATCCCGGCTCGACCATCTGGATTCGCGGCGCGCGCCACCCGTTGCTGCCCCCGGATTCGGTAGTTCCGACCGATCTACTTCTCGACGAAGAGGTCTACCTGGTGCTCATTACCGGGCCGAACACGGGCGGTAAGACGGTCAGCCTCAAGACAGTAGGGTTGATGGCGCTAATGGCCCAGTCAGGGCTCCACCTGCCCGCAGTAGAGGCGCGCCTCACTGCTTTCGACGATGTTTTTGCCGATATCGGCGACGAACAGTCGATTGAACAGAGTCTGTCTACTTTCTCGTCGCATATCACCAACATTACCCGCATTCTGCAGCAGGTGGACGAGCGCTCGCTGGTCTTGCTGGACGAACTTGGCTCAGGCACCGACCCGGCCGAAGGCGCGGCCCTGGCCCAGGCTATCGTCAACTTCCTGCGCGACAAGGGCGCGACGACTTTTGTCGCCACCCACTACCCGGAGCTCAAGGTCTATGCCAGCCAGACGCCAGGGGCGACCAATGCCTCGCTGCTCTTTGACGTCGATACGCTTTCACCTACCTACGAGATGACGATCGGCCTCCCCGGCCGCTCCAACGCCGTTGCCATTGCCCGGCGCCTGGGGCTGGACGAGACAATCCTGGACGACGCCCTGACACTGCTCGGCGCCGGCAGCACGCGCGCGGCCACGCTGCTCGACTCGATCTACGACATTCGCGAGCGTATCTCGTCGCAGGAAGCGGCGACGCGGCTGGCGCTGCAGAAGGTCGAGCGCGAGCGTGATGAGTTGCAGCAGCGGCTGGACCGCATCGACGCCGAGCGCGACGAAGTGCTGGCCGAAGCGCGTCGCCAGGCTCAGGAAGAGATCGAAGTGGTGCGCGAGGAGCTGCGCCGGGTGCGCAGCCAGCTCCGCGCCGGGCGCGGCGAGGCAGACGTGTCGGCGAATGCGCTCAAACAGCTTGGTAAGGAGCTGCAGCAAGTGGAAAGCGGCCTCCAGGAAAGCGCCCCGGCGCCCCCCTCACAGCGCCGGGCCATGCGCCGCCTGCGCGATACCCTGCAGGTCGGCGACCGCGTGCTGGTCAAGTCGTTGAACCAGAGCGGCGAAATCATCTCTCTGGGCAACAAAGACGCCGAAGTCGCCCTGGGCCGTCTCAAGACACGGGTCAGCCTGACCGAGCTGAAGCTGCTGGAGGAGGCCAGCGCCGCCGAGCCCGTGCAGCCCACCGTGCGCGTGCAAGTCCGCGAGGCGCCGCCCATGGAGCTGGACCTGCGCGGCGCCACCGTCGAAGAAGGGCTGGCGCGGCTGGAGAGCTACATGAACAGCGCCCTTCTCGCCGACCTGCCCTACGTGCGCATCATTCACGGCAAAGGAACGGGCCGGCTGCGGGAAGCAGTGCGCGACACGCTGCGCCGCGATACGCGGATACGGTCGTGGGAAGAAGGCAAGGAGAGCGAGGGCGGGGCCGGGGTGACCGTCGTCAAACTCTCGCTCGACTAAAAGGAGCCAGCCACACCTGCCTATCATTACTGTGGAGCCGCTATGCCCGACGCCGACGAGCTGACCAAGCGAGCCCCGGCGCTGCTGACCGGCGCCCGCCGCCTCAAGGAGCGCGCGCTGCCCATTCTCACGCGGCTGACTCGTATTGGCTACGTCGCTGATGGCTTCGTCTATCTGCTCGTCGGCCTGCTGGCGCTTGACGCCAGCCTGGGCGCTCGCAGCCCCGAGATCAGTCGCGAGGAGGCCCTGCGCGCCATTGTTGCCGAGCCGTTTGGTCGGCTGCTCCTCGTGCTCATCGCCTTTGGCCTGGCCGGCTACTCGCTTGGGCATTTGCTGATGGCCGCGCGCGACCCGGCTAAAGAGAACCGGACAGGCCTGATCAGTATCGTCAACCGCGTTGCGCACGTCTGCAACGGGCTGATCCATCTCAGCCTGGCCCTCGTCGCCGCACAGCTCGGGCTGGGGCTCGGCCCCACAACCAGCGATGGGCGCACGCCAGCCGACTGGACGCGGGCGCTGCTGGCCGCGCCGCTGGGGCAGGAGCTGGTCATCGGCGCCGGCCTCGTCTTCATAGGGCTGGCTACCTATCAGCTGCATAAAGCCATCACGGCCAACTTTCGCCGCGCGCTCCACCTGGACCGCTTATCCGCCGGCCAGGAGCAGTGGCTGGTGTGGACCGGCCGCATTGGCTACGTGGTGAGGGCGCTTATCTACGGGCTTATGGGCATCTTCCTGGTGCAGGCGGCGCGGCGCTTCGACCCTGAAGAAGCGCGCGGCCTGGGCCAGACGCTGGCTGCCATCGCCAGCCAGGATTATGGGCTCTATCTGTTGGCCCTTGTCGCCGGTGGTCTCATCGCCTTCGGCCTTTACGTCATCCTCCTGAGCCGCTACCGCAACTTCAACCTGTAGCCGGAACCCGTCGTCCCCGGCCATTGGCCCTGATAGGGCGGCGTGCTAGACTAGCTTCATGAGCGATATCCAGCGGCAGCAGGCGGCCATTCTCTTTGAGCGCGCTTACAAGCACCAGATGCGCGGCGAGCTGGCCGACGCCATCCAGCTCTACAAACGCTCCTTAGAGGCGTTCCCCACGGCAGAGGCGCACACCTTTCTTGGCTGGACCTACAGCATGATGATGCGCTATGAAGAGGCCATTGAGGAATGTGAAAAAGCCATCGCCGTCGATCCTGCTTTTGGCAACCCCTATAACGACATCGGCGCCTATCTGATTGAGCTGGATCGCTGGGAAGAGGCCATTCCCTGGCTGGAGCAGGCCACGACGGCAGCCCGCTATGAAGTGCCCCAGTTCGCCCATATGAACCTGGGCCGGGTCTACGAGCATCTGGGCGACTATCAACAGGCGCTAGCCTGCTTCGACCGGGCCCTGACTATCGACCCGCTCTACCGCACGGCGCACCTGGCCAAGTACGCGCTCCTCGCCCAGCTTAACTGAGTTACAGGGCGATAACCTGCGCCCGGCCCTGCACGCGGCGCAGCGCGTTGCGCGTATCCAGAACCAGCCGCGCCTCCTCGACCACACAATGCCAGTCAATCGCGTCGTGGTGCGTGACGACTACAACGCAATCGGCCTCTTGCAGCAGCCCGGCGCTGAGCGGCGTCGAGGAGAGGGAGATCCCTTCCGGTTCCAGCGTGGGCACAAATGGATCGTGATAGCTCACGCTGGCGCCCTTCTCCTGGAGCAGCACCAGCACGTCCAGCGCCGGGCTTTCCCGCACGTCGCTGACGTTGGGCTTGTAGGCCACGCCCAGGACGAGGATACGGCTGCCGTTTAGCGCCTTACGCGCGCCGTTCAGCGCCTCGGCAACGCGGGAGACGACGTAATCGGGCATATGCCGGTTCACGTCGTCGGCCAGCTCGATGAAGCGCGCCGTGTAGTTCAGCGTGCGCAGCTTCCAGCTCAGGTAGTGCGGGTCGATGGGGATACAGTGGCCGCCGAGGCCGGGCCCCGGATAAAAGGGCATGAAGCCATAGGGCTTGGTGGCCGCCGCTTCCACCACTTCCCAGACGTCGAGGCCGAGCCGGTCGCACATCAGGGCCACTTCGTTCACCAGCCCGATGTTCACCGCGCGAAAAGTATTCTCCAGCAGCTTGACCATCTCCGCCGCGGCCGGGCTGGAAACGGGTACTGGCTCGGCCACAACCGTGCCATAAAGCGCCAGCGCTGCTTCCAGGCACGCAGGCGTCATACCGCCAATGACTTTGGGCGTCGTCCAGACGTTATAGTCGGTCCGGCCGGGGTCGATGCGCTCTGGCGAAAAAGCAAGGAAGAAATCCTCGCCCACCTGGCAGCCGTTTTCGCCCAGGCGCGGCAGGATGATCTCCTCGGTCGTTCCCGGATAGGTGGTGCTCTCCAGGATCACCAGCTTGCCGGAACAGCCGTGAGCGGCAATGCGCTCGGCGGCGTCGACAATGTAGGAGATGTCAGGGTCGCGCGACTTGCCGAGCGGCGTGGGCACGCAGATGGAGATGGCATCAATATCGGCCAGCTCCGCGTAGTCGGCGCTGGCGCGGAAGCGACCCGCCTCGACCAGGGGCGCGAGCGCCTGGTCGGGCACGTCTTCCACGTAGCTCTCGCCGCGGTTCAAGGAGGCAACCTTGTCCGGGTCGACGTCGACGCCGAGCACGCGGAAACCTGCTTCGGCAAAGGCGACGGCCAGCGGCAGGCCGACGTAACCGACGCCGACGACGGCGATTGTCAGATCGCGAGAGGCAATTCGTGTGAGAAGTCGTTCTTTAGCGTTCATCAACGTCCTGGCTGGTAAGCCCTCTGCGCGGCGCTGCCGCCACGATTAATTGTTGACACGAAGAGCTGAGCGCCCCCGCTGTCTACTCTAGCAAAGCGAGCCGGCCTTCGCAATAGAAAGGCTCTCCTTTTGCGTAAGAGAATGGTCACGTCAGCAGCGCGACCAGCGCGCGCGGCCAGGCCGGAAAGAGTGTGAGCAGCAGCGCAAGTAGCAGGAGCAATGCCGCCGCGGCCTGCACCGGCGCCAGCCGGCGCATAGCGCTCCACCCTGGCAGGGACGCCATTCTACCCGGCGGCAGTGAGCGCCAGACGCCGGCCGCGGCGGCGGCGACGCCCAGGAGGGCGATGGCCGCCAGCCAGGGCGACTGCTCGCCGAGGAGGGCAATCTCTGTCCAGCGGCCGGCAAAGCCGGGGGTCAGGGGCAGGCCGAGCAGGGTGAAGGCGCCGTAGGCCACGAGCAGCAGCGGCCAGAGCGCGCCCTGGTAGTCAACCCGGCCGCCCGCCGCCGTCCGCGGCCGGGGCTCGACATAGGCCAGCCCCACCATCGCCAGCGCCAGCGCCAGAGTGCGTCCCAGGACCATGAGCAGGGCCGCCGGCAAACCAGCCGGCCCGGCGCCGAGCGCGGCCAGCACCGCGCCCATGTCCAGTAGGGCGGCGTAGGCCACGGTCTGGTGCAGCCGTCGCGCCGCCAGCGCCATGACCCCGGCGAGCGCCATAGTCGCCACGCCCGCCAGACGCAGCCAGAGCGAGAGGCCAGTCTGCGCCAGAGCCGGGCTGGCGTCCAGGACGGTGGCTGCATAGGTGACAAGCGCCAGCTGCGCCAGGCCGAGGACAAAGACGACCGAGAGCGGCGAGGCCTCGGCAAAGAGCGGGCGTACCCAGAAATGGAACGGCGCGCCGGCCAGCAGCAACACGATGCCCAGCAAGATCAGCCGCCACAGGCTGCGCAGAAAGACGAGCTGCTCCGAATCGACCATCCAGCCGGCCACAAGAAAGAAGGGAAGGGCCAGCGCCATCACCAGCAGAAAGCGGGTGGCCGAGCGGGTTGAGCCCGGCCGGCCCGACTGGATCAGGGCGACCTGGAACGCGGCGGCGACCACCAGGGCGGTGGCGCCGTAGACAAAGGGGCGGATCATCAGCGCCAGCGCCAGCGGCGCCAGCGCCGCCGTCAGCGATGGCGCAAAATCGCGCCCCTGCGGCCAGAGTGCGGCCAGCAGCAGCAGCACTGCCGCGCCGGCAAAGAGCAAGACGAGAATGCGGCCGGTAGCGGCGTCGAAGAGCAGCGTGCGCCCCAGCGGCTCCCACTGCAGCGCGGCCTCGCCTGCTGCCGGTGCGGCGCTGCTAATGCTCAGCCCCAGCAGCGCCGCGCCGGCCGCGCCCACCGCCGCAGCCGCGCCAGGCCAGCGCCGCAGCAGCACGGTGAGAGCCGCCAGCAAGAGAGGTCCGGCGAAGATGATGGTCAGAGCAGACATAATTACTCGGTCAGCGCCGGCGGCGCGTGCTGCAGCTGGGTGAGATAGGCAATGACCAGCGCCAGCAGCAGGTGAATGCCGGCCAGCACGCTGAGCATGACGACCGACTGCTCCAGTGTATTGTAGAATAGCTCCGCGCCCGTGAGGAACAATAAGAGGCCAATACCGCTGCGGAACGGCTCGTTGGTCAGGCCGGTGTTGACCAGGCCAAAACCGACCAGCGCGTAGACGGCCAGGTTCAGCGCCGGCGGCGCCGCCGGGAGCTGGTAGCCAGGCCGGCCGGCCAGCGAGAGCAGCACGAAGGCGGTGAGCAGGGCCAGCAGCAGCCGGAAGGGCAAACCGCCCGGCGATAGATAACTGGCAAAACCGGCGCGTCGTTCCCGCTGTAGCTGGGCGGCCTCCGTCTCGCTTAGCTCGGGCGGCAGCCGGCCCCATTGTGTCTGCCGCGCCGTGAAATAGAGGATGAGACAGGTAAAGACGCCGACAAACAGCTTGACCATCGCCAGACGGGGGTCCAGCACGTCCACGTAGAGCAGGCTGCTCGCCAGATATTGCACGAGCATGGCAAAGATGGTGACCCGCCAATCCCAGACGACGGTCAGTAGCGTCACCGCTGCCAGGACCAGGTAGGCAGCCGGCTCGCCGCGCAAAAAGTCGAACCGATCCAACCATTCAAAGATCGTCGGCAAGGAAATCATAATTGCCTACCGCGCCAGCCAGAGGACGACGAGGAGAAAGAGAACCCACAGCAGGCCGGCTTCACCTTCTAGCATCCTCGTGGCGCTGCGTATGCCGCCGCCGAGGGTCCTGCTTGCTTCGCGCAGGGAGTCGGCCAGCGGCCGGCTTTCCAGGTTCACGGCCAGCGCCTCCTGCAGCGCCTGCTCCAGCTCCTCCACTTCGCCGGCAAAGCGGAAGAGGGCCAGCGCGACCACGATCTGCAGCGCAATGACGGCCCAGGCCAGCGGCGCTATCTCGCCCATCGCCTGCCAGGAGACCAGGCCCAACCCGGCCAGCAGCGGCGCCAGCGCTGCCGGAGAGGGTCGGCCAGGCGGCCACCTATCGGGCCAGACCAGGGCTATGGCCGCCGCCAGCAGCGGCGTCTGCAGCAGGACGGCGATAGCCAGCAGCAGCCAGTTTTCGCTGGTCGCCCAGGCGCTGTAGAGTGCGCCGCGCCCGGCGAAGCCGGCGGTCAGGGGGAACGCCGCCAGCGCCGCCAGAGACGGGATGAGCGCCAGCCGCTGCCAGGGGCTGCGCTTTTCCCCGCCGGTTGCCAGGAGGAGCAGACCGGCGCCCAGCAGCAGCACGCGCGTCTGCGCCAGGACAGCCTCGGCTCCGCTCCATGCCGCCAGCAAGGTGAGCAGGCTCGCCTCGCCGAGAACGAGCGCCATTGCCAGCGCCGGCGGCTGGCGGCGCTGGCTCCAGGCCTGATAGGCGGCCCACAACAGGCCAATCAGTCCGGCCAGCGTCAGCGGCAGCGCGTAGCTCGTCGCCGCCGCGCCGCCGGCGACCACGGTCAGCAGGGCGGCGCCCGCCGCAACCGGGGCCAGCGTCATCATTGCCTCCAGCGCGTGGCTCGCGCCGGAGGGCGTCAGACGCCAGACATACAGCGGAAAGGCGCCCACGGCGACCATGGCGGCCACCAGCCATAGCGCCTGCGTCACGGGCGGCGCCGACAGCGCCTGCAGGCGCAGGGCGGTGGCAGCCGGCGGGTAGACAGCCGCTGCCAGCCAGAGAGCCAGCGGCGCCAGCCAGAAGAGACTGCGGCGCGCGGATACCGGGCCTTCACTGCGCCAGAGCAGCCACAGCACGCCGGCCAACAGCGTCCAGGTCGTGACCAGCGCCGCCGGCGAGCTGGCCCAGGCCGCGGCCAGCGCTACCGCCGTAATGAGCAGCATGCGCCACGACCCGGCCGCCAAATCGGGACGGCGCGAGCCGGGAAGGAGCGCGACGGCTGCCAGCAGGGTCAGGGCGATGGCAGGCCACCAGTTTGCCTCGCCCAGCGCCCATGCCCAGGGAAAGCTCAGGCTGCTGCCCGGCGCGGCAGCCAGCTTGCTGGCGAGCAGGAGAATCAGCAGGAGGAGGACGCCGCCGCTGGCGATCAGGTCTGCCCGTTCGCGGCGCAGATAAGACGCGCCAGCTGCCAGGGCTACCAGAAGCAGCATGAGGATGAGAAGCCACAACGGATTGAACATCGGCCACCGGATCTAAACTAAAGCGCCCGAAAAGGCAAATCGGCATTATAATACGGAGGCTACCAGGCGTAAGGAGAAGCGCGATGAACCGCCCGCCCACTACGAAAACGCTCATCTTCATGCTGCTGGCTCTGCTGGCCGCGGGGCTCGTCGCCTGCGACCAGACGGCTGCCCTGCCCACGGCTATACCCACCGCGCCGCCCCCACTCGCCGCTTCGCCCACCGGCGCGCCGACCGAAGAGCCGGCGACGCCCCTGCCGCCGACGCGCGACCTGGCGACGGCTACCCGGCCGCCGGCCACGCCCACCTCTGTCCTCTCCACCCGGCCGCCGTCGAGCACGGGCACGCCGGTCATAGCGCCCATTCTCAGCATCGCCAATCCCGCAGCGGGCGCGCGCGTCCCGCTCGGCGGCGAGCTGGAAGTCAGCGGCTTTTCCCACAGCCTGCCGGGCATGATCCTCCAGCTGGGGCTGATCAGCGAGACCGGCTGGACCCTGTCGGCGGCCACGGCCGATCTGCAGACAGGCGGCTGGCGCGGCACGATAGCCATTCCACCGGCCGTGTACGGCAGCGCCCAGCTGCAGGCCGTGCTGCTTGACGCTGGCGGCGGGCTCCTCGCCAGCGACAGCATCCCTCTGTTTATCGAGCTGGGCGAAGCGCGGCCGGAGAGCTACCTGACACTGCTGCGCCCTTCACCGGGTTTGATCGCCGCCGCGGGCCATGCGCTCTACGGCGATGGCAATCTGCGCTCCGACAGCGGCGGCAACATGCGCTTCTTCCTGGCCGTCAACGATTGTCAGGAGGAAGTGGCTCATTATGCCTTTAACCTGCGCAGCAGCACCTACTGGCAGACCTACGTCATCATCCCGGAAAACGTGGAGGGGGAAGCGTGCGCCGTCATCATGAAAGATGAGCCGGGCGGCGAAGGCTGGCTGGCGGCGCAGGTACCGCTGACCATCTACCCGCGCGACGACGAGCGCGGATTGAGCGTCGCCATCGCCAACCCGGCGGCCAATCAGCGCATCAACGGCGGCCAGACTGTCGAGATCAACGGCGTCGCCTACAATGCGCCGGACGGTCAGGTTAATGTCTCGGTCACGCTCGCCGATGGGCGGACGCTGGCAGATACGACGGTGAGCAGCGACCGCTTTGGCTTCTGGAGCTTTGAGCTGTCGTTGCCGCCCGACGTGGAGGACCAGGTCCAGATTACGGCCTCGCTCGGCGAGCCGGGTACGCCACTGACCAGCACGCAGCTTATCTTCATCGGGGTGCCCGTGGATTAACAGCTTTGCGTCGCTTTCTAAACGTCATTGTCGATTGGCTGCCCGCGCCGTACAATCGGCCCTATAGTTGTCCCACATGCAGGCCACACCGCGTCATCATCGTATCTTATCTGGAAGCGTGATTGATCGAGAAAGGAGTCTCCCACATGAGTGAAGCAAGAGCGGCGGCACCCGTCACCGAAACTGTACACACCAGAGCCCCATACTGGCAGGACGTACCGGACCAACAATGGATGGACTGGCGCTGGCAGATGGCAAACCGTCTCAACACGGTAGCCGAGCTGGAGAAAGTGATTAACCTCACCGACTCCGAGCGCAAAGCGCTAAGCCAGCCAGGCCTCTTCCGGGTGGACATTACCCCTTATTTTGCCAGCCTGATTGACCCCGACGATCCGCACTGTCCGGTGCGCAAGCAGGTCATCCCCACGGCGCGCGAGATGGTGCCTTTCCATTCCATGATGGAAGACTCGCTGGCCGAGGACAAACACTCGCCGGTTCCCGGCCTTGTCCACCGCTATCCTGACCGGGTGCTGATGCTCGTCACCACCCAGTGCGCCAGCTACTGCCGCTACTGCACGCGCAGCCGCATCGTCGGCGATCCCACGCAGACCTTTAGCCGCGCCGAGTTCGACGCGCAGATCGACTACATCGAGCGCACGCCGCAGATCCGCGACGTGTTGCTATCCGGTGGCGACCCGATGGTGCTGGCGCCCAAGCTGCTGGATATGATTCTCGGCCGTCTGCGCGCCATCCCGCACCTGGAGATTATCCGCATCGGCTCGCGCGTCCCCGTTTTCCTGCCCATGCGCATCACGCAGGAGTTCTGCGACACACTGAGCCGCTACCACCCGATGTGGCTTAACATCCACGTTAACCATCCCAAGGAGATCACGCCGGAGCTGGCGGCCGCCGCCGACCGCCTGACCCGCGCCGGCGTACCGCTGGGCAACCAGAGCGTACTACTGGCCGGCGTCAACGACTCCGTGCACATCCAGCGCAAGCTGGTGCACGACCTGGTTAAGATCCGCGTGCGGCCCTACTATCTATACCAGTGCGACCTCGTCGCCGGCTCCGGCCACTTCCGCACCAGCGTCAGCAGAGGCATCGAGATCATGGAAGGGCTGCGCGGCCACACCTCGGGCTACGCCGTGCCTACCTACGTCGTCGATGCGCCCGGCGGCGGCGGCAAGATCCCGGTCATGCCCAACTACGTCATGTCCCAATCGCCTACCCGGGTCGTGCTCCGCAACTTCGAGGGTTTCATCACGACCTACACCGAGCCGCACGACTACGACCCGCACGAGATCGAGCATCTGGAAGCGCAAATTGAGCGCCGTCTCGAACCGGGACAGGAAGGCGTGCTCGCCTTGCTGCAGGGTGAGCGCATGTTCATCGAGCCCGAAGGCTTTGGGCAGGTCCACGCGCGCGGCGGCGCAGAACACCGGCTGCGCAGCGGCGACGTGCAGAAGAAGTGGCAGCCGCTGGGCATCGGCGCCTTCGAGCAAGAGGCGACCCCGGCGCCCCCCGGCCTCGCCGAGCCCGAAGCGCCCGCGGACGAAGGCCAGTCCAACGGCTCCGAAGACTGATAGTGTCTTATTGAGGGGGACGAATACCATCGTCCCCCTCCTCTTTATCTTTAACCGGGGAGTGGGGGCACGGCGGTCAAGACAACCCCAAAGCCGTGCGAATCAGCGGCGCGGCGGCAATGCCGGCCTCGCGCCCGTGCGCAATCAGCGCCTCCCGCGCCGAGAACAGCATATAGGTCAGCCCGCCCAACTTCGGCACAATAAAGAAGTCGCTGTGGGCCCGGCCCGTGCCGCTATTGGCGATGGCAATTTCCAGCGCCATGATGGCGAGCCGCAGCGGGCTGCTGGTGTGCAGGAAGTTGGGCGACATGATGTCGACGCCAATCACGTAGTCGGCCCCGAGCGCGCGCACCACCGAGGCCGGCGTGTTGTTCACCAACGCTCCGTCCGCCAGAAGGTAGGGCCCAACTTCCAGCGGCGCGACGATGCCGGGAATCGAGGCGCTGGCGCGCACGGCCGGCGCCAGCCTTCCCTCGTTGACGACAATCTGTGCGCCGGTACGCATGTCGGTGCAGACCGCGGCAAAGGGCAGGGTGAGGTCGGCAAAGGTCAGGTCGCCCAGAAGCCGTACGAGCGTTTGCTCCAGCGGCTCAAAGCTGACCAGCCCGCGCCGCGGCCAGATGGGGCGTGCCAGATCGCGCCAGCGGATCTTGGTCGCTATGTGCTCCATCTCGGCCAGATCGAGCCCGGCGGCATAGAGGGCGCCGACCAGCGAACCGACGCTTGTCCCGGCCACCACGTCGATGGGGATGCCCGCCTGCGCCAGCTCCGCCAGCACGCCCAGATGGGCCAGTCCACGCACTGCGCCGCCCCCCAGGGCCAGGCCGACCCGCGGCCGCGCCGCCTGGTTGTCCATATCAGCTCGGGTAAACGGTATCGACCTCGCGCGCGCAGTTCACCAGCTCAATGGCTGCCCGTGGCGTCTTCAGGACCTTCATCAGGTTTCCCTTGAGCTTGAGCCGGCGGGTGGTCAAGCCCATAATCGGGTCCAGCTTGCCCGCCAGTACCTGCCGCCAGGTAGCCAGCGGCGCGCTGATCTCGAACTCCGCCGCTTTTTCACCCGCCGGGAAGGCGCCCGCGCCGCGACACTTGCCGTGCCACAGATCCATATAGAGATGGACCGGCTCCTTCAGCCCCGGCCCCGGCTCGACCACGAAGTTGAGATCGCCCTCCCACTTCTCGGCCGCGTGGGCATACGCGTCGCTCTGGTTGACCAGTTCCATCAGCTCTTTGATCCACTCGTCACTGGGGAAAGGGTAGGCCATGTTGATCCTCCAATGTTTGCCGCTGCGCGGCGCCTCTTTCCAGGCCGGTGTCTGCACAGGCTGCGCCCATTTTACCATCAAAGCGCGGATTCCTCTATCTTCTTCCCGGCCAAACGATTGCGCAGAATCGGTCTCTGGATACAATCGACTGGTGCAGCAAAAGCTGCGCCTGTGATTGTAATAGGGGCGCCCCGGGCGTATTCGCTATTGACGCAGACATCGTTTATCCAACCCAGAATTCCCTCGACCCGTGGTAAGACGGCCCTCGTCCTCGCCGGCGGCGGCCTGACGGGCGCCGTCTACGAGATCGGAGCCCTGCGCGCCATCGACGATCTCCTCGTCGACCGCACGGTTAACGACTTCGATATTTTCGTGGGCACCAGCGCCGGCGCGCTCGTCGCCGCGCTGCTGGCTTCCGGCGTCACGCCCGGGGTGATGCTCGACGTGATGACCGAGAAAAACCCCGAGCTGCCGGCCATTGGGCGGCGCGACCTCTTTCCCCTGCGCCCCTCGGGGTTGCTGCGCAGCGGACTGAAACTGCCGCAGAAGGTGTGGACCGCCTGGACCCGCTACCTGCAGAGCGCCAACGATACCACGCTGCTTGACTTTGTCTGGCTGCTGCTGGAGGCGCTCCCGGCCGGGCTCTATGAAAGTTCTGGTCTGGAGCGGTACGTTCGCCGCGTCATGCGGCTCGGCGGCTATAGCAATACCTTCTCCGAGCTGCAACGCGATCTCTACATCATTGCGACCAACCTGGGTAACGGCGAGCGTGCTGTCTTTGGTCCGGGCTATATCGAAGACGTCACCCTCTCTCAAGCCGTCGCCGCTTCGGCGGCCCTGCCCCTCTTTTACAAGCCGGTGCGTATTGGCGACAACGAATATGTGGATGGCGGCCTGCGCGGCAACGCCAGCCTCGACCTTGCCATTGAGCAGGGAGCGACCCTGGTCGTCTGCATTAACCCTATCGTCCCCTTCGACAACCGGCCCCAGGCCGGCCTGAGCAGCCTCGGTGCGCCCGACGGCTATATTAGCGATAAAGGCATCCAGGCCGTCACCTCCCAGGTGTTTTCCATCCTATTGCATTCGGGCCTGCATTATCACGTCAAGCAGCTGCGCCGCCGCCATCGCGATGTGGACATCATCCTCATCGAGCCGCAGCCGGACGACGAGCAGATGCACTTCGACAACATCATGCGCTACTCAGCGCGCCTGATGATTGCCCGCCACGGCTTCGAGTCGGTCACGCTCGACCTGGCCCAGGACTTCGCCTACTACCGGGAAGTCCTGGCGCGCCACAACGTGCCGGTCAGCCGCCGCCTGCTGGTCGAGGAGATGCAGGAAATCTGGGCGTCGGACGAGAACCCGGAAGTGCTGCGCCGCATTCTCTCGTCGCGCCCCCCCGCCCGCGAACAGGCGGCCGATTGGTATAACGAGCTGCGGCTGGCCCTCGATGCGCTGGCAGTCATGCTGGACCAGCTCGCCGGCAAAGAGCCGAAGACCGAAGGCCTATCTCTCTAAGCGGCCGGGCAGATTCGCAGCCCGTCTCAGGGCCCCTTGTGGTTGATGCCGTGGGCGCGCAGCACCTGCGGATAGAGTGACTGCCCGTGGGCGAAAAGATCGGCCAGCGCCTTCGCCTTCCACACCTGTCCCTTCACCTCGATCCGGCCGCTCGTCACCGCGGCCAGCAGCGACACCTGGCCCCCCAGAATGTCGTGCAGGGTATCGCCATCCAGGCGAGCTTCCACGTCCGGGTGCAGCCGCTGATAGCCAAACTGGACCCGGACCGGGCGCTGGCGGCTGTGTAACCAGAGGTCGGCGGCCGGGTTGGTACAGGCCAGGCGGACGAGCAGGCGCGCCTGCAGCAGACGGGCGACGGCCTGCGGCTTTTCCGCCTCCAGCCGGCCGAACAGGTCGGCGGCCACCGCGTAGAGCTGCTCGGCGCTCGCAAAGACAGCCATCAGCCCAGAAAAATGGAGCGGCGCTGCGCCAGCCGTTCGTACAACATTTCCTGGACGATGTTGCGCACCTGGTCGGTGAGCTGCGAGATCAGCACCAGGTTATCGGCGGCGTCAGGCCCGTACTGCTCCGTCGTGATCGGGCTGCCGAAGTCGATGTACCATTTCGTCGGCAGTGGTACCAGCCCCAGCAGGCCCAACCAGGGCCAGGTGGGCGACAGGGGGAAGTAGGGGAAGCCGGTGAGCCGCGCCAGGGTAGAGGATTTGTAGAGCGAGATATAAGTCTCCTCGGCGCCGACCACCGCCGTGGGAATCATGGGCGCCTGCGTGTTGAGCGCCATACGCACAAAGCCGCCCCGGCCGAAACGCGCTAGCCGGTAGCGATCCTTGTATAGCTTGCCGACCCCTTTGTAACCTTCAGGATAGACGGCCACCAACTCGTCCTGGTTTAGCAGCGCCGTGCCGTTGTCTACGGTCGCCAGCGTCTGGCCCATCTTCTCCAGGAATGGCGCCACAAACGGCAGGGTCGGGAACCAGTCGGCGTACAGGTTGCGTACCAGCCGCTGTGACGGGTGCTGCAGTATCACTGCCGACCCGATCATGGCGCCGTCAAAAGGCAGCTGGCCGGAATGGTTCGCCACAATCAGGGCGCGCTCGTAGTCAGGGATGTTTTCCAGGCCGCTGGCTTCGACGCGCCAGTAATATTTATAGAGAAAGGTGAAGATGGGCCGCACCAGTTCAAACAGCTCCCAATCAAGCCCCCAGGGATCGCTGTCATACTGGCCGGTAAGCCGGCGTTTGACCATATCCGCCTGGTATTTCACCGCGTAGCTGGCCATAAACCAGAGACCCTTCCAGGCTTCCGGGTCAAACATATCCGCATTGACCATGCCGCTCATACGCTGCAGCGGGCCCAGCGGCAGAGACCGCAGACGCTCTACCAGCGTCTGCTGCGTGTGGTTCCAGTAGTGGAGCAGGAACCAGACGCCGCGCCAGCTCTCCATGTCATCGCGGCGCACGGCGTCGCGCAGCCGATACAGCACGTCCACGCGCATGGCCGGCGGCAAGCCGTCGAGGTTCTGCCGCACTAGCTCGATCAGCGCGCGCAGCGAGAAGGGAGGCGGGGAAAATTCAGGCGTGTTCGTCTGCAAATCGTCGATGAGCGCGTCCAGCTCCGCGGCCATCTGCTGGCGCAGCTGCGCATCCTCGCCGGCCGTATCGCCGGAGTGACCATTGCTGGCGGCGCCGGCTGTCGCCGTCTTCGTCTCCGCCTCCAGTGTCTGGTGGACGTGGCAGTAGGCCGACCCGGCAAGGGCGCGGCGCTTGCAGCGGGCGCCGCTGCGGGTGGTTGCCTGGCACTGTGTTTCGTCAGCCATGTGATCCATCCCTATCGGCGGCAGCCGCCGTGCTCTCGGCGCGCGCTTCGCGGCGGCGCTCGATGGTAGCGCGCAGCCGCTCCTCCTCATGTGCGGCGGCGTCCGTGCCTGGCCGATAATGCTTAATGCGCCGCTGTTCAGCCATCGCTTCAATGGCCTCGTCGCTGCTATAGCGCGGGGTGAAGCCCAACAGCTCCTGCATCGCCGTCAGGTCGGCGACACAGCGATAGCGCAAATAATCTGGCTCTGTCGGGCAAATAGTGCGGAAGTAGCTGCGGTAGAACAGGGGGTGTGGTATGGGGATGGGCAGCTTGCCTGCCAATCCCAGGATACGCAGCAGGGGCAGCGGCGGCTCCGCTGCCACGTTGATGGTGCCGCTGACGTTGTTGAGCACGGCCTGGGCCAGCGCCTCTACGACGTCATCCTCGTGAATCACCTGGAGCATCGGGTCAAAGCCGAGCAGAATCGGCGCCACGGGTGGCTGCAGGTAGCGACTGAACGAGGAGGCCGTCTCCGGCCCGACGACATGGGCGAAGCGCAGCACGGCCAGATCCATCTCCGGCGCCTGCCGGCGATAACCATTGAGGAACGACTCAATCTCCAAGCGGTAGCGCGTGGTGGCATTGCGCCGGCTGCCGCGCAGCTCGGCGTCTTCCTTCAGGAAGCCCGGGTTGTCGCGATGCGCCCCGTAGACGAGGGTGCTGCTTTTCCAGACAAGCTGCCGCACACCACTTTCGGCGGCGGCGCCGATGACCTTCATGGTGCCCATCACGTTGTAGTCGAAAGCCGCCTCGCTGGGGCGCAGCTTCTCCTGGAACGCCAGATGGCAGACGGTGTCCACCCCTTCGCTGCGCAGCAGGTCGGCCAGCAGGGGATTGCGCATATCAGCGCGAATAAAATCCAGACCGTCGATTTCTTCTTCCGGCGCTTCGGCGTCCAGCCCTATCACGTGCAGAGCTGGCTCGCCCAGCAGCCGCTGCGCCACCCGGCTGCCCCAGATACCGGCTACGCCGGTTACCAGAACGATTCGCTGCTCAGCCATCCCCTACTTCTCCTCGTCTTCTGGGCTCGCCTGGCGGCGCAAGAGGCGCACGGTAAGCGCAGCCGCTATCAGGCCGGCGGCCGGGCCCAGCCACCGCTCCACGGCGCTGCGCGGTCGCTCCCTGTCCGCCTCTGGTTCTTTCTTTCGTCGCTCCGCTGAGTAGGCGCCCCGCCTAATCTGTTCCAGCTTTTGCGGATCGTTGCGCAGCTCGTCGGCCAGCGCTCGCTTGCGCGCGATGTCCTCGTCAGTCAGGAACTCGCCATGACTGCGCAGCCCGGACAGGCGCAGCCCATGCTTCTTAAAGAGCCGATACATCTCCTTGACCTTATCCACGCTGATGTTGCGGCCCAACGTATAATCTTCAAAGCGGCCTTCCATAGCCAGCAGCGCCGTTTCGGCCAGGCAGGCATAGGCCACGCCCTGCGGCAAGCCAATATCGTAGCCGTAGTCCGGCTCGCCGGGCAGCAGGATCTCGCCTGATTCGATGACCAGCACGTCTGGCCGCAGCGCCGCCTCCTCTTCAGTCACGTCAGGCGGGCGGGCGATATCGCAGATGACGGCGCCCGGCTTACAGCGCGTGATGTTGATGATGCGCTGGCCGACGGCTGATGTCGTCGTGACGATCAGATCGGCCTCGCCCACGTAGTCGTCGGCCGAGGTGCTGATCGTCACACGCGCGCCGGGTGTCTCCTGCTCAATCGTTCGCTTCAGCTCGATCAGCTTTTCTGGCCGCGGCGCGACGAGGATGATGCTCGGCCCCGCCTGGGCCAGAAGGCGGGAACAGACGGCGCCAATTGAGCCGGTAGCGCCGACGACCATGGCCGTGGCCTGGTTCGTGGCCGTCAAATCGTGTCCCATCTTCGCCGCCGCTTCTTTGGCCGTCTCCAGGGTGGCGGCGACCGTCAGACTATTGCCCGACGTGACGGCGATGTCAGCTTTCTGGGCCACGGTAATCCCGGCGTCGCCGACGACGCTGGTAAAGGCGCCCAGGCCCATCAGCCGCGCCCCCCAGCGTTCGGCCATGCGCGAGGCGATGATCAGGCGCCGGTAGACGAAGGCTGGGTCGCGCCGCATCAGCTCGCGCGGCGTTCCGCCGATTGCCAGCAGCAGCCCTTCTACCTTTTGCCCGGTCGTCGCGCTGTGAATGCCGCGGATACGGCTGATGTAGAGTGGGGGAATATGCGCGGCCACCCGCTCCACCAGGCGGTCGGGCAGGAAGCGTGTCCAGCGGAACCAGGGGTGGGCGTGAATAAACTTCAGGCTGAGCGGGTGGATGACGAAGGCAAAGCGGTTAATCTCGGCATCTGCCGGCTGGAGATAGCGGATGCCGGGCTGCCATTTCAGATTTGCCATCAGGTTTAAATAAGTGTTTTCCGTTAGCGGCGAGGCCGGGTCGGATCGCAGCGCGGTGAGACAGGCTTCAAACGTGGCTTCGTCCAGGTGGGCCAGCTCGGCGCCAAGCGGCGGGATGGTTGTCACCAGCAGCGCCGCGCCGCGTGCAGCCAGGTCGGCCACATCCTCGTCGCTAGCGTAGGCCGCGACCACCGTCTTATCCTTGAGCTTATCCGGCGCGTAGCGCCGGATCATCCCCATATCGCCAGCCAGCACGTCGGCCCAGTCGAAAGGGCCGGCGTTGCGCGGGCGGCCCGGGCTTCCGGCCTGGGGAAAGAGCCGCCGAAAAGAGAGGTTACGTAGCTGGGCCAGCGTCGCCCCGGCCACGGCATCGAGCGCGTCGTTGCCGCCGGCGAGCGGGCCCGGCAGGGCAAAATAGACCACCGGCTCGGCGTAACGCAGCTCTTCGGTGTGCTGGGCCAGCGCCTGCGCCAGGCCGTGGTGGTTAAGCCCTGGCGTCATCAGCACCCGCTTGCGCGCCCAGATTCCGGGCTGCGCCTCGTGCGCCAGGCGCACGGCCCAACGCTCCATGACAGAACGCACGCCGTATCCATCGACCACCGGCGTCTGCCGCGCAACGGTAAAGAGATTCTCGCCCGCCGTGTGGGTCGTCGTCTCATCGCCCAGCTTGAGCCGGCAGCTTATGCCCTGCAGCGCGATAGCGTCTACGGCGCCGTCCAGCTCGGCGATGCGCGCCGCCATCTTCGCGAGATCGCCGTCGCAGCCAAAGTGCTGGATCTCGATGTTCTCCCCGAGCAGCTCGACCTGCTCGTCATAGGGAACGAGAGAACGAAAGTGGAGGGTAGCAATACGGTGGCGGGCCATTATTTATCCTCTTCTGCCGGGCACGACAGAGCAAGCGGCCGGCGCCGACACATTATACCCGAGGCGCCACGGAGACGAAACCTGCACACGCGGCCGGCGGCCCCCTCTGTATTTGACATCGGCTTCGCTCCAGCCTTATAATCGAACGAGGTCCAGTGACGCAGTGCAGCAGAGGGAGAACCATGCGGACTATCAAGCGTTATCCCAACCGAAAGCTTTACGATACGCAGGTAAAGAAATATGTGACCCTCAACGGCATCGCGGAGCTGATCCGTAGCGGCGAAGAAGTCCAGGTTGTGGATCACAACTCCGGGGAGGACCTCACCGCCGTCACGCTCACCCAGATTATCTTCGAGCAGGAGAAGCAGCAGTCCGGCTTTCTGCCCCATGCCGTGCTCACCGGCCTGATCCGGGCCGGCGGCGACCGGCTGGGCACGCTGCGGCGCACGCTGGCCTCGCCGCTCGATCTCCTGCACCACGCAGACGAGGAGATTGACCGCCGCGTGCGCGCCCTGATCCACCGCGGCGACCTCGAGGAAGCTGAGGGGCTCAGCCTGCGTGACATGCTGCTCTCGCAGCGCAGCGCCGCCAGCCGGCCCACTGTTTCCGATGAGGAGCTGGAGCAGTTCCTTGTCGAGCGTGGCATTCCAACTCACGACGAGCTGCACGAGCTGGAAGAGAAACTGGAGCTGCTGGTACAGAAGCTGGACGACGTGATCGGCCGCAAGGACAGCAGTTAGCTTGCTGGAGCTGGCCGACGTGATGGTGGTCGCGGCGCCGCGGCAGCGCGTCTGGTCCTTTCTGGCTGACCCGGCGCAGCTCAGTAGCTGTCTGGCGGGGCTGGAGGCGGTGGAGATTGCGGCTGATGGCTATGGCTTTGCGGGCGCGGCCACCCTGCCGCTCGGCGCCCAGGCGCTGCGCTTCCCTACACGCGTGGAGTGGCTGGAACAGGAGCCGCCGGGCCGCGGCCGCCTGCGCGCCCTGGCGACCATTGGCAGCCATCAGGTGACCGGCGAAGGCACGATTGAGCTGCGGGAAGAGGGTGCCGGCACCGAAGTGCGCTGGCAGATCATGGTAGTCTTGCCTCCTGCCTTACAGGAGAACACGATGCTGGCCCCGCTGGCCCGCAACGTCGCCACGACCGTGGTGCGCGCCTTCTTTACCTGCCTGATGGCCCATCTACAAGACGTTAGCGCCGTTTGACAGGACCCCCCCTTTTTGCTAGAATCTCACCCTGTCGCCGGCCCCATTCGTCTAGTGGCCCAGGACGCGGCCCTCTCAAGGCCGAAACAGGGGTTCGAGTCCCCTATGGGGCATCGTTTTAGGAGAGGCTTCCTGGTGGAGCCTCTCCTTTTTTTATGAGCGGGGCTTCGGCTCCCCGATAAACATGGCAACGCATCTTCCGTCCGTCATCGACCGCCAGCGTTATCGCCGCATTACGACCTTCTTCGCCAGTGTGCTGGCGCACGTCGTCTGGTGGGACATTGTGTTGCGCCGTCTCCTGCCCCGGCGCGCCCTTGCCTCGCGGGCGGAGCGCTGGCGCACGCTGTCGCGCCGTTTTCGCCAGCTGGCCGTAGACATGGGCGGCGTCCTCATCAAGCTCGGCCAGTTCCTCAGCTCGCGAGTCGACGTGTTGCCGCTGGAGGTCACCGAGGAGCTGCAGGGTCTGCAGGATGAAGTGCCCGCCGTGCCCACTGCGGAGATCCTGGCCGTGCTGCGCGCGGAGCTGGGCGACCTCGACAGCCACTTTGTCGAGATTGAGCCGGAGCCGCTGGCCGCCGCCTCGCTCGGCCAGGTCTATCGCGCCTGGCTTTGCCCCCATGACCGGCGCCGCGCCCGAGGCGCCCCGGTGGTCATCAAGGTCCAGCGGCCCGGCATTGAGCGGCTGGTGGAGACCGACCTGGCAGCCCTGCGCGTGGTCGCCGGCTGGATTATGCATTATCCGCCCATCCGCCGCCGCGCCGACCTGCCGGCGCTGCTCGAGGAGTTTGCCGCTACCTTATGGGATGAGTTGGACTACGAAAAGGAAGCGGACAATGCCGAACGCTTCGCCGAAATGTTCGCCGGCAACGAGGGCGTCTACGTTCCGCTGGTCTACGGCCGCCACTCGACGCGGCGCGTGCTTGTCCTGGAAAACGTCGAAGGGATCAAGATCACCGACGTAGCTGGTATGGAAGAAGCCGGCATCGAGCCCCCGCTGGTCGCCGACCGGCTGCTGGATACTTACTTCCACCAGATATTCCGGGAAGGCTTCTTTCACGCCGACCCTCATCCCGGCAATCTCTTTGTGCTGCCGCGCGCGCAGCAGGCGGCTGCGCCCGACGCCGGCTCCCGGCCCTTTTACCTGGTCTTCGTCGATTTTGGCATGGTCGGCAACATCAAAGCCCTGACCGGCGAGCTGCTGCGCCGGGTTCTGGTCGCCGTCAGCCAGCAGGACGCCCGCGCGCTCACGGAGTCCTATTGCGACCTCGGCTTGCTGCTGCCCGGCGCCGACCTGGACCGCATCACCGAGGCCAATGCGGCGCTCCTCGGCGAGATGTGGGGGCGGAACCTGCTCGAGCTGACCCAACCCGACCCGGCCGAGGTCCAGGCAATCACGCGCGAGTTCAAGGATATCCTCTTTGATTTCCCCTTCCAGGTGCCGCAGGATTTCATCTACCTGGGGCGGGCCATGGGCATGCTCTCGGGCCTCTCGTCCCTGCTTTCCCCGAACATAAACCCGTGGCGCAAGGTGGAAGAGTATGCGCAGGCGCTCATCCGCAGCCAGGCGACGGCAGCCCTGAGCTGGGAGTCAGCCGTCAACACACTGCGACCCCTGCTGTCGCTACCGGCCCAGCTGCAACGGGTGCTCACAGCCGCCGAGCAGGGCAGGCTGCAGCTACAGACAACGCCAGACGCCGCCACCCAACAGCGCCTGGAACGGATCGAGCGGCGGCTTGCTTTCTACCAGGCCAGTTTTCTGGCTGCCGCCGGCGTCGCCGGGGGCGCATTATATTATCTGCTGCGGGAGCGCAATAATCACCACGAGGAGAGCTAACCAAACATGGTCAAAATCATTACCGACCGCGCCGCCGACATACCGGCAGACGAGGCCTCACGCCTGGGCCTGGCCGTCGCCCCGCTCTTTATCAACTTCCCCGAAGGCCAGGTGGATTCGGCGGAGCTGGAGCCCGACGTCTTCTACGACCGGCTGCGCCGCATGTATCCAACAATCCCTACCACGGCCCAGCCCTCGCCCGGGATCTTCGCCAGCCTCTACGAACAGTTCCCCGACGAGCCGCTCCTGTCGATCCATATCTCATCTGGCCTGAGCGGCACGATCCAGGCCGCGACGGTCGCCGCAAAGGACGCAGACCAAGAGGTCCAAGTTGTCGATACGATGACGCTCTCCGGCGGTCAGCGCTACCAGGTGCTCTTTGCAGCCCAGGCGGCTGCCGCCGGCTGGGAGACGGCCGCCATTCTCGAACGGCTGGATCAGATCCGCGCCGCGACTGAGGTCGCCTTTACGTTGGAGACGCTGGACTATCTGGCGCGCGGCGGCCGCATCGGGCGCGTGCAGGCGATGGCCGGCAGTCTGCTCAACATCAAGCCGGTCATCCGCGTGGCTCACGAGGACGGCAAATACTCGACCGTGAGCAAAGCCCGCACCCTGCGCCGCTGCATGGACCAGATCGTGGACTTTCTTGCGGAGCGTTACGAGAGGGAGCCGCTACGCGCTACCGTGATGCATGGGCAGATGCCTGACCAGGCGGCCATCATGGCGGAGACGCTGCACGCTCGGCTCAATGTGGCCGAGCATGAGATTCTGCGTGTCTCGCCCGTTCTCGGCGTCCACACTGGCCCGGGCGTCATCGGCGCGGCGGTCGTGCCGCAGCGCCTGCTGGGGTTATAGCGGCGCAGCGGCAGTTAGCGGCCCGCCTTCAGCGCCGCGACGAGGTCGATATAGGCTTCCATTGCCGCCTCGCGCGAGGTGCCGCGCACGCCCTTCCAGGCGTCGTACTTGGCGCGCCCGACCGGGTTGGTGAAGCCGGGCCGCTGCCCGCTCACGTCGCCCGCCGTGCCCTGCTTATAGAGGGCGTAAAGCTTCAGGAGCTGGTCGTTGCCCGGCTTGGCGGGCAGGCGCTGCACCTCATCCGCCGCTCGCTCAAACCGGCTCAGCAGATCGTCCATCGAATTCTCCTTGTTGACTGGGCGGCTGCTTTTAGCCGGCCGCTTGCTGGTGAAGCCGTTTTTCATCGGCGTAAGGAATAATCGTCATCACCTCTCCGGCCTCCAACCGGGCCTGGGCGCCGCGCCAGTAATCGACGTCTAACAGGTCGCTGTGACGCTGAAGGAAGGCGTCGCGCAGTGGCCCATAGACGCCGATGAAGTTGGCAAACTGTTCCGGGAAAATGTCCTCTTCCTCGACCGAGAACCACGGTTCCGGCCCCAGTTCATCCTCGAAGGAGCGCGGCGGCGGCATGCGCCGGAAGCGGCAGGTGGTCAGCAGACACAGCTCGTCGTAATCGTAGAAGACAACCCGCCCGTGGCGTGTGACGCCGAAGTTCTTGAGCAGCATGTCGCCGGGAAAGATGTTGGTCAGGGCCATATCGCGGATCGCCTGCCCATAGTCGGCCACAGCAGCGGCGGCCGCTTCGCCGCTGGCCTCGCTCAGGTAGATGTCCAGGGGGATGATGCGCCGCTCCACGTAGCAGTGGTGAATGATAACGCTCTCGCCGCGCACCTCTACCGAGCTTGGCGCCAGCGTCTCCAGCTCGGCCAGCAGCGCCTCGTCAAAACGAGCCCGCGCAAATTCCAGATGCTCAAACTCCTGGGCATCGACCAGCCGTCCGGCGCGGTCGTGCTGAAAGACCAGCCGGTATTTGGCCCGTACCTTCTCCCGTGTTGTCTTCTTCGGATGGCCGAAGCGATCCTTGATCAGCTTGAAGACCAGGTCATAGCCGGGCATGGTAAAGACCGTCATGACCATGCCCCGCTGCCCGGGGGCAATTTCGAATAGGTCTCGGCTCGCCGCCAGGTGGCGCAGCATGTCGCGGTACAGCTCGGTCTTACCGTGTTTGTTGTAGCCGATGCCAATGTACAGCTCGGCGATGCGCTTGCGCGGCATAATCGTGCGCAGGAAGTTGACCAGGTCATAGGGCCGCTCGACATCCACGTGGAAGTAGGAATGGGCAAAGCTGAAGAGAATGCTCACGTCATTCTCGTCCATGAGAACGGCGTCCAGAATCAGCCCGGCTTCATGATCGTTGCGGATAGCCAGGACCAGCGGCAGCCGGTGCGAGCCGCTGAGCAGGCGCCCGACGACGTAGGCTGCTTTGCCGCGATAGAAGAGCGGCTCGGCACACTCCACCCGTTCGACCACCCGCAGCGCGCCCTGGGCGCGCAGCTGCTTTTCGATCCAGGCGGCCGCCAGGGCAATGTCCCGCTCACGGTCGGCATAGGGCGCCGTAAAGGGCAGGTCGTCCAGCATCTGCGCCAGCAGCGCCTGGGTGCTTGGCGCCCGCCCGTAGGTGCGGTAGACGGCGCGCCGGGGCAGGTTGGGGGGAAGGTCGTAGTCGGTATCGACGAACTCAATGCGTGGATCGACGCCTACCGTGGCGAAGATGCGGCGTGTAACCGAGTTAAAGAAGGTCTCTGCTACCTCCCAGTCGTCGCGCGGCGCAATCTGGCCGGAATAGACGGCCTTCATGCTGGCCCAGACCAATGGCTCCTGCACACGCTCGGCCAGCAGCCTGTAGATTTCCGCGACGACGCGGTTAACTACCTCGCGGTAAAGGTCCAGGCGCTCGCGGCTATCAGCCTGCATGCCGTGCCAGTCCCGCGTTTCAAAGCGCCACTGGGCGCGCTGCGTGATGGCGCGAAAGCGCTGGTCAAACTCAAAATAGGCGTTAGAGATGGCCGCCGCGCCGACATTCGCCAGGCGGCTGGCCGTCATACGCGGCGCGGCGTCGCCCGCCGGGCCGCTCCCCACACTCTTTTCTTCTGGCCGGGGGCTAACGATTGCCACGGAAGAAGCGGCTTACCAGGCCGTCCCCGGCAGGCTCCTCAATGCCCAGAGTCCGGCGAACTGTTGCCAGCGACGGCTCGGTCAGGCGCTGTCCATCGGGCAGGACCAGCGTCGGCACACTGGCATAGCCGCCGTTGAGCTCAATCAGCCGCCGCCGCGCTTCCGGGTCGTCGTCAATGTTGATGACCTCCATTGTGACGCCCTGCTCGCGTAAGAAGCGCTCCACAGAGCGCGCGGAGCCGCAGTAGGCTGAGGTGTAGAGTGTGATGATCGACCCGTCGCTCTCCGGCATGGCTTATTCCTCCTCCTGCTCCTTTGCTATGGCCGCTTCATATTCGGCCTGCGTGATGTAACGGCCCCCGTCAATCTCAGCCGTGACGACGTCGAGCTGCTCATCGAAAATGACTTCGGTCCGCATCGGCCGAAAGCAGCGATTGTCGACCA
>CAZOGK010000002.1:0-15411 GCA_964579295.1 uncultured Ardenticatenaceae bacterium
CTTTTAATCACTTGGTCGGGGGTTCGAGTCCCTCATGGCCCATCACGATTTTGCAGGCAGGGCGGCGTTGAGCGCCGCCCGCCTGAGTTGCCCCGGAGTAATCTAAGCTCATGACAGAACATCGGATCTACAAGATGAGCTTCGCATCGGTCTATCCCCACTATATCGCCAAGGCAGAAAAAAAGGGCCGCACGAAGACAGAAGTCGATACCATAGTTTGTTGGCTGACAGGCTATAGTCAGCAAGAACTCGAAGATCAGCTGGAAGAACAGACGGATTTTGAAACGTTCTTTGCAGAAGCCCCTGAGCTGAATCCTTCACGGTCTCTGATCAAGGGTACGATTTGCGGCGTCCGTATTGAAGAAATCGAAGAGACAACCATGCGGGAAATTCGCTACCTGGATAAGCTCATCGATGAGCTGGCAAAAGGAAAAGCGATGGAGAAGATCCTGCGGCAGGTGTAGCGGCGCCGGACGAAGAAGCTCCCGCCACAAATCGGCTTGAGCCCTGACAATAAAGACTTAGCAGCAAGGCCCGTCATCTTTTGCGACGGGTCTTTTCGTTTCTCCGGGAGCCGGCTCATCCTGACACAGGCAACCAGTCATGCGCACGTAACCCATCGGCAGGCGAGGGCCGTTTTCGGCAGCTCTCCCCCTCTGTTAGAATAGGCGCCGGCGTGCACAGGGGGCCACTGCCGAGGATGCGGACGGAAAGACGATGAAACGACAGATTTACCTCGAAGACATTCCTCTGGAAGAAGCGCAGGCTGCGCTGGCCGCCGCCCTGGAAGAAGTGGGGCTGGCGGGTCCGCTAGGCGTCGAGATGACGCCGGTCGCGCAGGCATCCGGGCGGGTGACGGCCGAAGCGATGTGGGCGCGCCTCAGCAGCCCGCACTACCACGCCAGCGCCATGGACGGCTACGCACTGCGGGCGCAGGACACGGTTGGAGCGACGGAGACCACGCCTCTGCGACTGACTCTCATCGAGCCGGGCACAGAAGCCGGCAGCGCCAACCGCCCGGCGCAGGCGGTGAATACCGGCCATCCGCTCCCCGACTGGGCCAATGCCGTGGTGATGATCGAGCACACCCAGCCGATCAGCGGCCCCGATGGCCGGCTGGAGGCAATCGAGATCCGCGCCTCGGTGCCGCCCTGGCGCCACGTGCGGCCTATGGGCGAAGACATGGTCGCCACCGAGCTGGTACTGCCGGCCAACCACCGGCTGCGTCCGGTCGATCTGGGGGCGCTGGTAGGTGCGGGCCACGGGCGCGTGCCCGTGTATCGTCGCCCGCGTGTGGTCATCATCCCCACCGGCTCCGAGCTGGTGTCCCTGGAAGCCGTTGGCGAAGACGGGCCGCAGCCCGGGCAGATCGTCGAGTACAACGGTATCGTGCTGGCGGCGCAGGTAGAAGCCTGGGGCGGCGAGGCGACCCGGCTGCCGATTGTGCCCGACGAGTTCGAGGCGATCCGGGCGGCGGTCCAGGAAGCGGCCGGCAACTATGACCTCATTCTGGTCAATGCCGGCTCCTCGGCCGGCAGCGAAGACTATACGGCGCATGTCGTGCAGGAGCTGGGACGGCTGCTGGTCCACGGCGTCGCCGTCCGGCCGGGCCACCCCGTGATTATCGGCCTGGTACGCGCCGGCGCGGGGCGGGAGATCCCGATCTTTGGCGTGCCGGGCTATCCGGTGAGCACGGCGCTCACTGGCGAGATCTTTGTCGAGCCGCTGCTGGCGCGCTGGCAGGGACAGCAGCCGCACCGGGCGCCGCTCATAGAGGCGACGATCACGCGCAAGGTGCTGTCGCCCACCGGCGACGACGACTTTGTGCGCGTCGCCGTCGGGCAGGTAGGGGAGCGCGTCATGGCGACGCCCATCAGCCGGGGCGCCGGGGTGATTACCTCGCTGGTACGGGCTGACGGTCTGGTGCGTATCCCGCGCTTCAGCGAAGGGCTGGAAGCAGGGAGCCGGGTCACGGTGCATCTCTACCGCCAGCCGCACGAGATTGCGCAGTCAATTGTCGCCATCGGCAGCCACGACCTGACGCTGGATCTGCTGGCGCAGCACCTGGCGGCCGGCGGGCAGCGCCGGCTGGCTTCGGCCAATGTAGGCAGCCTCGGCGGGCTGGTGGCCCTGCGCCGGGGCGAGGCGCATCTGGCAGGCTCCCATCTACTCGACCCGGAGACAGGCGAGTACAACGTCAGTTATGTGCAGCGCTACCTCGGCGGTCAGGGTGTGGCGCTGGTCACGCTGGTCGGCCGGGAACAGGGATGGATCGTCGCCAAAGGCAACCCGCGCGGCCTGACAGGCTGGCACGATGCCGGCAACCCGGATGTGACCTTCGTCAACCGCCAGCGTGGCGCAGGCACGCGCGTGCTGCTGGACTTCGAGATGGAGAAACTGGGAATCGTGCCGGAAGCGATGCGGGGCTACGAACGTGAGGAGTACACGCACCTGGCCGTCGCCGCGGCGGTGGCGTCAGGCGCGGCCGACGCCGGGCCTGGCATTCGCGCTGCCGCCGCAGCGCTGGGCCTCGGCTTCGTGCCGCTGGCGCATGAGCGCTACGATCTGGTCATCCCGCGCCAGTTCTACGACGGGGAGCTGCTGCAGCCGCTGCTGGCGCTGCTTCACGACGGCGCCTTCCGCCGCGCCGTTGCCGCCCTGGCGGGCTACGATGTCAGCCCGATGGGCCAGCTGGTCGCTATGATTGGGTAGCCGTCAGGAGAGGAGCGTGGCTTCCATACCGTCGGGCCGGGCGTCGTGGAGGCGGGCGGGCGTGACGCGGTTAAACAGGTCGGCAGGACCGTGGGCCGTCACGCGGATGTAGTTGCCCGTGTAACCCTGCCAGCGCAGCCCCTGCTCATCGGCGCCAGCGGCCATCTCCCAGAGAACGTCAGCCGGCCGCCCCTCATAGCTTTTGTGGAAGGCCAGACTGAGGCGCTCGCCGAGGGCGATAAGCTGCTGCGTGCGCGTCTTACGGATGGCCCTGGGTAGCTGCCCGCCCATCTGCGCCGCCGCCGTGCCCGGCCGGGCGCTGTAGGTAAAGGCGTGCAGCCGGGAAAAGGCCATTTCCTCGACAAAGGCAACCGTCTCCTGAAAATCAGCTTCACTTTCGCCAGGGAAGCCGGCAATGAGATCGGTGCTCAGGCTGAGGTCTGGTATCTGGGCGCGGGCGGCGCTAACCAGTGCGCGGAAGCTGTCGCGGCGGGTACGGCGCGCCATGAGGCGCAGGATGCGGTCGCTACCCGACTGCAACGGCAGGTGCAGGTGCGGCAGCAGCCGGCTGTTCTGCCACAGCCGGAAGAAATCGGCGTCGATGTCCCAGGGCTCCAGCGACGAAAGGCGGAGGCGGGGGATGTCGGTATGCTGCAGGATCGCCTGCACCAGGTCGCGCAAGCCGTGCGGGTTAGCCAGGTCATGCCCGTAGCTGCCGAGGTGGACGCCGGTCAGCACCGCTTCCTGGTAGCCGGCGGTGGCCAGCGCCTGTATCTCGGCGACGACATCGCCCAGGCGGCGGCTCTGGGCGGCGCCGCGGGCGACGGTGGTGATGCAAAAGGTACAGCGATTGTCGCAGCCATCCTGCACCTTAATAAAGGCGCGGGTGCGGCTCATCTCGCCGGCAAGGAAGTCGCGCAGGATTGGTTCGCGATCGAAGAGGGGCAGCTCCAGTGAGGCGTTAGGGTCGATTAGCTGCACCAGCGTCGCCTTATCACGGTTAGGTACCAGACGCCCGGCGCCTTCCACACGCGCTAGCTCGTGCGGCGCTATCGTCGCATAGCAGCCGGTCAGCAGGATTTCCGCGCCGGGATTGTCGCGATGGATGCGGCGGGTGATGCTGCGCGCGTCGCGCGCCGCTTCGCGGGTGACCGCACAGGTGTTGACGACCACCTTCTCCGCCTGGTCCGGCGTGGCGACAAGCTCGTGCCCGGCGGCAAGAAGCTGGCGGGCCATCGTCTCGATTTCGCTCTGGTTCAGGCGGCAGCCGATACTATGGAGATAGACTTTCATTGGCCCTATTCTACCCGCTTTCATGCCGGGCGCAGAGGGTGTGGGAGCGGGACCTATCGCCTGCTAAGGAGAGGCTAGGCTATGAATCGGCGCGCGTGACCAGATAGAGGCGGCCCCAGCGCTCGCCGATGCGCGCCGAGTAGCCGCGCTCGATCTGCAGCTCTGGCGCCTCGCGCAGGGCATCGCGGAAGAGGTCGTAGGCGGGGACGAGGATGGCGGCGCGCCCGCCGCGCCGCAGGATGCGCGCCAGCTCGCGCAGCCAGACGGCGTAGGTTGCGCGCGGCAGCTCCGGCCAGAGGGAAGCCACACTATCGACGCTGGCCGGAGCCAGCGGCAGCGCGCCGGGCTGCCAGCAGCAGATATCGCCTCCCAACCAGGCCTGCGCGGCCATTGCCTCTTCCCAGGCCGGCGTCCCGCCGAGAAGCATCGTGGGCAGCTCCATCTGCCGGCGCTCGGCAAGCACCGTCCCCTGCCCACAATGCGGGTCGAGGAAGCGACCGCCGTCCTCTGGCTGGGCGAGCAGGGCGGCGGCGGCCGACGGCGCGTTCACGGCGCGACCGGCGGGCGGCGGCAGCAGCAGGCCGACGAGCATGGTCGAGCCGTAGACGCCGGCGGCAATAAGCAGGTCGGCGTCCTTCTGGATGCGCTGCCCGGCAATGCCTAGCTGATCGAGCGAGCGCGCTACGGAGTGGCGGAACGCCTTGCGGTCATACTGGTGCTGCCCATATTTGCGCGCCACGAGCTGATGGGTCTGCGGCCGGCGGCGGCGAATACGGCTGTAGCGGTTGACGGCCCCAGCCAGATCCCCGCCGCGCACCAGCCTGTCTGACAACTGGTTCAGATCACGGTAGCCGCGAGAGATATCGGGCAGGTAAGCGACCAGCAGGTAGAGCGATTCGGCCATGCGCAGGGCGAAGAGCGCGGCAGGGTCGCCGCCATAGCGGAAGACGACGATGCCGTGCTCGTCTTTGGCGAAGAGGAAGGCGACGTGCTCCGCCTGGGGAAAGCGGCGCCGGATTTCCAGCCAGGCGACTTCTTCCAGGCCGGGAGCCGTTTCCAGATAGTAGGCGGAGCTGCCTGATTTCTGAGCCATAGTTAGCCGGTTCGATCCTCACTGCGGGCGCGGAAGCGCAGGTGGATAGGGGCGCCGGGAAAGGGCTCGACCTCGCGGATGCGATTCTCCAGATAACGCTGGTAGCTGAAATGGACCCACTCCGGCTTGTTGACGAAAAAGACAAAGGTCGGCGGCACCGTCTCCGCCTGGGTGGCGTAAAAGAACTTAACGCGCACGCCGCCCTTTTGCGGCGGCGGGTGGCGGGCCACTGCCTCGCGCAGCAGACGGTTGAGCCGTCCTGTCGGGATGCGCTTGTGGCGCGCTTCGTGGACTTCCTTGACCAGTGGCAAGATCTTGCTGACGCGCTGCCCCGTTTCCGCCGAGATAAAGAGGATGGGCGCATAGGGCAGGAAGTCGAAGCGCTGGCGCACGTGCTGCGTGTACTCGGCCATCTTGTGCGCATCTTTCTCGACGGCGTCCCACTTGTTGACCAGAATGATGACGCTGGCATCCTCCTCCTGGAGCATGCCGCCGATATGCGTATCCTGGGCGGTGACGCCGGTGGTGGCGTCGAGGAGCAGGAGCGAGATGTCGGCGCGGTCGAGCGCCTTGATGGCGCGGAGCACGCTGTACTTCTCTACACCGGGGTCAATGCGCCCGCGGCGCCGGATGCCAGCGGTGTCGATCAACGTAAACTCCTCGCCATGCCAGCGGATCTTCGTGTCGATGGCGTCGCGCGTGGTGCCGGCAATGGTACTGACAATAGCCCGCTCCTCGCCGACCAGCTTGTTGAGCAGGGTGGACTTGCCGACGTTGGGCCGGCCGAGCAGCGCAATCCTGATCGAATCGTCCTCTTCGTCGATGTCGCCGGTGAACTCTGGCAGCAGCGCCACCAGCTCGTCAAGCAGGTCGCCCACGCCGGTGCCGTGCAGGGCCGATACGGCCATCACCTGGCCCACGCCCAGCTCATAGAATTCGTAGGCGCTATCCCACAGCTTGCTTGATTCCAGCTTGTTGGCGGCGACGATGGTTGGCTTGCGCGAGCTGCGCAAGATATCGGCCACCTCGCGGTCGGCGGCGGTAACGCCCGCCTGCCCATCGACGACGTGAACAACGGCATCGGCGTCCTGAATGGCGATGCGCGCCTGCTGCACGATGCCTTCCATGAAGCGGCTGGATTGCTCGGAGAGCGGCTCGCTGCCCCAACCGGCGGTCATCTCGATGCCGCCGGTATCGACTAAGTGGAACGGCACGCCATTCCACTCGGCTTCGCCATAGAGCCGGTCGCGCGTGGTGCCCGGCGTCTCAGAGACCACTGCTTTGCGGCGGCCGACGATACGGTTGAACAGGGTCGATTTACCCACGTTGGGCCTGCCTACTAAAGCGACGAGAGGGATGCGGCTCATGATCTCCTTCTTTCGCGGCGCCAGCCCAGCATACCAGCGGGGAGGACGACGGCGGGCAGACCCAGAAAGGCCAGCAAGATAGGAAGGCTCTCGCCATTCAGGCTGGTCGCGCCGGGGGTTGGGGTGGGGGTCGGCGTTCCCGGCGGGCCCGGCGTGCCCGTGGTGGTTAGCTCGTCGGTTTCCGTTAACGTGCGCGTCAGGTTAACAGTCAGCAGCGGCGGTTGGATGGAGCGGATCTCCACGTCGCCGACAAAGACGTCGGCGTCCGGCTCGACACTGTGCTGGCCGACACCCAGGCCAAAGAGGTCGAGGGTAACGCGCACGTCGTCCTCGCTGAGCGAGTCAAGCCTGTCGAGCGGCCCGTAGAGGAAGACCCGCACCTCGTCTGCATCCAGCGTGAGTGTCAGCCCTTCACCCAGGGCGCGGATGTCCGGCGTCTTGCGCACGACGGCGCTGGTGAGGATCGGCTCGATGACGACTTCGACGTAGACCGGCTGCACCTCGTCCAGGGCGAGGCCCGGCGGCAGGTCGAGGGTCACCTGCATGGTGCGGGACTCGCGCAGCCCGCTAATATCGACCGGCTCAGTCTGCACGCGGGTGAAGCGATCAAGCTGGGTGGGGCTGCCGGTGACCAACACGCTGTCCGGCTCGACGCGCACATCTACCAGGCGATAGCCCTGGGCGACCTCCCCCTGCCAGTTGACGATGATCGGCTTGGCCGCAAAGCCCGCGAGCTGGTCAACGGGAATCGTAACGACTACCTGGTCGCTGCCGACGGTGAGCGTGCTGACGCTGGCAATGTTGCCCTGCTGATCGTAGAAAATGGGCCGGCGGTTGGCGACAACGTCCTGCTGCGGGTTGTCGAGAAAGACGGTGACCCGGGCTTCGGCCAGCGCATCAACGCGCGAAGTGACGCCGGAGACGGCGATGGTAGCCGGGTCGAGGAATGGCTCACCGACGACGTAGCCGCGCGCGACGCCGCCCTCCATCTCCAGCCGCACCGGCACCTGCTTGGTGATAATCCGTTCGATCTGCAGCGTCACCTGCTGCGGCACCTGCCAGACCAGCTCCAGCGTCTCCTGGTTGAAACGGACGTTGACCGGCACGGACGATTCCCCTGGAGCCACATCGGTCAGGTTCAGCTCGGCGACAAAGTCGCTGCGGTCAAGCTGGTTGACGACAGAGCCCGGCCCGCGCACGCCGATTTCAACCGTCTCCGGAAGGCCGGTGACAGCATGCTCGGCGGGCCGGCCAATGACCTGCAGCGGCAGCTCTAGCTGCATTGTGTCGGCCGGGTCGCTGTCGCGCACGGCAATGCCCCAGATAAAGACCGCCAGAATCAGCGACAGGAGCAGGGAGACAATGTTCGCGGCGAGCGATTTGATGAGACGAATCATCGCTACGCTCCCCTCTGGCGCACCGCGACCTCGGTCGGGTACTGCAGGAAGGCGGAGAGGATGGCGTCGAGACGGCCGGGCTCCTGGCGGCGCAGGATACGCCCGTTGTGGGCGATGGCGATCTGTCCCGTCTCTTCAGAGACAACGACGGCAATGGCGTCGCTGACTTCGCTGATGCCCAGTCCGGCGCGATGGCGCAGCCCCATCTGCCGGTCGGACAGGCTGCTGGTGGAGAGCGGCATGACGGCGGCGGCGGCGACGAGACGCTCGCCGCGCACGATGACGGCGCCGTCGTGCAGCTCCGTATGTTTGTTAAAGATAGTCAGCAGCAGCTCGGGTGAGGGCTCGGCATTAAGCAGGATGCCGGTATCGATGTACTCCTGCAGGCCGGTCTCCTGCTCGAAGACGATCAGGGCGCCGTGGCGCCGCTGGGAGAGGCGCAGGCAGGCGCGGGCCACGGCGGTCACGGCGCGGCTCTCACGGTTGCGGCGAAAGAGGCGGGTGACGCGGCCGGTGCGGCCAAGCTGCTCCAGGGCGCGCCGCAGCTCGGGCTGGAAGATGACAGGAAAGGCGACGAGGAGCGCCGGCAGGATATTACGCACCAGCCAGGTAAAGGCCACCAGGTCGATGAGCAGCGAGAGGCCGAGCAGAAAGAGCGCCAGGACGAGCAGGCCGCGCAGCAGGGAGACGGCGCGCGTGCCGCGGATAAGGACCAGTAATCCATAAATAATGAGCGCCACCAGCAGAACGTCAATGACGTCTGGCCAGGAGAGGCGATCAAGGTAATAGTCGAGTGAAAACCCCATATCGGTGAGGGATCCTGTCTGTGAGCCTGGTCCTAGTTATAACACCAATCGCCCCAGATACGCACGGTCTCACATCCCGCTTACCTGTGGTTACCGGAGTAGATATAGATGGCCAGCGGGGCCGAGCCGGCCTATGATTCGTAGAGTTCTTTGAGGAGCTGCTGGTAGCTCAGCGCGTTGGGCGGGCCGAGCTTGACGATCTGCTCGATAGTGGCAATCGCCTGTTTCGTCTCCCCGGCCTCTAGCTGCGCCTCGCCCAGGGCGTCGAGGCGTTCAAACGCCTCCTTGCGGCGGTTCTGCGAGAGATAGAGCCGCACAAGCCGCTGCACAATGCCCGTCTCAGCCGGGTGGCGGCGCGCCATATCTTCAAGAATACCGGCGACTTTGTTGCCGCGCCCGGACGAGACCAGCTGCTTGAGATACTGGTCCAGCTCGCGCAGAGCCAGGGCGGGCTGCCCAACCCGATAATAGAGGTCGATCAGGGTAATGGCAGTCCGCTCGTCGTCCGGCTCTTCGACGCGCAGCTCGCGGTAGGCGCCCAGGGCGCGGGTCCAGTCGAAGCGCTGCATGTCGATGTCGGCGAGGCGGTGCAGCAGCCGCGCGCGCCAGCCATGCTCCTCCGAGCCGCGCGGCGCCAGCTTCAGGGCATCCTGGTAAATCTCGCGCGCTTTGTCCACCTGAGCAAGCTGATAGTAGGCTTCGCCCAGCGCCAGGTAATGTTCGAGCGAGCGGTCGATCTGGCCCAGCCGCTTGTGCAGCTCGACAAGGCGCGAGCGGATGGTCAGGTCGAGCGGCGATATCTGCACAATGCGCTCGTACATGTTTATGGCGCTGTTCATGTCGCCGCGGATACGGAAGGCGTCGCTCACGGCGGCGAACTTGGCTACGGCCGCTTCAGTGCGGTTCACGCGTGCGAGCAGCTCGCCCAGATGAATATGCGCCGGCAGATATTCAGGCGAGAGGACAATGGCGCGGTAGACCTCTTCGACGGCGGCGCCGAGCATGTCCCGGCGCGCGTATTCCTGGCTGAGGTACAGCGATTCCAGCACCTGCGCCGAGCCCGCCGTGAGAATATCGCCGAGGATCATCATGCGGCCGCCGGAAAGGGCGTCGAGCCGCGTGCGCGCCGCTTTGACCTTATCCTCCCAACCCTTGTGGCTGAGGAACTCGACGAGCGAGTTGGCAAAGAGGCTGGCCTTCTCCGGCTCACCCCGCGTGAGCAGGCTGTCGGCCAGATTCTCGTATAGCTCGATCAGACGGTCGGCCTGGTCGTGCTGCACGGTGGCAAGATCGACAATCTTGAGGACGGTGACGAAATGCTCCACAGCCTTATCGATTTTGCCGCGGCCACGATACGACTCGCCCAGGGCAAAATGGCTGCCCAGACGGTATTCATGCTCCTGAACGGAGATCATCAGCTCGCGAATGGCGTCTTCAAAGCGCAGCTTGCTCTGATAGAGCAGGCCGAGATTAAAATGGGCGGCAGCGCTGTTGACCCCGGCTTCGATGGCCCGCTCGTAATAGTTGATAGCCTCGTTGATCAGCCCGCGCGTCTGTAGATCGAGCGCCTTACCCAGCAGGGCGTCGCGCTCCACCCGGGCAAAAGCGACATCGCCGTCGCCGCCCTCTTCAAACAGCTCTTCGGCCAGCTGCTCCAAAGCCATGCGCTGTGCGTTTTGCACCGGACTGGCTTCTTCGGCAGCGGCGTCTTCGCCGCCGGCGCGGGCGGCGGCGCCCGCACCGTCACGCAGATCGTCTTCCAGCGAGGGGATCTGGCCGCTTTCGATTGGCGCGACGATCTCCTCACCGTGCTGGATCATCTCTATGGCTGTGAGAATGTCCGGATTGCGCGGGTCCAGGTTGAGCGCTTCTCGGCTGGTGCGCAGCGCCCGATCCGTGTCGCCGCGCACCTGGTAGAGGCGCGCCGCCGAGAGATGGGCGCGCACAGCAGGCCGCACCTGATCTTGCTGTGTGTAATATTTGGCAAGCCGCTGGTGCGCGCCGAGCAGGTTGGGCGCGAGCTGCACAGCGCGGTTCCAGTTCTCGGCGGCTTCGTCCACCGCCCCGTTACGCAGCAGGATCTCGCCAATCGCCATGTAGGTCTGGCCGGCCGCTTCGTTCTGGGCCAGCCGCTCCTGCACGGCGGCCACCTGACGCAGGTAGATGATGTCGCCGCGCGAGTGCCGCGCGGCCAGCTTGTAGTTCTCCAGCGCCTGCTCCAGCTCCTCCAGCTCCAGGTAGGCCATACCCAACCCGGCGTAAGGCGCCGGTTCGTCGCCAAACTCGGCGACGGCCAACTTAAACTGCTCAATAGCCTCGCCCCAGCGCTGGTCCCAGCTAAAGGAATGGCCTTTGCTTAGCGCCTGGTTGTAGCGAGCGCGGTCTCCTGCCACGGAACACCCTCCATCGTCGGCCGCAGGTCCGGGAACGGCCTGGCCTTAAGTTCAGGTAAGCAATTTCACCAGAATTGCTTTTTGTGCGTGCATACGGTTCTCCGCCTGCTGAAAGAGGACCGATTGCGGCCCGTCGGCTACATCGTCGGTGATCTCCTCGCCGCGATGGGCCGGCAGGCAATGCATGACAATGCAGTCCGCTTTCGCCAGCGCGACTAACTCCTGGTTCACCTGGTAGGGCGGGAAGATCTGCAGGCGCTGCCTCGTCTCCATCTCCTGGCCCATACTCGTCCAGACGTCAGTGTAGACGACGTCGGCAGCGCGGACCGCCTCGGCCGGGTCGGCGACCATGGTCACGGTCTGGCCGGCGTTGACACGCATCTCCAAGGCCGTTTCACGGTCGGCTTCGGTCAGAGTGTAGCCGTCCGGCGCAGCAATGGCGAAGTCCATACCTGTTTTCATGGCGCCAAAGAGCAAAGAGCGGGCCACATTGTTGCCGTCGCCGACGTAGGCCAGCTTGAGCCCGGCCAGCTTGCCTTTCACTTCCAGAATGGTAAAGAGGTCGGCGAGCCCCTGAGCCGGATGGTTATAGTCGGAGAGGCCGTTGATGACTGGCGCCGAGCTGTATTCGGCCAGCTGCAAGATATGGTCGTGCTCAAAGACGCGCGCCATAATGCAATCGACGTAGCTGGAGAGCACGCGGGCCACGTCGGGGATGCTTTCTCGGCTGCCCAGCTTGATCTCGTTGGGCGAGAGGTAGAAGGCGTAGCCGCCGAGATGGACCATAGCCATCTCAAACGAGACGCGAGTCCGCAGTGACGGCTTCATGAAGACCAGCGCCAGGCTTTTGCCGGCGAGGATCGGTTCGTTGCCGCCATTACGCCATTCGTCTTTGAGACGCAATCCCAAGTGAAGGAGTTCTTCGATTTGCTCTGGGGTGAAGTCGGCGAGAGAGATAAAGTGTCCCATCACTCCTGCTCATTGTGCTCTATGGTAACTGTCGACGAGAGGCGCACCGCGTCCATTCGCGCAAAGTATACCATAGCAACCGGCCAATCCGAAAATAGGCCGTTAGGACCGTCGGTACATTGCGGCTACTCTGGAGTGGCGCTACAATGATGTTTACCTGTCCTTTATGTTATGGTAAGATACTGGCATGGTGGGGGTCGCCGAATAAGCTTAGGAAGTAGTACTGGATCCTGATAATCGGCAAAGGTAGGTGACCAATGGAATCTATGCAGCGGCAGCCGGTGCTCGTCGGCGTGATCGCCTTTATCGTCGGCTTCTCCATCGGCCTTTTTCTCTTTGGCTGGGGGCTCACGCCACTTAAGTACACGGGCGCGGGTCCACAGGACCTACTCGGCGGTTACCAGGATTATTATCTGACCGCCCTGGCCCGTACCTACGCGACTACCAACGACGCCGCCTTTGTCCGCGGCGCCCTGGCCGGCTGGCCGGAAGCGCCGGAAACTATCTGCGCCCGGGCGGCGAACCAGCGCAATATCGATCCCGTCACGGCCCAACAGCTAGAGCAGCTGGCGGCAACGATCAACAATAATCAGGGGTGCGCCGGCGTACCGGTGACTGAGCCAGGGGCCGCGCCAGAGGAAGAAGGCGGCGGGCTTGGCAGTGTGCTGCTGGTGATTCTGCTCGTCTTGCTCTTTGCCGGCATTCTCGGCGCGCTCGTCTACATGATGCGTCGCAGCGGCGGCGGGCGCTCGGCGGCGGCGGATAGTGGCTTTGGCCTGGACATGGAACCGATGGCCGCGGGAACGATGTATGCGCGCGACGAGGACTTTGCCGCGACGCCCATTGCCCGCTTCCGCACCGACTACGAGCGGGGCCACGACACCTACGACGACTCCTTCAGCATCGAAAACGCCCAGGGTGATTTCCTCGGCGAGTGCGGTGTGGGCATTTCCGAGTCGATTGGCATGGACACCCCGAAGAACGTGACAGCGTTTGAAGTCTGGCTGTTCGACAAGAACGACATCCGCACGGTGACGAAAGTCATTATGAGCGACCATGCCTTCTTTGACGAGGCGCTTAAGGCCAAGCTGGCGCCAAAGGGCGAGCCCATCCTGGCCCGCGAAGGCGAGACGATTGTGCTGGAGACGGCAACGCTGATCGTCAACGCCGAGATTACCAACATGACCTACGGCTCGGGCTCCCTGCCGCCAAAGAGCTTCTTCGAGCAGTTCACCGTCGAGCTGTCGGCCTGGGCAAAAGAAGGCGACTTCGACGAGCCGGACATTCAGGGACACATCGACGAGATGCTAGACTTCTAGAGCAGCGCAGCTCGTTATAACAAAAAGACGCGGCCCGGTAGCCGCGTCTTTTTTGTTGGCAGCGCCGCCAGCCCGCTAGGCTTTACGGTAGGGATCGAACAGCTTCTCCCACTCCTCGATAGCGTAGCGGTCGGTCATGCCGGCGATGTAGTCGCCGATGACCCGCTCGGCGGGCAGATATTCTAACCGCTGTTGCGTCTTGGTGGGCAGCATCTCCGGCTCAGACATGTAAGCTTGAAATAGCTCGGAGATAAAGCGCTCGGCCTTAACCTGCATGCGGACAAGCCGGTAGTGCCGGTACATATTCTGGTAGAGATAATCCTTGAGCTGGCGGACCATCGCCGCCATCTGCGGGGAGTAGCCGACAATATTGCGGTCGAACGTCTGCACCGCCTCTGGCGAATTGATCTGGTGGCCGGCGAGGGTCTCCCCGGTCGTGGTGACGACATCCACGACGAAGGCGCCGATCAGCTCGCGGATCAGCTCGCGCCGGATCAGCTCGTCGAAGGGGCGGCCGTCCCAGCCGATGCGCTCCTTCAACATGCGCCAGATGTCAAGCTGCTCTAGCTCAAGCGGGGTGAAGAGACTGGCACGCAGGCCATCGTCCAGGTCGTGTGCATTGTAAGCCATTTCGTCAGCCAGGTTGGAGATCTGCGCTTCCAGCGAGGCTCGCTTGTCCGGCTCATATTCGTCCGCGTCGCTCTTGTCATACTCGGTCTCGTGTTTGATCATCCCCTCGCGCGTTTCGTAGGTCAGGTTCAGACCGCGAAAGTCGGGATAGCGCTTCTCCAGTTCGGTCACGACGCGGTAGCTCTGTGTATTATGGTTGAAGCCGCCGATGGAGTGCATCATCAGGTTGAGCGCGTGCTCGCCGGCATGGCCGAACGGAGGATGCCCCAGGTCGTGGGCCAGGCAGATGGCTTCGGTCAGGTCTTCGTTGGCGCCGAGCCCGCGGGCCATGGAGCGGCCGAGCTGGGCGACTTCGAGGGTATGTGTTAGCCGCGTGCGGTAATGATCGCCTTCGTAAAAGACAAAGACCTGCGTCTTGTACTCCAGCCGGCGAAAGGCGGTGGTATGGATAATGCGATCCCGATCCCGTTGAAAGGCCGTGCGGGTCTTGGACTCGGGCTCGGGATAGAGCCGGCCCCGCGATTTCGCACTGGATAGTGCGTAGGGCGCCAGGCTCAGGGCCTCCAGCTCCTCCAGTCGCTCGCGCGTGTAGATCATGCCAGTCTCCTCTCTGGGGCCGTCCCTGCTGGCCGCCGTGTGCCGGGTTACCTACGGCCTGGTTGACAATCCTCGCGCTTAATCTTAACATAAGCAGGAGAGGAATCAAGAGGATACCAATGCGCGGCAAGTTCGTTCTCTTTCTCGTCGTCGTCACAGCCATCCTGGCTATCGTTCTCTATCTGGCGCTGACTTTTCTCATCGGTAGTGATGAGACAGCAGACCCCGGGCTGGATCCGAGCCAGCCTGTCGCGGGCGAGGGGCAGCTGCCGGTGGGCATACCCGTGCCGGTGGACAACACCACTGTCTACATAAATCCGCTGCCCGGCAGCGACATGATGCTGGTGCGCGAGCAGCCGGTGATTCCGGAGCAGCCGGTGGAAGAGATCCCGACCGTGGACCCCCTGCCCACGGAGACTCTCCCCCCGGTCGAGGTTCAGGTGGTGCCGCAGCAGCCAGCGCCGCCGGCGGCGACTGGACAGGGAGTAGTCGCTGGGGTTGAGCCGATCATCTTCGTCGACTATTTTGTGGCCGGAGACGATACGCTCTACCGCATCACCGAGAAGCAGCTAACCTCTATTGAGCTGATGGCTGTACACGGCATCGACGCCCAGGATCTGGTGCCGGGAGCGCAGCTACGACTGCCCGTGGCAAACCCCGCCTACTGTGCTCTGTCGCGCCCCTATGTCATCCGGCCCGGCGACACGGCTGCCAGTATTGCTCTCCGCTTCAATACAACAGCCCAGACGCTGCAGCAGCTGAACCATCTCGGCGCCGACTATCGCATCAACATCGCCGCCGTTCTCTGTGTTCCCTGAACGACTGAAGTCGTTAC
>CAZOGK010000002.1:15511-134387 GCA_964579295.1 uncultured Ardenticatenaceae bacterium
CCTGAACGACTGAAGTCGTTACGACAAGGACGCCTCTTTTAGTTGCGGCTTCAGTCGCTTCCGCGCCCTTGATTACAGCGCTATCTCTACGGCCCGCCACTCAGAGACCAGCTCCAGCGGTAGCTGCTCGCTCGGTTGGCGCTCGCGGTTGGCGCAGAACTGCCAGAAGGCCGTCTGCGCCTGGGTGGCCGGGTGGCGGCGGCTCTGGAGCAGATAGACGTCCTGATAGAGAGTGAGCCCGCACACGCGCACGATACGGGCGCGCTCGCACGCCAGACTGTTGGCAATCGACTGGGAGACAAAACCGGCGCCCAGCCCCTCCTGCACGGCCAGGGCTATCGCCTCGCCGTTGCCCAACGTGAGCGCCACGTCAAGATCGTCGGGGTCGATCCCGGCGCTGAGCAGAGCGCGGCGCAGCAACCCGCTGGTCGCCGCGCCTTCGCCGGGCATGATCATGCGCGCCTCAAGCAGGTCTTGGGGCTCAATAGCGGGGCGCCTCGTCCAGGGATGGTCGGCCGGCGCCAGCAGCACAAGCGGGTCGCTGTAGAAGAGGCGGGCGTCCAGATCAAGCTGGTCGCATTCCTGCAGGCAGGCAAGGGCGAGGTGGGCACGGCCAGCGCGCAGCTCGGCCACTGCCTGCGGGTGCGAATAGACGCGGCAGTCGGCCTGGACGCGCGGATGGCGCTGTAGGAAGGCGCTGAGTATCGCGGGCAGGACGTATTTACCGGACGTTGCGCTGCAGGCGATATGCAGGCGCCCGTAGACGGCGCCCTGGAGCGAAGCCATCGTCTCGTCGATACGCACGGAGAGGCGCACCATCTGCCGGGCCAGCGGCAAAAGCGTGAGGCCGGCATCGGTCAGCGAAAGCTGGCGGCCGGCGCGATTGAAAAGCGGGGACTGGAAGTGCTGCTCCAGCGTCTGGATGTGCTGGCTGACGCTGGGCTGGGTCATGTTGAGCAAGCGCGCCGCTTCGGTAAAGTTAAGTGTCTCCGCCGCCGTCAGGAAGACGTTTAGCTGATGGGCGTCTAGCACGCTCGCTCCTTTGCCTATGGCTGGCCGAATAGCTACGCGTCCATTGTCTCTTTGGGTCCACAGTGGGTAAAGTGACGAATGTCACCTTCCGCCTGTTACTTATCGTCAGACTGCCCACCAATAAGCGCTGCTTATGGACGATCTGCCTCGCCTGCCGGCCAGCAGCCGTAATGGGCGCCCGTTTTGACAACAGGACGGCGCGCCCATAACATCGGCAGTGCACCGAGAGGCAAGGATCACTTATGGTCAGCGAAAAGACGGTACGCGCCCGTATAACGCCGGTAGCCGAGCAGCTGATTGCGGCGACGGTGGCCGGAGACGACAACGCCGTCCGCGCTCTGCTCGTTCCCGGCAGCGAGGCCGTTATCCTGCATCATCTGTTTGGTTACGCCGTCTTTGAAATCCTGCTGAAGACGATTCTGGGACGGGACCGCCTGCTGGCGACCCGCGCCATCGAGACGGAACAGGGCAGGTTCGTTCACCTAGAATTCGCCTGGCAAAGCCCCACTGCGGACGACGCCGACTACACAGCCGCCGATTTCATCTCTATCCAGTTGCGACGCTACCGGTCCAACTGGCGGGTCGTCGCCGTCAACCCGGCCGCTACCGACGAGCTGATGACCGAAGCCCGCGCCCACAGCATCCTGGCGGCGGCGCAACGAGAAAACGGCGGCTCGCTTCCTAAAGAGCCGTGGATCTTGCCGCTGGCTCTGTTAGCGGGCAGCCTGCGCCTGCCCCTGCGCCCGGAAGCGCTCGACGATCCTGTCGTGACGCTGCTGCTGCCCGGCATGCAGCAGCGCACCTATGGGGCGCACGCGCTGGCCGGCGCCTGGCGGCTGTGGCAGACGTTCAAGCGGGCGCGGCAGCCGGACGTGGATAAGCCGCATCCCTGGGCGGCGGCAGTCGAGTTCATCATGAGCGAGCAGACGCTGGGCGAGACGACGCAGGCCGCCGTGGGCAAACAGTACGGGGTCGGGTTGGCAGCCATGCTGCCGTGCATCCGGCAGATCAAGGAAGCGCTGGCGATCAAAGGGCTCGACGCGCGCTATTCGCCGCTGGGGAAGACGGCGATCACCGTGCGTGATGACGGCGCGGGTCAAGAGGCGGGTTAAGGGATCTGATAGCGGCGCACCTCGATATAGCGGGGGAACTGGCGGCGCAGCTCGATAACGCCCAGTTCGTCCAGCCGCCGCCAGATACGATCGGTGTTGGTCCTATCAGATGGATGGTCGTTCATGACCACCCAGACAGTGCTGCCGCGGGGAAAGGGTTCCTCTCCGGGCGCCAGATCCTGGACCGGCGCCAACTCGGCTGCGTCCAATCCTCCTGGATAGTAATAGGCCACCGATGCATTGCGCCACCAGGGATAGACGAAGAGGAGATCGTCCGCTTCCCGCTGCTCGGCCACGAACGCCAGCGTCCCTCTCCAATCCTCGTAGGGCGGGCTCGCCACCGTATAAACGGCCAGGCATAGACTCAACAGCACGACCGCCGGCTGCAGCCAGCGCCAGCGCAACCGGCGCAGCCCCCAGGCCCCGGCCAGAAGCAGAGGAATGAGAAAGACGAGGAGCTGGCGGCGCACCGAAAGGCCGCGGGGGACCGCACCCAGCACGAGGACGGCCAGAAACGTGAAGAAAGCGACCCAGGCCAGCGGCAGCGCCAGCCGGTTGACGGTCGCCTGCCAGGAGGCGCGCGAGGTGACCAGCAGTGAGACGCCGATAGTGATCAGCAGCAGCAGCACGGCCAGGAGCAGACCGCGGCGGAAAGTCTCGGCAAGGGTGCCGGAGAGATCGAGAAAAGGGAGCTGCCAGTTAAACGTGATAGAGCGGTTCATCTGCAGCGTCAGGTAAGGCCACCAGAGTAAGAAGGCGGCAGCCGTCGCCACTTGCGCCAGAATCCAGCGGACAAGCTGGCCACGCTTTCTGCCGTGCATATCCCAGAACAGGATGAACAGCGCCATCTGGCCCAGCCAAAGCGCTAGGCTGGGATAGACGAGGTAGAGCCCGATGATGTTGGACGCCGCCAACCCCACCGCATCCAGCCAGGCAGAGCGGCGGAATGACTGTACGTAGAAATAGACAGAGGCCGCCCAGGCAGCGATGGCCGGACCGTACATGCGCGCCTCACGCCCATACCAGATCAGCAGGGGCGAGAAGGCTGCCAGAGCGGTCGCCAGCAGGGCGAAGCGCCGCCCCTGCCAGGCAACGCCACTCTTCCAGATGAAGAGCAGGGCGACGATGCCTGCCAGCGCCGAAGGCAGGCGAAGCCAGCTTTCGCCCGTGCTGACCTGAATAAGCTGTTGCATTGCCAGATAATAAAGCGGAGGGTGCTGATCAGGGGGGCCAGCGGGATGGTCCAGCGTATAGGTGTGGGCCAGCCCGAGACCATATTGCTCGTCAGTCCAGAGGCTCCAGCGGTCGAGGGCGACGAGGCGCAGTAAGGCGCCGGCTAACAGGACGAGCAGGAGCAGGCGACCCGGGGAGAAGCCTGGCAGGCGCCGGAAGGTAGCGCGGGCTGCCTGGGGGGAAGGGCGTCTGGTGTTCGATAGAGTCATTGGCTACCTCTGGCGCCATAATTGTAACGAGCAGGTCGCTTCTGACAACGACGTGCTGCGCAACTACCCGCGGCGTCGAACCTTGCATATAATGCGTGAAGCAGACGGGGTGCAGCGAAACCGGAACGAGCTGGAGCGCGGCTGTCCAGAGACCTAACGAGGTGAATGATGAACAAGAAGACGATTGAAGATATCGACGTAGCGGGGAAAAAGGTGTTCGTGCGCGTTGATTTCAACGTACCGCTGAGCAGCAAAGACCCCAACGACACGATTACCGTGACCGACGATACACGCATTCGGGCGGCGCTGCCGACGCTCAACTACCTACTGGAGGAGGGCGCCGCGCTCATTCTGGCCTCGCATCTGGGGCGGCCCAAGACGGCCGACGACCGCCAGTTCTCGATGGGGCCGGTGGCGACCAGGCTGGAAGAGCTGCTGGACCGGCCGGTGCAGACGGCGGGCAGCGTCGTCGGCGCGGAGGTAGAGGCGGCCGCCGCCAGCCTGCAGCCGGGCGAGGTGCTGCTGTTGGAAAACACGCGTTTTCACCCCGGCGAGACCAAGAACGATGCGGAGCTGTCGCAGCAGCTGGCCGATCTGGTCGACGTCTACGTCAGCGACGCCTTTGGCTCGGCGCACCGCGCCCATGCCAGCACTGAGGGCATGGCGCGCGCCGTGCAGGCGAAGGGCGGCCCGGCTGTGGCCGGCTACCTGATGGGCAAGGAGATTGCCGCCCTGGGCCGCGCCGCCACCAACCCGCCCCACCCTTACGTTGCCATCATGGGCGGGGCCAAAATCTCCGACAAGATCAAGCTGATCGACAACCTGCTGGACAAAGCAGATACGGTGCTCATCGGCGGCGGCATGGCCAACACCTTCCTGGCCGCGCAAGGGCTGGAGATGGGGCGTTCCCTGGTAGAGGAGGAGGCGCTGCCGGAAGCCCGCCGCCTGCTGCAGAGCGCGGGCGAGAGGCTGGCGCTGCCGGTAGACGTCGTGGTGGCCGAGGAGATGACGGCCGAGGCTGAGGCCGAGGTACGCCCGGTCGACGATGTGCCGGCGACGATGATGGCGCTGGACATTGGCCCACAGACGGTCGAGCTGTTCACGCGGAAGGTCCAGGATGCCGCGCTGGTGGTCTGGAATGGGCCGATGGGCGTCTTCGAGGTCGAGCAGTTTGCGCACGGCACAAATGCGCTGGCGCAGGCGCTGGCCGAGCTGGCAGGCGGCGGCGCCGAAGTCGTCATCGGCGGCGGCGATTCGGCCGCCGCCGTGGAGCAGGCCGGCCTGTCGGGGCAGATGACCCACGTCAGCACCGGCGGCGGCGCCAGCCTGGAAATGCTGCAGGGCGACGAGCTGCCGGGCATCGCCGTCCTTGACGACGCGGACTGAGCGGCCGGCGGCGCCAGATTACCTAACTAGTTCAGGCCGCAGGTGGCCCCGGTTGCCGTAGGCAAGCGCAGCCGGGGCCACCCGCATCCTGGAGAGAACAGAGCTGATTATGACCGATAGATTGGATGGGAAGGTAGCTATCGTCACCGGCGCCGGCCGCGGTGCAGGCGCGGCCATCGCGCAGGCGTTGGCAAGCGCCGGCGCCCGCGTCGCCGTCAACGATATTAACCCAGACCGGGCCGAGGCAACGGCCCGCGCCATCTGCGAGGGAGGCGGCGCGGCTCTGGCCGTCGATGCCGATGTCTCCAACAAGTTTCATTGCGTCAAGCTGGTCGAGGCAACGCGCGCGCAGTGGGGCCGGCTCGACATTCTCGTGAACCAGGCGCACGTCAGCCCGGCGGCAACGGTGCTGAAAATGGACGAGTGGGACTGGGACCGCTGCCTGGACGTTAACCTGAAGGGCGCCTTCTTCATGAGCCAGCTGGTCGGGCGGGTTATGGCCGACGAAAATGGCGAGCGGGGCGGCGCCATTGTCAACGTCGTCTCCACCGCGACTGCCGCAGAGCAGCGGGCCGCCTTTGCCGCCAGCCAGGCCGGGATAGCGGCCTTCGCCCGCGCCTGCGCCGTGGAGTACGCCGCCTATGGCATCCGCGTCAACACCGTCGCCGCCGCGCCGGGGGCGGACGCCAGCTACGAGGCGACGACCAGCGCGGTTATCTTCTTCTGCAGCCGGGCCGGCCAGGCGATGAGCGGCACAACCTTCGCAGTCAGTACGGTGGAGGCGCAATGAGCAGAGTAGTCAGAATTAGTTTGTTTCTGCTCTGGCTGCTGGCGCTGGCCGCCTGCATGGGGGAGAACGCTTCCCAGCCGGCGAGCGAGCGCACGCCGGCCACCGGGGGCCTGCGCGTCGCCACATCTACGGCGGCAGAGGCTGATGAGATGGAGGAGGCCGCCGCGCCCAGCGAGCCCGATGGGCCAGTGACGATTACCATTTTTTATACGAACGACGAACACGGCTGGATGGAAGGGATGCAGCCGGACGAAGGAGCGGCGAGCATGATGGCCCACTGGCGAGAAGCGGGCTACGACCCCGAAGGCCCCTACCTGGCGCTCAGCGGCGGCGACATGTGGACCGGCCCGGCTATCTCCACCTGGTTCGAGGGCGAAGGGATGGTCGAGGTGATGAATGCTATGGGCTACGCGGCGGCGGCCGTGGGCAACCACGAATTCGACTTTGGCATGGAAGCGCTGCGGGCGCGCGCCCAGGAAAGCCGCTTCCCCCTGCTCAGCGCCAACCTGGCCGCGACGGACGGCCGCGAGCTGGCGGACTGGGGCATTTTGCCCTACACAGTTGTCGACGTTGCCGGCATCCAGGTAGGCATCATTGGCCTGACCACCCTGCTCACACCCACGAGCACTAACCCGGCCAATCTGGTAGGGCTGGAGTTTCGCGGATACGAAGCGACGCTGCGCGAGATAGCGCCGGAGGTCCGGGAGGCCGGGGCGGATCTGCTGCTGGTCGTCGGCCACCTGTGCGAGGCCGAAATGTCAGCGCTGGCCCAGCAGGTCGGCGACCTGGGCATCGCCATGATCGGCGGCGGCCACTGCAATGAACGGGTGGCCCGCGAAGTAAACGGCATCGTGCTGGTGGAGGGCGGCTACCACTTTACCAGCTATGCGGTCGTCGAGTTCAGCTATGACCCGGCTGTAGGCATGCCCATCGCGGCCAGCTATGAGGTCGTCTCTAACCGGCCGGCGGCGGCTCCCGACGCAGCAGTGGACGCGGCTGTCGCCCGCTGGCGCGAGCTGGCCGATGCCGAGCTAGAGCTGGTGATCGGCTACAGCGAACGGGGGCTGCGCCGGCAGAGCGGCGAGCTGCACCGGTTGGTTCCAGCCAGCTGGCTGCTTGCCTTTCCCGAGGCCGACGTGGCCCTGACCAACAGCGGCGGTTTCCGCGCCGGGCTGCCGGCCGGGCCGCTCACCTTTGCCGACGTGGTAGGGGTGCTGCCCTTTAACAACGTGCTGGTCGATGTCAGCCTGAGCGGCGAGCAGCTCGTGCAGGTTCTCTCGTTCCGCGCGGCGGACGTGGCCGGCGCGCGGCGGCAGGGAAACCAGTGGTTGCTGGACGGCGACAGGCCGATTGAGCCGGCCGGCCGCTACCGTCTGATCACCACAGACTTTCTCTACGCCGGCGGCGACGGTTACGAGATGCTGGCGCGCTTTGATCCCGCCGCCTATAACACGGCTGTAGACTGGCGCCAGCCGCTGATTGACTGGATCACGGCGCAAGAGTCAGATGAGGCCCGGCCACTGGACGATGCATTTGCGGCGCTGGCTCGCCCCTGATGAGTCGCGGCGATTTTCCGCGGCCGTGACGCCTGTGCTACACTAGAGGTCGTGTGTGCCTGGGGCAGCGCTCATCAGAGGCACAGAAAGGAGATGGCCGATGAACCCGGAAGAAGAACGCCAGCAGCGACACGGCCAGGGCGAGCTCGTCAAGTTCATGGTCCTGGTGGGCATCCTGCTGCTGGCGGTGCTGGTCGTGGCGGCGTCTCGGCCGCTCATCTTCGACTGGATCATTCCTACAGCGTTGGGCTGGGAGCCGACGGCGCCGGCCATGGATAGCGAGCCGCTGCCTGCAGCCTATCCGGCGCCGGCGGGTTTTCCGCTCCCGGCTGGCTCCCCGCCGCCGGTTGGCTATCCCCCGCCTGCGGCGTCGCCGGCCGGCCAGGATGTGGCGCCGCTGCCGGCGCCAACCGTGACAGCGCTGCCTGAGCCGACCGCCACGCCGCAGAGCTACCAGGTACAGGCAGGCGATACCCTGACGGCCATTGCCGGCCGCTTCGGCGTGACGGTCGAGGCATTGCTGGCCGCGAACGCCATCGACAATCCGCACCGGATCATGCCGGGGGACGTGCTCATTATTCCCGCGCCGTAGCGCGACATACTATCTGGCGGTCGAAGGCTGGTGGGGCGTCAGCGCGTCTTGCGGCGGCGCTGCTTGGCGGGCCCGCGGTAGCTGGGCACGTCGAGCACGAAGAAGGTGCAGCGGGTGCCATCGAGCATACGGGCGCGCAGCTTGGGGTCGATTTCCTCGACGCGCAGCGCCGTGGTGATGACGGTGGGCAGGCGTGCGTTATAGCGGTAGTTGAAAAGCTGATAGAGCTTTTCGCGGGCCCAGGGGGTAGCGCTCTCTGTTCCCAGATCGTCCAGCACCAGCAGCTCGGCCGTCTTGACCTCTTCAAAACGCTTGTCGTAGCGCACGCCAGCGGCGGGGTTGTAGGCGGCGCGCAGATAGTCCAGCAGGTCGGGCACGACGACAAAGAGGACCGGCTTGCCCTGATTGAGAAGCTCGTTGGCGATGGCCGCCGCCAGGTGGGTCTTGCCGTTACCGTAGGCGACGCTGTTAAACACCAGCCAATCCTGGGGATCGGCGGCGAAGTCGCGCGCAGTCTGCAGGGCGCGTCGCAGGTTATCGCCTTCGCCGCGCGGCAGCTCCGATTCGCGCACGTCGAAATTGGCAAAGGTCTTGTCGCCGTGCAGGTTAAGCGTGGAGAGATCGGAGTGGTCCTTGCCCATGCCGGCGCCGCGGAAATCGTGCGCCAGGATATGAACGACCTGCACCAGGCTGGGATCGACCACGCGCGAGCGAATGCGCGGCTCCAGCGACTCCAGCTCGGCATTGGTGGTGATGACGGTTGGGAGCCGGGCATTATAGCGATAGTTGAAAATCTGGTAGAGCTTCTCCTGCGCCCACTCCGTATTGCTCTGCGTGCCCAGGTCGTCGAGGATGAGCAGCGCTGCATTGCGCACCTGGTCGAAGCGCTTGTCATAGCCCGTCGCCGCGTTGGGGCTGTAGGCGCTGCGCAGATGGTCGAGGAGATCAGGCGTGTTGACGAAGAGGACCGGGTGGCCCTCGGCGAGCCGCTGGTTGGCGATGGCGGCGGCCAGGTGCGTCTTGCCGCAGCCGTAGCCGCCCTTTAGCACCAACCAGCCTTCCGGCTGGCCGGCAAAAGCCTGGGCCGCCTCGAAGGCGATGCGCAGGTTGCGCCGCTTGGCCTCGTTCAGCCCGTGCCCTTCCGGTATGAAGTTGTCGAAAGTGCTCTCCACCAGCGCGCCGAGCTGGCTCAGCTGCATGAGCTGGTCGTGCTGGCGCGCTTCCAGCTCCTCGGCGCGGCAGATACAGGGCACCGCACGGCCAAAGCCGGGTTCTTCCGGCCCCACAGCCGGCACGACAAAGCCCAGACCTCCGCAGTGGGGACAATCCGGCTGGCCGCCGCGCGGTTCGTCCGGGGGCGGGGGATTACCGTTTGATGATGTCCCGGTATTCATCTGGGATCTGGTCGCGTAGATTCCTTTGAGTATCTCGGCGATCGATTCCACTATCGCCCTTCCCTTCCAGGCGCCAGCGCTCCAGAATAGCCAGCACGTAGCGCCACTTACGAACGTTGTTTTCTACGGCATGTTCAATGGCTTCTTCAATCCAATGGACCGGATAGGTCTGCTCGGCGTCACGCAGTTCGTCGGCGATGATGGGAGTGAGTGGGCCGATATTTTGCTCGTAGAGGATGAAGATATTAGGACGCTCGACGAGCAGCGAGACGGCCTCGTCACTGGCCGGGCCGGGCCGCCACTCGCCGCGCGTAATGCCTTCCACCGCGGCGCGCCCCTTCTGTGTGTTGAGGAAGTAGAGGTCCATCTTGCCGTCAGCGCTCTCGACATTGATGTGCAGAAAGGTGCCGCGCGCCACGGCGCGCTCAATCCCGTCAAGCAGCGTCTCGGCGGCAATGGTCGAGGTCGGGCCAAGACCTTTCATAAACTCGCTATCGCCCAGGAAGTCGGCCAGCCGCAGATAGCGCACCAACCCCTCTTTCTGCCCCAATCCCCAGAAGGCGTAGAGCGTCACTTTCAGCTCCGCCAGGTTATCGACAATCGGCAGCAAGTCGCTGAAGAATAGATTGGGCACCGGGGTCACTCGCAGCTTCCCCTCCGGAAAACCGGCGAAGCCTTTCATCTCGTTCTCCTCGGGTTACAGCTTTATTTCCTGCCGCTGCAGATTGCGGAAGGTAGCCAGCTTGCCATGCCAGTATAGGTCGATGACGCCGGTTGGCCCATTGCGATGTTTGGCGACGTTGACTTCAGCGATGTTTGGTCGCTCCGTTGTCTCGGGATTGTAATATTCGTCGCGATAGATGAACATGACGATGTCTGCGTCCTGTTCGATAGAGCCGCTATCTCGCAGGTCGGAAAGCTGCGGCCGCTTGTCCTGGCGGTTCTCCACCGCGCGGCTAAGCTGAGACGCCGTGACGACAGGCACGTCCAGCTCGCGCGCCAGCCCCTTAAGCCCGCGCGAGATCTCGCTGATTTCCTGCACACGATTGTTATTGCTGCGCTCGGCCTGCATCAGCTGCAGATAGTCTACCATGATCAGGTCGAGGCCATGTTCGGCATAGAGCCGGCGGCACTTGGTGCGAAGCTGCAGCGGCGAAATCGACGGCGTATCGTCGATGAAGATGCGCGTCTCCGAGAGACGGCCGACGGCTTCATAGAAGAGCGGCCACTCTTTCTCGTGCAGCTCGCCGCGGCGCAGCCGCTGCGAGTCGATGCGCGTCTCGGCGGCAATCATGCGTTGCACCAGCTGCTCGCCTGACATCTCCAGGTTAAAGATGGCTACCCGCTTGCCGTGGCGCATACCGGCGTGCAGCGCCATACCCAGCTGGAAGCTGGTCTTGCCCATGCCGGGCCGGGCGGCCACGATGATCAGGTCTGATTTGTTGAGGCCGCTTAACAGGCGGTCGATGTCCACAAAGCCGGTGGGGATGCCGATCATCTCATCGCCGCGCTCTGCCAGCTCCTCGATGCGGTCCAGGTAGCTGCGGGCGATATCCCGTACTGGCACCAGATCGCGCGTCGTGCGCTCCTCGCTAATGCTAAAGAGCGCCTGCTCGGCCCGGTCGAGGACGATATTCACGTCCTCTTCCTGGTCGTAGGCCAGGTTAGCGATGGTGCCGGCGGCCCGTATCAGATGGCGGCGCACGGAAGCCGCCTCGACGATGCGCCCGTAGCTGCGGGCATTGATCGAGGTGGGAACGGCGTTGAGCAGGCGGATCAGGTAGGCTTCGCCGCCAATTTCCTCCAGCTGTTCGCGCTTGCGCAGCGCTTCCGTCAGGGTAACAAAGTCGAGGGGTTCTTCTGAGTAATGGAGGTCGAGAATCGCCTGGAAAATCCAGCGGTGCTGCTCGCGGTAGAATGCTTCCGGCTTGAGAAAGGACGCCAGCTCCAGGATTGCGTCGGGATCGATTAGCAACGATCCCAGTACTGCTTCTTCAGCTTCCAGACTATGGGGCGGGAGTTGATCCACCGCACTCATATCGCGACCTCATCAATTTTGGGATAAAAAACGTGAAACGTGGGGCAGCCCTCACGTTCCACGTTCACGAAGCCGGGTGGGCGACCCCTCTCGCCCGTTAAGAGGAGGAATCGTCCAGATCGTCGAAGTCAAGCGTATCGACGAAGTCGGAAAACGCATCCAGGCTCTCGGGTTCGTCCTCGCCTTCCGTCTCCTGCATATCAGGCTCGGGCAGGATACCGGCAGCTTCCAGAACGTGCTCCTCGACGTAAATCGGCACTTTAGTGCGCACCGCCAGAGCAATTGCATCTGATGGGCGACAATCGATTTCCTTCACTTCCCCATCGACGTCGACAAATAGCGTGGCGTAGAAGACGGCCTCACGCAGGTCGTTTACGAGAATCTGGGAAACGGCGCCGCCCATCGCTTCGATGGCATTGCGCAGCAGGTCATGGGTCAGCGGGCGCGCCACCTTCGTATTCTGCAGCTCAATCGTAATCGCTTCGGCTTCGCACGGGCCGATCCAGATGGCTAGCTGCCGCTCGCTCTCCACATCCTTCAGCATGACAATCCGGTGCTGGGAGACCAGGCTAATGCGAATGCTGTCAATTACGACCTCAATCATAACGTCACCTTCTCACTCGTAAGATGCGGGTCCACGGCGCGGACCATGCCCTGAACGCGCATTGTAGCATAAAACCGAAAATGCTCCACCAAAAATCAGTTGAGCAAGACCCAGGTCTGGTTGCGCAGCAGCATGTTCACGGGCCGCAGGGAGATGAGCCGGCCCTCGGTGACCAGCACAATGGCCCGGTTGCCGTCTAGCTCGACCTGATGCACCTCCAGCCCCACATCCATCAATTTGTCGACAATTTGACTATAGTTGATGCCCAGCGGATCAAGGAACAGGCCATCATTGTCCAGCGCTCGCTCGATGCTGTCGAGGATGACGTTGGCGTGGTTCAGGTTGCCGCTGCGCAGCGCCCGGTCAACGGCGAGCAGCATCACCTCCAGCGTGACATTCAGCTTGCTGTTGGGATGGCGGGTAAGGTCGGCGGTGATTTGCCGCTGTTCCAGCTCCCCCGGCGGGGGCAGCCACGCCTGCAGGAAGTGGGCCGTGGGATCATAGTGTAGCTGATAGTCGCGAACCGTATCGTAGTAGCGAATGGTCGTCACCAGATCGTCGACGGCTGTCGGATCGCCTGGCATGGTGTCCAGCTGGGCCAGCCAGTTGCTTTCGACTGCTGCCAGGGTCAGGCCGAAATGGCGCTGCAGCGCCTGATCCAGGAGCTGGGAAGGCGCGACGGCCGGCGAGGAACCGACATCGGCGTAGAAGGTACGCACGTTTTCCCAGCCGTATTGCTCGACCAGATAGTGGATGAAGCCGCCCGCCAGCAGATAGCCGATTTCGTGCTGGTAGGTGTAGAAGTTGTCGGCAAGGTCCGCTAGCGGGACGTAAAGATTGCTCTGTCGCAGCGCCTGAACGCGCCGCCCGATATCTACTGGCTTGTAGTGGCCGCCCGTAACCCAGATCGAGAGCCCTTCGGCCAGAAAAGGAATGCGGCTGGGGGCCAACTGCTGGTCAAGCAGATGAACAGCCTCGTGTGTGATCAGCTCGGAGATACCCTCGCCTACGTAATTGCGGTCGAGATAGGAAACGACGACGGTCGAGCGGGCGTAGCCGCCCTGTCCGATGACACGATCCACCAGATAAAAGTGGAGCGGCTCCTGGGCTGTGACGCCGAGGGTTGTCTCGGCCTGCGCCACAGCTTCCTCGACCACACCTTTGAGCTGATTGAGATCGCGGTGGGCGGCGGTGCCAGTGACGACATGGAGAACGCAGCAGCGGCTTTCAGCCGTGACCCACTGCGCCCCCAGCTCGCGCACGGGCCGGCTGCGCGCCGGCAAAACCGGCACGGTCAGTGTTACCTGGTTATTCGTCAAATCCTCGTCGCCGGCGACGATGAGGTCGGCGGGATCGATGGTGACCGTCACCACATGCTCTCCCACCTGCCCGGCTGTTTCCCAGTCCCAGGTGAAGAGCGCCGAGGGGCTGCCGGCCAGGTTGTTGGTCGTCAGGCTGCGGCTAAGGCTGAGGCTATCGCCCACCTCGATCTGCACGACGACGGCCGAGCTATCGACAATCGCCGGGACTTCCGGCCGGATCAGGAACGTCACCGGGTCGCCTTCGTAAATCACCGGCACCGGGTAGATGAAGACGTGATCTTCGCTTATCGCGAGATCGGTGGCGGAGACAACGCTGGTGGGAATAGGCAGGATGTCCAGCGCCATCGTCGTCGCCGTGGGCACGGGCGTGGGCGCCGGCGTCTCCGTGGGCTGCGCAACCAGGGCCGGCGTTGGCGGCGCGGCCTCGACCGTAGCGATGGGCGCCCAGTCCGTGGTTGCAGCCAGCGTGGGTGTTATCGTTCCCTGCTCACGATCCTGGCAACCAGCCAATAGCAGAACGACAACGATGATCGCTAGATATGTACGGACTGGAACCAAGATACGCGCTCTCCTGAATCGACCTTTATGATTTTAGCCCAATGGCGGGCGCCGTAAACAACACAGGCGCCTCGACAACAGCTTTCTAAGACTCTTCTTTGCTGCAGCGCTTGACAGCAGCTAATTATCTGTAAGCAACTTCGTAAGGAATCTATGATTTACTGACCTGCAATTGTGCTTGGGTGGGTATAAAATACGCGGCAGGGTCGTAAGGGGACGGCTTGTCACTCACTAGAAGACGAGACTAATTGGTTACGGGGTAGTAAGTTCCCTCTTCTAGCTTACAAAGCATTATTAAAGCTTATTTTCGTCGGTTATCCTGGGACTTCGACGACAACAACCAGCCAAACAGTCCATTTGCGTTCAGATAACAGAATATTGGGCAATACCTGTGGCGCTACGCATTACGGGCCGTAGTTTTTTTGCCTTCCGTGCCTGGCAAAGGAGGCGCTTGACCTACTGATCCATGTTGACGTTGAAGGTCTCGCAGCACCGCGCTGTACGTCGCTACCACATGACTGCTGTTCCGGATTACTGTCTCCCTTAACGGGAACCTTTCGCTCCAAGAAATGGGGGTCGTATGTTCAGAAAAGGGTTCGTTTTGCTGGTTGGTTTGTTTCTGTTCGTTGTCCTTAGCCTCGCTGCCTTTACCCCTAACGCTTCTGCCCAATCCTCAGCACTTTACATTAATGAAATACTGGTCGGTAATGCCTCCACTACGATGGACACGGATTACTACAACTATTCTTCGTGGATCGAAATATACAATGCCGGCCCAACGGCTATAGAACTCGAAGATTATTCGCTTTCCTATCAAGAGTTTGAGATACCTGCCGCGCTTACATGGAAGATACCTGGCTCAATTTCCGTCCCGCCCAATGGGTATGCGCTACTATGGCTTGATGAACAGAACAGCGGCAACCATGCTAGTTTTGAGCTGGATATGCGTGGTGATGAGATTCGGTTGCTCAGCCCGGCCGGGACTGTGATAGATACTGTCATCTACGACATGCGTATCGGTAGTGTTCTGCTGCCTGACATATCTTTTGGTCGGCAAACAGACGGCAGCAGCGCCTGGGCTTACTTTGACCAGCCTACGCCAAATGCCGGTAATACCACCACCGGCTTTGGCGCCGCTGTGCTGGCAGCGGCGCCAGTGTTTTCGCCACCAGGAGGATTCTACGCGACCAATCAGGCTGTTACCCTTTCCAGCGCAGAGCCAGGTGCTGAAATCCGCTACACGACGGATGGCTCTATCCCGACCCCTTCTTCGCCCCTCTATACAGCGCCCATTATGGTCACGGAGCCAACCGTTGTGCGGGCAAGAGCTTTCGTGGTCGATAAGCTAGATAGCCAGCCTGCCAGCCATACCTACCTGATTGGGGTAGATACCGATCTGCCGGTAGTCTCATTGGCTACGCATCCAGACCACCTCTTTAGCGACACCATCGGCATCTACGTTGCCGGCACGAACGGTACCACTGGCAATTGCTCGTCCGTGCCTGTGAACTGGAACCAGAAATGGGAAAGGCCAGCCAGTATTGAGTTGTTTGAACCTGACGGTAGCCGCGTGGTGGCTCAAGATATTGGTCTTGAAATCCACGGTGGTTGCTCGCGCAAGAAGCCACTCAAGTCTTTTGAAATCAAAGCCAGACGGACCTATGGCGATAACGACATTGATTACCCCGTTCTGCCGGATAAAGACATCGACGAATACAAGCGGCTCATTTTGCGCAACTCCGGTCAGGACGTCAGTGGCACTATGTTCCGCGACGCACTTCAGCAGTACCTGGCCAAAGATACGATGGATATCGACTATCAGGCGTACAGGCCGGCCGCTATCTTCCTGAACGGCGAGTACTGGGGCATTCTCAACATACGCGACAAAGCGGATGAAGCCTTTCCCGAGCAAAATTACGACCTTGATGCTGACACCGATTTCGATATGTTTGATGTTAAGCACGTCATAGCGGGCAACAAAGTCGCCTGGACCTCGCTATACAGCTTCATCTCGAACAATGACCTGACTATCCCGGCCAATTATGAATATGTTAAGAGCCAGGTAGATCTGGAAGCGTACATGAATTACTTCATTGTGGAACTCCAGGTCCACAATAAGGACTGGCCGAACAATAACATCCGGTATTGGCGCGCATATGAAAACAGTCGCTGGCGGTGGGTCTTGCAAGACCTGGATATGGGCTACAATAACCCCTCCGCAAACTATCTCGATTACATCCTGAACCAGGGGAACGCGGCTGAGAAGTATCAGACGTTGCTGTTCCGCAAGTTGATGGAGAATTCCGAATTCCGCAATGACTTTGTACAACGCTTCGCCAGCCACCTCAACATCAGCTTTGATCCGGTGCGCGTAAACAGCCTCATTGACTGGTTCCGGTCGGGTATTGCCTCCGAGATGCCGGCTCATATTGCCCGCTGGGGAGCGCCCTCTTCTATGACCGTATGGGAAAACGAGATCACCCAGTTACGTAGCTTCAGCAATGTCCGTCCGGACTATATGCGTGACCACCTGAATAGCTATCTGGGCCTGCCAGGCACAGCTGACCTGACGATCCACATCAACGGGGGCGGCAAGGTGCTGGCGGCCGATGTAGAAGCGCCGGGTAGCGGTTTTTCCGGCCCCTACTTCCAGAACATCCCCATGACGCTGGAAGCCGTTTCGCAGCAGGGTTGGACGTTCCTATACTGGGCAGAGACGGGCGAGACCGACCCGTTGATCACCGTGACCCTAAATGGCCCTCTGACACGTACAGCCGTTTTTGAGGAGGTGACGCTTCCGGACCTCGTCATCAACGAAATTCACTATAATCCAGCCGCTTCCCAGGGGGATGATGAGGTTTTCGAATTTGTTGAAATCTACAATGCCGGCGCCGAGCCCGTGGACCTCGAAGGCTTCCATGTCGAAGATGGTCTTTCCTTTACCTTCCCGGCAGTTACGTCCATTGCCGCCGGCGAGTACATCATCGTGGCGAAGACGGCCGCTACTTACGAAGGGCATGGATACCAGGTCTTTCAATGGACCAGTGGCGATCTGAGTAACGGCGGCGAGACGCTGCTCCTCACCGATAGCAACGGAAATGTGGTAGACATCGTGGACTACGATGATGATGGTGGGCTCGGCTGGCCCACATCCCCTGATGGCGCTGGACCATCGCTGTCCCTGCTTTCGCCAGCGCTGGATAACACCCTCCCGGCAAACTGGGCCGCCAGTCTGGAAATTGGCGGTTCACCAGGCGCAGCGAATACCTTCACGCCTCAGGACCCGGCTACACTGACCATCGTCAAGCAAGTGGTTGGCGAGGTCCCAGCGGATGATTGGCAATTCACGGGCGGGCTGGGTAACTTCACGCTGCCGGCGGCCGGTGGGCAACAGACCTTCAGCGACCTCGTCGTGGGCAGTTACCAGATCATCGAAACGGAGGTGGCCGGATACAACGCTTCTGTCTCCTGCACCAATGGTGCAGCCGGCAGCAGCAATGTCTTCGTCAACCTCGGTAGTGGCGACAATGTGACCTGCACCTTCATCAATACTGAGATTCCTCCGGCCCCAACCTCGATCACCATTATCAAACAGGTAGTCGGCGACGTTCCGGCTGACGATTGGCAGTTCACAGGTGGGCTGGGCAGCTTCAGCCTGCCCGCGGGCGGGGGACAACAGACCTTCGCGGAGCTGGAGGCAGGCAGCTATGAGGTCGCTGAAACGCCGGTAGAAGGTTATACGGCCACCGTCTCCTGCTCGGACGGTGCAAGCGGTGGCGGAAGCGTGACCGTCAATCTTGCGGAGGGCGACAATGTCACGTGCACGTTCGTCAATACCCAGTCGGATGGACAGTGCAACCCACCCATAGCTGGCAACCTGATCCTTAACGCTGGCTTTGAGGACGGGGATGCGAATTGGAGTTTCTCCACCGATGGCAACGCTACTTTCTCTATTGCCACGACCGATCCCTACGAGTGCAACAGTTATGCCCAGATAGCGATCACAACCACAGGGTCAAATGTTCAGCTGTACCAGGAACATTTCACCCTGTTGCCAAATACGACGTACATCTTGCGGGTTGCTGGTCGCTCTAACAATGGCCAGGATGCACAATTAGTAGTCCTGAAGAGCAGCCCACCAAACACCAATTATGGGCTACGAGGACACCGCATTAACCTGACTCCGGAGTGGCAGGTCTTTGAGGTGGAGTTCACTACCAAGGGCTTCAGCTCCCCAACAGACGACACCCGGTTGCGCTTCTGGTTGGCTCCGTATGACACGGCCGGTACGGTCTTTGAGTTCGATGATGTGATCCTTATTCAGAAGTAACCGGCAGGTCTGCAGAGGATAGGTAGAAACAACTGTGGCCGCGCTAAGCGGCCACAGTTGTTTCTCCAATAATGACGGGGCAGTTAGCCTGTTGCGCAGCGATGCTTGCTGTCGGCCCGAGTTCAGGGAAAGCGCGGTAGCTGCGTCTTGTGCCTGAGCGGCTGGGCGCCCACTGGTACCTATCCCACACTCTGGCGCCTCTGGCTCCGCAATGCCGGACCCATCCAGAAAAGCACAGTAGCAACGAGCAGGTAGCATAGTCCCTGCATTCTCTGGCATCCGCGGCGGCCTCTACCTATAATGGGCGGGTTGAGAACAGGTCTACTAACTCTGGTAAGCCCACCACGTAAGGAGAGATGACGACGATGGCTTATGAGAAGATTCAGGCGCCGGATGGCGAGAAAATTCGCTACGAAAACGGCAAGCTGATCGTACCCGACAGCCCGATTGTTGCCTTTATCGAAGGCGATGGCATTGGCGTCGATATTACACCTGCCTCGATTCGCGTCTGGGACGCGGCGGTCGAGAAAGCATACGGCGGTGCGCGCAAGATTGCCTGGATGGAGATCTACGCCGGCGAGAAGGCAGCGGAGCGGTATAACGGCGATTACATGCCCGAAGAGACCTTCACGGCCATGCGCGACTATCTGGTAGGCATCAAAGGCCCGCTGACCACGCCTATTGGCGGCGGCTTCCGCAGCCTTAACGTGACGCTACGCCAGGTGCTGGACCTCTACGCCTGCGTGCGCCCCGTGCGCTACCTGCCGGGCACGCCCAGCCCTATGCGCGAGCCGGAGAAGATGAACATTGTCATCTACCGCGAGAACACGGAAGACGTCTACTCGGGCGTAGAGTGGCCGGCCGAGTCGCCCGAGGCGCAGGCGCTGATCAGCTTTATGAATGAGAAGCTGGGCAAGGAGATCCGGCACGACGCCGCCATCGGCATCAAGCCGGTGAGCGAGTTCGGCACCAAGCGGCTTGTCCGTCAGGCCATCCAGTACGCCATTGCCCGCGGCCGCGAGAGCGTGACTCTGGTGCACAAAGGCAACATCATGAAGTTTACCGAGGGCGCCTTTAAGAACTGGGGCTATGAGATCGCCGCCGAGGAGTTTGGCGAGCAGACCATCACCGAAGACGAGCTGTGGTCGCAGCACGATGGCAGGGTTCCGCCCGGCAAAGTGGTCATCAAGGACCGGATTGCCGACAACATGCTGCAGCAGCTCCTGACCCGCACCGGCGAATACGACGTGATCGCCACCCTTAACCTCAACGGCGACTATATGAGCGACGCGGCCGCCGCGCAGGTGGGCGGCCTCGGCATGGCGCCGGGCGGCAACATCGGTGATGGTATTGCCCTGTTCGAGGCAACGCACGGCACGGCGCCAAAATATGCCGGGCAGGATATGGTCAACCCGGGCAGCCTGATCCTCAGCGGCTCGATGATGCTGGAGTATATGGGTTGGGAAGAAGCCGCCGAGCTGGTCGTCACGGCGATGACGAAGGCGATTGAGCAGAAGCGGGTAACCTATGACCTGCACCGGCAGATGGAAGGCGCCACCAAGCTGAGCACGTCGCAGTTCGCCAGCGCGATCATTGAGAACATGTAGCATCCGCCTCCGTGCGGCTGGAGACCCCCGCGCTGCTGGGCCCGGGGGTTTTCTGATCCTATGGATATGAAGCAGCAGCCCCCGGCCGTCCTGACCATTGGCGGCTCTGATAGCGGCGGCGCGGCGGGCATTCAGGCCGACCTGAAGTGCTTTACTGCCTGGCGCGTCTATGGCATGAGCGCGCTGGCAGCGGTGACGGCGCAGAACAGCGCGAGCGTGGCCGCCGTCCACCATCTGCCGGACGACTTTGTCGTGGCGCAGATTGAGACCGTGCTGGCCGATTATGGGGCGGCGGCAGTGAAAACCGGCTTCCTGGGCCGGGCCAGCCTCATCGGCGCTGTCGCCGCCTGCCTGCGCGCCTGGCAGCAGCGGGCCGGGCCAGTCGTCGTCGATCCGGTGCTGGTCAACCATCGCGGCGAGCCGATGTTTGACGCGGAGGTTACCAGCGCCTATCGGCTGCTCCTGCCGCTGGCGGCGCTGGTCACGCCGAACCGCGCCGAAGCGGCGCTGCTGGCCGGCGCGCCGGTCGAGACGCTGGCTGCGGCCGAGCAGGCGGCGCGCCAGCTCCACGCCCAGGGCGCCGGCGCCGTGCTGGTAAAGGGCATCCGGGAAGGAAGTGAAATCGTTGACCTGTTCTTCGCCGGGGGTGAGGCGCAGCCGCTGGCGGCGCCCTATCTGGCGACGGCCAACACGCATGGCAGCGGCGACACCCTGTCGGCAGCCATCGCCGCCGCTCTGGCGCAGGGTTTGCCGCTGCTCGCCGCGGTTGAGCAGGCGCGGGCCTACACGGCGGCCGCCATCCGTGGCGGAAGCAGCTGGCGGCTGGGCGCCGGTCATGGCCCTCTCTGCCATTGGGTAGAACGAGAGGAGCAGGGTTAAGCAGCAGTTGCAGCAAGCCGCCGATTTCGTTACAATACATTCAAAACATTTTGAATGTAGGGTAGCCATGCACAAGAGTTTGCTCACAGTAAACGATAGTACAGTAGCGGGACTGGGCCGCCTGGCCCGTTTCTTTGGTTTCAGCGATGTCATGGGCCGGCTATACGGCACCCTGCTCCTCAGCCCCGAGCCGCTGTCGCTCGACGAGCTGGCGGAGCGGCTGCAGATCAGCAAGGGCTCGGTCAGCATGAACATGCGCGCGCTGGAACGCTGGGGAATGGCCCACGAGGTCTGGATGCGCGGCGAGCGCAAAAAGTTCTACGAGGCCGAGCCCGACCTGTGGCAGGTTATCCGCAACGTGGTCAGCGGCCGGGAGCGGCGCGAGGTACAGGTGGCGCTGGAAGTGCTGCACGACAGCGTGGATAAGCTCAAATCGGCCGAAGACCAGCTAACGGCTGAAGAAAAGGCGCTGTCCGACTTTTACCTGATGCGCATGGACGATCTCCAGGCCTTTTTCCAGGTGGCGCAGCTGGCGATGGAGATGGTACTCGGCAGCGAGGAGGGGCTGCAGCTCGACGAGATCTCCAAGTTCGAGATAGGCTGACCCGCCCTTCCTGTTATATCTGCCTCATCAAGTAGCAGCCCCCATATCTTGCCCTGGCTAGCACGTTTGTGCTACACTGTTGCCAACTTGCTGTGTTTTCGCCGGTGGGAGGACGCCGAAGAGGGGCAACGGCATGCTGGAATTAGAGAAGCTGAGCGATGAAGTGGAGAAGATGGCGCAGGGCGCGTACCAGCTGCGCCAGGAGAGCGGGGAGTTCCTCGATGACCTTCTGCAGAAGCTGACCACCCACGCCACGGCCTGGGCCAAAATCGATCATTCGCTGCGCGTCGCCGTCAACGAGCTGGGGTTGAAGTGGTACCGCTCGGCCCGGCCGCTGGACGACCGCGAGCCGCTGGACGCCGTCGTCGATGCCCCCGCGGCGCCGCCGCAGGCAACCCTAATTGCCAGTGACGGCTCGCAGATTCTGCCCAGCCGGCACGGCGCCTATCTCTACTCGGTCATCAACATCGGCGCTATTGTCTACCACCACGGGCGGGGCTGCGCGCCCGACCAGACTACCTTTCCGGTCATCGACTACCCGAACGGCGGCGACGACGAAGATTCCTTTGTCGACGACGGCGCCATTGTCAACATCCGCCGCGACCTGGCAGAAATCGAGACGCTGGTCGAGCTGGCGCAGGCTTACGGCGGCGATGACCTGCCTGTGCTCGCCCTGCTGGATCAGCGGCTGCTTTACTGGCCGGTGGGCTCCGGAGGTAATGACGAGGGCAAGCGGGTGCTGCAGGGCTGGCAGGCGGCCATGCAACGGGCGCGGGACTGTAGCTGCCTGCTGGCAGGCTATATCGACCGGCCAGGCAAGCGCTCGGTCATTACCATGCTGCAGACACTGGACATCAACAAGCCCGATTTCGACCGCGCCTTGCTGCTGACGCCGCCTGGTGGGGCTTCCCTCACCGACGTGCAGCTTTTCCGCCGCCTGCTCAAGGAGCCCGGCCAGCGCAGCAAGGTCTTCGTGGATATTTCGCAGCAGAACAACGAGTTTGGCCTCAACGATCCTGATAACGAGGTCTGCTTCTTTTATCTCAACTCCGGCGCGCCGGGTCGCCAGCTGGCGCGCGTAGATATCCCGTTGTGGGTCGCCAGCGACGAAGCGCTGGTGGACCTCGTCCATAGTCTCGTCCATAATCAATGCCAGATCATGGGTGGCTATCCCTACGTGCTGACGCGGGCCGACGAGCTGGCAGTGGTCGGCTCCCGCGACCGCGAGAACCTGGAGATGATGATTGCCACGGCCATGGAGCGCTATGGCATGTACCACTCGGTTACGTCGAAGCAAAGCGGCAAGGACGTAGCTCGCGCCGGCCGCACGCGCCACACAGGAGTACATGGAAGATGATGCCAGCAGCGCCTCCCTCGGAGACACCGGATGGAAATGGGCAGACGCCCGTTCCCAACAGCGATGAGTTCGGCCGCGTCTTGCGGGCCAGCACCACCGGCTTTGCCGTGGGCAGCCGCGTCGCTCAGCTGGAAGCGCCCAGCTTTGGCTGCATGGTCAAGGCGCAGCCGGTCGAGGAGCGCGAAGCTATTTATGGGCTGATCTACGACATGAACATCGACGATGACCCGCTCATTCGCCGCCTCATCCTGGCGGAGAATCCGCGGCAGTCGGTGATCGAGGATCAGCGGCGCAACCGGCTGGTGCCCATCGAGATGAGCGTGCTGACCGTGGGCTACCGCCGCAACGGCGACTATTTTCACGCCCTACCGCCGCGCCCGCCGCTCAATCTGGATCCGGTACAGCTTTGCACGGACGGCGAGGAGGTGATCCGTTTCACCGACCGGCCCGATTACCTGCGACTGATCCTGCGCACGGTGGGCGGTAACGTGCCGGTGGACCAACTACTGGTTGCCCATATCCTGCAGACCTACGAGAAGCGCGGCGGCGACGTGGCCTGGGTACGCCGCACGATTGCCGAGATTGTGGAGCTGATGCGCGGCGACTACGAGCTGTTGACGGCAGTGCTGGAGACGATGAGTCACGCTCTGCCGCAGCTCCCCGAACTGGCCGAGCTGGCTCTTTAGCGAGAAGCATCATGTCCAACAACGAAATCGGCTATGTCATTGGCGGTGGCCTGAAAGAAGGCTTCCGTATCCGCCTGACGGCGCAGGTAGACGAGGTGCAGGAAGGTAGCTTTGTCGTCTGCGACAGCGGACAGTGGCGCTTCTACGGCCTGGTGACCGACCTCCAGCTTGGCGCGACCGACGGCCGCTTTGCCGAGGACCAGATGGAGCGCCTGCAGCCGGTCATCCGCGACCTGCTGCGCGGCCGGACGCTCTATACCACCCTGGACATGTACCCGACCCTCATGCTGGATCGGGGGCCGGACCCAGACGCCGACCCGGACGGCTATCTGCAGTGGCAGGCGGACATGGAGCAGGGCAAGGTGGGGCCACAGCCGGTGAAGACGGTCCCCACGCACCACGCCGCAGTGCGATTGGCCGACGCGGCGGATGTGCGCGAGATCTTTCCCGGCGACTTCATCATCGGGCATACCATCGAGCAGGGGCATCCGGTGCGGCTGGACCTGGCTCGTTTCGTCAAGCGCTCCAGCGGTATCTTTGGCGCTACCGGCACCGGCAAGAGCTTCCTGACGCGCATGGCGCTGGCCGGTATGATGAAAGAGGACGTGGCCGGCGCGCTCGTCTTTGACATGCACAATGAGTATGGCTTTGACGACCAGGACAGCGACAATGAACTGCGCGTGCCAGGGCTGCGCAGCCTGTTTGGTGGGAAGGTTCAGGTAGCGGCGTTGGGCAAAGGGGCCACGGTGCGCGGCCACACGCCCGACTTCACCCTGGAGCTGGGCATGCGCGATTTCACGACCAGCGACATCATGCTGCTCGGCCAGGCGCTGAATCTGACCGACACGGCTGAGGTGACGCTCAACGCCCTCTTCCGCGATTTTGACAGCAACTGGTTTGTCGAGTTCATGCGGCTGGAGCCGGGCGCGGTGGAGGTGGACCCCGAAAGCGGACGGACAACGCCGGCCGAGAATTCGGTGGCAGGCTGGGCGCGCCGCAACAATGTGCACGAGAAGGCGGCCGAGGCGCTGCACCGGCGGCTGGCGACCATCGCCGACCGGCCCTACGTCAGCGAGCATCCGGCCGGTGACGCCGTGACGGCCATTGTCGACCAGCTAGAGCATGGGCGGCACATCATTCTCAGCTTTGGCGAGTATGAGAACGATCTGGACTACCTGCTGGTGAGCAACATCCTCACCCGGCGCATCCGCCAGCACTGGGTGCGCCGCACGGAGGAACATAAGACGCACGGCGCGCCGGCGCCGCGCCCGCTGGTCATAGCCATCGAGGAAGCGCATAAGCTGCTCAATCCGCACATCGCCGGGCAGACGGCCTTTGGCACCATTGCGCGCGAGCTGCGTAAATATTACGTGACGCTGCTAGTGGTGGACCAGCGGCCGTCGGGCATTGACGACGAGGTAATGAGCCAGCTGGGCACGCGCATCACCGGCTGGCTGGGCGATGAGGACGACATCCGCGCCGTGCTCACCGGGCTGGCCGGGCGCGAGCAACTGCGCGGCATGCTGGCCCGGCTGCAGGAGAAAGAGGAAGTGCTGCTGCTCGGCTGGGGCGTGAAGATGCCCATACCCATCCGCTCGCGGCGTTATGGCGACGACTTCTTTGACGAAATGCGCGGGCGCAGGCAGCGGGAGAGAGAGGCGAGCAGCGGCTCGCTGCCGGTTCTCGACAGCTTCGACGACCTGAACCGCGATCTCTTCGGCGAATGAAAGCCGCCTTCTTCGAGGCGTTCGGGCAGCCAATAACCATTCGCCAGCTTCCCGATCCGGAGCCGCCGCCCGATGGCGTGGTCATTCAGGTCACAGCCACCGGCCTCTGCCGCAGCGATTGGCACGGCTGGATGGGGCACGATGCCGACGTACACCCACCGCACGTACCAGGTCACGAGTTCGCCGGGCGCATCGTGGCCCTGGGCCGTGACGTGCGCAACTGGCAGGCGGGGCAGCGCGTCACCGCGCCTTTCGCCCTCGGCTGCGGCCACTGCCCGCAGTGCCGCGGCGGCAACCAGCAGATCTGCGACCATTATTACCAGGCCGGCTTTACCGGCTGGGGCAGCTTTGCCGAGTACGTCGCCATTCCCTACGCCGACTCCAATCTGGTGCAGCTACCGGAGCGTATCGACGACGTGAGTGCGGCAACGCTGGGCTGCCGTTTCATCACCGCCTTCCGCGCCATTGTGGATCAGGCACGGCTGCGCGCCGGGGAGTGGATCGTGATCTTTGGCTGCGGCGGCGTCGGCCTGTCGGCCGTGATGATCGCCCACGCCCAGGGCGCGCGTGTCATTGGCGTGGACGTGAGCGAAGCGGCGCTGGCGCTGGCGCGGCAGCTCGGGGCGACAGCGGCCGTCGACGCCCGCGCCGTAGACGACGCGCCGGCGCTGATCCGCGAGCTAACCGGGGGCGGCGCTCACGTCAGTGTGGATGCACTGGGGAGCCTGGAGACGTGCCGCGACGCTATCCTCAGCCTGCGCAAGCGCGGACGCCACCTGCAGGTTGGCCTGCTGGCCGCCGAGGGCGGCACGGCGACCGTCCCCATGAGCCGGGTGATCAGCCACGAGCTGGAGATTTACGGCAGCCACGGCATGCAGGCGCACCAGTATCCGCGCCTGCTGCGGCTGGTGGCGTCGGGCCGGCTGGAGCCGGGCCAGCTTGTCCAGCGCACCATCAGCCTGGACGAGGCGCCAGAGGCGCTGGCGTCCCTGGGTTCGTTCAGCCAGGCGGGCGTCACGGTCATCGACCGCTTCTAAGCTGGACACCCGCGGGGGATTGCCTTACTTCTTGCCTTTGGACGCCTTCACGTATTCTTCCACGTCCTGGACGAGCTGGGCGGGGTTGCCATCGTAGAGCTCCCAATCAAGCTCCCGCCGCACCAGCTTCATGAGGATGTCGGTCAGGGCCGTATTGACGGGAACGGGAATATTCAGCTCCTGACCCGCGGCGGCGACAGCGCCGTTGTGATAGAGAACTTCGTTGTGCGGCCGGGCGGCCGCCAGGTCAATGTGGAAGGAAGGCATCTTGTTGCCGCGCCCTTCGCCGACAATGCGCGCCAGCGCCGGCCGGGCGAGGAAGCCCGGCAACCGCCGCACCGCCGAGGCCAGCTTGGTGGCGGGAGCGCCGGGCAGATCGACAACGCCTACCTTCAGCCCTTCCATGACGCGCAGCGTCTCGTCCAGCATCTTCATCTCCAACCGGTAGGTCGCCTTGTTTTCGTAGATCATGCGCGGATGGCGATTGACGATGGCCGACGTGGCGTTGCCGACCATATTCAATAGCGCTTTGGACCATTTCATGGCGCGGTAATCACGAAACGCTTCGCTGGTTATGCCGGCCTCGTTAAACAGCTCGACGTAGGGCTTGATCTTCTGTTTGGGAACCGTGCCGGCCAGCCCCAGGCCGCGGCCGCCGCGCTCGACCCGCACGTGGTCAGGCGTCTCGCGGCTGAGCGGCGTCGTCAGCGAGCCGGCAATGACCGTCGCTCCTTCCAGCGCCTCCTGCACTTTCTCTTCGAGACCAATTCCATTCTGCAGGGTAATCACCACGGGATAGGGCCGGGGCGCGAAGGCGATCAGCGGGTTAAGCGCCGCCTCGACGTCGTAGGATTTGACGGCCAGCAGGATCACGTCATGGGGCTGATCTTGCTCGAAGACGCGGCGGACGCCGGTAGCCAGCGCCGGATGGGCGCGCAGTGCATTGCCGTCTGGAAAGGACACACGCACGCCGGTTTCTCCGAGAAGCTGGGCCGTTTCCGGCCGGGTCAGGAGCGTGACTTCATGGCCCTGCTGCGTGAGCATGACACCCAGGTAGCTGCCGACGGCGCCTGCACCATAGACAAGAAATCTCATGAGTCCCTCGCAGCTCGGGCAGAAGGCACTGAGACGGAGAGATTACGCGGGCGCAGTCTCATCCCTTCCCAGCCGGCTGCCCACAAAATCTGGATGGCCGTTGACGAAAGCGTCGATACTCATCACCCGGCCGCCGGCCGGCTGCACGTCGAGCAGGCGCAGGGCGCCGGCTGCGGCGCACACCACCACGTCGCCATCATGGCTCATGACAACGCCCGGCGGCCCGGCGGGCGCCGCGGCGAGCGCTGCCCGGACCACACGCAGCCGCTGGCCCTGCCACCAGGTGTAAGCGCCGGGCCAGGGCGTCATGGCCCGCACGCGCCGCTCCAGCGCCGGCGCCGGCTCATGCCAGACCAGCTCGCCCTCTTCCTTGCGGATCATGGGCGCATAGGTGGCCGCTGTTTCATCCTGCGCCGTCGCCATGAGATGGCCGTCCACAATGGCGTCGAGGTAGCGGCGAATCATGGCCGCGCCCAGATCGGCCAGCCGGTCATGCAGGCTCTGCGCCGTCTCCTCGGGGTGGATGGCAATCGCTTCCTGGACGAAGATTGGCCCCGTATCCAGCCCCTTGTCCATCTGCATCAAGCTGACGCCGCTATGCGTGTCGCCGGCCAGAATGGCGTGCTGGATGGGCGAGGCGCCGCGCCAGCGCGGCAGCAGCGAAGCATGCACGTTGATGCAGCCCTTGTCGGGCAATTCCAATATGTGGGGACGTAAAATCTGGCCGTAGGCGGCGACCACGATGGCCTCGGGCTGCCAGTCATGCAGTGGGCCGGCCGCTTCCGGCGAGCGCAGGGAAGCAGGCTGATAAAGGGGAACGCCCGCCGCCAGCGCGGCTGTCTTCACCGGCGACTGGCGCACGGCCTGGCCGCGCCCCGCCGGCCGGTCGGGCTGCGTGACGACGCCGGCTACCGTCTGCGTCTCCAGCAAGGCGTGCAGGACGGGAACGGCAAAGTCGGGCGTGCCCATAAAGACGGTGCGTACCATGAAAACATTCTAGCACGGGGGCAGGGTCCGGCAAAAGGCGGCAGCCGGCCCCCGAAAGTACCGATTGACGCTCGCCCGGTGTGCCCCTACAATCGACAGGAGGACAGCAAGTACCGGCTGTCACACTTTTTCCCGGAAATGACTCTTGGCAAGTTGGTGTGAATCAAGGAGGTAGCTGTGACTGACGATTTTAACGTGGAGAACATGGACCCGGCGGAGGACTTGGGCGTCAGCGACGACGACCGCTTGTGGGCGCTGCTTGCCTACGTCTTGACCCCGCTGCTGCCGATTGTGATTATGCTGCTTGAAGACAAGAAGAACCGGCCGTTTCTGAAAGCGCATAACGCCCAGGCGCTGGTCTGGGGCCTCATTAACACGATTGTCTCGGTGACAATCAGCCCGTTCCTCTGTGGTATTCCCAGTCTTGTCCTGTGGCTCGTCGGCGCCTTTTGGGGCTATCAGGCTTTTCAGGGCAAGCAGGTCGAAATCCCCGTCATTAGCGATTTTGTTCGCAACCAGGGCTGGGCCTGATCCATAACTGCAGTCAAAAACATTAGCGGCGGTCGCCTGGAGGCGACCGCCGCTTCTTTTTTTGTGGGAATAGGGCCGCGAACCTAGAGCTCGTCGTCGCCTTCAGGGAGCGTTTCCAGGACCGATTCGACCTTGCCGGGCGGCGGGCTGCCGGGCGGGTAGGGCTGGGTGCCCATCTTGGTCAGCACGGCGGCGCCGAGGCCGACCGCCGCCAGAATCAGGCCGACAAGCCAGACGCCGAAGCCGCCCGCAAAGCTAAAGGGTGGGATGAGCGTCAGCAGGCCGAGGCCCAGCGTGAGTACGGCTGTACCCAGCGCCGCGGTCGTGACCAGGCTCAGGTCGCTGCGGTTGAGCGCCCGTAACAGCCAGCTGCCAAAGCGCTCGCCAACGGCGACCCAGCCGAGCAGCAGGGCAGCGAAAGGCACCAGCCCCAGCAGGAAGACGGCAGGATAAAGGAGGAGCCCGATGCAGGTGACCGCCAGCACGACCAGCAGCAGGGCGATCAGGGAGGGCGCAGCCAGGGCAGTGAGGAAGCCGACGGCGCCGCTCGCCGCCGGCCGCTCTCGCACCGTCTCGCCCACCTGCTGTAGCTGGCGCGGGAAGACGGCGGTCACCACCAGGGCCAGGATACCCAGGAGCAGGCCGCGACCGATTGCCTCGCTCACGCCGCTGAAGAAGCGGGCCAGCGGCGACGTGGCCCGGCGCGGCAGCTCAACCGTCGGGACTTCTATCTGGTCGATGGGGGGCACTGGCGGGTGCGGCGCTACTGGGGGCACTGGCGCAATCGGTGGCTGCGCATTAGGAATCCACGGCCTGTTTTGCAGGACACCACGACCGACCTCTGCACAGCTGGCGTTGCCGCTCTCGTCGCGGACCGTGCCGCCGACGAAGCAGTCTCCGTCGATACGAGATTCGGCCTCCAGATCCAGATTGCCGCCAAAGACGACCAGGTTTCCGGTAATCGTCCCGCTCACCGTGGCGTCGCCGCCGAAGACAGAGAGATTACCATCGACAACGCCCACGACCTCGACCGCCCCGCTAAAGACGGTGACGTTGCCGTTGACCTGGCCCTCTTCTTCGATGAGCAGGTCGTTACGGTAGACATTGACGTCTTCGTTCACGACCTCGCTAATGATCCGGCCATAGCCGGCGGCGCTCGCCGTAGCGGCGACCGCCAGCAGTAGTAGTAACAGAATAAATACGCTAATCTTTCGTTTCATCGTCGATTCTCCCGCCTGAATCCTCAGGCGCGGCGCTGCTGCAACACGAGGCGGTTAAAGACGCCGCCCCAGAGCAGGACTACAAAGACCATCAGCAGCAGCCAGCCGATTGTGGCCGGTTGCTCGGCAACGAGCTGTCCGGCGCCGACGGCCAGCGCGCCGAGGATGACCCCAACCGCATTGAGCAGGGCAAGCGTTGCCTGCCACAAGCCAGACCAGAGAGCCGGCTGGCCGAGGGCCGGGATAAGCTGCACGGCCGCCCAGCCCAGGCCAATGAGCGGTATAACGCCGGCCGCCAGGAAAAAGGCATAGACCAATACCCCCAGCCAGAGCCGATCACGGGCGCCGGGCAGGTGGCGCATGGTGCGCTGCACGAAGCCGTGCGACGGCGCCAGCAGCGGCGCCTGCCGCAGCAGCAGATCGACAGCGCACATCCGCTCCCATTCGGCAGCCAGCTCTGGACGCGCGCGCAGGTGAGCCTGCAGCTCAGCCTCTGCGGCCGCTGGTAGCTCACCGTCGAGCGCCTCCATCATCAAGACAATAATATCGTCCTCATACTCCATGATATCTATCCGTCCCTTTCTCTCTTCCTATCATCCTTTACGTCTCAGCCGAGATGCGGTTGCAGGCGCGCTGCCAGGCTATCCTCATTGGTGGCTTCGGCCATCTGCCGCCGGGCCCGGAAAAGGCGCGACTTGATTGCGCTCACCGTAGTGTCCGTCATCTCGGCTATCTCCTCGTAGCTCAGGTCGTACCAGTAGCGCAAGACGACGGCCTCGCGATAATCCTCCGGCAGCTTGGCCAGCAGCGCGCTCACCAGCGCTTCGCGCTCGTGGTTCACGGCCTGGGCCTCCGGGTTTTCGGCGCCGTCTGCCATCAGCGCCGGATGAGGGGGCAACGGCTCCTCCAGGGAAAGCAGGGTGGCGCGCCGCTTGCGGATCAGGTCGATGCAATAGTTGGAGGTGATCGAGAGAATCCACGTGCTGAACTTGCGGCTGGGATCGTAGGTATGCAGGCGGGTGAAGGCGCGGATGAACGCCTCCTGGGCTGCTTCTTCGGCTTCGCCGCTGTTTCCTAACATGCGGTAGGCAAGGTTGTAGACCGGCCCCTGATAAGCCTCGACGAGGCGCCCAAAGGCCACATGATCTCCCTGCCTGGCCTGTTCCAGCCATACCTGTTCGTCATGGTTCAAGTTGAGATCTCCTGACTTCTCACTGGTCTCTACGCAGCGAGGGTCAAAAGGTTGCATCTCCCAGTGTCGGATGAGCGCCGGCCGTTGTCAAGCGCTCTCCCATTTGACACTGCTCCGGGGACGCACGATAATGCCGCCACGATGACCCACGAGCGCGAGAGAGAAGGGCAGTCCCTGCCCTCCGATCTGTACACTGAAGAATATTTCCTCACCGCGTGCGAAGGTTACGATGTCTACCTCGAATCGGAGGGGGAGCACCTCTCCCGGCGGCTGCGCGATGCCTTTGCCGTGGCCGACGTGCGGCCAGGCATGCGCGTTCTCGACGTGGGCTGCGGCCGGGGCGAAATCCTGCGCCACTGCATGCGGCTCGGCGTCGCGGCGCAGGGGATGGACTACGCCGAGGCCGCGACGCAAATGTCACGCTTAGCCGTGGCCGCCGAGCTGGCCGCTTTGCGCCAGGAGGGCAACGGCGCGCCGCCGGCCTATGCGGCGGGTGTGTGCCGCGCCGACGCCAAAAAGCTACCCTACCCCGATAGCAGCTTCGACCGTGTACTCATGTTTGACGTGGTCGAGCATCTCTATCCGTGGGAGCTGCACGAAGCCATGTGCGAAGTGCGCCGCGTGTTGCGGCCCGACGGCCGCTTTATCATCCACACGGCGCCCAACCGCTGGTACGATCGCTACGCGTACCCCTGGGTGCGGCGCTTCCGCTCTCTCCTCGGGCAGGGGGCTCAGTACCCCGTGGATCCGCGGGCGATTACGCCGGTGAACCAGCACGTCCACGTCAACGAGCAGGATATCCTCAGCATGCGGCGCGCGCTGCAGGCGGCTGGTTTCCGCGGCAAGATCTGGCTCGACTCGCCGCCGCAGGAGCGGCGCGAGAATGTGATCGTCGATGGCCTGCGCTGGCTGGCTTTCAGCGTGCCGCCTTTCCGCTGGTTTTTCGAACGCGAGCTGTTTGCCGTAGCCGAGAAGGCAAAGCAGCGCCCGGCCGGCTAGCAGCCGCTGGCGAACTATGTCTGCCCGGCTGCGCCTGCATCTGCTGCTTGCCGCCATCTTCCTCGTCGCCTTCTGGTTCCGCGCTCACGACCTGCTGGCAATCCCGCCCGGCCTGACTCACGACGAGGCCAATCACGGGCGCGAGGCCATCGGCATTCTCCAGGGCAGGCTGGCCCTCTTTTTTCCCCTCAACTACGGTAGCGAGCCGCTTTATAGCTATACGGTCGCCGGGCTGATGGCCCTGCTGGGCCGCAACCTGCTGGCGCTGCGGTTGGTAACCGTCTTTTTCAACCTGGGCGCCATTGCCGTGACCTATCTCTGGGCGCGGCGGGCGCTGGGCCTGCCCGTGGCCCTCATCGCCGCCGCGCTGATGGCGGTCAGCTTCTGGCCGGTAGCGGCCGCGCGCGAGGCGCTGCGGGCCGGCATGATGCCCTTCTTTGCGGCGGCGGCCGTGCTCTTCTTCTGGCTGCTGTACAGGCGGCCGCCTGGAGGGGCGCGGAAGGGGTGGCTGGTAGCCGCTTTTGCCCTGGCCCTGGCGGCGACGCTCTACAACTACCTGGCGGCCAGGGTCTGGTGGCTTCTCTTTCCCGCCTTTCTGCTCTACCTGGCGCTGGCCAACCGGCCGCACTTCCGCCGCCTGTGGCGGCCGGCGCTGGCCGGGCTACTGCTGGCAGGCCTGCTGGTGATACCTATGTTCGTCTACCTGCAGCTGCACCCGGAGTCGCAGACGCGCCTACAGATGCTGGACGGCGCCCTGGGGCGCACACTGCAGGGCGAGCTGGGCCCGCTGCTGCGCAACGTCAGCAGCGCACTGCTGGCCTTCGTCTGGCCCGGACAGGGCGACCGCTTTCTGGCCTACAACATTCCGGGCCGGCCGGTGCTCAATGGCTTGAGCGCCCTCTTTTTTGTCGCCGGGATTGCGGCGACGCTCTGGCGCTGGCGCAAGTCGCCTTATGCCTTCCTGCTCCTCTGGTTTGGCGCCGGCATCATTCCCTCGCTCCTGACAGGCGCGACGGCCAACACGACCCGCAACGCCGGCGCGATGCCGGCCGTCTATCTGCTGGCCGCGGTGGGGTTCGCGGCGCTGGCGGCCCGCCTGCCGCGGCCCGGCAGGGCGGGCGGGCGGGCGGCTACGCTCGCCGCGCTGCTCTGGGTGATCGTCACCGGCGCCCTGACGGCCGACGCCTACTTCCGCCGCTGGGCCAACAGCCCGGACGTGCGCGCCGCCTACCAGCAGACGCTGGTGGCCCAGCTTGACTATCTACAGGCACAGGCGCCCCAGGCGGCCGTCATCTCCAGCGTCTATCCGGGAGCGGCGCACGACCCAGGCATCGGCCTGGTGCTGGCAGGCGCGCGGCCGGAGTGGCGCTGGGTGGATGCGCGCACGGCCCTCGTCTTTCCGCAGGGCGGGCCGGCGCTGCTGCTGGCGCCCTCGGCGACGCCGCGTCACCCTCTGTTCACCCGCTGGAGCGATCCTCTCGAAACAATCAGCTTGCGGCCCGGCGACCTGGACCCGACCTTCACGGTGCTGCAGCTGACGCCGCCGGCCTGGCCCGCCGAGCCGCTGGCCATCTTTGGCGGGGAGGAGCCGGCGCTGGCGCTGCTGGAAGCGAACTGGCGGGAGCCTGCTGTCGAAGCCGGCGCTGTCGCCGAAATGGTGCTGGTGTGGCGCGTCCTCGAGCCGGCAGGTGTAGGCCCGCTGCAGGCAGGGATCGATGCGACCGACGTCGTCTTCTTTACGCACGTGCTGGCCGGAGCAGAGACGTTTCTGGCGCAGCAGGATGCGATAGCGGCGCCGTCGTGGGACTGGCAGGCCGGCGACGTTGTGGTGCAGCTCCACCAGATCGCCATCCCGCTGGAAAGCGCGCCGGGCGAGTATGAGACGCGAGTGGGGCTGTATGACCGGCGCAGCGAGCGGCGACTGCCGCGCTTTGAAAGTAGCGCACTAGTACCAGTTGACACGGCGTTAGTGGAATCGCTGCGCGTTATCCCTTAGAATAAGGAGGCGGGCGCCACAGAATGCCTGGCGCCGCGCCCGGGAAGATGAACGAACGCATACCAGCTGACAAGCTATCTGTTGAAGACCTGGAGGAGCTGCTCTACCGCAAGAAGCGGGCAGAGCGGCAGGAACGGCTGCAGCGCCTGAAGGGCGAGGGGCGCGTCGTGGAGATTGCCGGCCTGCCTGCCCCGGCGGCGCCGCCGCCGCTGCGCCGGCCGCAGGCGGCGCCCAGCGGGGCGCTGCGACGGCTGGCGGTTAATGGCGCCGCGCCGGCCGCAAACGAACGGGTGGACGAGGCGGAGCGGGGCCGGCGCGGCATTGCCTGGCGCTGGGTGGCTAACAAGCTTCTGCTGCTAGTAGAGCTCGGGGTCATCGCCGGGCTTGCCTGGGCGCTGCTCACGATGCTCGACACGCGCCAGGAGCTGAACCGCGAGCTGGCGGCCGTACAGGAGGTGGAAGTAGCCGCGGTGGCGCTGCCAACGCCCACGGCCACGCCGGTGATCGATCTCGTCGTGCTGCCCGGCGGGCACAAGCCGCCGCTAGCCGGCCGGCCGCCGGAGCCCGGCGAGGCAGGCTACATCCCGGCTCACCTGCTGCCGGCAGTGAACAACTACGTGCCGCCGCCGGCGCCGACGCCTGGGCCGGAACAGGCGCGGCGCATTCAGATCCCGGCCATTGACGTGGACAGCAGCATCTACCTGGGGCAGGAGTGGGAACAGCTGCGCAAAGGGGTCGGGCAGTACCTCGGCTCGCCGCCGCCGGGTCAGATCGGGAATCTGGTACTGGCCGCGCATAACGACATTTACGGCGAGATCTTCCGTGACCTGGATCAGCTGGCACGCGGGGATGAGATCATCATCTCCACCGAGCGGCAGCGCTACGTCTACGTCGTGCGCGACACGGAGATCGTGGCGCCGACGGATGTCTGGGTGATGGAGCCAACCGATTTCCCCAGCACGACGCTGATTTCGTGCTACCCTTATCTGATCGACAACAAACGAATTATCGTCTTTGCCGACCTGGCGGAGACATCGTCGTGAGGTTGCTATGGCCCGCAAAGTAAGACGCGTCAAGACGACGGCGCCCAGGGTAGCCGAGACGACAGCCACCAACAAGAGCGCGCCGGCCGCCAGGCCGGCGGCGGTCGACGAAGAGACGCTGCGCGACGAGTATACCTACGTCATCAAAGACTTGCGGCGCATCTTCATCCTGGCGGTGCTGATGTTCCTGCTGCTGATTGCCCTGAACGTGCTGCTGTAGGACCAGGGGGACTCCTCTAGCACAGGGCGGGCAGCGTATGAACGTGGACGCAGTAGAGCAGAAGCTGCAGGCAGCGGTAGCGGCCGGCCACATCCTGGGCCTCTCCCTGGCCTTCGTGCGCAACGGCGAGCTTGTCTATAGCGGCGCCTATGGACGCACAGCCGCGGACGAGAGCGGCAGGCCCGTCACGCCCGATACCCTCTTTGACTACGGCTCCATCAGCAAGGTCATCTGCGCCACGCTGGTGATGCGCCTGGTGGAAGCGGGGTTGCTGGAGCTGGACCGGCCGCTGGTCGCCTACCTGCCGCGCCTCTCCTTCAGCAATGAGCATTACGGGAAGCAGCTCACGCTGCGCCACGTCCTCAGCCATACCACCGGCCTACCGGCGGCGGGCAGGAGTTACGGCCCGCGCGGCGAGCAAGCGCTGCGGCAGGTCGTGGAAACCGAGATACCGCACTATCCCTTCCTGGCCGCGCCCGGCGCTCTTCACCTCTACGCCAACACCGTCTACTGCATCGCCGGCTATGCAGCCGAGGTCGTTACCGGCCAATCGTACGACAGCCTGGTCCGGGAGCTGGCGCTGAAGCCGCTGCAGATGACGGCGACCACCTTCCAGCCGCCAGCGGCGGCGAGCGGCCGGGTAGCCGTGCCGCACGAAGACGAGGGCGGGAGGTTGCGCCCCGTTTACCGGCTGCCAGCCAATGACGCCGGCCTTCCTTCCGGCTTCGCCTTCGGCACCGCCGCCGACCTGGCCCGGCTGGCAATCGTCCATCTGGAACAGGGACAGCTCGGGGGAGACACGTTCCTAAGCCCGCCAAGCCTGGCGGCCCTGCACCAGGAGCAGGCCAGCTGCTATATGGCCGGCGCTGCTCACCCGCTGGCCCACATCAGCGGCGGCTATGGCCTGGGCATACAGACGGGCAACTATCTGGGACATCGCGTCCTGCGCCACGGCGGCATGAGCCTGAGCGGCAACTGCTTCTTCGAGCTGCTGCCGGACAGCCGCTCTGCTTTTGTGCTCCTGACCAACGCCAGCGAGGATGGGCCGCTGATGGAGTTAGTGGCCTTTCTCTATGATATTCTCCTCGACCGGCCCCCGGGTGGAATTGTCCCGCTCAGCCCACCGGCGCCGCTGGCTACGGCCAGCGAGCGGCAGATGTGGCCCCTATTTGCCGGCGTCTATCTCAACGTGGAATGGGGCCAACTGGCGGAGGTACGCGCCGAAGGCGACGCGCTGCTGCTGCTGCGCGACGACGATAGGCGCCCGCTAACGCCCATCGCTCCGGGCCGCTACTATGCCCTCTTGGACGGCGGCGCGCGACTGCCGCTAGCTTTTATGGCCGGCGACGGCGAGCGCGCCCAACACATGGTGCTCGGCCGCGCGCCGTACCATCGCTTCTCGCTGGCGCCAGCGACGGGCGAGGCTAGCGACCGGCCGGCGCTGGCCGGCAGCTACCGTGATCCTTTCAACACGAACGACGAGGAAACGCTCCACCTGCGCTATGCGGAGGGGCGATTCTACCTGCGGGAAGGCATGGGCGAAGAAGTGGCGTGCCAGCCGCTCGGCGGCGACGCCTTCCGCTGTGAGCTAGGCACCTTCGAGCTGCGCGCCGGTAGCGCCGATGGCGCGCCGCTGCTGGTATGGGGGATGGCAACGCGCTACTACCGGCAGGCGGCGCAGGAGCCGGCGAACCAGGACGCGCCGGGCTAGAGCGGGCGGCGCTCGCGGTTGACGCTCGAGTGGTGATGTGGTATTATTCTCGACGCTCCGGATGGTTCCGGAGGTTTTATTTTGCGCGCCATGACGGCAGCGCTTAACACACACAAAAAGGATAGGGCCGACCATAAGCACAGATTACCGCGTAAACACTAGAATTCGTGCTCGCGAAGTTCGTCTGATTGACGATAGTGGCAATAACCGGGGTGTCGTCACCCTGGAGGAAGCTCAGGACATTGCGAGTCTCGCCGGTCTCGACCTCGTAGAGGTAGCCCCCAACGCCCGCCCGCCCGTGGTAAGGGTCATGGATTATGGCAAATTCCAATACGAGCAGACCAAGAAAGAGCGAGAGGCGCGCAAGCACCAGAAGCAGATTGAGATCAAGACGATTAAGCTGAGTCCGAAGACGGCGGATTTTCACAGAGACATTAACGTACGCCGGGCACGCGGTTGGCTAGGAGAAGGGAAAAAGGTCAAGGTCGTCGTCAAGTTTAAGGGACGCGAGATCCATTACCCTGAAATTGGCCGGGAGATTATGGACGGCATTATCGAAGAGCTGCGCGACGTCGGCTCCGTGGAACAGCAGCCAAACCTGGAAGGCTGGACCATGGTGATGATGCTGACGCCGGAAGCGGCCGCTTAGACAATCGCTCGCTGGGCTGCGGCGATTCTCTCGCCGGCCCCAGGCAAGCCGAGAGTAACGATTGAGATGAAAGCCCTGTTGCAGGGCTTTTCTATGTGAGGTGAGGTAGATGGCGAAAGTGAAGACCAAGAAGTATAAGCTGAAGACGTATAAGGCTGCCGCCAAGCGCTTCAAGATTACGAAGACCGGCAAGATCATGCGCACGAAGGGCGGCAAGAGCCACCTGCGCCGCAAGAAGGCCGACCGGGCGAAGCGCCTCTTCAGCGAGATGATCGAAGTGACAACGCCGGGCGACAAGCGGCGCATCAAGCGTCTGGCCCCCTATCTGAAGAAGTATAGCTAAGATATTCATCTACAGTCGCTGCCTGGCCTCTACGGAGCGTCCAGGCCAGTCAAACGCGAGGTAAGCACGATGCGAGTAAAAGGCGGGACGGTTACACGCCGTCGCCACAAGAAGATTCTGAATATGACCAAGGGGCAGTGGGGGACGCGCAGCAAGCTCTTCCGCCGCGCCAACGAAGCGATGATGAAGTCGTACTGGTACGCCTACCGCGACCGGCGCGCCCGCCGTCGCGACCTACGCCGTCTCTGGATTGCCCGCATTAACGCCGGCGCCCGCCAGAACGGAATCAGCTACAGCCAGTTTATCCACGGCCTGCGCCAGGCCAACGTACGCCTGGACCGCAAGGTACTCGCGGACATCGCCATCCGCGATCCGCAAGCCTTTGCCAGCATTGTGGAGACGGCCAAAGCAGCGATCGCCTGATCGCCGCCTCACCCGGCAGAGATAGAGCGCCGCAGCGGCATGGCCCGCTGCGGCGTTTTCATTTATGATCGCCTCTATGCTCCCTGGGCTCCGCCATCGCTCCCCGCTCCGTTTTCGCCTGGCGATGGTCGCCATTCTGCTTGCGGCCGCAGTGCTGCGCCTGCACGCGCTGCCCGGCATCCCACCGGGCATGACCCACGACGAAGCCGATCACGGGCTGGATGCCTGGGGCATCGTCCAGGGCGACCGGCCCATTTATCTCACCACGGGTTACGGACGAGAGCCTCTTTTTGACTATAGCACGGCGCTGCTCATGTCCTTCCTCGGCCCGACCTACCTGGCGGGCCGGCTGACGGCTGTCTTCTTCGGCCTCTTCCTGGTGGCAGGCATGGGTGCGTGGACGCGGCGGGCGTTTGATGAGCAGGCGGCGCTGTTGGCGGCGGCCGGTCTTGCCGTCGCCTTCTGGCCGTTGATGACGGCGCGCCAGGCGCTGCGCACGGTGACCATGCCGGCGCTATTCGTGCCCGGGCTGCTCAGCTTCTGGCGCGGCATGGATGCGACACGCCACCGGCGCCGCGCCTGGCCGTTCTGGGCCGCGGCCGGCGTCTGGCTGGGGCTGAGTCTGTATACGTACATTCCAGCGCGCGTCGCCTGGCTGCTGCTGCCGGCGACGGCGGCCTATCTCTGGCTGCGGCGCGCGCCACAGGCACGCCTCATCGCCGCCGGCGCTGCACTCACCGTCCTGGTCGCGCTGGCGCTCGGCCTGCCGCTCTTTGCCTATCTGGCTGCCCATCCGGGCGCGGAAGTGCGGATCGAGCAGCTCGCCGGCCCCTTGCGCCAGGTCCTCGAAGGAAACTTTGAACCACTGTTCGGCAATGCCCGCGCCGCGCTAGGCCTGTTCAGTGGGCGCGGCGACAGCGCCTGGCGCTATAACATCGCCGGACGGCCCTGGCTGCCGCTGCTGCCCGCCCTGCTCTTTTATGGCGGCCTGCTCCTGGCCGGCTGGCAGGCGGCGCGCGCCAGGCCCCGCCGCGGCGCGGCGGCGTGGACGGCGCTGGTCTGGTTGCTGCTGGGCCTGTCGCCGGCGCTGGTTACGGGGCCAGAGCTGAGCACAACGCAGGCCATCGCCGCACAGCCCGTCCTCTTTCTCTTCCCGGCGCTGGCGCTGGTCGCCGCCATGCGCTGGCTGGCGCCGAAGGTAGGGCAGCCGGCGCCGCGCCTGCTGTTGCTGGCGGCGCTGCCGCTCTTTGGCGGCTGGCTGCTGACAACCTATCGCGCCTACTTTACGGAGTGGGCCAGCCGGCCCGAAGTGGCCGTGCAGTACGAGGCGGATCTGGTAGAGGCAGTGCGCTACCTGGATACGCTGGAGGCGCAGACGGTGACGGTGGGCACAGACGCTCCGGGCCGCCTGCACGATCCGGCGACGGCGGCCCTCTTCCGCACGGGCGACGCCGTGACCCTGCGCTGGTTTGACGCGCGTTACAGCCTGTTGCTGGCGGCGGCGGCGGGCAAGAGCAGCCTCTTTCTGACGACGGCGGCGCCTCTGGCCCCGGCCCTGCAGCCGTATCTGGACACAGTCGCCACGGTCAGCGCGACTTTGCCACAGGGCCGGTATTATCATGTGGACAACCGTGATGGTTTTCAGCAGCTTTATCCACAATTTTCCCGGCAAACCCACAGCTTTTCCACAGAGTTATCCACAGGGGCCGATTTTGGCGGCGTCGTGCGCTGGCTGGGGCTGGCCGGGCCGGCGAGCGGGTCGCCCGGAGAGACGGCGACGCTGACCACGCTGTGGGAGGTGACCGGCGCGGCGCCGCCCGACCTGGTGCTCTTCCTGCAGCTGCTGGACGAGGACGGGCAGCCGGCAGCGCAGGTAGACCGGCTCGACGCGCCGAGCGACCAGTGGCGGGTAGGGGATCACTTTGTACAACTACACGAAGTGATTCTGCCCGCGCCGGGCCGTTACCCGGTAGCCGTGGGCATCTACCCGGCCGCCGACTGGCGGCAGCGGCTGCCCGTCGTGGCCGATGGCGCGGCCGTGGGCGACATGCTCTTGCTCCCCGCTCTGGAGGTACGGCCATGAGAGGAGACGCTGGCCGCTGGCCTGGGCCGCGGCGGGCGCGCTGGCTGATGGCGGGCATCACGCTCCTCGCCTTCTTCCTGCGCGTCTGGCAGCTGGGCGACGTGCCACCGGGCTGGAGCGACGACGAGCTGAGCGATATCCTGGTCATCGCGCAAAAGGCAATCCAGGGCGACTACAGCGTCTACTACGTGGACGCCACCGGGCAGGAGGCGCTCTACTTTGTCATTTCCGGCCAGTTCTTGCGCCTGCTCGGCTTTAACGCCTTCGGCATCCGCCTGCTGTCGGCGCTGCTGGGCACGCTGGCGCTGCCGCTCCTTTACCAGGTAGGCCGCCGCTTCTTTTCACGGCGCGTGGGGCTATTGGCGGCGGCGCTGCTGGCGGCCAGCTTCTGGGCCCTCATCTACTCGCGCATCAGCCTGCGCCATGTGATGCTGCCGGTGTTCGTGCTGGGCGCCTTCTATTTCTTCTGGGATGGGGTGCAGCGAGAGCGGCGGCGCCCGTTCCTGATTGCCGGCGTCTGGCTGGGGGTAAGCTTCTATACCTATTTCGCGGCGCGGGGCCTGCCGCTCATTTTGCTGGCGGCCAGTCTCTACCTGCTGCTCTCCGACCGCCCGCGCTGGCGGCGCACCTGGCGCGGCCAGCTCTTGACCCTGCTGGTCGCCGCCATCCTCGCCGTACCGCTGGTTGTTACGCTGCAGCGCATGGAAGGGGCCGACGCCCGGGTCGCCGAGGTGGCGGTGCCGCTGGTGGCGGCGCGGGAAGGCGATTTTGAGCCGCTGCGCAACCACGTTGTGCGCACCCTGAGCATGTTCCACGCAGACGGCGACGACGAGTTTCTGTACAACATTCCGGGCCGGCCGGTCTTTGGACCGCTGGGCGCGGCGGCGTTGTGGCTGGGGGTTGCGTGGGCGCTCTGGCTGGCCGCACAGCCCCTGCGGCGGCGCCCGGCCGAGACGGAGACGTTTGCCGCCGCCTTCCTGCTGCTGTGGTGGCTGGCGGGCATTACGCCGGGCTTTCTCAGCGTGCCCCCTGCCAGCCTCAGCCACACGATCGTGGCCCAGCCGGCGACCTATCTGCTGGCGGCGCTGCCAATTCAGGCGCTGGCGGCGCGGCCGCGCCTGCGGTGGCCGGCGGCGCTGCTGGCGCTCCTGCTGGTCGGCGCCGGCGGGGCGCGTAACCTACCGGACTATTTTGAGACTTGGCCGCAGCGCGGCATGACCCGCTTTCTCTACCACGCCGAAGGGCGCGACGTGGTTCGCTTTCTGGAAGAAAACCCGGCCCTGCGCGACTTTGCGATGACGGGCCTGCTGGCCGGGCCGTGGGACCGTGAGGCGCTGCGAATTGACCTGGAGAATGCCGGGCTGAGCGAGGCGCGGCCGCGCTGGTATAACCCGCAGCGCGCCGTCATCATGGCCCTGGGCGGCGACGATGCGCTTGCTTTTGCCGGCTACCCGCAAGTGGAAACGGTCTATGACGAGCTATACCAGCCACTGGCGGCGCAGCCTTCCGGCGGCTACCGGCTCTTTCAGGTAACGGCGCCGGCGGCCGGGCAGGAAGCGGCCTGCTTCGGCAACGGGCTCTGCCTGCTGGCAGCGCGCTACGAAGCGGCGAGCGGTGTGTTGGACGTGACCTGGCAGGTGGGGCGGACGCTGGATCTGCCGGAGCAGCCGCTGCTGAGCAAGCCGCCGCCGCCCAACGCCGACGACCGGCCGCGGCTGGCCGTCTTTGCTCACCTGCTGGACGGCGAGGGGGCGTTGCTGGCCGGGGACGACGGTCTATGGGTCGATGCGTCCACGCTGCAGCTGGGCGATGTCTTCCGCCAGCGCCACTACCTGAGCGCGCCGGCCGGGAGCGACGCGGCGACCATCGCAGTGGGCCTGTATGACCCGCAGACCGGCGAGCGATTCGTGGACGAGATGGGGCGGGATGCGGTGCTGATCCCGGTGGAAGACGCGCCCGGCGCCACACAGGCGCCAGGCGCATCGTCATACCTAGCTTTGCGGCGTCGCGACGATGGTCATTGAGCCCTCGTCGAGGGTGACGCTGCTGAGGCGGTAGTTCTCAGGCAGCCGCTCTAGCGCTCGCTGCAGCTCATTATTGAGCGCGATCTGCAGCGGCGCCAGCGCCATCTCGGGCATGGGCAGCCCGCCGACGGTAGCCTGCTGCACCGTCAGCTCCAGCTCGCCGTCGACGATGGCCGCGCTGAAGGAAGCGACGAGGTTGGTGGGCATGGGCCGGCTGACCGCGCCGCGCAGGACGAGATTGCCGCCGGTGAACTGGAAGGAGAGATCCTGAATCAGGGCGTCCTCGTTGCCATCGGGATTGGCGCGGACGGCCTGGTTCAGCTCGGCATCGGTAATAACCACAGTGATTGTGCCTGTAGCATCAGGCTGGATACTCTCCACCTTGTCGCGAATAGCATCCGCGTCCACCTCGATCTCGGTCGAAAAATCGGTCGCCTGCAGAGTGGCAACGGCGTCGCCGCCCAGATCCCCTACGCCGGAGACGACCGTACCGGCGGCAGCGGCGACCGTTTCCTGGATGCCGGCCTCGGCTGCGGCGGTCGCGGCGCCGCGCGCCGCAGCCCCGGCCGTGGCGGCGGCCCCTTCGGGAATATTCACCTCCGGCAGGTCAATGCCGCTGACCGCGCAGGCCAGCGTCGCCATCATTAACAGGCCAAAGAAAACCAGTAACGCCATCTTTCCCTGTTGGTTCATGCTCACTCACTCCTCGGCAGCGCCACGATGCACGGGGCGAGCTGCCGTCGTTTGCCTTGTCAGGTAGTCTGCCGCCGCGGGCGAGGCGTTTGACCGGCCTCACCCTCTCGGATAGCATACCAGCAGCACTGACGTCAGTATACCACTGCCGGCTGCGGCTCGCGTATTTTGCCAGCGTACCATACCTGAGGAGTTATTCCGGCGCCTGCCATTCTTTACGAAAGCTAAGCCGGAAAGCCGATGAAAACCAGCGCCTTTGTTGCCACGCTGCTCACCTTTCTCATGGTCATTCTCGTCCTGGGCGCGGCCGCTTTCTTCCTCTGGCAGGGGCGGCAGCTCCTCCGGGATGAGGCGGACGGCCGGGCGACCGAAATGGCCAGCGTGGCCAGCACGGCGACGGCAGTGCGCGCCTACGCCGATGCGCGAGACCAGGCGGCGGCGACCAGCGAGGCGCTGCGCGCGACGAGCGAGGCTGCTCTGGCTACCAGCGAGGCCGGCCTGACGAGCAGCGAGCAGACACGGGAGAGTATGTCGCTGGCGCGGGCCACGCTGCAGGCCCAGAGCGCCACGCAGGAGGCAATGCTGAGCGGGCTGGCCGATCCTTACGTCGAGTTTGCCTATCCCGAGGATGGCGCCAGCGTCTCGGCCAGCAGCGGCCTGCAGCTCGTCATTGCCGTCGGCCACCCGTCAGGCATCGACCGGCTGGCGTTGGTCGGGCTGGGGGATACCGTGCTCTTGCCGGGCGGCAGCACGCCCTTCCGCATCTACCGCCATCTGCTGGAGCCGCCGCTGACGGTGGGCAGCTACACGATTACGGCCACGGTAACCAGCCGCACCCAGGAGTCGGCCAGCGATACGCTGAGCTTCACCGTGGTGCAGGCGCCGACGATGGCGCCGCCGGCGGAAAGCAACCTCTGGGAGCTGGCGCCCCATGAGCTGGCGCTTTTCCTGCCCGGCCCCCGCGACGAGCGCTAACCCGTATTCTTCAGGCCGGCGGCGATGCCGTTGATGGTGACGAAAATCGCATGGAGCAAGGGCGCTGCTTCGGGCGACTCTGGATCGTCGAGGGCGCGCAGGCGGCGCAGCAAGGCCACCTGGATGAAGTTGAGCGGATCGACGTAGGGGTCGCGCAGGCGGATGGCGCGCTGTAGTGTGGGCTGGTTGTCGAGGAGAGCGCGCTGCCCGGTGACCTCCAGCAGCCAGCGCTGGGTGCGGTCGAAGGCGGCGACGACCTGGCTGTAGACCTCATCACGAAGCTGCCGATCGTCTACCAGGCCGGCATAGAGCCGGGCAATGCCCATGTCGGCCTTGCCCAGCGCAACCTGGGCATTGTCAACCACGTCACGGAAGAAGGGCCAGTCGCGGTACATTTCCTGGAGCAGGGCCAGACGCCCGGCCGGGGCGCCGACCTCTTCCAGGGCCGCGCCCACGCCATACCAGCCGGGCAGCACGTGGCGGCTCTGCATCCAGCTAAAGCCCCAGGGGATGGCGCGCAGGCTGGCGAGCACGTCGTCGCTGGCGCGACGGGCGGGACGCGAGCCGATGTACAGCAGGCTGATCTCGGCCAGTGGGGTCGCCTGCTGCCAGTAGCGCAGCAGAGCCGGCGACTCGTAAATGAAGGTGCGATAGGCGCGGTGGGAGACGGCCGCCAGCTCATCCATGGCTTCACGCCAGGCAGGCGGCGGCGTGTGAGCAGCGCCGTGCCCGGGCGCGCTGGCGATGAGAACAGCATGGATCACTTGCTCCAGGTGGCGGCGGGCAATGGCCGGATGACCATAGCGCTCGGTGATGACCTCGCCCTGCTCGGTAAGACGGATGCGGCCGCCGACACTATACGGCGGCTGCGCCAGGATGGCTTCGTAGGCGGGGCCGCCGCCGCGGGCAATGGTGCCGCCGCGCCCGTGAAAAAGGGTGAGAATCACGTCATGATCGGCGCAAACCTGGGCCAGCCGTTCCTGCGCCTGGTACAGCTCCCAGCGAGCGGCCAGGTAGCCGGCGTCCTTGTTGCTGTCAGAGTAGCCGATCATGATCGTCTGGCGGCTGTCCAGCCGCTGGAGATGGCGGCGATAGAGCGGGTGGGTAAAGAGGGCGGCCATTGTCGCCGTGGCTTCAGCCAGGTCAGCGCGGGTCTCGAAGAGAGGCGCGATAGCCAGTGGCTCGCGGTCGCTCTCGTCCTGCAAGTTGAGCCCAGCCCAGCGGGCGAGCAGGAGCACGGCTAGTACGTCGGCCGGGCTGCGCGCCATGCTGATGACGTAGGGGCCGAACAGGTGCGGTCCATAGAGCGCCGCCGCGCGCTGGAGCAGGCGGAATAGGCCCCAGCCCTCGCGCGTCTGCTCGGAGAGGCCGTCAAGGCTATCGACGTCAGGGATAGGCGCCTGCAGCAGGTCAGTGAGCAGGTTGGCGCGCGCAGTAGCGTCGAGGCCCAGGTAGTCGCCGTGCAGGCCGAGCCGGGCCAGAAGCTCGGCCAGCAGCTCGTCGTGGACCTCGCTGTACTGGCGCAGGTCGAGCCGGGCCGTATGCAGGCCAAAGACGCGGGCCTGGACGCGGAACGGCTCCAGCCCGGCAGCGGCTGCGGCTGCAGCGCCGGACTGGCGTAGGCTGGCAGCCATGAGGTCGAGCGGGGCGGTCAGGTCGTCGCCGTCGCGCAGCGGGGGTATGGGCGCGTCGGCGGCGCCGCGCAGCCGGGCCACCATGTCGCCGGCCGAGGTCTCGGCGAGGTCGGCGGCCAACATGGCGGCGCGCAGACGGTAGGGCTCGTGCGGGTAACGCTGCTGCAGGTAGTCGAGATGGGGCGACGTGTCGTGCTCGGCCAGAGAGCGAGCCAGCCCATCGCTGACGGGCGCCAGGCGGTCGCTAATGCTCAGGGAGCGGGCCAGCCGCTGGGCGACGCGGCGGTGGCGCTCGACAGCCAGGCCACGATGAAGGCGCAGCGTTTCGGCGGTCACGGCGGTGGTGACGTTGGGGTTGCCGTCGCGGTCGCCGCCGATCCAGGAGCCAAAGGTGAGGAAGCGGGCCGGCGGGCTCAGCCGCGGATAGTAGCGGGCCAGCGCGGCGCTCATCGCGTCGTAAACCTGGGGCACGACATCCCAGATGGTAGTGTCAAAAAAGTGGAGGCCGGTGCGTACTTCGTCGGTCACTTCGGGCCGGCGCGTGCGCGTGCGCTCGGTGAGCCAGAGCGTCGTCACCTCGGCCAGCAGCCGCTCTTCCAGCTCGGCGGTTTCCGCCGGCAGCAGATCCTGGACCTCACGTTCGTAGAGCAGGGCGGCAATGCGGCGCAGCTTGGAGAGCACGGTGCGTCGCTTCGCTTCGGTGGGATGGGCGGTGAAGACGGGCTCGACGTGGAGGCGGTCGAGCAGGGCCGCCATGGTGGTTTCGTCCACGTTCTGCTCCCAGAGGTGGGCGATGGCGGCGGCAATTGACTGCGGCAGCGGCTGGGGATGGGACTGCCGCTCGCGCTGGCGCAGCACGCGCACGCGGTGGTTTTCCTCGGCGGCGTTGACCAGGTCAAAATAGCTGGTAAAGGCGCGCGCGACGTTCTCGGCGTCTTCCAGGCTGAGCTTCTCGACGATGCCGGCCAGGTAGCGGTCCACACCGGCGTCGGGGTCGCTGCGGCGCGTCTTGCTCAGGGCGCGAATGCGCTCTTCGAGGTCGAAGACGGCGATGCCGGCCTGCTGGCGGATGACACGGCCGAGCGTATCACCCAGGAGGTGAATATCGGCGCTGAGCTGTTCGCGGCTATTGTCACGCGCAGTCACTAAGAAAATCCCTGGTCGTCTGTTACTGGATATGGCCAGATTGTAGCACGGGATGGCCGGCGCAGGGCCATCTCAGCGATCCCAGCGCACGTTGTACTCGGGCCGGCGGCTGCCGGCGAAGAGGCGCCCCATAAGGACGCCGGCGATGAAGCCGCCCGCGTGCGCCCAGAAGGCGACGCCGCCGACGTCGGGACCGCCCAGGGAGAGAAAGCCGCTGAAGAGCTGGAGCACGAACCAGAGGCCCAGCACGATGATGGCCGGGACCCAGCTCATCCGGATGAAAAAGCCGAGGGGGATGATGGTCAGAACGTGGCTTTGTGGGTAGAGGACGAGATAAGCGCCGAGAACGGCGGCGATGGCGCCGCTGGCGCCCACGGTCGGGATCTCCGAGCCAGGGTTGGTGAGGATATGCGTGGCGGAGGCGACGATGCCGCCGACGAGGTAGAAGGAGAAGTACTTGAGCTTGCCCATGCTATCTTCCACGTTGTCGCCGAAGATCCAGAGGTAGAGCATGTTGCCCAGCAGATGGGCCAGGCCGGCGTGCATGAACATGCTGGTGAAGATGTCGCGCACATCGCCCACGTCGAGGCCGGCGGTAACCTGGGAGGGGATGAGGGCGTATTCGTAGACGAAGGCTTCCTCGGCCGGGCCGGAAAAGAGGACAAATTGGAGGATGAAGACAGCGACGTTGGCGGCGATCAGTAGGTAGTTGACGATGGGTACGGTCCGGCTGGGAATCTGGTCGCGAATGGGGATCATGTGCTTACCTTCTTGCTCCTGGCGGCTGGCTAACGGCCCTTGAACTCCGGCGCCCGCCGCTCCATAAAGGCGCGGATGGCTTCCATGAAATCGTCGCTCTGGAAGAGCTGGCTCTGCGCCCAGCCTTCGAGCTGGAGACCGCGGTCGAGATCGGCCAGGCCGTCGATGACGCGCTTGGCCATGCCCACGGCCAGCGGCGCGGCGGCGGCAATCGCGGCGGCGAGGGCTGCGCCGCGGGCCTGCAGCTCGTCCTCGGGCACGACATGGTTGACCAGACCCCAGGCGGCGGCCTGCACGGCGTCAATCTCGCCGCCGGTGAAGATCAGCTCCTTGGCGCGCGCCGGACCCAGCAGGCGTGTGAGCCGCGTCGTGCCGCCTACATCAGGGATCATGCCGAGCCGGGTCTCCGGCAGCCCCAGCTTCGTACCCTCGGCGGCGAGACGTAAGTCGCAGGCAAGCGCCAGCTCCAGCGCCAGGCCGAGGCAGTGACCGTGAAGCAGGGCAATCGTCGGCAGCTCCAGCCGCTCCAGACGATTGAGGACGGCCTGAAAGTCGGCGGTGATGGTGCGCATGCGCTGCTGCCAGCCTTCGCCGTATTTCTGGGCGAGCAGCAGGAAGTTGCTGACGTCGATGCCGCTGGAGAAGGTGGGGCCGGCGCCGCGGAGAATGACGGCGCGTAGGCCGTTGGTGACGGCGGCCTGGCGCAGCGCCTGGTCAAGCTGCTCGTAGAGGTCGAAATTGATGGCGTTGCGCTTCTCCGGCCGGTTGAGCGTCAGGGTCAGCACACCATCCTGTTGTTCGCTGAGCAGCAGCCCGGTCATACGGCCGCCTCTAGAGACTCAGGCCGCACAGCACGAACCGGCTGCATGGCGAAAAAGGCGAGGAGCATGAAGACGACGCTGAAGAGGAAGAGCCAGCGGTACTGGTCGCCAAGAACGTCGACGACGATACCGCCGAGGGTAGGGCCGATGACGGCGGCCGACTGCGAGGCAAAGTAATAGAGGCCGGTGTAGGCGCCGATGTGCCGCTCGTCCCCAAAATCGTAGACGAGGGGCAGGCTGTTGACGTTGACCATGGCCCAGAAGAAGCCAAAGATGACCAGCAAGACGACGAAGGTGACGGCGCCTTGAATGACGAAGTAGGCGGCGGCCAGGAAGAGGATCAGGCCGGCGAGGCCCACACGAATGATGCTGCGCCGCCCGTAGCGGGTGCCCAGCAGGCCGGCGGGCAGGGCAAAGAGCATGAAGCTGACGCTGACGCTGGCTGCGTAGATAGAGGCGTTGCCGGGCGCGATGCCCAGGGTGAAGACGGCGAAGCTGGAGAGACCGGCTTCGAGGGCGTTGAAGCCGATGAACCAGAAGAGGATGGCGAGCAGGACGTAGAGACCGCTGCGCTCCGGGTTGCGCCAGACGACGCGCAGGCTGTCACGCACGCCGCTCTCGGGAGCGGCGTCGCCCGCGGCGCTATCGGTGCGGTAGCGTGGCTCGCGCACGAAGAGGACGGCGACGCCGACGGCGACCAGCATGAGCACGGCGCCGCCGATGAAGGGAGCGGTGCGGCCAAACTGGTTGAAGAGAACGCCGCCGCCGAGAAAGGCCAGGATGCCGCCCAGACCGCCCATGAGGTTGATAATGCCGTTGGCCTTGCTGCGGTCGACGGCGGGGAAGAGGTCGCCGAGCCAGGCGACAGTAGGTGATCGGAAGAGGGCCATACCCAGGTTGGTGATGAGAATGAAGGCGGCAATCGCCAGCACCGATTGGGCGATGGGGATGAAGACGAAGCCGAGGGCGGCGATGGGGGCGCCGAGCAAGATCCAGGGCTTGCGGCGGCCAAAGCGGTTCCAGGTGCGGTCGCTGCGAGCGCCGACCCACGGCTGGAGGAAGACGTTGATCAGGTTGTCCCAGGTCATGATGAAGAGCGCCAGGCTGGGTGCGAGGCCGAAGCCGACGACGGCCGGCAGTTCGCGACCGGCTTCTAGAAGCTGGCGCTCGTATTCAGGATTGCCGGCCTGGAGAAAGATGGGGATGAACTGGTTGAAGATGGGCCAGATGATGCTGATGCCGAGAAAGCCGAACCCGACGATCAGGGTGCGGCGGTAGTCAAAACGGTGCATACCTCGTCCCTCCTGGCAACAACGCGAATCTGATAGTAACTGTGTTATACTCAACTTCGACGTTTTTTCATAATAGGCGCCGAGGTAACGACTGAGGACGTAGGAGCCTTTCTATAACCACGAAGCGCCAGGCGTACGGGACAGGAGTAAGGTATGGCAAAACGAGCAGTTGAGAAGACGGATGCGGAGTGGCGCGAGCTGCTGACGCCGGAGCAATACCGGGTGACACAGCAAAAGGGAACGGAGCGCCCCTTTACCGGCCAATATTGGAATCACAAGGACGAAGGTACCTACACCTGTGTGGCCTGCGGCGAGCCGCTCTTTAGCTCGGAGACGAAATACGACGCGCATTGTGGCTGGCCGAGCTTCTACGCGCCGCTAAAAGAGGACAACATCGAAGAACACGAAGACCTGAGCTACGGCATGCGCCGTGTCGAGGTCGTTTGTGAGAATTGCGGCGCGCACCTGGGCCACGTCTTCACAGACGGCCCGCGCCCAACCGGCCTGCGCTACTGCATCAACTCGGCCTCGCTCAACTTCGAGCCGAAGAAGGACGACTGAGCCGGGGTTACGGCTCGGGGGGAGCAAAGAGGGTCGTATCCACGCGGCCCCAGCCCGGCTCGGCGGCGAAATAGTTGTGTAGCGAGTAGTCGCGCACCGGCTCGATGAGCAGCCGGGTTGGCTCGGCGATGTGACCGAATCCTGGACCAAGATACCAGATAGCGGCGCCCTGCACCTCGGGATAGGCGCCGTAGAGCCAGTTGGCCCAGGCCATCTGCGGCAGCGCCTCGGCCGGTGCGGGCAGCACGTTGTGGGTCCAGCCCCACTCGGTGATGAGCACGGTGGGCCGGGGGATGCCGGCAAGGTCCACGGCCTCAAAGAGGAGCTGAAAACGGCCAACCATCCATGGATAGTCGAGGCCCACGTCGCCGGCCGCCAGGCTGTACTCATGCAGGGCGACGGCGATGCGGTCGGGGTGATCGCCAGCCAGCCGCAGGAAGTCGAGCATGGCGGGGTCGCGCCAGTGGTAGGGCTCGGGCTCGCCGGCCGACCAGCCAAAGGCGGCCCAGCGGAAGCCGTCGTCAAGGGCGAGTAGGGCTGTCTTGCGGGCAAAGAGGCCCAGCCAGTTGGCCCGATGCTTATCTACCTCGTTGATAGTCTCCAGCCAGACGAGCGCGGGATCAAGTTCAGGCGGGAAAGCGTCGCGGTGGCGCTCCCAATGGATGACGGCAGCCTCTTCCGGTGGCCGGCTGTAGTCAGGAATATCCCAGTAGGTGCTGCCGCCATCGCTGCGCCGGTAGATAAGGACATGGGGCACGCCGCTCGCCTGCATCATCGCCTGCGCCTCCATGATCGGCTCGGCATTGTCCACGCTCTTCAGCACAAAGGGGATGCCGGCCGCGTCGAGGGCGGCCATCCAGTCGAGCAGCAGGGGATCGGTAGGGCCGTCGTCCGGGCCGACGTGGAAGCCGATACGCGCCAGGCGCAGCTCCTTGCCCTCCGCCTCCAGCGCGGCGCGCACGCTCTCCACGTCAAACGGTGTGGTGGTCGATATGGCGACAGGCGGCGGTAAGGGCGGCGGGAGGACGACGGCGCCGTTGGCAATGAGGGGCAGCAGTGTTGTCGTGCTTGTCAGTGGCACGGTCACGAGCTGTGAAGGACGCAGCTCCAGAGCGCTCGCCGCGGCCGGAGGGACGTCGCCGGGCGGGCCCTGCCACGCCGAGAGGCGCGCGGCGCCAGCCAGCATGGCGATGCCGAGCAGGGCAACCAGCAGCGGGCCTGCCAACGAGAAAACGCGACTCCTCCGTGTCACACGGCTATTCTAACCGCTAGACGCTCCATGTAAATAGACTGCTTACCGGCAATAACGGGCTGTTCATGTAAGCGCCGCCGCTAATCACCGATGCGGATGCGCGGATCGAGCCAGGCGTAAAGCAGGTCGGCCGCCAGGTTCGCCAGGGCAAAGCCGAGCACGGTGACCATTGTCACCGCCTGCAGCAGCGGCAGATCACGGCGGTCGATGGCGAAGAGCAGGAGGCGGCCGAGCCCCGGGTAATTGAAGACGTTCTCGACGACGATCAGGCCACTGATGAGCCAGCCGAAACTGATGGCGACGACGGTTATGGTGGGCAGCAAGGCATTGCGCAGGACGTGGCGCACGACGACGGTACGGCGCGGCAACCCCTTGAGGATAGCCGTGCGCACGTAAGGGCGGCGCAGCTCGGCGGCGACGCCGGCCCGCGTGAGGCGGGCAATATAGGCCAGCAGCACGAGCGTGGCGGTGAGCGCGGGCAGAATGAGCATGGGCAGCGCTTCGGCAAAGGCGGCGCCGGGGGGCACCGAGCTATTGGCAGGAAAGGGGCTGACGTCAAAGCGCTGCTGTAGCCAGCCGTTGAGGCGGAAGGCAAGCAGCTCGATGAGGACGAGACCAGTGACGAACTCCGGCAGGCCGACGACGGCCAGCGAGCCGATGCTGATCAGGCTATCAAGTGGGCGACCGGCGTTGAGGCCGGCAATGACGCCGAAAAAGATTGCCAGCGGAACGGCGATGACCATCGTCACCAGGGCCAGCCGCAGCGAATTGCGCAGGCGCTCGACGACGAGCGGCTGGATAGCAGAGCGGGTGCTGAACGCCTCTCCCCAGTCGCCCTGGAGGAAGTCGCCCAGCCAGCGAAGGTATTGGGTAGCGACCGGGTCGTCGAGGCCAAGCCGCTGGCGACAGGCGCTGAGGGCGGCGTCTCCCACCTCGCGGCCGAGGATGACGCGGCAGACGTCGCCCGGGAGAAGCTGGGTGACGGCAAAGACGACCAGCGAGGTTAGCAGCAGGGTGAGCAGGAGAAAGAGGATGCGGCGCAGCAGGTAGGAGGCCATCTCAGTCGCCTTCCCCGGCATCGTCGCCGAAAATGGCGCGCTGCTCCGCCGCCAGCGTTTCCAGCGGGATGTGGCAGAGGATGCGATCGCCAGCGGCGGTGACGCGCCACGGCGGGCGCTCTTCGACGCAGATATCACCCAGGAAGCGGGGACAGCGCGGGTGAAACGGGCAGCCGTGAGTGACTGCCCGCTGGCCGGCGACCTCGCCGGCGAGGCGGATGGGCGGCGGCTGTGCCGCAGGGTCGAGCCGGGGCACCGCGGCCAGCAGCGCCTCGGTATAGGGATGGAACGGGGGCTGCAGCAGTGTGGCCGCGCCGACCAGCTCCATCAGCTCGCCGGCATAGACGACGGCAATGACGTCGGCAAGATAGGCGACAACAGCCAGGTCGTGGCTGATGAAAAAGATGCTGGTCTGGTGTTCGGCCTGCAGGCGACGAATGAGGTTGAGCACCGATGCCTGCACCGAGACGTCGAGGCTGCTGACCGGCTCATCGGCGACCAGCAGCGCCGGGTTGGCGGCAAAGGCGCGGGCCAGCGCGACCCGCTGTTTCTCGCCGCCGCTTAGCTGGCCGGGCAGACGTCGCGCATAAGAAGGCGGCAGGCGCACATCGGCCAGCAGTGCGTCCACCGCTTCTTCTGCCTGGCGGCGGCTGAGGCCGCGTAGCCGCATGAGCGGGCGGCGCAGCGTCTGGCCAACGGTGCGGTAAGGGTTGAGCGCCTCATCCGGGTTCTGGAAGACGATTTGCAGCTGCTTAAGGGTCTCCAGCGGTCGCTTCGCAAGGCCAGAGGGCAGCGCCAAGCCCAGCAAGGTCATCTCGCCGCCGCTAATCTCCTGCAGGCCGACGATGGCGCGGGCCAGCGTCGTCTTGCCGCTGCCGCTTTCGCCGACGACGCCCAACGTCTGCCGGGCGGGCACGTCCAGATCGACCTGGTGGACAGCGCGCACTGCATGGGGGCGGCGGCCGCGCAGCAGGGCCTGCAGGGAAAGGCCGGGAGGGAACTCGACGGAGAGATCGCGCAGCGAGAGGAGCGGCGTGGCCGCCGGCGCCGGCGCGGCGGCCGGGCTGTCGGGCGGCCTAGCAGCGGGAAAGGCAGCGGTGACCGCGCCGGCCAGGATCTCGGGCCAGCGATGGCAGCGGACATGACGCCCAGGGAGCGGCTCGTCCAGTGGCGGGCGCTTCTCGTGGCAGATATCGATGGCCAGGGGGCAGCGGTCGGCGTAGACGCAGGCGGGCGGGCGCCGGCCGAGGGGCGGGATCTGGCCGGGGATGGCCTGCAGACCTGCTACGTCCTGCCGCGAGCGCAGCCGGGGCACGCTGTCGATGAGGCCGCGCGTATAGGGGTGCAGTGGCTGCTCAAAGAGCTGGCGCGTAGGCGCACTCTCCACCAGCTCGCCGGCGTAGAGGACGGCGACACGGTCACAAATCTGCGAGACAACGCCGAGATTATGGGTGACGTAGAGAGTGGCCGTGTCGCGCTCGCGGATGAGGTCGCCCAGCAGGTCGAGGATAGCCGCCTGGGTGGTCACGTCGAGGGCGGTAGTCGGCTCGTCGAGCACCAGCAGCGCCGGCTCCAGGCTGAGCGCCATGGCGATCATGACGCGCTGCTGCATGCCTCCGCTGAGCTGGTGGGGATAGCTGGCCGCGACGCGCTCCGGGTCGGCCAGGCGGACCATGCCGAGGAGGGAGACGGCCCGTGCCCGCGCCTGTTCGCGCCCCAAGTTGCGATGCCGGCGCAGCCCTTCGGCCATCTGCTCGCCGACCCGGAGCGAGGGATTGAGCGCCGAGAGCGGGTCCTGGGGCACCAGCGCCAGCTCCTCGCCCCAGACGGTTTCTAGCTGGCGGCGGGAGAGGCGCAATAGATCCCGGTCCTGAAAATGGATAGTGCCGTGGAGGACGCGGCCCTGGCCGGGGTAGCCCATGGCAGCCAGGGCCACAGTCGATTTGCCGGAGCCGCTTTCGCCGACCAGGCCGTAGCTCTCGCCGGCATGAATGACGAGCGAGAAGTCCTGCACGGCGGGCAGCCAGCGGTCGCCCTGCTGATAGGCCACGGTGAGGCCGGCGATGTCGAGGACAGGGAGCGCCGCCATGCTAGGCTTCCTGTCCCTGCAGCAGGCGACGCAGGCCATCGGCCATAAGGTTGACGCCGACGACGAGAAGGGCAATGGCGCCGGCGGGGAAATAGAGCGCCCAGGGGGTCTGCTGCACGTTCTGGCGCGCCTCCTCGACCATGAGACCCCAGTCCGGGCTGGGCGGCTGCACGCCGACGCCGAGGAAGCCGAGCGAAGCGACCAGGAAGATGGCGTACGAGAAGCGCAGCGCCGCCTCGACGGCCAGCGCCGGCAGGACGCTGGGCAATATCTCACGGAAGAGAATGGTCGGCAGTGGCTCGCCCTGAGTACGGGCCGCCTCGATGAAGCCCAGCTTCTTGACGCCCAGCACGACGCTGCGCACCACGCGGGCGACGATGGGTGTGTAGACGACGAGGATGACGAGCAGGACGCTGTAGCGCGACGGGCCAATGGCGCCGAGCAGTAGCAGGGCCAGCAGCAGGGCGGGCATAGCCAGGAGGCTATCGAAGAAGCGCATGATCAGCTCGTCGACGTAGCGGCCGGCATAGCCGCTGAAGAGGCCAATGGCGGCGCCGGCGATGACCGCCAGGAGGGAGCCGGCGCCGGCGAGGCTGAAGATGTCACGCGCGCCGAGGATGACCCGGCTGAAGACATCGCGCCCGAGGCGATCTGTGCCGAAGAGATGGGCCGGCGAGGGCGGCTGGCGGGCGTCGGCGGAGATTTGCTCGTTGACCCCATAGGGAGCGATGAGCGGGCCGAATAGGGCCAGCAGGAGGAAGAGAAGGACGACGGCCAGGCCAAACGCGGCGGTCGGTTGTGCAGTCAGCCAGCGAAACGGACGCCCGGCGCCCGGGCGGCTGGCGCCCAGGCGACTGGCGGCGTCTGGTGGCGAGATGAGGGAATCGGCCATGAAGAGAGCGGGCCGGCCGGCGCCGGCCCGCTGCTCCTGTCTGCGCTAATTCGCGGGCGCGACCGTGCGCAGGTCTGTGCGCCCGGCAAACGCCTTCAGCTCAAAGCCCGTGAAAGCCGTGTCGATAGCGGCAAATTGGGCAAAGTAGTAAGGAATGATGTACGGGCCGTCGGCGGCCAGGTATTGCTGGATAGCGGCGTAGCTCTCGATTCGCTCCTCTTCGTCGAGGGTCGTACCGGCGGTTGCGATGAAGTTATCCAGCTCGGGGTCGCAGAAGTGAGCCTCGTTCCAGACAGCGTCGCAGGCGATCATCGTCTCCAGGTAAAACTGGGGATAGTCGCGCGAGCCCCAGCCGGTGATGCCCAGATCGACCTCCAACCAGCCGTCGTCGCCGTAATAGACACTCTCCGGCTCCACGCTAATCTCGACATCGATGCCGACCTGCTCCCACTGCGACTGGAGGACGGTAGCCAGGTCGGGGCGGTTGCCGGTGTCGGGAACGTGCAGGACCAGGTTAAAGCCGTCGTCGTAACCGGCCTCTTCCAGCAGGCGGCGCGCTTCGGCCACATCGTAGGCCGGGGGCGCGGCGCTGGCGTCATAATAGGCTTCGTAGAGCGGGCCAATAGGTGAATCATTGCCGACAGCGCCGTAGCCCTGCTGCACCAGCGCGAATATCTCTTCGCGATTGGTAGCGTGCTTGAGGGCGCGCCGCACAAGCGGATCGTCCCCCGGCGGCCGGTCGGCGCGCAGGCGCACGAGGTCGAAGCCGTTGGTCGGGATCGAGATGGTCTCAATGCCAGGCTGCCCTTCCAGGCTCTCGAAGAGGCTGGTGGACATCCGCATGGCAAGGTTGATCTGACCGCTGCGCAGTGCGTCTACCGCCGCCGTCTCGTCGTTAAAGAAGATAATCTCCAGCCGATCCAGGCGCGGCAGTCCTTCCAGGAAGTAGCTGCGGTTCGCTTCCAGCTCGATGCGGTCTTCGGCGCTATAGCTAACAACACGGAAGGGACCGGTGCCCATGAAGTCTGCGGCGTCTTCGGTACCGTCCTTGACGATCAACGCATGGTTGTCGCTCAGGTCATAGAGGAAGAAGGGATTGGGCTCAGCCAGGGTAAACGTGACCTGCAGCTCGCCGCTGGCCTCCACGCTGACGATGTTGGCGTAGAGATCGGCCGTAGGCAGCCCTTGCTCGGGATCGCGCAGCCGGTTGAAGGTCCAGACCACGTCGGCGGCGCTAAAGGCGCTGCCGTCGTGCCAGGTGACATCCTCTTCTAGGAAAAATGTGTAGATGAGTCCGTCGGGGCTGACTTCCCAGTTGTGAGCGAGACGCTCAATCGGGTTGGACTCGGGATCGATATCGACCAGATAGTCGTATACGTGGCTGGCGACCAGCACTTCGCTATCGCTGCTGATCAGAGCGGGATCGGTCTGGACAATGGGCTGCATAGCCACGCGCAGCACGGAAAGCGAGGCAGCTTCGGGCGTGGTCTCGCCCGCGGTGGCGGGGGATGTGTCGCCGGCGCTGGCCGGGCCGGCCGCCGGTGTCGGGTCATTGGCGCCGCAGGCGGCAAGGACCAGCACGAGCAGGGAGAGAACGGCGAGCGCGGTCAGCAAGCGTTTGTTGTACAGGCGAAAGTTGGATCCAGGGGGTTGCATAACTCCTCCTAATTGCTTGTCTGTGATGGTCGGTATCTGCTGGCGTGCCGTACCACTGGAGTTACGGCCGCCGGCGGCGGGACGGCCAATTAAACGGTGGGCCGCAACGCGCATTATAGGTGAAAGCTGTGCAGGGGACATCTGTGCAACGGCCGGGCTTATCCACACTATCCACAGAGTCATCCACATGGCGCGGCGTTTTCCAGGTGGGCGGCGATGATTGTGGCTAACTTCTCTGGTTTCTCCATCGTCACCAGGTGGCCGGCGTCCGGCAGCTCGACAAAGGCCGCCGCCGGCTGCAGCTCCTGCCAGAGCTGCCAGGCGGGCTCGACCAGTGTGGTGCTGTCGACGCCACGGACGGCCAGCGTCGGATGCTCGATCTGAGGGATCTGCTCCCAGACTTCCAGCGGCGGCGTGCCATAAAAGCGCGCCTCCCAGTCGCGGCTGAAGCGCAGATGCACGCCGCGCGGATCGTCGGCCAGACCGTAGGTGACGTAGTCGTTCAGCGCCTCGTCGGAGAGACGGGCGAAGATCGGCTTTTCGCGCAGGTGGACGAAGGCCTCTTCCCGGCTGGGCCAATGGTTGCGCCGCTTGCTGGCGATATAGACGAGCGGCGTGGCAAAGGCTTCCTCTGGGTACTCGGCGGCGGCGGCCAGGAGAGACGGCGGCAGGAAGACCGGCTCGACCAGGACCAGCCGGCAGAAGAGATCCGGGCGGCGCAGCGCGGCCATCATGGTGACGACGGCGCCGAGCGAATGGCCCACGCCAATGATGTTGCGTAGCTCATGCTGGTCGAGAAAGCAGATGAGATCGCCGGCAAGCTGGCGCCAGGCCTGCAGCTGGTCGGCTCTTTCACCGGGCCAGAGCGGCCGCTGTTCCATAGCCAGCACGCGATAATGGCCGGCCAGATGAGCCAGGAATTGGCGGTAGGTTCCGGGCGGATAGCCGTTGGCGTGCGCAAAATGGAGGGTTGGGCCGTCGCCCAGCTGGAGGTAGGGAATTTCCTTCACAGCAGTCCAGTATAACGAGCGGCCTACCGGGCGCAAAACAGGACGCGCCCCACTGCATTACTCAACGACGTAGCGCGGGTAAGTCGTGCGCGCCAACCGGGCGCGCTCCAGGTCAATTTCCACGCTGACAAAGGGGCGTGTTGGGCTGGTCAGCGCCAGTACCTCTCCCTCGGGATCGACGACCCAGCCCTGCCCGCCGAGAGGCGCCGCTGCAGCGCCGCCGCCGTCGTGATTGGAGGAGAGGACATAGGCGCCGGCGACGATGGCGGCGACGCGCCCGGCTGCCAGCCACCGGTCGAGCGTGCGCAGCTCCGTAGCGCGCGGGACCAGCAGCAGATGCGCGCCCGCCTGACCATAGACGCGGGCGCGCTCCAGAAACCAGAGTTCGGTGCAAATGAGGAAACCGGCCTGGGGCGCCGACTCGTCGGGGAGTACGGGTAGGGGCTGAAACGAGCCGTCGCCGCGCGCGTACCAGCTGGCTTCCCAGAAACCATCTTCGTCGGGTAGGTAATGCTTATCGTGGGCGGCGCTATAGCCGCCGGCTGCCGACCAGAGGAAGCCTTCGTTGAGGCGGGCGCCGGCGCGCGTGACCGGGCGGGAGGCGGCGACGGCCGCGGGGGCCAGCTCGCCCAGGCGCAGCAGCCAGCTCTCGTGCGCCCGCTCGGCCGCCTCCCAGGCAGCTGGGTTAAACGGACGCCGGGCAAAGGGCCAGGGGTAGAAGGGCATCTCTGGCAGCAACACCAGGTCGCTCTGGTGGGCGTGCACGTGCGCCGCCAGGGCCGGCCAGCTCTCGCCGGGGCAGGCGGCCCGGTCCACGCGCAGCTGGCACACGGTAACAATCATTGGCCCTCCTCCAGCAAGAGTGAAAGCAGGCGCGCGGTGACCTGGCGCGTATCTGGCCCGATCTCGCCGGGCGGGCCGACACAGGCGGGGCATCCGTCGCGGCAGCGACAACCCTGCACCAGCTCCAGCGCGGCTGCCAGCAGCTGATCGTGCAACTCAAAGAGGCGCTGGCTGAAGCCGACGCCGGCGGGCGCCCGCTCATAGACGAGCACGGTGGGAGCGCGAGTGAGCGGGTTGCGGCTCTCGGCTAACACTTCGATATCGGCCGGATCGCACATGAGGAAGATGGGCGCCAGGTTGCGCAGCACGTAGGCCAGCCCGCCGAGCGCGGAGCGCGTGCGCTGCCCCTCCTCGGCGCGGCGGTGGCAGGCCGGGCAGAGGGTCATCAGGTTGCCGAGGCGGTTAGCCTGGCGATAGTTCTCATTGTGGCCCGGCGCGTAGCCAAACTCGCGGAAGGGACGCAGGTGGTGGACGTGCAGCCCCTGCCCCGGCCGGCCCTCGGCGCCGCAGGTGCGGCAGCGGTAGCTATCGCGCGCCAGCGCCTGCTCGCGCTGCTCGGCCCAGTTGGGTCCGTAATCATTGGGGCGCAGGAGGATGCCTTCTTCTTCAAGCTGCGCGGTGAGCTTCTCGCCAAAGACGAGCCAGTAGCCGGAGGTATCCAGCTCGACTTCCGGCAGGTCAATGTCGCCGTAGCCGAGCGTTTCGTGGCTGTAGCGCTTGACGAGGCGATAGCCGCTGGCCTTGCTGACGACCAGGACATCGCCATAGGCGCGCAGCAGGTCACCGGCGAACGTCTCGGCTTCCGGCGCCAGCCGCCGCACGGTGCTGCCCACGGCGGCGCGGGTATAGTAGTCCACCTCGGCCGGGCTGACCAGCGCCAGTCGCTTCTCCCAATCAAGCTGCTCGACGATGTAGGTGCGGGCCTGGTGCATGTAGACGGCGCCTTCATAGGCGAGGAAGGGCACGCTTTCCAGGTCGAGCTGGCCTATCACTTCCGGGCTGCCGTCGCCCACCGTCTGGATGACAACCGTATCGCTGCCGCTGGTGCGCAGGGAAACGTCACTGGCCGGCGCGCCAGCGCCGAGCCAGTGGAATTGCTGGCGCGTGTGATGGACAGCGCCAGCCTCCTCCAGAAGCTGGAGGAGATCGTCAACAGGCCCGTAGCCGCCGAACGCTTCGCCTTCCCGAAAGGGCAGCTCGAAGGCGGCGCATAGCAGGTGGCGTGTGAGAATACGCGGGTTATCGGGGTTGAGCAGCGCGTGCTCGGGCGAGCGGCCGAAGAGAAAGCGAGGGTGCTGGCAGATATACTGGTCAATGGGGTTGCTGCTGGCGACCATGATGACGGCGGAGAGGGCATTGCGGCGCCCGGCGCGCCCGGCCTGCTGCCAGGTGGAGGCAATGGAGCCGGGATAGCCGGTGAGCACCGCGGCGCTGAGCTGGCCGATGTCCACGCCAAGCTCCAGGGCATTGGTGGCGACGACGCCGCGCACTTCGCCGTGGCGCAGCCCCTGCTCAATGGCGCGCCGCTCCAGCGGCAGGTAGCCGCCGCGGTAGCCGGCAATGCTCTCCGGATCGCGGCCGCGATAGCTCATTTCGTCGCGCAGGTAGCCGAGTAGCAGCTCCACCGTCTGCCGGGCGCGGGCAAAGACGACTGTCTGGATGTCCTTGTCAAGGAAGGCGGCCGCCGCGTCCTTCGCCATGAGCACACTGCTGCGGCGCATGCCCAGCTCTTCATCAATCAGCGGCGGGTTGTAGAGGATGAAATGCTTTTCGCCCTGCGGCGCGCCGTTGGCCGCTTCGTCAACCAGGGTAAAAGGCAGCTCAACCAGGCGCTCGGCGTGCTCGCGAGGGTTGGCGATGGTAGCCGAGCTGCAAATAAAGAGCGGGTCGCTGCCGTAGAAATGGCAGAGGCGGCGCAGGCGGCGCAGGACGTTGGCGACGTGGCTGCCAAAGACGCCGCGGTAGGTGTGGATCTCGTCTACGACGACGAAGCGCAGGTTGGCAAAGAGCTGCCGCCAGCCGGTATGGTAGGGAAGGATGCCGGCGTGGAGCATATCGGGATTGGTGACGACGACGCCGGGCACGTTGCGCACCTGGCGGCGCTGGCCGCGGGGCGTGTCGCCGTCGTAGCTATGGACGCGAATGGGGAGGGAGCCACCATTAATCAACACGTTAGCTTCGGCTACCTGGTCATGAGCCAGGGCTTTGGTGGGAAAGATGTATAGCGCCTGGGCTACAGGCTCGGCCAGGAGCGTTTCCAGGACCGGCACGTTATAGGCCAGCGTTTTGCCAGACGCGGTCCCGGTGGCGACGACGACATTCTCGCCGCGCAGAGCGGCGTCGATGGCTTCGGCCTGGTGGCGGTAGAAGGAGGTGATACCGCGAGCTGCCAGCGCCTGCCTGATCTGCGGCGAGAGCGTGACATCTGGCTCGGCCAGACGTGAGGGACGCGCAGGGATACGCTCCCAGGCCATTACCTGGGAGATAAACTCACGGTTAAGACGTAACTGCTCGAGGACTGTCTGAATGGTCACTGCTGTGCGGCGCTTCCTTGGCGACTGCCCTATTTTACCTCTTCCACTGGGAGCGCCGCACAAGCTCTCATGCGCATTTTTGGCGTTGTGGTCTTTTTCCACTCACTTATCATCCCAGAATCATTTTCATATTCTTTATTTTAGTATTCTTAGTAGGGCTGTTGATATGTGCATGACGCCGGGGAGAGCGGCTGGCTCATGCCAGATATGGGGGTAGTAGCCGGCGGCACGGTGCATCTGATGGGTGGGAGCAAGGGCTGAAACGGCCCGCTCTGTGGACAAGTGAGTGCATCGTGTGTGGACAGGTTATGACGACTGAATGCTGGATTATGTCACGTCAACGCATCTACCCGCAGATATGGAGTCTCACAGGGTGGTGAGTCCTGTATGTAGGTTCCACATATAGGGGTGGTTTACAGCCGTTATCCACCAATTGATCCTGTTTTCCACAATTTCGTGAGGGTTATCCACAGCTATCTTGACAAGTCTTGGCCTTATTGACTATCATGCCAGCAGCAGGATTCTCACCAGATCCACCAAAAAACCTGCTCTACGAGCACGGGAGGCAACGTCATGAGCATAATCAAAGTATCCGCCCGTTCTCGTACGGCCTCTGTGGCCGGGGCAGTGGCCGGCGTGATGAGAGAGGCAGGGCGGGCCGAAGTCCAGGCGATTGGGGCGGGAGCCGTGAACCAGGCGGTCAAGGCCATCATCATCGCCGCCGGCTACCTGGCCGAAGAGGGTACCTATATCGCCTGTATCCCTTCATTCGTCGAGGTGGCTATCGACGAGCAGGAGCGCACGGCTATCCGTTTCCTGGTCCAGTCGCGGGACAACATGGGCGACGTCAACGTAGATGACTACCGCGGCGCGCTCTGGCACGAAGAGGACTGACCCCGACGGCGCACTGTACCAGTAACGGCAGCGGGAGGTAACTTGACGTTACCTCTTTTTTTGTCTACCCTCACCCCTGCTTATACCAACTGACTCTGGCGCGGCCTCTGCTGCGCCGGACCATTCGCTAAGGCCGAGGCATGATCTGTCCAAAGTGTGGCGGCTCGTTGTCCCCGCGAGAAGTGGGAGAGGTGGTCGTCGATCAGTGCGCTGTCTGCCAGGGTATCTGGCTTGACGTAGGCGAGCTGCGCGCCGTGATCGACTTCCAGCGCCAGCACCCGGAAAGTGCGCTGGCGGCGGACGCGCCTGCGGCGCACTATGAAGTGACCGGGCCCTGTCCGCGCTGCGGCGGCGAGGGTAATATGACGCGGATTACCAGCCTGCACGATGCCTCGCTGGTCCTCGATTCGTGCCCGGTCTGTTATGGTATCTGGCTGGATGGCGGCGAGCTGCAGCGGCTGATGAACCAGGGCGCAGGCTTCAGCCTCCGAGGCTTCTTCCGCCGGCTGTTCGGCTAAGCAGCAGATGTTAATTCGCTTTGTCCTCTATGGCCTCGGTGGCTGGTGCGGCGAGCTTGTCTGGACCGCGCTCACAGAGAGTGTGACCCGGCGCGATTGGCGCCTGATCGGCCACAGCTACCTGTGGATGTTTCCGATTTATGGCCTGCTGGCGCCACTGTACGAGCCGGTCCACGACGCCATCCGGGATGTACCCTGGCTGCTGCGCGCCGTAGTCTGGTCACTGGGCTTTACCACCATCGAGCTGATCAGCGGCTGGCTCATCGCGCGCCTGACCGGGCGCTGCCCGTGGGATTACTCAGAGCGACGCTGGGCGATCAACGCCTACATCCGCTGGGATTATTTTCCGGTGTGGGCGCTGGTGGGGCTGGCGCTGGAGCCAATACATGATTTTCTGGTAGCCATTACGCCGGCCATTGCCGCGGCCCTGGGCCTCTGAGCGCCGGCCCAGAAGAGGACACGCTATGCTGCGAGCGGAGGATTACTTTGACCTGACGGAGCCAGAGACGGCGGAGCTGTTCTCCGGCTGTGACTATGTCTGGCAGGTGCTGCCTGAATTGGAGCGCCTGGTGAAAGCGCTGAACGCCGGGCGGGCGCCGGTGGGCGACATTATGGACGGGGCTTTCATTAGTGGGCGCGATGTCTACGTGGCCGAAGGGGCGCGAGTGGAGCCAGGCGCATACGTGCTGGGGCCGGCTTACATCGGGCCGGGGGCGGTCGTGCGCCACGGCGCCTTCGTGCGCGAGAACGTGATCCTGATGGCCGGCAGTGTGTTGGGCCATGCCAGCGAAGCCAAGAACAGTTTGTTCCTGCCCGGCGCCCACGCTCCCCATTTCAACTACGTGGGCGACAGCGTGCTCGGGCATGATACGAATCTCGGCGCTGGCACGAAGCTGAGCAACCTGACGGTGGTCAGCGAGAAGGCGCCGGAGAGCGGCAAGCGGCCGACGATTGTGCTAACCTGGCAGGGCCAGCCGGTCGATACCGGCCTGGCGAAGCTGGGAGCGATCCTCGGCGACGGCGTGCAGACAGGCTGCAACTCAGTGCTAAATCCGGGCTCGCTGGTCGGCCCGCGCAGCCTGATTTATGCTAATCTCAGCCTGCGCAAAGGGATCTACCCGGCCGATACCATTATTAAGCTGCGCCAGCAGATAGAAGAAGTCCAGCGCAGATAGCGCTGATGATAAAGATCATAGAGATGAGAAGGAGACAGTGATGACCCACAATGGATACCAGTCAGGACCCTGGCGCCTCGACGAGCTCTTTCCCGGGCTGGACAGCCCGGCTATCGACGAGGCAGTAGCGAAGCTGAAGCAGGACGTCGAGACGTTTGCCGCCGGGCGCGACCAGCTTACGCCCGACATCGATGAGGCAGCGTTCCGCGCCCTGCTCGACCAGTATGATGCCCTCTCGCGCCAGGCGGCGCGGATCATTGGCTTTTCTGGGCTGAGCTTTTCCGAGGATACACAGAACCCGCTGGCGCAGAACCTGATGGCGCGCATGCAGCAGCTTGGCGCCGAGCTGGACAACCGCTCGATGTTCTTCAAGCTGTGGTGGAAAGGGCTGGACGATAGCGCGGCAGAGCGGCTGATGGACGCGGCCGGTCCCTACCGCTACTGGCTCGAGCAGCTGCGGCTGCAGAAGCCGCACACGCTCAGCGAGGCCGAGGAGCGGATTATTAATCTGAAAGACGTCAATGGCGTCAATGCGCTCAATACGCTATATGCGGCTATCACCAACCGCTATACCTTCCGCCTGGACGTGGACGGCGAAGAGAAGGAGCTGACCCGCGGCGAGCTGGGCGTCTACTACCGCCACCCCGATCCCGATCTGCGGGCCGCGGCTTTTCAGGAGCTGCTGCGCGTCTATCGCCACGACGAGCTGATTACGGGCCAGATCTACCAGGCGATTGCGCGCGACTGGGCCAGCGAGCAGCTACAGCTACGCAATTACGCCAGCCCTATTGCCGCGCGCAACCTGGCGAACGATATTCCCGACGAGGTCGTCGATACGCTGCTGGAGGTCTGCCAGAAAAACGCGTCCGTGTTCCAGCGCTACTTCCAGCTTAAGGCGCGCTGGCTGGGAATGGAGAAGTTGCGCCGCTACGACATCTATGCTCCGGTCGACAACAGCGACAAAGCTTACCCCTTTGCCGAGGGCGCGGAGATGGTGCTGGATTGTTTCCGGGAGTTCGAGCCGCGCGTCGCCGAACTGGCGCAGCGAGTCTTTGACGAACAGCATCTGGATAGTGAAGTTCGGCGCGGCAAGCGCGGCGGCGCCTTCTGCGCCACGCTGGCCCCGGACCTGACGCCGTGGGTGCTGCAGTCGTACCAGGGAAAGGCGGAAGATGTGGCGACGCTGGCGCACGAGCTGGGCCACGCCGTACACAGCATGCTGGCCGAGCATCTGCCCGGGCTGACCCAACACGCCTCCCTGCCCCTGGCGGAAACAGCTTCGACCTTTGGCGAGATGCTGCTGATCGACCGGCTGCTGGCTACTGAGTCTGATCCCGGCGTGCAGCAATCGATCCTGTTCAAGCAGATGGACGATGCCTACGCAACCATAATGCGCCAGGCGTTCTTTGCCCTCTTTGAGCGGCGCGCGCACGAGGCAATCGCCTCGGGAGCGACGATTGACGCCATTTCCGACGTGTATCTGGAGAACCTCAAGGAGCAGTTCGGCGCGGCCGTCGAGCTGAGCGACGACTTCCGCCACGAATGGCTGGCAATTCCCCACTTCTACAACACACCCTTCTACGTCTATGCTTACGCCTTCGGCCAGCTGCTCGTACTGGCGCTCTACCAGCAGTATCGGGAAGAGGGTGAGAGCTTCAAGCCGCGCTATCTGGAGATCCTGGCTGCTGGCGGCAGCGATGCACCTGTGCGCGTTCTGGAGCGGGCCGGCATCGACATCTATGATGAGGCTTTCTGGCAGGGTGGTTTTGATGTGCTCGCCGAGCTGGTGGAGCGCCTGGAGCAGCTGCCGGCGCCCCAGGCGGCCTGAGCCGGTAAGACGCCGAGGCGAAAAGAGGGGATAGCGGCTGAGCCCTGTCCCCTCTTTTTGGTGGACGAGCGGGGCCGGCGCCAGAACTTGACCCTGCCCCTGGACCGCTTGATAATGAAGCAACGATGCTCTTCTGGCTTCTGGTCGCGGCGACGCTTCTCGTAGCGTTTTACAGCAAACTGCAGCGGGCACGGGCGGGCCAGCTCGCTGGGCCGGCAACGCCGGCTGCGGCGGAGGCCGGCGGCCTCATCGCGGCGCTGCTGGCCGGCGGGCTGGCGCTGCTGCTCATCAGCTCGCTTATCCTACAGGCACGGCCGGCCGACCGGCCCTGGGTTCTCTACCTCCTGAGCGGCATTGGGCTGCTGGCCTTCTTACTGGCCGGGCGCAGCGCAGCATACGGTCCGCTGTCCGGCCGGCCAGAACTGGCTCTGCGGTGGCTGGCCGGGTGGCTTGGCGTACAGCAGAGCCAGCTCGTGCTGCTCGCTCTGGCCCTGCCGCTGGCAGTGCTGGCCTATCTGGCCGGCGGCGAGCGGATGCACGCCTGGCAGCCGGCTGCAGCGGCGCTTGCCTGGCTGCTGGCGATGGCTGCGGCAGTCGGCGGCGGTTACCGCCGTGAAGAAACGGCAGCTACAGCCGATGTGATTGCGCGCTGGGAGATGGGGCTGGCGCTGCTGCTGACCGCCGTGGCCTTTCTACTGCGCGGCGTGGGGCTGGAGGGGCTGCCGCCGACGCTCAGCGGTGATGAGGCTTCGGCCGGGCTGGAGGCGGTGCGCTTTGTGCGCGGGGAAGCCAACAATCTGTTGGGCATGGGCTGGTTTTCGTTTCCGTCCTTTTTCTTCGCGTTCCAGGGAGCGGCTGTCTCCCTGCTGGGGAATACGGCTGCGGCGCTGCGCCTCTCCTCGGCGCTGGGCGGAGCGCTGACCGTCTTTGCACTCTACTGGCTGGCGCGGTCACTGTTTGGGCGCACGACGGCCATCATGGCGGCGACCTTGCTGGCAGGCTCCCACTATCACATCCATTTCAGCCGCATTGGGCTGCAGAATATCTGGGACGGCTTTTTTATTACCGTCACGCTCTGGGGCGTCTGGTCTGGCTGGAAGGATGGCCGGCGCTTGCCGCTGCTAATCGCCGGGCTGGCCCTGGGATTGGGCCACTACTTCTATGTCAGTATGCGCGTGGCGCCGCTGCTGCTGCTGCTCTGGGTAGCTGCGGCGGGGCTGGTGAATCGCCCGCGGCTGCGGAAGCGCCTGCCGGACTTGCTGCTGGCGGGCTATACCGCCCTGGTCGTCTATCTGCCGCTAGCATTGCTCTTCTGGCGGCAGCCGGACGAGTACTTTGCTCCACTGCGGCGCGTCTCGGTGTTCAACGGCTGGCTGGAGGGTGAGATAGCGCGGCTGGGCCAGCCGGCGTGGGAGATCATTGCCGTGCAGATGCAGGCGACGGCCCTGGGCCTCGTCCATGAACCGTTGCGCCACTGGTATAACCCGGGGGTACCGCTGCTGCTGCCGCTGGCGGCGGCGCTGTTCATCGCCGGGCTCGCCTGGCTGATCTACAGTGCCGACCTGCGCAGCCTCCTGCTGCTGCTGGTACTGGGCGCGCTGGTGGTACTCGGCGGGTTCAGCCTGGACGCGCCGGCGTCACAGCGCTACGTGATAGCGGCGCCGGCGACCATGATCCTGGTCGCTCTGCCTCTGGCGCAGGGCATGGCCTGGCTGGAGCCGGCCGGGCGCCGAGCGCGACAGGCGGCGGCGGCAGTGGCTATCGTGCTGCTGGCGCTGGTTGTGCTGCGCGACCTCGACTTTTACTTTAACGACGTTTATGACAGCTATGTTCTGGGCGGCTACAACACGGAAACGGCGACGGCCGTGGCGCGTTATCTGGAGCAGCAGCCGGCCGCTACGGTCTACTTTTTCGGCCTACCGCGCATGGGCTACGCCAGCCTCTCTACCATCCCTTACCTGGCGCCGCACATGAGCGGCCATGACGTGGATTCCCCTCTGACGGCGGCCGCCCCGTGGGCGCTGGACGGCCCTACCCTGTTCATCTTCTTGCCAGAGCGGCTGGCGGAGCTGGAGCATGTCCGTGCTGCCTACCCCGGCGGCCGTGAGGCGCCGGGACAGCGGTGGAGCGGCGGCGATAGGATGCCGCTCTTTACAGTGTACGCCGTTACTCCGGCAGATCTGGACCCGACTCCTCTCCCATAATCGCATCCGCGTCGCCAAAGCCTTCGGGCCGGCGCAGCTCGGTGTTGAACATGTGGCTGGCGCGGGTGCTCCAGGCGGCGCCGCCATTGTCCGCTTCCAGATGGTCGAAGAAGCCCTGCACACGGCTGTCCAGCAGGTCTAGCTGGTGGAGCAGGATGGCTTCCAGCGTCTTGGGGACGACAGGAGCGCCCCATTCGTGCGTGCCGTGGTGCGAGGCCAACAGGTGGACCAGGTGGCGCAGCTCGTCCTCGTCGATGTCGTCGCGGCGGGCCGCGGCACGCTCCACCAGGGCGATGACGCGAATGATATGGCCCACAAGCCGGCCGTCCTCGGAGAAGCTGAAGCCGCCGGTCAGGTCGTATTCAAGCGCTTTGCCGGCGTCATGCAACAGAGTGGCCGCCAGCAGCAGATCGCGGTTAACGTAGGGGTAATGGCCGGCTAGCAGCAGGCTGAGGCGGGCCATGCTCAGTGTATGCTCGAGCAGACCGCCGACGTAGGCATGGTGCATGGAGCGCGCCGCCGGTGCGTCGAGAAAGCGCGGATAGAAGTCTGGCGCGAGCAGCACGTCGGAGACCAGCTCCTGCCAGGGAGAGCCGAGCTGGTCGATATATGCTAGTAGCTCTCCTTCCATCTCGGCGCGCGGCCGTTTGCTGGAAGGAAGAAAGAGGCCCATGTCGGGCTGTAACCAGCGATTAAGGTCGGTTGTGTTGATTTGCGAGGCGTTGCGGTATTCGGTGACGCGGCCGGTGACGAGCACAGCCAGACCAGGCCGGACCCATCTTTCGATATGATCAGGAACGTCCCAAAAGACGCCGGCAGCCTGGCCGGTACGGTCGGCATAGGTGCAGAGCAGGTAGGGGCGACCATCACGGGTGGTGCGCCGCACCATGTCCTGCAGCAAAAACGGCTCGTTTTCTAGCTCGTCGTGTGTCTGGAGATCGCTGACAAATCGACGCTTCACCGCGGCATCCTTTGCTGGCTGGCAACGTGTTGCACTATGAGGGATGATTATAACCAGATGGCGAGCGCATGCCGCTTGACATAATGTTAGAATGACCGGTGGAGGCGAAGCATGAGCAGACGCTTGGTGGTAGGAATTTCGGGCGCCAGTGGCGTTATTTATGGCATTCGCCTGCTGGAAGTAGTGCAGACAGTGGCCGATATCGAGACGCACCTGGTCATGAGCACGGCCGCCGCCCAGACGATTGGCCTGGAGACCGATTATAGTGCCACGAGCGTCGAAGCCCTGGCGGACGTGAGCTATCGTTTCCGCGATATTGCCGCGGCCATCTCCTCCGGCTCCTTTGTGACCATGGGCATGATTGTGATACCTTGCTCGATGAAGACCCTGGCCGGAATCGCCCTCTCCTACAGCGATAACCTGTTGCTGCGCGCCGCCGATGTGGCGCTCAAGGACCGCCGGCCGCTTATACTTGTTCCACGTGAAACACCCTTTCATCTGGGACATCTGCGCCTGCTCACCCAGGTGACGGAGATGGGGGCTATCGTGGCGCCCCCTATGCCCGCTTTCTACCACCGGCCCCAATCTGTGGACGACATTATCAACCAGACCGTCAACCGGCTGCTCGACCTCCTGGGCGTCACCTTGCCCCAGGATCTCTTCCAGCGCTGGCGTGGCGCGGGGCAGCATGGCGGCGCGTAATCCGCGGCAGCTTGCACTCGACTATCTGGCCGCCCACCGTGTCATGACGCTCGCGACCCAGGGAGAGGACGGCGTCTGGGCCGCCCCCGTCTTTTATGCCTCGCAGCAGTTTGAACTGACCTTTCTCTCGGCGGCCCATACGCGCCACATACGTCATCTGGACGCCAATCCGTTGGCGGCCGCCGCCATCTACGAGCAACAGCAGGATTGGACGGCCATACGCGGCATTCAGCTGGAAGGCGAGGTCAGCCGGCTGGCCGGCGCCGAACAGGCAGCGGCTATCGCGCGCTATCTGGCGCGCTTCCCCGCAGTGAAAAGCGATCCGGACCTGGCGCCCGCCCTGGCCCGCGTAAATTGGTACCGATTGCGCCCGCGCCGCCTCTACTTTGTCGATAACAGCCAGGGCCTCGGCCACCGCGACGAGATCGAATTGCCGTGAGCCGCGCCGACCGGGAGCGTTGGGACCAGAAATGGGGCAAGGGTGGCGCGGAGGCGCGTCCACCCGACTGGCTGGTGAGCCATGCGCAACTTCTCGAGGGCGGCGTGGCCCTTGACCTGGCGACGGGCCGTGGCGGGGCGGCCCACTGGCTTGCCACACACGGCTACCGCGTGATAGCGGTGGATGGTAGCCGCGTTGCCCTCCTGCAGGCCCGGGGGCTGGGCCATCGCTCGGCTAGCGAACCGCCCCAGTTCGTACAGGCGGATCTCGACGAGTGGCGGCTGCCACGGGACAGCGTGGACTTGATTACCGTCTTCCGCTTCCTCGACCGCGCCTGGTTCCCACTCATCCGGCAGGCGCTTCGCCCGGGCGGAGTGCTCATCTATGAGACACGCACGGTCGGCTGTCTGGAGCATGAGCCGGACGCCACTCCGGAGTTCCTCCTCCGGCGCGGCGAGTTGCTGTATCTGGCGTGGGGCTGGCAGGTCCTAAGCTACCTGGAGACGACAGTCAAGGCGGCGCTAGTGGCGCGGCGCCCGCAATAGCAAGCAGCTAATTGCCAGACGATTGTTTCACGTGAAACAGCGCTGGTCCCAAAGTGCCCCTTGCCGCCAAGCCATTCCATGTTACGATTGACCCGGCGCCAGCCAGCCAGGCTGGGGCTCTCGATTGTTGCCACCAAGACCTAAGATCAACGGCCGGCAGTATAGCGGCGCCGGCATGACCGTGGAGGAACCCATGAGATACTTCTGGCAGGCGCGACCCTGGCAGGCATTTAAGAGCTTTGCCATTATCTTCTCCTTCGTCGTCAACCTGGTTCTTCTCCTTGTCCTCTTTCTGGCGCTGCCGCTCATCCTGCCGGTGTTAGACAGCGTCGCCCGCCCCCTGGTCAGCGGCCTTACAAGCAGCTTTGCCGAAATGAGTGACGCCCGCATTGTGCGCACTATCGCCATCGACGAGCAGATTCCCATCCAGTTCGAGGTTCCGCTGGATACGACGACCACTGTTGTCCTCAGCCAACCCGTACCCCTCTCGGTGCCGGCTACCTTCAACCTGCCGGCCGGCGGCGGCACGATCAATGGCACCGTCTCACTGCAACTACCGGCCGGAATGCAGCTGCCGGTTGCTATGTCACTCTCCGTGCCGGTTAGCGAGACGATTCCCATTAACCTCGACGTGGCTGTGGACATCCCCATGCGCGAAACAGAGCTGGCCCAGCCTTTTAGCAACCTGCAGCAGCTCTTTACACCGCTTGATACGATGCTGGAGCAGCTCCCGGCCAACAACAACGAGCTGCGCGAGCGCATCAGCGAGCGCGATGACGGCTCGCGACCAACACTGCTCCAGGCTGTTATTCCCGGCTCGGAGTAAATGACTGCCGACCAGCCGCCGGTCTGCGACTATGAAGGCTCGGACTATCGCCGGCGCTTCTGGGAGGGCCAGGGGCGGAGCTACGAGGATCGCGTTGAGCGCATTGCCCTGCGCCGGCTCATGCCCGCGCACGGTGACACGCTGATTGACCTGGGGGCTGGTTTCGGCCGGCTAGCCGACGAATACGCCGGCTACCGGCGCGTTGTCCTCTTTGACTACTCGCGCTCCCTCCTGCGCGAGGCGCAGCAACAGCTGGGCGGCGATCCGCGCTTCATATTTGTGGCCGGCAACTGGTACAACATGCCCTTTGTCGCTGGCCTCTTCGACACGATGGTTCAGGTGCGCACCATTCATCATGCCGCCGATGTGCCGGCGCTCTTTGCCGAGCTGGCCCGTATCGCCCATCCGGCCGGCCACTACCTGCTCGAATTCGCCAATAAGCGCAACCTGAAAGCTATCTTGCGCTATCTGCTGCGCCGGCAGAGTTGGTCGCCCTTCAGCCAGGAGCCAGTTGAGTTCGTAGAGCTAAACTTCGATTTCCACCCGCGCTGGATGCGAGATAGGCTGCGCGCGGCGGGTTTCACCCCACAGGCGACGCGCACTGTCTCGCACTTCCGCCTGGCGCCGCTCAAGCGCCTGCTTCCCGCATCCCTCCTGGCGACCGCTGACCGGCTGCTGCAGCCAAGCGGCAGATGGGTACAGCTAACGCCAAGTGTCTTCCTGCGCAGTCGCCATCCAACCGGAGGCGCGCCGGCCGCTCCCGGCGCCTTCTTCGCCTGTCCGGCCTGTGGCACGGCGCTCGCCGGGGAGGCCGCGACGCTGACCTGCGCCGGCTGTGGCCTGCGGTGGGGGGCTGAAGACGGTCTCTACGACTTCAAGGAGCCGCGCTCGGCCGCCGATGGCGACCAGGAATAGGAGCGGCAAGGCTCTCTTTACCGTTGCCTTTTTCTGTGTTATGCTTAGTTTGATGACACAGTGCGTCATACGAGGTAGAGACTATGCCGCTACGACGACAGTTTGTTCATACCTTTCACGCTCGAAACGGCCTTGAGATACGCATACGGCCGCTCTGGCCTGCCGACGCTTCCCTGCTGGTAGACCTCTTTGAGCATATGAGTGCGGAGAGCCGATACCTGCGCTTCAATTTGCCGCTGCCCCATCCCGATCCTGACTGGGTGCGCGACCAGGCGGAGCGGCTCGCCTATATCCCGCCCTATAAGGGGCGCGCCTGGCTTGCCTTCGCCGATCTGGAGGACGGGCCGGATACTCCGGTGGGCGGCGTCCGCTACATGGCGCTGACGACTGATAGCGCCGAGCTGTCTCTGGTCGTCCGCGACGACCTGCAGGGGCTGGGCATAGGCACCGGCCTGCTCGAGTTCGCGGCGAAGAAAGCCTACAGTGAAGGTTATCAGAAGATGGTCGGCACGATCCACAGCACCAACTTGCCTCTCTGGCGAAGCCTCAAGCGCCTGGGCGTGCCAATGACCATCAGGCGGGAGGGAGCGGCTACCATCATCGAGGTAGACGCGCAGGAGACGGTGCAGGGGCGCTGGCGCAAACCAAACCAGAACGAACTATCAGAAAAACATTATGACAAGTAAAAACAGCCCGGCGCTGCGGTTCGGCGGCGGGCTGGCGGTCGCCGGAGCCGCGGCCGCCGGTCTCGCGCTTTTCAGCCGCCATCTCGTGCGCCGGCCGCTGCCGCAGCAGGAGGGCGTGCTCGCCCTGCCGGACTTGCACGAGCCTGTCGAGATTATCCGCGACCAGTGGGGCGCGCCGCACATCTATGCCCGCAACGAGGACGATCTCTTCTTCGCCCAGGGATATGTCCACGCCCAGGATCGGCTCTTCCAGATGGACACCAGCCGGCGGGTCGGCGCCGGGCGGTTGGCTGAGGTCGTCGGCCCGGCCGGACTGCCCAGCGACCGGGCGGCGCGCATCTTTGGCTGGCATCGTGCCGCCGCGGCGCAGGTAGCCGGTATCCTGGCCGACAACCGGACGGCGGCTGCTGCGACTGCTTACGCCGCCGGCGTAAACGCCTTCATTGCCGGGGGCCGGCTGCCGCTGGAGTTCTCGCTGCTTGCCTACCGGCCAGAGCCCTGGCAGCCCTTCGACAGCGCCGCCTGGGGCGTCGTCCTCGCCTGGGGGCTGTCGGCCAACTGGGAGAACGAGCTATTACGCGCCCGCCTGGTCGAGCTGCTCGGCGCCGAGCGCGCGGCCGAGTTCCTGCCGCGCTTTCCGGCGACCTATCCGACGATTGTACCCGGCGCCGCGCTGGGGGCGCGCATCGCCGAGGGGCTGGCGCAAGCCTATGAGCAGATACTGCAGAATCTGCCGCTGGGCGCCATTCCCGCCGTGCCCGGCGCCGGCAGCAACAACTGGGTTGTAGCCGGGCAGCACACGGCGACCGGCCGCCCGCTGCTGGCGAATGATCCGCACCTGCCGCCGCTATTCCCAACAATCTGGTATGAGAACCATCTGGAAGGCGGCGATTACCGGGTTACCGGCTTTACCTCGCCCGGCGTGCCGGGGGTGATCATCGGGCACAACCAGCACATAGCCTGGGGCATCACCAACGCCTTTCCCGATATCCAGGATCTCTACGTCGAGCGCTTTCACGAGAGTGACGGCCTGCTCTATGAAGTTGATGGCGAGTGGCGCCCGGCCGAGGAACGGGTGGAGGCGATCCGGGTGCGGGGCCGGCGCAAGCCGCACGTCGAGCGCGTCCGCTATACCCATCACGGCCCGGTTATCTCCGCCCTTGCGCCCGGCCTGGAGCAGGACGTAGCGCTGCGCTGGACAGGCCATGACCAGAACAACCATCTGCGCGCTCTCCTGGGCATTTGCCGGGCGCACGACTGGAAATCCTTTCGCCAGGCGGCGATTGATTGGGCTTTCCCCCCACAGAATGTCGTCTATGCTGACGTGGCGGGCAACATCGGCTACCTGATGCCAGGGCGCGTGCCGACGCGCGCCCGCGGTCATGGGCTCGTGCCGGCGCCGGGCTGGAGAGGCGACCACGACTGGACCGGCTTCATCCCGGCGGAGGAGCTGCCGCACAGCTTCAACCCGGAAGCCGGCCTCGTTGTCACGGCCAATAACCACGTGGTCGGCGACGATTACCCCTATTTTCTCTGTGGCGACTGGCTGCCGCCGTATCGGGCCCAGCGCATCCTGGAGCTGCTGCAGGCGCACCGGCCTCTTGACCGGGCCGATATGGAACGCATGCAGCAAGACACGGTCAGCCTGCCCATGCGGCGCTTCGTGCGCCTGGCGCTGCCTCATCTGCCGCCGCCGGAGGCGTGCCCAGAGCCGCTGCGGAGCGCTCTGAAGCTGCTTGCCGGCTGGGACGGCAATATGCACACGGAGAGCAGCGCCGCCGCTATCGCCTTTGCCTGGTTCGCGTATTTCCTGGAAGCGTTTCTTGACCAGACACTGGGCCCCGAGGCGACCGCGGCGCTGTTGACGCGCTTTGAGCTGGAGCAGATGGCGCCGAGTCCTTTCCACAAGCTCAGCTACGAGGTGGCTCTCTGCTGGCTGGAAGGCAGTGCGCCCGGCTGGGCCGGCCCGCTCGCGCCGCTGCTGCAGCCGGCGCTGCAGGAGGCGCTGGCCGCCCTGACCCAACGCTACGGCCCGCGCCCCCAGGAGTGGCGCTGGGGCCGGATGCACATCGTTCAACTCCATCCGCCTCTGGGGCGGATTCCCGGGCTCGGCCGCCTGTGGCGCCCCCTGACCCTGCCGCTCGGCGGCGACGGCTATACGGTCAGTCAAGCAGATACGATACCGCGCTTCCCACCGGACCCGGTGCACGTGATTGCCAGCTGCCGCATGATAATCGACGTCGGCGCCTGGGACGAGAGCGTGAGTGCCCTGCCGGGCGGGCAGTCGGGCCATCCGGCCAGCGATCACTACCAGGACAGTATTGATGATTGGTCTCACGGCAGGTATCATCCCATGTTATTCAGTCGCGATGCCGTGGATCGGGCCGCCAAGAGCCATTTGCTGCTGCAGCCGCAGCGCGGAACGAGCCAGGATAAGGAGTAGCCATCTTGGAGGCGCGTGCCGGCCGTCTACTGCCAGGGATTGCCCGGCGCAGTAGCAACGAGTACGTAGAAGCGCAGAGCGAGTACGAACCCGCCCTCGACGGTTTGCCGGAAGCCCTGCGCCAGAAAGGAGCCAGCATTGTCACGCCCTGTCTGGCAAAGCAGCTGCGCGGCTGTATCGGCAGCGTCGAGCCGCAGCGCCCACTGGCGATCGACATCGCCTGCAACGCCGTCGCGTCCCCCGCGCGTGACCTTCGTTCTCTGCCGGTTACCTGTGACGAGCTGCCGGCCATCCAGCTAGCGGTGACCGTCCTCAGTCCCCTGCAGCCAGAGTCCGTTATCCCCTGCCACGAGCTGGCGGCTGCGCCGTCGACGACTGAGGTATTCACCTTTACGGACGACACCTGCGAGGAAGATGACTGGGGCTGAGTCACCGCCGCCGGCCGGCCAGCTCCTGGCGCTAATCCCCGCCTACAACGAGCAGAACAGGATCGGCGACGTCATCGAGGGCGTGCGATCCCACGGGCTGCCGGTGCTGGTGGCGGATGACGGCTCGACAGACGAGAGCCCGGCGCGCGCCGAGGCCGCGGGCGCCATGCTGCTGCGTCAGTCAGAGAACCAGGGCAAAGGGGCAACGCTGCGCCGCGGCTTCCGCTGGGCCATCGAGCATGGCTATGATGAGATCCTGACGCTCGACGGCGACTGCCAGCACGATCCGGAGGAGATCCCCCGCTTTATCGAGCTGCAGCGCCGCGAGCAGTATGATTTGCTCATCGGCGCACGCAACTTTGGCGATATGCCCTGGACCCGTTACACCATGAATGTGCTGGGACGCTTCGTTTTCTCGCGGGTGATGGGCCAGCCGATGCTCGACAACCAGTCAGGCTACCGCCTGCTCAGCCGGCGCCTGGCCGAGGCCACGCTCAGCAGCAAAGAGAATGGCTACGAGTTCGAAGTAGACATGATCGTCATCTGCATCCAGCGCAGCTACCGGCTTGGCTGGCTGCCGATCCGCACCATTTACAACCAGGAACGCAGCCACATCAATCACATCGGGCATGTCGTCAATTATCTGCGCCTGATGTGGCGGGTGCGGCGGCAGCTGCGGCAGGGGAAGGTTGCCTGAGCGGGCGCTACCGTCGCCGGCAGCAAGGGCCGGAAATCGCATTGGCGCGGGGATCACGCCCGTTATAATGGAGTCTATGACTGCTCCCCCCAGCAGCTTCCCCGAAGCGCGACCGTTTTTGAAGTGGGCCGGTGGTAAGAGCCGGCTCATTGCCGACTACGCCCCCCACCTGCCGCGCGTGGAGACGATCGGCCGCTACGTCGAGCCGTTTATCGGCAGCGCCGCGCTCTTTTTTCACTTGCAGCCGCTGCAGGCCCGGCTGGCCGACTGCAACCACAAGCTGATTGAAGTCTATGAAGTGGTGCGCGACGACGTCGAGGCGCTCATCTGTGCACTGCAGCCGCACAAGAACGAGAAGAAATATTACTACCGGATACGCGCCCAGGATCCGCGCCTGCTGGATAAGGTGCAGCGGGCGGCGCGGATCATCTACATGAATAAGACCTGCTACAACGGGCTCTACCGCGAAAACCAGCGTGGGCAGTTTAACGTGCCGTTTGGCCGCTATAAGCGCCCGCGCATTTGTGACGAAGCGCGGCTGCGCGCCGCCGCCCGGGCGCTCCAGGGGGTGGATCTATTCGCGGGCGACTTTGCCGCCGCCGTCGCCGACGCCGGCGAGGGCGACTTCGTCTATTTCGATCCACCTTACGTGCCGCTGAACGCTACCAGCAACTTCACCAGCTACAGCCGCTTCGGCTTTGACGACGCGGACCATCGCCGGCTGGCGGCGACGGTAGACGCGCTCACTGCGCGCGGCTGCCGGGTGATGCTCAGTAACTCGGCGGCGCCACTCGTCTACGAGCTATACGACCGGCCGGGCTATCATCTGCACCATATCGAGGCGCGGCGCAACATCAACAGCAAGGCCGACGGGCGCGGCCCGGTGACCGAGCTGCTCATCCTCAATTACTGACGATGCACGTCCGCCTGCCTGGCGCCCTACTCTGCGGCGCGCTGCTCATCCTGCTGCTGCCCGCCTGCAGTCTCCTTTTGCGGGAGGAAAGCGCGCCCCCGGACTGGCGCTTTGGCATTGTCGAGAGCTACGAGGCGCCGCAGAAAGCCACGGAAGCCGGCGCCGCCTGGACGCGCGTTCGCTTCCACTGGCAGCAGATCTGGGGCGATAGCGCCGACAACTGGCACGCGCCGATCAGCGACGAAGCGCTGGCCGCGGAGCTGGCAGCCGGGCGGGAGGTCGTCGGCCTGCTCATTGGCACGCCCGACTGGGTACGCGACGAGCGGCTGCTGCCGTCGGGGCTCTGGCTGGCCCCGGAGGATCCCGGCAACCTGTGGGCGACCTTCGTGCGCCAGGCAGTCAGCCGCTACGCCGGGCGCATTGACCATTGGATCATCTGGAACGAGCCCGATATCTGGGAGAAGAGCGCGCCGGGCCACACCTGGGATGGCGACGTGGCCGATTTTGCCCAGTTGCAGCGCGTCGCCTACCACGCAGCGCGCCAGGCAAACCCGGACGCCGTGCTGCATCTGGCCGCCTTCACCTACTTCTGGGATGCCAACTTCCAGCGGGAGCAATATTTCGAGCGGCTGCTAACGGAGCTGGAGCAGGATCCGGAGGCGGCAACGCACAACTACTACTTCGACGTGGCCACGGCCCACCTCTATTTCCAGCCCAACCTCATCTACGAGATCATCGTCGAGTTCCGCGAAATCATGGCCGCCCACAGCCTGCAGCAGCCGCTCTGGCTGGTGGAGACGAATGCGCCGCCTGTCGATGACCCAAACTGGCCGGTGCCGGAATACACGCTCTCGGTGACGCTGGAAGAGCAGGCGGCTTTCATTCCCCAGGCGCTGGCGGCGGCGCTGGCGGCGGGCGCCGAGCGGATCGCCATCTACAAGCTCAAGGATCTGGAGAGCGACGCCGGCGCCAACCCGGAACCGTTCGGCCTGCTGCGCGCCGACGGCAGCGCCCGGCCCGCCTTCGACAGCTACCGGGTAGCCGTGCGCTACCTGGCGGGGGCGCGCGCCGCCACGCGCGAGCGATGGGACGAAGTGGGGCAAATCCGCCTCGATCAGGGCGAAGACGCCGCCGCTTTCACCACCACACTGCTCTTCGCGCGGCTGCCCGCGCCGCAGACGGCGCTCGTTCCGGCCACGGGCGAGCGGGCCGTATTGGTGGACAGGGCTGGCAAGCAGCAGCGGCTGCGCCCGCGCGACGGCACCTACCAGGTCGAGCTGCCGGCGGCGCGCTGCAGCCAGTCGATTGGCGACTATTGTATGATCGGCGGCGAGCCGTTTTACCTGGTGCAGGCGGCGCCCGGCGGCGCTCTGCCCGAGCGCCTGCCCGCGCCCGCCCAGTCGCCGACAAACACGCCGCAGCCGACCAGTGGAGCGGCAGTGGGGAGCGGCTCGCAGACCATTTCCCTGCGGGCACAGCCGGCCCTGAACGTGACCAACAACACGGCGACCGTGGATTTCCCGGAGCGGATTGACTTTGCAGTCGCCGTCGAGCCGGCGGAGGCGCTGGCGGGGGCCGTGCTTCATTGGGACGTGGCGCAGCAGAGCTGCGTGGACGTGGCCACGCAAGCGCCGGTGAGCGTTGACGGCGGGCAGGCCAGCTGGTCCTGGATTATGTCAAGGTCCGGCAACCCGCCGCCTGGCAGCACGGTCTGGTGGCAGTGGGAGCTGACCGGCGCGGACGGGCAGACGCTGCTGACGCCGCGGCAGGAGGTGACCCTGGTAGACGAGCGCTTCCAATGGCGCACGGTCGCAGACGAACGGATCTATTTACACTGGTACGAAGGCGAAGCCGTGGGCGCTATCCTCCTCGACGCAGCCGCCGCCGGCCTGCAGCGGCTGGAAGAAGATATGGGCATCACCCTGCTGGAGGATGTGCATATCTACATCTACGAAGATGCGGCCGCCATGCGCGACGCCGTCCTCTACGTGCAGGATTGGGCCGGCGGGCTTGCCTTTAGCGAGTACAACACGATTCTCATTGGCGTGCCTCCGTCGCAGGCTGAGGGCTGGGGCCGGGGGACGGTCCGCCACGAGCTGGCCCACCTGGTGCTCGGGCAGTTCGGCTGGAGCTGCCTGGGCGGCAGCCGCCCGACCTGGCTAGAAGAAGGGCTGGCCGTCTATGCCGAGGGAGCTCCGGACGATGCGATGCGGCTGGAGATTGAGCAGGCGATAAGTGACGACCTGTTCGCGCCGCTGCGCAGCCTGGCCGGCAGCTTCCCCGCCCACGGCCCCGCCGCCGGGCTGGCCTATAGCCAGAGCTACAGCGTGGTCACTTTCCTGCTGGAGGAATATGGTCAGGAGGCACTGCAGCGCCTCACCCTCTTGCTGGCCGAGGCCGTCGCTCTGGACGAAGCGCTGGAGGCCGTCTACGGCTTCAACGTAGATGGGTTGGAAACTGCCTGGCGCGCCGCTATCGGCGCGCCGCCACGGGTCATCCCGCCGACGCCAACGCCGCTGCAGGCAGCGGCCATCCCGACCGCGCCGCCGCTGGCCCCACCGCAGACGATGGCAACGCCGCCCGATCTGGAGCGGGAGCCGACTGCGACGACAGCGCCCGGAGGCAGCCTCTGTAGCGCGGCGCTGCTGCCGCTGCTGGCTGGCGCGCCGCTTATAGTCGCCATCCGCGCCAGGCGCCGCCGCTAACCGAACACGAGCCCGGCTAACGGCGCCAGAACCAGCGGCTCAGGCCGGGCGGCGCTGCGCCGATCACGTCTCCCGTGCGCCCATTGGCGGCGACGGCGTAGCGCTTGCCTTCGTGCTGAAAGTAGGCCAGCCAGAGCGGTACGAGCGCCAGGCGGAAGGAAAGAATGTCGATATGCGCCGGGCTGAGCGTGACCTGCTGCAGGCGGCCCAGCGAGCGGCGGACCCTATCTTCATATTCCTGAAAAGCAGCCCGGCGCGCCGCCAGCGAGGCGTCGCCAACTGTTATTTCGTAGCTCTGCGCCGGCCAGCTCGCCAGATAATCGGTAGCGAAGGCCAGCGCGTCTTCCCAGTGGAACTGCTGCAGCAGCGGGTGCAGCGCCTCCGGCAGCGTCTTGCAGGCAGCCACCGGGTAGTCGTCCAGCAGGATGGCATAGTCGCCCTCTTCTCGCACCTGCTCGAAGCTTGCTCCTTCCAGGTCGAAAGGCTGCGCGCCGCGGCGCTGCTGGCGGTAGCCGCTCCAGCGAATGGCGCCGCCGACGTCGAAAGTCCAGACTGGGAGATAGACCGGATGCGCAATCGCCCGCCCCCGCAGCCGCTGCGCCCGCATCCAGCCGTCGACTACCCGCTGCGCGCCGGCCTGGTCGACGACGAAGGGGATAATGACGTCCGGGGGAATCAGGGACTCCACGCTCGCTGCTGCCAGCGCGTAGGTGGCATCGCAGAAGGGGCAGGTGAGCGAGAGGGTGGCGGGCGACAAATGGAAGGACGCGCTGCAGCTATCACAGGTAAAGGCGCGCAGGCTTACCGGCCGGCGATGCCCCTCAGCGCGGGCCATGGTAACGATGAAGTCCTGTTCCTCAGCATTACCAGCAGCGGGTGGCGCCTGCCCATAGCCACAATGCTCGCAGTAGAGCGCCTCGCCATCGGGTGTGAAGACGAGCCGGGAGGCGCAGCGCGGGCAACTGAAGCGGCGCGCTCCGCTCTCCTCCACGGCGACTGAAGCAGGTGGCAGCCGGTCGGGGTCGACAATGTCGCCAGGCTGCAGCCGGCCGTCGAGCAGCGCCAGCTCACGCCGGGCGCGCGGCTCGCCGGGCCGCACGGCTAATATCTCTTCCAGGTAATGGCGCTTCTCGGCCTCATCGGTGCTCAGGCGGCTCAGCCAGAGGCACGCTTCGACGAACTCGTCCGGCTGGTGGTCGGCGCGCAGCAGCCGCTCCAGGTAGCGGCGCGCCTCGGCCACGTCGCCGGCGCGGGCGGCTGCTTTGCCCTGCACGAGCAGGAGGCGGGTATCCACGGCAAATGACTGATTACGACGCCGGCCCATTTCTTGTTACACTCCGCGCTGATGAGAAACGTTGCTCTTCATTATTGGGCAAAAGCTTCGCGGTGGCAACCGCGGCGGTCTCTTTTGCCCCTCTTCACCCTCCTCGGTTTCCTGACGTTAAACTGCCAGGCTGTGTCGCAACTGCCTTCGCTCTTCAGCGAGACGCGTTTCGGGTACGACCCGGCGGAGACAGTCTACCTGATGAGCGGGCAGCCGCGCACGCTGGACCCAGCGCTGACCCACGGCGGGCCGGGCGGCCCAGTCGGCCACATTTTCAGCGGCCTCGTCCAGCTGGATACCGGGCTGCAGGTGGCGCCCGATCTGGCCGCCGGCTGGCATATTTCGCCGGAAGGGACGCGCTACACCTTTTATCTACATCCGGCGGCGCGCTTCCACGACGGGCGGCCGGTGACGGCTGAGGACGTTGTTTTTTCCTGGGAGCGAGCCACCGACCCGGCTATGGGCTCGGATACGGCGCTGACCTATCTGGGCGACATTGTGGGCGTAGCCGAGAAGCTAACCGGTCAGGCGAGCGAAATTCGCGGCCTGCGCGCGCTCGATAGCCATACGCTACAGGTCGATATTGACGCCCCCAAGAATTACTTCCTGGCCAAGCTGGCCTATCCGGTGGCCATGGTCGTCGACCGTGAGACGGTGGCCGCGCCGGGGTGGGAGTACCAGGCGAACGGCAGCGGCCCCTTCCGCCTGGAAAGCTGGCGCGACGATGAGATCCTGGTGTTGGCTCGTTTTGACGATTACTACCAGGAGCCGGCGAAAATCACCCGCGTCGTCTACCTGCTGGATGCGGCGTTGCCCCTGGCCCGTTACGAGAACGGCGAGATTGACCTGGTTGGCGTCGGCGGCGCCACGCTGGAGCGAGTGCGCGACCCGAACAACCCGCTGTCGGCGCAGTTGCGTACCGGGGTCGATATGTGCACCAGCTACGTCGGCTTCAATGCCAGCAAGCCGCCCTTCGACGATGTTCGGGTACGCCGCGCTTTTAGCCACGCCCTCGATCGCCAGCGCCTGATCACCGGGCTAATGAGCGGGCAGGCCCTGCCCGCCAATGGGCCGCTGCCGCCGGGGATGCCGGGCTACCAGGAGCGAGCGCCGGCCTACCCGTACGACCCGGAGCTGGCGCGCGCTTTGCTGGCCGAAGCGGGTTATGGGCCGGACAACCTGCCCGTCCTCACCTATACGACGGCCGGCTACAGCGACGTTAGCCCCTACGTCGCCGCGGTGATTACGATGTGGCAGGAGAGCCTGGGGATTACCATCGAGCCGCAGGTGCTCGATCCCTTCATCTATACCGAGACCCTGTTCGCAGGCGTATCCGGCCACCTGTTCGACATGGGCTGGTGCGCCGACTATCCCGACCCGCAGAATTTCCTGGATATCCTCTACCATTCGCGGTCGCCGCAGAATCTGGGAAGCTTTGGCGATGCGGCTATCGACGCCGGCCTGGAGGCGGCGCGCACGATTGGCGAGCCGGCGGCGCGCCTGTCCGCCTACGCCAGGCTGGAGGAACAAATCGTGGCTGCGGCGCCGGCCGTGTTCGTCAGCCACAGCCTGTCGGCGCTGCTGGTCAGCCCGGCGCTGCAAAACTACGAGCTGACGCCTATCGGCGTGCCGCAGTGGCGTCACGTCGTGCTGGATCGAGAGCAGGTCGGGCCATGAACGAGCTGCGCCATCTCTTCCTGCTCGATCCCGGCGTCCACTTTCTCAATCACGGCAGCTTTGGCGCTCGCCCGCGCGCCGTCTTCGAGGCGTACCAGCGGTGGCAGCGCGAGCTGGAGCGGCAGCCGGTGGCCTTTCTCGGCCGGCGCTGGTTCGAGTTACTCCCGCCGCTCCTGGAGCATCTCGCGCGTTATGTCAACGCAACAGCTACCGACCTGGTTCTGATTCCCAATGCTACTTATGGCGTCAACGCGGTAGCCCGCTCCCTGCGGCTGGAAGCAGGCGACGAAATCCTGACGACGACGCATGAATACGGCGCTTGCGACCGAACCTGGAGCTTTCTCACGCGCCGCCGCGGCGCCCGCTACGTGCGCCAGCCCATCTCCCTGCCGGTAGACGACCCGGCGACAATCATCGCCCAATTGTGGCAGGGGGTGACGCCGCGCACCCGGCTCATCTTCGTCAGCCACATCACCTCGGCAACGGCGCTGCAGATGCCGGTGGCGGCAATCTGCGCGCGAGCGCGCGAGGAAGGCATTCTCACCCTGGTCGATGGGGCCCATGCGCCCGGACAGATCCCGCTTGACCTGGAGGCGCTCGGCGCCGACTTTTATACCGGCAACTGCCACAAATGGATGATGGCGCCGCCCGGCTCAGCCTTTCTCTACGCCCGGCCAGAGCAGCAGGCGCTGCTGGAGCCGCTGGTCGTTAGCTGGGGATGGGAGAGCGAGTGGGAGAGTGGCTGGTCCCCATTTCAGGAGCAGTTTAGCTGGCTGGGCACACATGATCCTGCTGCCTATCTCTCCATTCCGGCGGCCCTTGACTTTCAGGAGGAGTACGACTGGCCCAGCGTGCGGGCGCGCTGCCACGAGCTGGCGCGCCAGGCCCAGGCGCAGATTGCCGAGCTGACAGCTCTCCCGCCGCTCTACCCCTCGTCGTTTTTCGCGCAGATGTTTGCCGCGCCGCTGCCGGTCGGCGATCCCCGCTCGTTCCAGGCGCGGCTCTATGAGGAGTTTGCGGTCGAGGCGCCGGTGACGTCCTGGGAGGGGCAGACGCTGCTGCGTGTTTCCCTGCAGGGCTATAACGACGAGCAGGATATTGAGGCGTTACTGGCGGGGCTGGCGCGGCTGCTGGGCAGGGACAGCCGCCAGTAGCTCAGTCGCCTTCACGCCGGCGCTCGAGACGCGGCAGAAAAATGGCCGCCAGCAGCAGCAAGATAAAGACGATGGTGACGAGGAATCCGAAAATATCCACTTTCCCTCCGGCGACAGGTAACAAAAAGCCCCGGCCATACAGCCAGGGCTGGCTTGCGATTTCGCGGCAGAGTTATTTCTTCTTCTTGAGCACAGGAAGGCCGTTGCGGCTCTCCGACACCTCGTAACCGCTGGGAACATTGTCGAGCGCGCCATCTTTGACTTCCTTGGCGAAGAAATAGATGGTCTGGGTGCGACCGTTCTTAAGCGTGGTGTCACGCTTGTGCAGGAAATACTGATTGCCCTTCGAGTTGGTAAAAGCGTAAGCCATTTTTCGTTCCTTCCTTACTGATAATCTTTGCGCTTCACAGCCCATACAGACTGTTTCTCTGGAAGCGCCCACTTGAGTGCATGCATAGTAAACAAAGATGCTCGATTTGGCAAGCCTCTCGAGTAATTCTAAGCGAGTTCATGGCAGAAACGGGGTAAAAATGCCCGGAATCAGACAATCTGGTGCGGTTTCACAGGCTGCCCGGCGCCCACTGGCCGGAATCGTCAATAGATAGGCAGCGCCGGTTCCACTTCCCGCGCCCAGCGGTTGATGCCCCCTTCCAGGTTGAACAGCTTGCCAAAACCGTGCCCGCGCAGGAGGCGGATGACGTCGGCGCTGCGTGCGCCGGTGCGGCAGTAGACGACGATTTCCTGGGCAGTGTCTAGCCCGCTCATCTGCTCCAGCACCTGCGCCTGGGGGATCAGCGTTGCGCCGAGGTGGCCAAGGTTGCTGATGGTCCACTCGTGCGGCTCGCGCACGTCGATCAGCAGCAATCGCTCGCCCGCCTGTAGCCGCTCGTGCAGGGCGGCGGGGGTGATGGCCGGCACATCGTCGCCACTTTCCAGGCCGTGCTCGTAGGCGCTGCGGTCGTGGGCAGGCATGCCGCAGAACTGCTCGTAGTCGATCAGCTCGGTGAGCGTCGGCTTTTCGCCGCAGACCGGGCAGTCGGGATTCTTGCGCAGCCGGACCTCGCTGAACTCCATGTTGAGCGCGTCATAGAGCAGCAGGCGGCCGATAAGCGGCTCGCCCACACCGAGAATCAGCTTGATCGCTTCTGTGGCCTGCAGGGCGCCTATGACGCCCGGCAGAACGCCGAGGACGCCGCCTTCGGCGCAGCTGGGCACGAGGCCGGGCGGAGGCGGCTGCGGGAAGAGGCAGCGGTAGCAGGGGCCTTCTCTGGCGTAAAAGACCGATACCTGGCCGTCGAAGCGGAAGATGCTGCCGTAGACGTTGGGCTTGTCCAGCAGGACGCAGGCGTCGTTGGTTAGATAACGGGTGGGGAAGTTGTCGGTGCCGTCGACGATCACATCGTAAGGCGCCAGGATCTGCAGGGCATTGGCCGACGTAAGCGGCACGGGGTAGGCGTCCACCTGCACGTGGGGGTTGATGTCCAGAATGCGGTCGCGGGCGCTATCCAGCTTCGGCCGGCCGATGTCGCCGGTGCCGTGAATCACCTGCCGCTGCAGGTTGCTGGCGTCGACCACGTCATAATCCACCAGGCCCATGCGCCCCACACCGGCCGCCGCCAGGTACATGGCCAGGGGCGAGCCGAGGCCGCCGGCGCCGATGAGCAACACGCTGCCGGCCTTGAGCTTCTTCTGCCCGGCCATGCCCACCTCGGGCATGATCAGGTGGCGGCTGTAGCGGCGCACTTCCTCGTGCGAGAGGTCGCTTCTCTGCAACATATCTTTCAGAATAATCTGGCAAATTGCCTCTTTGGCTCAGTATAGCCAGGCGACATACCCTGTCAAACCGCGCGTGGCGCGCTCGCGCAGCCACGCGTCCAGCGCTCTTACGCATAAACAAAGAAAGTAGGCTACACTAGCGCCATGGAGGAACCGAGGTGAAATCATTACAGACCGGCTTTGCCCCTATTCCTTCTCCAGTACAGGAGCTGGCCGAAGCGCTGCTGGAAAGCTTCCCCACGGACATCATGCTGCTGCTGGGCCTCTCCCTGGCCGAACCGTCGCTGGAGGTCGATCTGGTGGCGCTGACGCCTGGCGTGGCCGTGGTCGGCATCCACGCGCAGGGCGCGGCAGAGGCGACGCCGCAGCTTGCCGGGCAGCGGGTGGCGACACTGCAGCAGCAGGCCAATCTGCCCGCCCAGCTGCCCGTCTACGTCTGCTGGCTGGGGGGCGCACCCCCGGCCGGCCACGCCGACAATACGCCGGCGCTGGCCGGCGCGGAGGAGCTGCAGCGCTATATCCTGCAGGCAGCCGGCCAGCACACGGCCCAGGAGCCGCAGGTAATGGGCCGCGTCGCCGAGCTGCTGCTGGCGCGCGAGCGCTCGGCCGGGCAGGAGCGGCGCACGCCCCTGCGCCGGGCGCTGCGCGCGTTAGGCGAGCGCTTCGACGCCGGTCTCTTCGAGCAGCTGACGCCGCTGCGCTTCGGGCGGCGGGGCCGGGCGGTACGGCCCGCGGACATCAACCGTCACCTGGAAGCGGCCATGCTGGATCGCCAACAGCTGCTGGAAGATGTCAACTACGGCAAGATCGTGCCCAACGAATACCTGGTCGAAGTTGGCCCGCAGACGTATGAGCAGCGCTTTCGCCCCATTGCCGCTGACCTTACCAGCCAGTGGCAGCGGCGGCTGCTCGACGCGCTCAACACCGCTAACGGGCGCCAGGGCAGCCGCGTCTATCGCTTTGGCGGACCGGTCGTGGTCCATCTGCGGGCGGCGGCCGACGTGCCGGAAGATGAGGTGCGCATCCGCAGCCGGGTGAACAACGAGCAAGCGGTGGCGGCGGCCGTGGGCGTTCCCTGCCTGCAGCGGCTGCCGCGCGGGCGGAGCTGGCCGCTGCAAGCGGCGCTGGTGACCGTGGGCCGCAGCCAGCAGAACGACATCGTTCTCGACGAGCCCGAAATCCAGAACCGCCGCCTGGTGAGCAGCCAGCACGCTTACCTGCGCTGCCGCGGCGACCGCTGTCATCTGTACGACGGCAGCCCCGATGGCAAGCCGTCGCTCAACGGCACCTACGTCAACGGCGAGCGCATCAGTACCGATGGGCGTCTGCTGCGCGATGGCGATATCGTCGTCCTGGCCGCCAGCGACCCGCAGAACCCGCGGCCGGATGCGCCGGGTGTGGCCGGCTTTGTCTTCCGCGCTAACTGCGCCGCCGGAGCCGCCTGATGGAGACGGTGCTCGGCGTTCTGCTCATCGCCGGCAAGTGGGTGCTGATCGCGCTTGTCTACCTGCTGCTATTTGTCTTGCTGCGCGCCGTGCGCAGCGAGATGCGTACCCGCATGGCCGCCCCCAGCCCCGCGACGGCCGTTTCCGGGCGGCTGCGCGTGGTGGAGCCGGGCAATACCCGCCTGAGCCAGGGCCAGGTGCTGCCGCTGGCGAATGAGGTCGTGGTCGGCGCGCGGCGGGACCGTCTCGGCTCTGAGGATATTGTGCTGCCGGACGACTACGTTTCCGCGCGCCATGCTCGCCTCCTCTGGGACGGCGTTACCTGGTGGGTCGAGGACCTGGATAGCACCAACGGCACCTTTGTGGGCGGCCGCCGCATCGACCCCGGCGAGCGCGTTGCCCTGCGCGAAGGGGGCCAGCTACAGATCGGCGGCGTGGTCTTTGAGCTTTCGGCCTGACCATGACAACACGATTTCTGACGCCCCGGCCTATCGAGGCCCAGCTGCTGCGTATCATCACCCTCTTTACGCTGCTGGCTTTCCCCTTCACTGGCATGGCGCTGGCCCTGCGGCTGGAGCAGCCGGTTTTTCCGGTTGTATGGCCCTCGCTCGTGCCGGCGCTGATCGTCGTCGCCAGCCTCTGGGCGCTCCATCTGCTGCTGCGCTGGCGGCGGCTGCGCTCCGAGCAGCTGCTGCTGCCGGCCGTTGGCTGGCTGGGTGCGGTCGGCCTCGTCTTCATCTGGCGCCTGCGCGGCGACGAGGGGGCCTGGCAGCAGATCAGCCGCGGCTGGCTGCCGGGGCTGGCGGTCATCGCCGCGCTGCTGCTCTATCCCCGCCTGCTGGAGCTGCTGCGCCGCCGCTGGGTGCCCGTTGTCAGCGCCATCGGCCTCATCCTGCTCCTGGTGACGGCGTTCATCGGCGCGCCCGATGAGGCAGGCGCCCGGCTGGCGCTGCGCCTGGGACCGCTACCGCCTATCCAGACCTCGGAAGTCGTCAAGCTGGCCCTGATCATCTTCCTCGCCTGGTATATCGAGCGGGTAGGGGAGGAGGCGGAGGGGCGCGCGCGCCCGGTAGCTGGCTGGCTGCGCCTGCCGGAGCTGCGCTATTTTGTGCCTGGCATCCTCTTCGTGGCTATCGCCGCCATTGCCCTGGTGCGCATGGCCGATTTCGGCGCCATCCTGATCATCGGCGCCCTCTTTGTCGGCATGCTCTACGCCGGCTTCCAGCCGCGCATCTTCCTGACCATTGCCGCCATTGGCCTCTTGCTGACCCTGATCCTGGCCCTCATCCTCGTCTTTGTCTGGGAGCCGCCGGACGTGATTCGTCATCGCTTCATCGCCTTCCAGGACCCCTGGAGCGACGCGCCGCTGATCGTCAACGGACAGCCGAGTGATATCACCGTGGCCGAAGGACCGGGCTACCAGATCCAGCAGTCGCTCTTCGCCATCGGCGCCGGGGGCCTGAGCGGCACCGGCCTCGGGCTGGGCACCCCCTACTTTGTGCCGCTCGTCCATTCCGACTTCATTCTGGCGGCCATTGTCGAAGAGCTGGGCGGGCTGGTGACGCTGGCGCTGCTGGCCCTCTATGCGGTCATCCTGCTGCGACTGCTGCGGGTGGCGATCTTGCTGCCGCAGGGGCAAAAGTTTGAGCGGCTGCTGCTGGTGGGCATCGCCATCCACCTCTTCACGCAGCTCTTTGTTATGGCCGGCGGCACCTTCAACCTGCTGCCCCTGACCGGCATCACCGTGCCTTTCCTCAGCCAGGGCGGTATTGCCCTGCTGGTGAACCTGACTGAGATCGGCATTGCACTGGCGCTGGCGGCGCGCCTGGAGCCACGCTCATGAGCCTCAGCCAGCGTATCTGGCAGGTGGGCACCGCCTTCCTCTTCCTGCTGCTGCTGCTCTCGCTGCGGCTGGTCTACTGGCAGCTGCTGCGCGGCGAGGAGCTGCGCCCGCCCATTTACAACACCTTTGGCTCGGCCGCGCAGGACCCCAACCGCCTGCTCAAGCAGTTTGATCCGGACACGCTCGACCAGTTGGGCGAGATGCCGCAGCCGGCGCGCCAACGCACGCTGGAGATCCTGGGCAATATCACGCGCGGCGCGATCTACGACCGCAATGGGCGACCTCTGGCTTACAATGTCATGGTTGGCGAGCGCGTGGTCCGCTTTTACGCAGAGCCGTCGCTGGCGCCGACAGTCGGCTACGTCTCGGCGCTCAACGTCGGCGTAACCGGCATCGAGCGCGCCGCCAACGGCTCCCTGATGGGTCTCGACCGCCTGGACAGCCAGATCAGCCAGCTCACCAACCAGCCGATCCAGGGCAGCGATGTCTATCTGACGATTGATAGCCGGGTGCAGCGGGCGGCGGCCGGGGCATTGGGCGGGCGCGCCGGCGCTGTCATTGCCCTGGATGCGCGCACGGGAGAGGTGCTGGCCCTGACGAGCGCGCCCACCTTTGACCCCAACCGCATCCTGGAAGACGGCTATGCGGCTTCGCTGCTGGCCTGTACTGAGCCCGCCTGCCTCGGCGCTCTGCTCAACCGCGCCACCCAGGGTCTCTACACGCCCGGCTCCACCTGGAAGATTGTTACGCTGGGCGCCGCGCTGGACAGTGGCCTGGTGACACCGCAGACAGTCTTTGACTTTGGCGAGCCGCGCCGCGGGCCAAACGGTATCTACTACGTCTACCCGGTAAACGGCTTTGAGATTATCGACCCCAACCACAGCGAGCGCCATCTCGACCTGGTGCGCTCGTTTGCCGTCTCGGCCAACGCCGCCTTTGCCCGTATGGGCGACGAGATGGGCGCGGAGACCTTTGTCGATTATGCTATGCGCTTCGGCTTTGGCCGCGGGCAGGCGCCGCCAATAGAGATCGCGGCCAGCCCGGCGCAGCTGGCGCGCAGCGCCAGCGCGCTGGAAGACGACGTGCTGCGCGCCGCGACGGCCTTTGGCCAGGGCGAGCTGCAGGCGTCGCCACTGAGCATGGCGCTGGTGGTGGCGGCCATTGCCAATGACGGGAACATGCCCCGGCCCTATCTGGTGTCACACCTGCAGAGCCCTAGCGGGCGGGCCTATGACGAGACGCGGCCGGCGCCGTGGGCAGCGGGCGTTATCCGCCCGGACATTGCCGAACAGGCGGAGCAGATTATGGTGGCGGCGGTGGAAGGCGGCAGCGGCTGGCGCGCGGCGCTGTCCGGCCTGGCGGTGGGCGGCAAGACGGGCACGGCGCAGCTGGGGGAGGCGCAGGCGCCGCACGCCTGGTTCATCGGCTTTGCCGGCGACGGCGAGCGCACCGTGGCGATTGCCGTGCTGGTCGAGCATGGCGGCAGCGGCGCACAGGTCGCCGCCCCCATCTTTGCCGAGGTCGCCAATGCGGCGCTGCGCCATCTGGGCGAGCCGGTGGAGGAGATCATCAGCCCGCCATAGGGTAATAGCCTCATCAGAGGCGTAGCAGGCTCCTATGAGGTCGCCTGCTTCCCTGCTATGATGAGGCACGTACACTTCCGCCTGAGGACACTGGATGGTTGACGATCCCTTTATCGGCAGACAATTGGGTAACTTCCGCGTGGAGCGGCTGCTGGGCCGCGGCGGCATGGCCGCCGTCTACTACGGGCACGACGTCATGCTCGACCGGCCGGTGGCGATCAAGGTAATTGACCGCCGCTACCGGGATAATGAGGCCTATACGGCCCGTTTTCTGCGCGAGGCGCGCGCTGTGGCTCGCTGGCGGCACGAGCATATTATCCACGTCTATCACGTCGGCGAGGAAGACGGCGTGCATTACATGGTCATGGAGCATATCCCCGGCGGCGACCTGGCGTCGCTGCTGGCGGAGCGCCGGGCCTGCGGCGAACTGCTGCCCATCGCCGAGGTGCTGCGCATCGGCCGGGCCGTCGCCAGCGCGCTCGACTTTGCCCACGCCCACGGCGTCATACACCGCGACGTGAAGCCGGGCAATGTGCTGCTGGCAGACGATGGGCGGGTGGTTCTCAGCGATTTTGGGCTGGTGCTGGAGCAGACCGAAGAGACCTCGGGCGACTCATTTGGCAGCCCGCACTACATTGCCCCGGAGCAGGCCAAGCGATCCTCGCTGGCGGCGCCCGCTTCAGACCTTTACGCGCTGGGGGTGATGCTCTACGAGATGCTGGTCGGGCGCCGCCCGTTCGACGACCCTTCGCCGGCGACGCTGGCCCTGCAGCACATTCTGGAACCGCCGCCGCCGCCGCGCCAGCTCAACCCGGCGCTCAGCCACGGGGTCGAGCTGGTACTGCTCCGGGCGCTGGCGAAAGAGCCAGAGGCGCGCTACCCGAACGGCGCTGCGCTGCTCGCCGCGCTGGAAGCGGCGCTGCAGGGCGGCGACACACCGCCGCCGCCCCTGGTCCGGGCTTTCCCCGCCCGGCCGGCTGTGGCGCCCCCTGTAGCGCGGCAAGCCGGGGGCGAAACGACCGTGCTCGACCTGCCGGCCGTCCCCGCGCGCGTGACCGACACAAGACCGCGCGCGCAGTGGGCGCCCCGCGCTCCGGCGCGGCGCCCCTCACGGCTGCCCTGGTTGCTCGGCGGCGCCGGCCTGCTTGCCTTGCTGCTGGCGGTTGCGCTCGGCTACGCGGCGCTGCGCGGCGATGGGCAGCTGCCGTGGCGGGGCGGCAGCGACGCCGGCCTGACGCCGCCTGCGCTGGGCGAGGAAGAGCCGCCGCCAGCCGTGGTCGTCGAGAATGGGGGTGGGAGTAGCGCAGAGGAGCCCGGGGCAGCGCCGCCCAACCGCCGCCTGCGCCTCCTGTACAGCGACGAGACCTTTTACGCGGCCAACCCGAACAACAGCGATATTGAGATCAGCTCGCTGAGCTTTGTCGCGCTCTCGGCCGACGGCAGCCCGACTAGCTACGCCTTCAGCGGCGAGCGCTGGGCCGTCTATTATCCCTTTCTCCAGCCGGGTAACTGCGACCGGCTGCACCTGGCCGGGCGGGAGATGGTGTTCGTGCCCGCCGAGTGCGCCGCCTACAATGCTTTTATGACACCCGATTCCGGCGAAGAGATCACCTTCTGGCGTCCCCGCGAGGGCATCACTCACTTTGCCGTCTACTGGGCAGGGACTGAGATGGGGCGCTGCGAGATTGGCGCCGGCGTCTGCGAGGTTCCCATCCCCTGACGAAGGGGGCGTCGCACTGATCAGGGATACGTCATGCGGCTGACCACCACCATGTCCGTCCCATCGGGGAGCAGGAGCCGGCGGCCGCTCTCCGGCTCGTAGAGGCCGGCGACGAGGCGATAGTCGCCCGCCGGCAGCTCCGGTGGCAGCGCCAGCCGCCGCTGCTCGCCAATAACCTCGCCCGGTAGCCAGCCGGTAGTCGGCCGGGTCCAGCCGGCCGGCTCGCCGTCTGACTGGGCCACGACCGCGCCGTCCGGCCCCAGCAGGTGGAGAAAGACGTGATAGCTGCTCTCCGTCTCCTGTTCGGCACGCCAGACGAGCGTTACTTCCAGCGCGCCGCCAGGGATTAGAGTAGTCGGGGATACATCGGCGCCCAGCAGGGTAGCCATCTCGCCTAACGGCTCGTCGAGCCGGATGTCCACCGGCGGGACTGTGTAGCTACGTTCTGGAGCCGCCGCGTTCAGGTTGCCCAGCGCCCACGCCGGCGCGTCGCCGTCTGCGGTCGCCAGAGACGCTCGCCAGGCGTACTCCCCGCTCGGCGTACTTGCCGGCAGCCGCAGCACGATCTCGGTACGCAGCCGGTCGCCGGCCTGCCACTGCGCGGCGGGGTAGGAGCCGGCGAGCGGGCGCTCTGTCTCCAGCACTGCCTGCCCGCTATTGTCCTCGAGACGCAGCCGCACCTGTCCGGCCACGCCCGCCAATGCCGGATCGACCACCTGCCACAGCAGCGCGACCCGTACCGGATCGCCCGGCGCCGCTTCGCGCCGGTCGGCGCGCGAGCCGAGAAGCTGGAGACCGGCGGCGGCCGCTTCCTCATGGGCGACCATCCCCTCTTCCAGCGGTCGCTCGCCGCGCGCCGGCCTGTCCACCATCAGGCGGCCGGCCTCGTGCAGGGCGACCGTCTGGCCGGTATCTTCACGCACCAGGCCAATGCGATAGCGGTAGACGCCGGGCGGCGCGCCGTCTAGTAGCCGCAGCACGAACGGCTCGAGGCGATAGCCGTCGAGGGGCCAGACCTCCTCGCCGGCGATGAAGCGCCAGTCGGCGGGCCGCGCGCGCGCGCCGCTCCAGACAATGCCGTCGTCGTCCACGACGTCGACGCCGAACAGATAGGGAACGCCAATGGGCCGCAGAGCGCGCAGGGAAAGCGTGATGGGAATCGGGTCGCCGGCCGCGACCGGCCCTTCCGGCGCTTCCAGGCTCAGCAGGCGGACCTCGCCGGCAAAGTCGAGCGGCTCGATAGCCGGCCGGCCGGCTACGCCTGTCTCGCCGAGCGTCGCGCGCCGCAGTGGCGTTTCGACATGACTGAAGCAGAGCCAGAGCGCCCCGACAAGCGCGGCTATGAGCAGCCCGGCATAGGGGTAATCAATGGCCGGCCGGTCTTCTCGCTCCTGGCGATATGGGGCGGGTAACGGCAGCCGCGGGACGGCGACGATGAGCAGCACGCCGGCTGCCCCCAACGCCGCCAGCAGCCATCCGAGACGTCGCGGCGGCGTGCTGCCGAAGGTGAGCCGCAGCTCGTGCTCGCCGGCCGGCACGCTGAAGCTGATCAGACCATGCGGCTGGCTGGGAGCCAGGGAGAGCGGCGCGCCATCCAGCTCGGCCCGCCAGCCGGGAAAGTAGAACTGGCGGTAGAGCAGCGTGGCCGGCTGCTGCGCCTCGACGCGGTAGGCGGCGTCCCATACCGGCCCCCCCAACCGCTCGAAGGCGACGCCTTCTGCCGGTAGCAGCCGCTCGGCGTTGCCAGTCGCCAGCTGCTCGTCGCGCAGCGCGGCGGTGTCCGGCAGCTCTTCCACCCAGCGCGGCAGGAATTCGCCTACGGTCGTCGTGCCGATGAAGAGGGGCGGCGCTTCGAAGCGGTAGAGTTCCGCCAGACCGGGCTCGGCGGCCACGGGCTCGCGCGGTGGGTAGAGCCAGGGGATAGCGGCGATGACGAGCACAGCCGTCACGGCGCCGAGCAGGAGCAGCGGCCGCCGGCTCTGGGCTAAAGCCAGATGGACGCCGAGGGCCAGCAGGATGGCCCCTGCCAGGGAGGCGACGCCCAGGAAGCGCCAGGGGTAGAAGGTCTCCGCCAGCAAGGGCAGCGTCTCCCAGGCGAAGCGGGCCGCCGGGGTAATGAACCAGACGGACAGCAGCAGGAGAGCGGCCCAGATGAGCGCCTGCCAGCGGCGCTCGCCGGCCAGCCGCTTCCGCCCCCACAAGAAGCAAAGGGCGGCGAGAAGGAGGGCCACGACCGGCAGAGCGCGCACCACCGGCGGGTTGAGCAGGGCCGGATCGGCCGGCAGGTACGGCCAGGCAAGCATCTGCCGCAGCGGGAGGAAATTGTCGGCAAAATGGTAGCCCTGGCTGATGCGCAGATCTGCCTGCGTATACCCCATCTCGACCAGGGACGGGAGCCAGGCAAAGGCGGAGAGCAGGAAACCGAGTACGAGCCCCATAGCCGGCCCTACCAGCGCGCGCCATCCTCGCCGCCAGCCGACGAACAGCAGCCAGACCCCTATGGGGATCATCGCCTGGAAGGTGACCGGATAGTGGCTGAGCAGCGTGGCGGCAAAGGCCAGCGCCGCAAGGGCAATCCAGCGGCGGCGCTGACCGGCCTGGGAAAGAGCCAGGAGCAGCCAGGGGAGAAAGGCAAGCGCCTGGCTCTCCTGTAGCCCGCCGCGCACGTGGGCATCGTAGAGCAGGTAGGGGCTGTAGCTATAGGCGATAGCCAGCGCCCACCCGGCCGCGGGGCTGAACCAGCGGCGCCCCAGGAAGTAAGCGCCGGCCATGCCCAGCCAGAAGTGCGCGAAGACAGACAGCCGGTAAGCCACAGTCAGCGGGAGCCCAGGTAAGTGAAGCAGCTCGACCAGCCAGTGGGCGAACGGCGGCGAGAAGTTGAAGACCGGAAAGCCAAAGCCGTGTACCAGATCCGGCAGCCAGCGCGGCCATAGCTCCCCGGCCCGCACCATGCGGTCGAGGACAAAGACGCGATAGAGATGGGGCAGGGCGTCATTGGTGCGCGGCAGTCCGTCGCCGAACAGGTAAGGCGCGGCGGCGGGCAGGCCGGCCGCGCCGAGGGCCAGCAGGGTGAGCGCCAGGTAGGGTAGGCGCCTTGCGGCGGCACGTGGAACCACGCTGGCGGACATCAGGGAGCAACCGTGAAGAGATGGATGGCGGCAGCGCTCTCGCCATCGGGCAGGAGCAGGCGGTCGCCGCTCGCCGGTTCGTAGAGCCCGCCCACCAGCCGGTAGTCGCCGGGCGGCAGCGCATCCGGCAGAATCAGCTCGCGCTCGTCCACGATCACCTCGCCGGCTAGCCAGCCGGTCGTGGGCCGCGTCCAGCTTGCCGGCTCGCCGTCCGACTGGGCGATGACCGCGCCATTTGGCCCGAGCAAGTGCAGGAAGACGTGGTAGTTGCGCTCCGTCTCCTGCTCGGCGCGCCAGACCAGCTCCACCTGCAACGTCTCTCCGGCGCGCAGTACGTCGGCCGAGAGCGTGGCGCCGAGCAGCGTCGCCACGTCGCCCAGCCGGGCCCCGACGGGCAGGGCCACGTCCGGGGCGTCAAAGCGGCGCGCCGGGGCCTCGACGCGCAGCGCGCCGAGCTCAAGCGGCTCGCCCAGTGGCCGGCACGCCCCCGTTCCGCTGCAGAGAACGAGCTGCCAGCGGTGCAGGCCACTCTCCAGGCCGGGCGGAAGGTGCAGCGCGTGCTGCCCGCGCCACGTATCGCCGGCCTGCCAGCTATCGCTGGGGAAGTCGGCGCGCACCAATGGCATTCGCCGCTGCAAACCCGTCTCACCCTGTGGCCCCAGGAGGCGCAGCTCGGCCTCATAGGCGTCACCAGGCGGCTCCGCTGCCTGCCAGAAGAGGGTCAGCAGGAAAGGATCGCCGGGCGCTGCTTCGGCGCGATCCAGGTTGTAGCCCAGCAGCCGCAGCGGGCCCCACGATGTCCCGGTCGTGTACTGCGGCTGCAGCTCGGCCACTGTAGCCGGTCGCTCTGGACGGCCAACCTCCAGCTGGCCAACCAACACATCCTGAGGGCCGGCCGGCTGCAGCGACTCCTGGTCAAAGAGCAGCAGGTGCACGTCGTAGCTGCCGGGCGGGGTTCCCGGTAGCGGCGCCAGCAGATGGCTGTCCTGGGCGACCCGGCCCGCTGCCCACTGAGAGGTGGGCGGCGCCGCGCGAAAGTCGCGCGGGCGCGCTGTATCCTTGTCGCTCCACAGTTGCCCGTCCTCGTCGACCAGGTGCAGCGTGCTCTGGTAGTTGGCGGCCGGCGCTTCCGTGGCCGTCCAGAACAGGTCATACCGTGCAGGCCAGTCCGGGGCGATAGCTTCCTCTCTACTGGCATTGAAGCCCAGCCAGTGCAGCCCGCCCGGATAGCTGACCTCCCGCGGCTCCTGCACGGCCGGGACGCCCCCTTGATAGAAGGGATTGGCAACACGCGGCAGCAGACCGGCGACAAGGCCAAAGAGGGCCAGCCCCAGGAGCAGCATGCCCGTATTCCCGTTCGCACCCGCCGGCGCGTGCTGCCTTCCAGGGAAGGGCCGGTAGCGCCAGAAGAGCAGGAGCAGCGCCAGCCAGGCCGCGCCAGAGAGAAGGTCGGCGGCCAGGCGAAAGGGCGTCTCGCCGAAGCTGAGCACAACGTCATGCCGGCCGGCCGGCAGCGCAAAGGTAACGCGGCCGTAATCCGCCTCCGGTGTAACCGTCGCCTCCTCGCCATCGACCCACACGCGCCAGCCGGGATAGGCAAAGACGTTCGCCGTGATCTGAGCCGGCGTTTCTGTCTCCAGGACCGCCGTCGCGCGCAGCGGCTGATTCTCTGCTTGCAGCAGCGTCACGCCTGCCGGCAAGGTCTCTGCGGCAAAGCGACCCGGCGCGGGCGCCGGCTGCGGTGGGTAAAGCTGCACCGTGCGCGGCAGGTACTCCCCTTTGGCGGTTGTGCCAATGGTGTCGGTCGCCAGCTCGTAGGCGGCGACGTCGCCGATCTGCGGCGCTTCGAGACCGCCGCAGGTGCGCGGGTCAAACCAGAAGAGCGAGGAGAGTACGAGGACGGCGCAGGCGACCCCGGCCGCCAGCCAGCGCCCTCTCTGTCGGCCTGGCCAGGCATCCCACAGCACGTCCGCGCTGGCGGCGATGAGCAGGGCCAGGCAAATGGCCGCCGGCCCCAGCAGCCGCCAGGGAAACTGCACGAACTGCAGCAGCGGCACGGCTGCCCAGAGCGGTTCGGAGGCGGCGGTCATGAGAAAAGCGTAGACAAGGAGAGCCGCCGCGAAGAAGGCGATCTGATGGCGGCGCACGCCGCGCCAGCGCCACAGCCCTGCCAACGCCGGCAGCGCCAGCAGCAGCGGCGCCAGCCCCAGCCCCCGCGGCGGCGACGGGTTGAGCAGCTCCGGCTGCACGGTTAGCGGCAGCGCCAGCAGCTCGCGCAGGGAGATGAAATTGTTCCAGTAGACAAAGACAGGCGGCACGAGCAGCCGGTCGATGTGTACGTAGCGCTGCTCGGCCAGGGCGGGCAGCCAGAAGAAGGCGGCCAGGGCAAGGGCGAGCAGGAGCGCGCCGGCCACGGTCGCCAGCCGCTGCAGTCGCCGGTCGCGGCGGCGCGCGGCGTCGCCGCTTTCCTCGTCCTTCCTACCAAACCAGGCCTCGGCGGCGCCATAAAGAGCCAACAGGGGCAGGAAAATGAGGGCAAAGACATTGTGAGTCAGAAGTACGGCGGCCGCCGCCAGCGCCGCCAGCGGCAGCCAGGGCCGCAGGCCACGGCGCGCCAGCCGGCCCATCGCCCACAGCGCCAGCGCCAGGAAGGGCCAGGCCAGCGCCTCGGCCAGATTGCCGCGGAAATAGACATCGTAGCCGTGGTAGGGTGCGTACATGACGGCAGTCGCCGCCGCCAGCGACGCCGGGCGGCTGAAATGGTCGCGCGCCAGCCGGTAGGTTGCCAGCCCGGAGCCAAGGATGCCCAGGGCGAAGGTAAGGCGCATGCCCAGGTTCAGCCCGGCTCCCAGGGCGCTGACCAGCGCGGCCAGGTAATAGGCCAGGGGTGCGTAGAAGTTGAAGAAGGGAAAGCCGTAGCCCAACGCCATGTCCGGCGCCCAGCGGCTGTAGAGGACGCCGTTCGCCAGCAGATGGTCGAGCTGGGTCAGCCGCAGTAGATGAAAGCCAAGATCGTCGGTGCAGGCCAGCGCCGGCTGGCGGAAGAGAGGCCAGATGGCGGCAAGGCCCAGCGCCGCAACCGTCAGGACGGTCAGGAGCGCCTGGCCAGCCCGCCGGCCGGGCCGTGGCTGTTCTTCCCGGCGCGATTCAGCCATCTCCTACTACCTCAAGCTGTTCCGTCAGGAACAGGTGATCGGCGGTGGGTAGGCCGGCGGCCGTGACAGGCAACCGCTCCCCGGTCGCCGGGTCGTACAGACCGACGCGCAGGCGGTAGTCGCCCGGTGCGGCGCCGGCCGGTACGGCCAATGTGTGCGCGTCGTGAATGACCTCGCCCGGCAGCCAGCCGGTGGTGGGGCGGCTGCCGGCTGCGGGCGGCCCGTCGCTCTGGGTCACGATGGCGCCATCCGGCGCCACCAGATGGACGAAGACGGCATAGTTGGTGCTGGTGAGGCCCGCCGCCTGCCAATAAAGGTCCAGAGCCAGCTCGGCCCCGGGCGGCAGCCGGGTCGCGCGCACCTCGTAGCCAGCCAGGCGAGCCACGTCGCCAAACCGGGCCGGCGCCGCTTGCGAGGCCGGCGGCACGTCAAAGGTGCGCGAGGGCGCCGTGAGCAGGACGCTGCCCAGGGTGAGAGGCTCGCCCAGCCGCTTGCCCTCTTCGTCGAGAAGAGACAGCATCAGCTGGTAACGGCCGCTCTCCAGAGGCGCGCCGTTTTCCGTCGAGGCCGGCGCCAGCAGCGCCCGTTCGTCGCGGATGATAGCGCCGGCCGGCCACTGTGAAGTGGGGTAACTCGCGCGGCCTGGCGCCCAGCTCATGGCCGTGACGCGCTCGCCGCCATCGGCCACCAGCTCCACTTGGGCGCGGTAGTCGGCCGGCATCTCTGCCAGCGCCTGCCAGAAGAAGGTGATGGGCAGCCGCGCGCCCACGTTGGCATTTTGCGGCGGCCCGTCGTAGCCGAGCAGATGGATGGCGCCATCAGGCGACCAGGCGGCGCTCTGTTGCATGGATAGGGACGCCGGGTCGAGCGCAGCCGTGGCGGGACCGACCTTGACTTCCGCCAACACATAGGCGGCGCCGGCTACTGGCTGAGTCGTGTCCCGCACGTCGAGGCGGCGGCCGCTGCCCGCTTCGTAGACGCTGAGCAGCAGCCGGTAGGCGCCGGGCGGCGCGCCGGGCAGGAGCGGCACGCGGTGCACGTCTCGCGCGTACTCGCCGGGCAGCCAGCGCGATGTCGGATAGCCGGCCGGATGGAAGCTGTCCTGCTGCCCATAGCGCCGGCCCAGCTCGTCGACCAGATGCACGGCGATGCTGTAGTCCGTGTCCAGCGGGCGCTGGGCTCGCCAGTAGAGGGCAATCTCGACCACGCCGTCGGCCGGCGCCGGCTGCGCGCCGAGGTCATAGCCCATTAACACAAGCTCTTCGCCAAAGGGAACCTGCAGCGGCGTCTGCACGCCGCGCACGCTCTGGCCGTCATAGGCGGCGCGGACAAAGGGGTGGGGGTAGCGGTCGAGAAGAGCGCTCTTGACGAGGACGAGCAGCAGCCCCAGCGCCAGCAGCGCCGCCAGCGAGCGAGCGCCCGGCAGGCCCCGGCGTGCGCCCGCCGCAGCCGCCCCCGGCCGCTGCCGGAAGGCGACCGCCGCCAGGGCCAGCAGCCCGGCAAGCGAGGCGTAGCCACTCCAGCGGCGCACCGGCGTGTCTCCGAAGGAAAGCGCCAGCGTGTGCCGGCCGGCGGGGATCTCGGCGGCCAGCAGTCCGTGTGGGCCGGCCGGCGCTACAGGCTGCGCCGCGCCGTCGATGGTCAGCTGCCAGCCAGGGAAGTAGTACCAGTGAAAGCCCGCCTGGAAAGGTGTTGCCGTCTCCAGCTCGATAGTGGCGCCGGTCAGTCCGTAATCGGCGGCGAGGATGGCGGCGCCGGCGGGTAGCGTCTGGCTGTCCAGCCGCGGGATAAGATAGCCTGGCGCGGACGCCTCGTACAGCGGCAGTAGCGTCTCTGGCGCGGGCAGCGCCGCCGCCTGCACCGGCAGATATTCTCCGGCCGAGGTCGTGCCCAGCCAGCCTGTCTCCGCTTCAAACTGGATGACGGCCGCAGGCGTCAGCTCCAGGTCTGCTGGGTAGTCGCCGGGGAAGAGCCAGAACATGCCAAAGCCGCCCAGGAGCAGCAGGCACACGCCCAACTGCACCGCGGGCGGGCCCAGCAACCGGCTGGCACCGGCGCCGGCCAGGACGGCCAGCAGCAGGCTCGCCGGGCCGAGGAAGCGCCAGGGAAACTGCACAAAGTAAAGCAGCGGTAGGCGGTCCCAGAGGATGCGGCTGGCGGGCAGCACCATGAACAGCAGTATGGCAGCGGCCAGAGCCAGCAGCAGGCGTTGGTCCCGCCCTCCTGCAGGCCAGTGCGAGGCGGGGCCGGGTAAGAAAGCAATGGCCGCGAGAAGCAGCTGCGGAAGACCCAGCCCAAACGCCAGCGACGGGTTCACCTGCGCCGGGTCGGCGGCGCGCGGCCAGGCCACTATCTCGGCCGGCGTGAGGAAGTTGTTGCCGTAAAAGAAGTCGGCCGGGCCGTAAAGCTGCTCGATCTGCACCAGATCGCGCTCCAGGAGCGCCGGCAGCCAGAAGAAAGCCGACAGCAACAGCCCCAGCAAGAGGGCGACGAGGGGATGGAACCGCCGCGACATAGGTTGCCCCTCGCCGGCCGCCACCGGCCAGGCCAGCAGAAAGATAGCATAGGCGAGGAGGAGGGCGCTGCCGACGAGGGCGAGGATGTTATGGGTGAGAATGAGCGCCGCGTAGACCAGGGCCAGCCCTAACAGAGAGAGCCGGCTACGGTGGGTGACATGATGGTATAGGGCTGCCAGCGCCAGCGCCAGGAAGGCCAGCCCCCATAGCTCGGCCAGCACGCCACGATGGAGCGCGTCGTAGAGGATATAGGGGGCATAGACGGCGGCGAACGCTGCCACCAGCCCGGCGACGGCGCCAAATAGCGCCCGCGCCCAGGAGTAAACGCCCAGACCCAGTGTGACCAGGGCGAGCGCGTAGCCGAGCTGCAGCGCCGCCGGCACGGAGAAGCCAAGCGCTCGTGGCAGCAGCAGTAGATAGTAGCTGAGCGGCGCGTAGTAGTTGAAGAGGGGAAAACCAAAGCCATAGCCCAGGTCAGGCAGCCAGCGCGGAAAGAGGGCGCCGTGCTGCACGGCCCGCTCCAGCTCGACCAGGCGGTAGACGTGCAGCAGGCCGTCGGCGCGCCACGGTAGATGACCGGCAAGCAGGGGCTGGACGGCCAGCAGCATGCCGGCGAGCAGGGCAGCCGCCATGAGCCAAAAGCCCCGGGGCGAGGTGGGATGGGCGTCCGTGTGTTCGTTCATGCGCTCCTGGTTGGCGACGGCAAGCGGCTGGCCCACCTCGGCGCCCCCGCTCAGTGGAGAGAAACAGGCTCTTCGGGCGCGCTACGTCGTGGCGGCGCTTCCCTGGCCGGAGCGCGACCCGGTAGCCCGCCGCTGCCCTGGGCGATCACGTCGCGGATGTAGTAGACGGGCTTGCCCTGGCTCTCGTAATAGGTGCGCACGACCAGCTCGGCGAGCAGGCCCATCACCAGGAACTGGATGCCAATGAGGATGAGGAGCGCGGCGAGGAGCAGCAGCGGCCGGTCGCCAATCTGGACGGCGTGGAAGCCGGCCCAGCCGCCGCGAACGCCGCCCCAGAGCTTAAGCAGGGTCAGGTAGAGGCCAATGAGACTGCCCAGCCCGCCGGCGACGATGCCAATCCCACCCAGGAGATGCATTGGGCGATCGCTGTAACGCCGCAGGAACAGAACGGTAATCAGGTCGAGGATGACGCGGAAGGTGCGCGAGAGACCATATTTGGAATCGCCGGCCACGCGGGGGCGATGGCTGACCGGCGCTTCGGCCATGCGGAAGCCGGCGAAGCTGACCATCTCCGGGATAAAGCGGTGCATCTCGCCGTATAGGTGCAGCTGAGCGACGACGGGCGCGCGGAAGGCGCGCAGCGAGCAGCCGCGATCGTGGAGCCTCACGCCGCTGCTGCGCGCTATCAGCCAGTTAGCCAGCCGCGATGGGAACTTGCGCCGCAACAGGCCATCCTGCCGCTTGACGCGCCAGCCGTTGACGACGTCGTAGCCTTCGTTCAGCTTCTCTAACAGTGCGGGGATGTCGGCCGGGTCGTTTTGGCGATCGGCGTCGAGGGTAACAATGATGTCGCCGCGCGCGTGGTCGAAGCCGGCGGCAAAGGCGGCCGTCTGGCCGAAATTGCGGCGGAAGCGGACGGCGACGACGCGCGGCTCTTCCTGGGCCAGCTCGGCGAGCAGGGCGTCGCTGCCATCCTGGCTGCCGTCGTCGACGAAGATGACCTCGTAGGCCAGCGCTTCAGCGGCCAGGGCCTGCCGGATTTCATCCAGCAGCGAGCGCAGATTCGCTACCTCGTTGTAGACGGGAATGACGAGGCTGAGGTCGATCCCCGTGTCGGCTTCTTGCTGCTGCATAAGGAGCGATTCTAGTCGGCGCGCCGGCCGACGGCAAGGCAGACGGCGCGCTTCACGAGGCTTCCGGCTCGCCGCTTTCCGCCTGCAGACCGGCGACCGTGATTCGCAGGCGATAGACGCCCTTAAAGTCGTCGGGGTCGGCCGCCTGTCCTTTGCGCAGGATCACGATCAAGCCTTCGTGGGCGAGCTGGCGCGCTGCCAGACGAATGCGCCCGGTCAGAGTCTGCCAGTGGTTGGGCAAAATGGCGATGGCGACGTCCTCTGGCCGGACGCGGCCTTCTGGGCCGGCCGCGCGCGCCAGCGCCAGGATAGTCTCGCGTACTTCGCCGTCACTGACTCGCCGTGGTTTCTTATCAGGGTCGGGTTGGGCCATCATTACCTCAGTAGGCCGGCGCGCCGGCGCCGTGGTTTGCGACTGGCGCATCTTAATCCGAAAAGCAGAAATGCTCAACCGTGGCGGTTCATTTCGTCAAAAACGCGTGGCACAGAAGGCCCAGGGCGTGTACGATTCTGGCAGGGCGCAGCGATAGCAGCTGGGCCCGCCGATGCCAGAGGCAGCCTCCATGCAGGTAAGCGTCATCACTACCGTCAAGAATGAAGGGCGCGCAGTCCGGCCGTTGCTGGACGCGCTGCTGCAGCAGACGCGCCGGCCGGATCAGGTTGTGGTGGTCGATGGCGGCTCCACCGACGACACTGTAGCCATCCTGCGCGAATATGAGAAATGGCTACCGCTGACCGTCATAGAGGCGCCGGGCAGCAACATCAGCGCCGGGCGCAACCGCGCTATTGCCGCCGCGGCCGGCCCCATCATCGCCGCCACCGACGCTGGCGTCGTGCTCTCGCCGCTCTGGCTGGAAGAGCTGGTGCGGCCCATCGAGCGCGACGGCGTATCGGTCGTCGCCGGTTGGTTCGAGCCCGATCCCTATACCGATTTTGAAGTGGTGCTGGGCGCGACGGTGCTGCCTACCCTGGGCGAAATCAAGCCAGAGCGCTTCCTGCCTTCCAGCCGCTCGGTTGCCTTCCTGAAGTCAGCCTGGGAAGCGGCCGGTGGCTACCCGGAATGGCTGGATTACAGCGAGGATCTGGTCTTCGATCTGGCGCTGCGTGAGCGTTTTGGCCCGTTTACCTTTGCGCCCCGCGCCGTCGCCTACTTCCGGCCGCGCTCCACCCTGCGCGCCTTCTTCCGCCAGTACTATCTCTATGGCCGCGGTGACGGCAAGGCGAATCTCTGGTCCAAACGGCACGCGGTGCGCTATGCTACCTATCTGGCGGCGCTACCGGCGCTGCTGCGCGCTATTTGGCGCGGGCAGTGGCGTGGCTGGCTTGGCCTTCTGGCCGGGGTCGTGGCCTATAGCGCCCGCCCGCTGCGCCGACTCTGGCCGGTCACCTGGGGCTGGCGCCCGCCATCGCGCCTGCGCGCGATCGCCATGATTCCCATCATCCGTTTCACCGGGGACGTAGCCAAGATGGCCGGCTATCCGGTGGGAAGCTGGTGGCGCTGGCGCAACCGTTAGCCAGATCTTAGTATTTATGGCCTGCCGGCGCAGGCCAGCTACACTGGTAGTGCGTGGCCGGGGCCCTCGCCGGCCGGGAAGAAGCTGAGAGCCATAGCGGCAGCCGCCGAACAGTTAGATGATTATTGAACGACGCCCACCTCGTTATCCGCGCCGCGGCCCGTCCTGCACCCTGATGCTGGTCGTCGCCTCGGCTATGGTTGTTCTCGTCTACCTGATCATCAACCGCGAAGAGGTGCGCACCGCCATTGTCCCCACGCCGACGCCGCAGCCGACCCGCTCGGCGGCCGAGTATGCCACCAGCGCCGCTCTCTACCGCCGTGACGCCGAGTATGAGGCGGCCATTGAGGCCTACGAGCAGGCGATTACCCTCGACCCGGGCAACGTGCGCTATTATCTGGATCTGATCGATCTGCTAAACACGGCCGGCCAGCCGGAAGAGGCGCTGCAGCGAGCGGAGCAGGCAAAGGTGCTGGCGCCCGACGTGCCGCAGGTGTGGGCGGCCATGTCTTCCGCCTATCTGGCAAACGCTAACCGGCTTAACGAAACTGGCGACCCGACTGGCGCTGGCCTGCAGTACCAGCAGGCTGTGAACGCGGCCGAGGAAGCGACTGGGCTCGATCCCAATACGGCCGAAGCCTACGCTTACATGGCCCAGGCGCTGGCCCGGCTGGGCCCGGAACGCTATGCCGAAGCGATGGAATATGCCTCCCTGGCCGTCGATCTGGCGCCCGATAGCCCCATTACACGCCGCGCTATGGCCCGGCTTTACGAGCTGCACGCGCGCTACGACAATGCCATCGAGGAGTACCTGATCGCGCTCGACGCCAATCCCAACTTGATCGACATGCGCATCGACCTGGCCTACCTCTACTTCTTTACTGAGCGCCGGCAGCAGGGCATTCTTACGCTGCAGGAAGTTCTGGAGCTCGATCCGACCAACGCGGCCGCCTACGATGGACTGGGCTACTTCTATTTCGTGCTCGGCCAATACCCACGCGCCGAGGAAAACGCCTATCAAGCGGTGCAGCTTGACCCGGCCATGACGCGCGCCCACGCCCACCTCGGCGCAGCCTATTTCCAGCAGTTTAAATACGATACGGCCATCGAGGAGCTGGAAATCGCCGTCAACGATTACGAGACGGTTAACACGGCCAATGCCACCTATTTCAACATGCTGGGCCAGGCTTACTATTTCCAGAATCGCTGCCCCGAGGCTATTCCGATATTCGAGCGCGTCATCCAGGGGGCCGCCAACGTGGACCCCTTTGTGGTCGGCGTGGCCCAGGAATATCGCGATCTGTGCCGCACGCAGCAGCTGGGCGATGGGTCGTAAGGGCGGGCGCAAATTCCCCGCAGCAGGCCGTTAGCACTCCCCACTATTCTCTGCTAGAATTATCTTGACATCGGGGGAAAGCATGCTACAATCTCAGTAGCTAATTAGCACTCTGGCCGCTAGAGTGCTAAAATATTGCATACAGACCCACCTGAACAGATATAAAGGAGAGTAGCACAGATGAAGCTCAAGCCGCTTGGTGATCGGTTGGTTGTCAAACCGAATGAGACTGAAGAGACCACCGCTTCTGGCATCATCCTTCCAGAGACAGCCAAAGAGAAGCCGCAGCAGGGCGAGGTACTGGCGGTAGGCCCTGGTCGTCGTGACGAAGACGGGGATCGCATCGACATGGATGTCGCTGTCGGCGATGTCGTGCTTTATGCCAAGTACGCCGGGACCGAGATTAAGGTGGACGGCGACAAACTGCTCATCCTCAAAGAATCAGACGTACTGGCGATTGTCGAATAGTAACGCCTGACAACCCCCAAGAACGACTATTAGGAGAGACGATATCATGGCCAAACAGTTGACGTTTTCTGATGAAGCGCACCGCAAGCTGAAGAAGGGAATTGATACCCTGGCGACGGCGGTAGCAACGACTCTGGGCCCCAAGGGCCGTAATGTTGCCCTCGACAAATCCTTCGGCGCCCCGACCATCACCCACGACGGCGTGACGGTCGCCAAGGAGATCGAGCTGGAAGACCCCTACGAGAATATGGGCGCGCAGCTCCTCAAAGAAGCCGCCACCAAGACCAACGAAATCGCCGGCGACGGCACCACGACGGCCACCGTGCTGGCGCAGACCATTGTCCATGAGGGTTACCGCAACGTGGCCGCCGGCGCCAACCCCATGCTGCTCAAGCAGGGCATTGAGAAGGGCGTTCAGGCCATTTCTGAGCGCATCCGCGACATGGCTGTCTCCATCGACAGCGTGGAGGAGATCGCCTCGGTGGCCGCCATTTCCGCTCAGGACGAGAGCATTGGCGAGCTGATTGCCCGCGTCATGGACAAGGTGGGCAAGGACGGCGTGATTACCGTCGAGGAGTCGCAGGGTCTGGCCTTCGAGGAAGAGTACGTCGAAGGTATGCAGTTCGATCGCGGCTATATCAGCCCCTACTTCATCACCGACTCGGAAGCGATGGAAGCCTCGCTGGAGGATCCCTATATCCTCATCCACGACAAGAAGATCAGCAGCGCGCAGGACATCGTTCCCATTTTGGAGAAGCTGATCCAGAGCGGGCGGCGTGAGTTCGTCGTCATCGCCGAAGACGTCGACGGCGAGGCGCTGGCTACCCTGGTGCTCAATAAGCTGCGCGGCACGATCAATGCGCTGGCGATTAAGGCGCCGGGCTTTGGCGACCGCCGCAAGGCCATGCTGCAGGACATCGCCGTCCTCACCGGCGGCCAGGTCATTACCGATGAGATGGGCCGCAAGCTGGAAACCGTGCAGATTGCCGACCTGGGCCGCGCCGCCAAGGTCGTGGCGACCAAGGACGATACCACCATCATCGACGGCGCCGGCGAGCCCGCGGAAATCAACGGGCGCGTCGAGCAGATTAAGGTGGAGATCGACCGCAGCACGAGCGACTACGACCGCGAGAAGCTGCAGGAGCGGCTGGCCAAGCTGGCCGGCGGCGTCGCCATCATCCGCGTGGGCGCTGCGACTGAGACCGAGCTGAAAGAGAAGAAGCACCGCGTCGAGGACGCGCTCAGTGCGACCCGTGCTGCTGTGGAAGAAGGCATCGTGCCCGGCGGCGGCGTGGCTCTGATCAATGCGCTGGACGCCCTGGACAATGTCGACGTCGCCTCCGGCGATCCGGCAACGGGTGTGACCATCCTGCGCCAGGCGCTGGAAGCGCCGATGCGCAAGATTGCTCAGAACGCGGGCAAGAACGGCGACGTCATCATCCAGAACGTGCGCGCCAAGCAGGCTGAGGCCGGCGACATCAATGTTGGCTACAACGTCCTCACCGAGGAGTACGTCAACATGATCGAGGCGGGCATCATCGACCCGGCCAAGGTGACCCGCGGCGCGCTGGAGAATGCCGCCAGCATCGCCTCGATGATCCTGACCACCGACGTCCTCATCACCAACCTGCCGGAGAAGGACAACGGCCAGGCGGCCGGCATGCCCCCCGGCGGTATGGGCGGCGGCATGGGCTTCTAAGCCCCACTTTTCTAGTAGGTAGCAAATGGCAAGACCCCTCGCAAGAGGGGTCTTTTCTTTTTCCCGCCCGTTTTGTACACTAACGACATCTGACCGGGCCGCTGAGCGTGACCGTCATTGGTCGCTCCGCGATGGGCGTACAGGCGAGTGAAGAGGGCTATTATGGGACGAACGCTACTCAGCCAGCTGCTGCCAACCGTGGAGAGGATGAACTTCTCTGGCCAGGAAACGCTGACCCCGGCCGGTTACACCGTGTTTGACGTGGGGCGAGACCGGGTTGACGGCTATCGCCGCGATCCGCGCACCCTGAGTAAGGCGCTACGTACTTTCCAGACGGCCGATTCGCTCCCCTATGCCTATGCGGGCGTGGCGCTGGTTCTGATCGCGGCGGCGCAGGAGCCGGATGGCAGCTACGTGCAGGAGGGGCTGGATGCGGCCCTACGCTGGCTGGAAAGGGCGCAGGAGCTGGCGCCCGATGCGGCCGATATTAACGTCGTCGAGCCATACATCTACATCTACGGACAGCGGCTCGACGATGCCCGGCTGGTGCTCGACTATCTGCACGAGCAGGGCGAGGCGGCCTACTATCTGTGCCGAGCGGAGATCGCTTACTGGCGGGCACTGGGCGATCTCGAGCAGACGCTGCGCTGGTGCGAAGAGGCGACCGGCGTGTCTGAGACGGTGCCGCGGCGGCTGCGAGTACGCAGCATTGTGGCCGAGCTGCACGTCGAGCGCGGCGAGCGCGAGGCGGCGCTGCGGAGCTACCGGGAGGCGCTGCACTTCGACCCGGATAATGCCTGGCTCTGGTACAGAGTGGCCCAGCTCCACTGGGATGCTGACGCCGCCGACGAAGCGCGGCGGGCCAACGAGCGGGCGCTGCAGCTCGATCCCGAGCTGGTGGAGGCCAGGGAGCTGCAGGAGAAGATGAGCGGCTGGGGCGAGCGCGGCAATCTGCTGGGGCGCCTCTTTGGCAGCTAGGTGGCGGGCTGCAGGGAGGCGAGGTAGTCGAAGACCTGCCGCTGTACCTCTTCAATGGTGCGCCGGCTGGTATCAATGTAGAGGTCGCAGTGGGCGCGGGCATGAGCCAGCCGCCCGGCCTGCTCCACCAGCCGCTCTGGCCCCCAGCTGATCCCCGGCCGGCGAGAGCGTACAGCCTCATAATCCACGTCGAGGAAGATGAGAACGTCGGGCTGCCTTAGGCGCTGCCACATGTGGGGCACGTATGAATGCTCCTGGGCGACGTGGTGAGTCTGGTAGCCGGCCTGCCGCAGCGCCCGCACCAGCTCGCTCTTGCCCGACATACACGGGCCGACGACGGCGACGCGCAATGTCGAGGTCATGGCGAGAGGGGCAGCCGGCCGCTAACGCGGCGCACGTCATCCTGGCCCGGCGGCCGCTGCTTGACGCTGACGACAAGGACGCTGATGTCGTCGCGCGGGCGCCCATCATCCATCTCGACGGCCAGCATCAGCAGCCGGTCGGCAATTTCCTGCGGCTCGGAAATGCCTTCGGCCAACAGGCTCTGCATGACCAGAACAGGATCTAGCTGCTGGTGGCTGTGCCAGCCGCCGGCATGGCGCAATCCGTCCGTATAGGCGACGACAAGCGGGCCCAGCTCGGTTGGTATCTCGCTGATGATCGGCTTGGTGTTGCGCCGCGTGCCAATCGATTCAGAAGGCTCGTCGAGGCAGAAGAGGCCGCGCTGCGGCGTATGTACCAGAACCGAGGCCGGGTTGTTGCGCGAGACGACCACCGTCTGCGTGACGGCGTCAACACTGACAATGTTCAGCGTGGCCGTCACCTGCCCGCCGCGCTGGGTGAACAGGTAGTCGTGCGCCGCGCGCGCCGCCGCGCCATCACGCACACCCTCTCCCAGGAGCTGGATCGCTTTGCGCGCTACCAGGTTGCTGATCTTCTTGGCCGAGCGGCCGCTGCGCTGCCCATCGACCATTACCAGCGATAAGCCACCATGCGGCCGCTCGATCATCTCGACCGTGTCGCCGCTTTCGCGGGTGGCGTATTTGCTGATCTTGGCGACGGCAAAGCGGACTTCCATGGTTATCTAATCTGCGTAATCACACGTCTGGTAATGGACGGCCTGCCGCGCGGCGCGGGCGACCTCACGGCCCAGATCCAGTAGCTGTCTTTCGACGCCGGGATCGGTGACTGAGCCATCGGCATTGAAGGCACGGCCTGCGCGCGGGATAGGCAGCACCAGCGGCACGGCCCAGCCGCGCAGAGAGCGGACGGCGAACTCCATCGTATTGACTGCCTGCAGCCCCTGCGTGCCGCCGGCCGTGCTGATCAGGCCAATCACTTTGCCCGTCAGGTAGGCCGGGTCGCGCTGGCCGAGAGGGTTTAGCCAGTCCAGGGCGTTCTTAAAGGATCCGCTCACAGTGCCGTGGTAGAGAGGGCTGCTCCAGATGAGGCCATTGGCCTCGTAGATAATGTCGTTTAGCTCGCGCACAGCCTCTGGAAGCTCGGCCAGCCCCGGCCGATACATGGGTAGAGCGAGCGTGCGGATGTCCAGCAGCTCGGTGACAGCGCCATGGTCGGCCGCCCCGGCAAGGGCCAGCTTCAACGCTGTCAGGCTGGTCGAGTTTTCGCGCAGCGAGCCGCCCAGCCCCACTATCTTCGGTTCGGCCATCTCTCCTCCTGTTGTAGACGCCAGTCCAGCGCCGTGTAGCGCGCCGCCACTTGATTATTGCGCACGGCGATGTTCAGCGCACGCCGCGTTCCCAGCAGAACCACCAGCTTGCGGGCGCGCGTCACGGCTGTGTAGAGCAGATTGCGCTGCAGCATCATGTAATGCTGCGTGATAACCGGCATGACGACGCACGGGTATTCGGCCCCCTGGCTCTTATGCACGCTGATGGCGTAGGCCAGCTCCAGCTCATCGGTCTCCAGGAAGTCGTAGACGACCGGATTGCCGTCGATACTGACGGTCATCGTCTGCCCGACGAGGTCGATGGCGGTGATGCGGCCAATATCGCCGTTGTAGACGTTCTTATCGTAATTATTGACCGTCTGCATCACTTTGTCGCCGCTGCGGAAGACGCGACCGCCAATCCGCCGCTCGGCCTTGCGCGGCGCCGGCGGATTGAGCGCTTGCTGTAGCTGCTCGTTCAGGTTATTCACGCCCGTTTGCCCGCGATACATGGGGCTGAGCACCTGAATATCGTCCAGGGGATCAAGGCCGAACTTATGCGGGATGCGGCTCCTGACCACATCCACGAGGAGGTCGGCCAGCTCGCCGGGTTCAGGCTTAACGAAGAGGAAAAAATCCCTGGCCTGCGCCGGCGTGAGCGGCATCTGGCCCTGGTTAATGCGGTGGGCGTTCTGCACGATAAGGCTGTTGGCCGCCTGGCGGAAGATAGTCTCCAGGCGGATGACGGCCGTAATGCCGCTGGCAATCAGGTCGCGCAGCACGTCGCCAGCCCCCACCGAGGGGAGCTGGTCGACGTCGCCGACGAGGAGCAGGTGGCTGTCAGGGCCAATGGCCTTGAGCAGCGTGTTCGCCAGCACCAGGTCGAGCATCGAAGCTTCGTCGACGATCACCAGGTCGGCGTCGAGCGGGTTCTCTTCATTGCGGGCAAAGCCTTCGGCCGGCTTGAACTCCAGCAGCCGGTGGATCGTCTTTGCCTCGCGACCGCTTGCCTCGGCCAGCCGTTTGGCCGCCCGGCCGGTGGGCGCCGCCAGCACGTAGCTGTGCCGGCCCTCGTCGAGCAGATCCAGCAACGCGCGCAGGGTCGTTGTTTTGCCCGTGCCCGGCCCGCCGGTGAGGATCGTGACCTTGTTCAGGACCGTCGTCTGGATCGCCTCAAGCTGCTGCGGCGCCAGGTTGACGCCCTGCTGGCCGGGTGGCCGCCAGCCCTCGCGGCGCAGTCGCTGCTGCAGGCCGTGCAGGCGGCTGGTCGGGTGCTCGACCATGCGCCGCACGCGGTTGGTAACGCCGACCTCGGAGAAGTAAAAGGGGGTCAGATAGACGGCGCGCTCCTCCTGGACAACCGCCTCCGCCGGCGGCGACTGGCCGATCTGGTACTGGACCGGTTCGCGCCGAATCGTGTCGCGCTTGATAAACGCTTCACTCTCCAGCGTTTCCAGCAGAGCCGTCACCTTTTCCGTGGGCACGCCGAGGATCTCAGACGCTTCCGGCTCCAGCTCTTCCTGCGGCACGTAGACATGCCCTTCCTCGGCCATCCGGTTGAGCGTATAGGCGATGCCCGCCTCAATCCGGCCGGGGTCGTCGTGGGCCAGGCCCAGCGCGCGCGCGATCTGGTCGGCCGTCTTGAAGCCGATGCCGTAGACGTCCTGGACAAGCCGGTAAGGCTGGGTGCGCACGACGCTCAGCGCCTCGTCGCCGTACTTCTTGTATATCTTAATAGCCAGAGCAGTGGAGACGCCGTGCGACTGCAGGAAGATCATCACGTCCTTGATCGCTTTCTGCTCCTGCCAGGCCTTTTTGATGCCGCCAATCCGCTTAGGGCCGATGCCCAGCACCGCGCTCAACCGCTCCGGTTCCTGGTCGATGACATCGAGCGTCTCTTCGCCGAAGCGATCGACGATGCGCTCGGCCATGACCTTGCCCACGCCGCGGATCATGCCGGAGCCGAGGTAGCGCTTGATCCCTTCGACGGTGGCGGGCAGCGCCTGCTCGCAATGCTGCACCTGGAACTGGCGGCCATACTCACTATGGCTGCTCCAGCGGCCGCGCAGCCGTAGCCACTCCCCGGGATTGACCTCGGGCAGGTTGCCGACGACGGTGACCAGGGCCTCACGCCCGCTGGCGTACGGAAAGCGCAACATGCCGCGCTGGTCGGGCTTGAGGCGGATGACCGAATAGCCGTTTTCGGCGTTGTAATAGGTAATGCGCTCGACCGAGCCGCTGATTTGTGTCTCCTGCTCCATAGCTGTATTTTACCTGAGAGGGGCAGGATTGGCTGAAACTCTAAGTTGTCGCCCGGCAGCAACTGTGCTATATTTCATCTTCGGCCCGCTGCCGTGCGGGCTCTCTTTTTGTACTTTGATTGCGGGCATTGGACTGCTACTATTAATCACCTGGCGCTGAAATGCGGAGGCCACCCTCATGTCAGATCAACTGCTGAAGGCGTTCGACACGCCTGTTAACGAGAATATCCCGGAAGTGCGTATCGGCGATGACGTTACCGTGCACCTGCGCATCGTGGAAGGCAATCGCGAGCGTATCCAATTGGTGCGCGGCTCTGTCATCCGGATGCAGGGCAGCGGCAACCAAAAGAGCTTCACCGTGCGCCGTATTGCTTCCAATGGCATTGGCGTCGAGCGCAGCTTCCTCCTGCGCTCCCCCCTCATCGAAAAGATCGAAGTCCATCGCCACGCCCACGTGCGCCGCGCCAAGCTCTACTACCTGCGCGAGCGGACGGGCAAGGCGGCCCGCCTGCGCGAGAAGCGTTAGGCAAAGCTCCGGCGCACGGCGCCGCCCATACGGCTTTCCGCAATAGCAAGCAGCGAAGCGCTCGTTGCTTGCTTTTTGCTGTTTACGGCCCTGCTCGCTATCATCCGCCCCATCAACTGCTGACCTGGAGAGATTGATGGTAGCGAGACGTCCGCTTATTGGCTGCTCAACCTATCGCCGCACGCTGGGCGGCGCACAGCCCCTTACTATGTTTGGCCTGATGGCAACCTATACGGAGGCGGTGCGCGCGGCCGGCGGCTTACCGGTGCTGATTCCCCTGGGACTGGACGAAGACGAGCTGCTGGCGCTGGTGGAACGGCTGGATGGCGTCCTGCTGCCCGGCGGCGGCGATATAGCCCCGTCCCACTATGGCGGCGACGAGACGGACGAGACCGTGCGCAACATCGACTCTGAGCGCGACGCGCTGGAGCTGTGGCTGGCGCGCTATGCGGCCGAGAGTGCGACGCCGCTGCTGGCTATCTGCCGCGGCCTGCAGGTGGTAAACGTCGCCCTCGGCGGCTCTCTCTACGAGGACATCTACCGCGGCATGCCGGGCGCCATCCTCCACGACTACAATGACCGCAGCGAGCGTGACTACCTGGCGCACGAGGTGAGCGTCGCAACTCATTCGCGCTTGGCCCAGGCGCTTGAGGCCAACGGCTCGCTGCGCGTCAACAGCCTGCATCACCAGGGCATTCGCCGGCTGGCGCCGGGACTGGCGGCGGTCGCCACGGCGCCCGATGGGCTGATCGAGGCGGTAGAATTGCGCGATCATCCCTTTGCCGTGGCCGTGCAGTGGCACCCGGAAGCAATACTGGCGCGCGAGCCGCGTATGAACCAGCTGTTTCGCGCCTTTGTGCAGGCGGCCGCGTCGTAGTGCGGCGCACGGCGGCTGAGCAGGATGGTTAGCGCCGGCGCCGCGACCATTGGCATCTTCGACTCGGGGGTGGGCGGGCTATCCGTCTGGCGGCGCATAGCAGCGCGCATGCCGCGCGCCAATCTGATCTACGTCGCCGACCAGGCTCACGTGCCCTACGGGCCGCGCCCGGCCGAAGAGGTGCGCGCTTTTTCCGCAGAGATTACGCGCTTCCTGCTGGCGCAGGGCGCACAGCTAATCGTCGTCGCCTGCAACACGGCGACGGCGGCGGCGCTCTCCGGCCTGCGCGCAGGCTTTCCCGGCGTCCTGTTCGTCGGCATGGAGCCGGCGGTCAAGCCGGGGGCGGCCCAGACGCGCAGCGGGCGGGTCGGCGTGCTGGCGACGGCGGGCACCTTCGAGAGCCAGCGCTATGCTGACCTGATGGCTCGTTATGCCAGCGATGTCCGCCTTTACCAGGACCCGTGCCGTGGCCTGGTGCCTCTGATTGAAGCCGGGCAGCTTGACGGCCGGGAGACAGAGGATCTGCTGCGCGGCTGCCTCACGCCCATGCTGGCGGCCGGCGTGGATACCATTGTGCTGGGCTGTACCCACTACCCGTTTGTGCTGCCGCTGCTTGCCCGCCTGGCCGGGCCCGGCGTATCGCTGATCGACCCGGCTCCGGCCGTGGCACGGCAGGCGCAGCGGCTGCTGCTGGCAGGCGAGCCAGGATTTTCCGCTGCGCCGGGCCGGCATATGGCTTATACCAGCGGCGACCCGACGCACTTTGCGGCGCTGGCGGCGCGGCTGCTGGGCCAGCCCGTGGCAGTGCGCGGGCTGCACTGGCAGAGCGGCAGCCTGACCGCGGCGCTGGCGGCTACCGCCACATCCAGCCATACAGTATAATGCGCGCCAGGAGGGTTCTCTGTGAGGCGACGCAATAACGAGCGTTGGCGAGCCGTTTCTGCTCGTCTTGGGCGCGAGCTGACGATCTGGATCGCTACCGTCAGGCCAGACGGCCGGCCGCACCTCACGCCCGTCTGGTTCGTCTGGCTCGACGACAAGATCTACTTCGCTACCGGCAGCGAGAGCCGCAAGTTCCTCAACCTGCATGACAACCAGAGCGTCGCCCTGGCGCTGCCCGATACGGCCAGCGTGCTCATTGTCGAAGGCGAAGCGCATGGCGTGGGGCGCGCCCGCACGGAAGAGATGGCCGAGTACTTCTACAATAAATATGAGTGGGATTTCCGCTACGACGACACGATGGACTGGCGGCTGGTAGAAGTAACGCCCCATCGTATCCTGGCCTGGGGCGACGGCTATGACGGCGAGGGTATCCGCGTTCTCTAACCTGTTGCTAGCGCAGCTTCTTATAGGAATCCTACCTCATTTCTCTATACTTAATATGTTTAGGTCACGAAATGTAGTAAGATGAAAGAGATCCCTGGGCCCGGAGCGACGGGCACCCTGTCGCCCGTAATCACGGCCCGGCATATCTCTTTTGCAGCGAAACGGCCCGCAATCAATGGCCGTTAGAACGAGGGATAGAGATGCGATTTGATCGATTTACGGAGCGGGCTCAGGATGCCGCCGCACGCGCCTATGACATCGTGCAGCGCTACGGCCATACTCAGGTGGATACCGAGCATATGTTCCTGGCCCTGCTCGAACAGCGAGACGGCGTCGTATCCCAGATTCTGGACAACCTCAGCGTGGACGAGCCACAGCTGGAAGCGCGCCTGGACGAGGAGCTGCGGGGCAGCCCCAAGGTTTCTGTCTACGGCGGCGGCGTTGGCCAGATCTTTTACACGCCGCGCATTCGTACCGTCCTCGAGCTGGCCCAGGGTGAAGCCAGCCGGCTGAAGGACGAGTTTATTTCCACCGAACATATCTTTCTGGCGATTCTCAGCGAGCGCAATACACCGTCGTCGCGCATTTTGCAGGAGTTTGGCATCACCCGCGAGCGGGTCATGGACGCTATTCTCTACCTGCGTGGCGGCAAGCGTGTCACCGACCGCCAAGCCGAGAGCCGCTACCGCACGTTGGATAAGTACAGCCGCGATCTGACGCAGCTGGCCCGTGAAGGCAAGCTCGATCCGGTGATCGGCCGTGATGGGGAGATCATGCGCCTCATCCAGGTACTCAGCCGCCGCACCAAGAACAACCCGGTTCTCATTGGCGAGGCCGGCGTGGGCAAGACGGCGATTGTCGAAGGGCTGGCGCAGCAGATCATCGCCAATGACGTACCCGAAAATCTGCTCAATCGCCGCGTCATCTCGCTCGACCTGGGCGCGATGATTGCCGGCAGCCGCTTCCGCGGCGAGTTTGAAGAGCGTCTGAAGGCTGTCATGGAGGAGATCGAGAGCGCCCAAGGCGAGATCATCCTCTTTATCGACGAGCTGCACACCGTCGTCGGCGCCGGCGCCGCACAGGGCGCTATGGACGCCAGCAACATGCTCAAGCCGGCCCTGGCGCGCGGCGAGCTGCAGTGCGTGGGCGCGACCACGCTGGACGAATACCGCCAGCACATCGAACGCGACAGCGCGCTGGAGCGCCGCTTTGCGCCGGTCTTTGTCGACGAGCCGACGGTGGAAGAGACAATTGAGATGCTGCACGGGCTGCGCGCCCGCTACGAAGACCATCACCGCGTCCACTACTCGGACGCCGCTCTGGAGGCGGCGGCGCGGCTCTCGGCGCGCTACGTGACCGACCGCCAGCTGCCGGACAAGGCGATTGACCTGATGGACGAGGCTGCCGCCAAGCTGCGCGTGGCGCTGCACACGCTGCCCCCTGACCTGAAGGAGGCCAAGATCCGGCTGGACCAGATCGCGGCCGAGGAAGAGGAAGCGCATACGGTGCGCGATTACGAGCGCGCCGCCAACATGCGCGCCGAGCGCATCCGGCTGGATGCCGAGTTCACCACGGCCCGCGACCAGTGGCGGAGCGAGCAGCAGCTAGACGAGACTGTCGACGAGGATGACATTGCCGAGGTGGTCGCCTCATGGACCGGCATTCCCGTGACGCAGATGATGGAAACGGAAGCAGCCAAGCTCCTGGATATGGAGAAGCGGCTGCACGAGCGCATCATCGGCCAGGACAAGGCGATCAACGCGCTGGCCGACGCTATCCGCCGCAGCCGGTCTGGCCTGAGCGACCCGCGCCGTCCCATTGGCTCGTTCATCTTCCTGGGCAGCAGCGGCGTCGGCAAGACGGAGCTGGCCCGCGCGCTGGCGCAGTTCCTCTTCGACGACGAGGATGCGCTCATCCGTGTGGACATGAGCGAGTACCGCGAGCAGCACACGGTCAGCCGTCTCTTTGGCGCGCCGCCTGGCTATGTAGGCTACGATCAGGGTGGGCAGCTCACCGAACAGGTGCGCCGCCGCCCCTACAGCCTGGTGCTGTTTGACGAGATCGAGAAGGCGCACCCGGACGTGTGGAACGCGCTGCTGCAGATCCTTGACGATGGGCGCCTGACCGACGGTCAGGGCCGCACCGTCAACTTCCGCAACACGGTCATCGTCATGACCAGCAACGTGGGCACCAGCTTCGTCAACCGCAGCGCCGGGTTGGGCTTCGCCGGCCTGCGCGATTCGGAAGAAGAAGAGAGCCGGAAGCGCATTGAAGAAGAGCTGAAGCGGACCTTCCGGCCCGAGTTCATCAACCGCATTGACGAGATCATCATCTTCGAGCCGCTGACGCGCGAAGATGTGGTTGCCATTGTCGATCTGCAGATGACTGAAGTCGGCGCGCGGCTGAGCGAACACGGCCTGCG
>CAZOGK010000002.1:134487-180163 GCA_964579295.1 uncultured Ardenticatenaceae bacterium
GGCGATGTCCGGGCGGTGGCCGGTCCATAGCTCGAAGGCCAGGGCGCCCTGGTAGAGCAGCATGCCCAGCCCGTTGACGCCGGCGCAACCGGCGGCGCGCGCCTGCTGCAGCAGCCGGGTCTCGGCCGGCTGGTAGACCATGTCGTAGACGAAACTGGCGGCCGGCAACGGCAGCTCCTCGGGCCACGGGGAAGCGCCGGGGTGAGGATGCATGCCCACCGGCGTGGCGTTGACGATGAGCGGCGCTTTCATGCCGGTCGCTAGGGTTGCCAGCTCGTCCCACTGGTGGGCGGTAACGCGCCCGGCGGATACGTGAGGCAGCAGAACGCCGGCAAGCCGCTGGGCCTGTTCCGCCCGCCGCGCCAGCACGCGGACGCGGCCGCCACGACGGGCAAGCCCATAGACAGCAGCGCGCGCAGCCCCACCCGCGCCGAGCACCAGGCAATCTCGTCGATCGATGCTCACGGCATTCGCGTCGAGGTCGGCTAAAAGACCGGCGACGTCAGTGTTCGTCCCGTGGAGTACAAGCTTGCCATCGCGGCGCACGACAATCGTATTGACAGCGCCGAGCAGGCCGGCTACGTCGTCGATTTCGTCCAGGTAGGTCAGCACTGCCTCTTTGTGCGGCACGGTGACGTTGGCCCCGAGAAAGCCCAGCGCGGCCAGCCCGCGCACGGCCGCGCCCACGGCATCGGGCGCTACGGGCAGCGGCACGTAGGCGAGGTCCAGCCCCAGCGCGCGCGCCGCCGCATTATGCATCGCCGGGCTCAGGCTGTGGGCGACCGGCCAGCCCAACAGCCCTACGACCCGTGTGCTCCCACGGACAATGGCCATCGTTTCTCCATGAACAGCAGGCCGGCAGTGGATTACTGCCACGTGAGCCTAGCTATTCGTCTAGTTTACAACCATAGCATGATGCCCTACAATCGACAGCCAACAGGGGAAGGTGGAGGACGGACAGTTAACAATGGAGGCAGTATGTTCCGCAATATCGATGATGTCCGCCAGCGTCTAAGCCAGCAGCAATACATCGCATCCGAGGAAATCGGCACCGTCGTCTACCTGGCTCAATCCCTGTGCAAGCCGATTCTCGCCGAAGGACCGGCCGGCGTGGGCAAGACCGAGCTGGCGAAAGCGTGGGCGGGAGCCCTGGAACACCGTCTGGTGCGGCTGCAATGTTACGAGGGGCTGGACGAGAGCAAGGCGCTCTACGAATGGGAGTACGCCAAACAGATGCTCTACACCCAGCTTCTGCGCGACACACTGCACGACTTCCTGGGAGACGCCGGTAGTCTGGCAGAGGCAGCCAGCCGGCTGGCCCAGGAAGACGACGTCTTCTTTTCCGAGAACTTCCTGCTGCCGCGCCCCCTGCTGACCGCACTCACTTCTGAAGAACCGGTCGTCCTGCTCATCGACGAGATTGACCGCGCCGATGTCGAATTTGAAGCCTTTCTCCTGGAGGTGCTCAGCGATTTCCAGGTGAGCATCCCCGAGCTGGGCACGATCAGCGCCCGGCACCAGCCAATGGTTCTCCTCACCAGCAACAATACCCGCGAACTGAGCGAGGCGCTGAAGCGGCGCTGTCTCTACCTGTTCGTCGATTACCCCTCGCGTGACGCCGAGCTGGACATTGTGCGCCTGAAGGTGCCGGCGCTGAGCGAGGAGCTGGCACGGCAGGCGGTTGCCGTGGTACAGCAGCTGCGCAATATGGACCTGCGCAAGGTGCCGAGCATCAGCGAGACGCTCGACTGGGCGCGCGCGCTGGTGGCGCTCAATGCCACGGAGATTGACGAAGAGACGCTGCGCAACACATTGACGGTATTGCTGAAATACGAAGCCGACGTGGCCAAGGCGCGGCGGCTGCTCGGCAACGGCGGCAGCCATCGTCCCGGAGGACGGTATGGACAATCGAATCGTTGAGTTCATCCGCGGCATGCGCGCTGCCGGCGTGCGCATCAGCCTGGCCGAGTCGATAGACGCGCTCAAAGCTGTCGAGACTCTGGGCGTTGTCGATAAGGTCCGCTTCCGCGAGAGCCTGCGCGCCACGCTGGTCAAAGAATCCAACGATTTCCCGCTCTTTAACGAGCTATTCCCGCTTTACTTCGGCAGCGAAGGGCCGCCGCTGCAAAATGCGCTGGAGGATATGAGCCCGGACGAGCAGAAGTTGCTGGAAGCAGCGCTGTCGGCCCTGAGCGGGCGGCTGGAGAAGCTAATGGAGTGGCTGACCAGCGGCGAGGGGCCGACGAAAGAGGAGCTGGAGGAGCTGGCGCGCCGCGCCGGGGCGCAGTGGGCCAATAACCCCCAGGATGGCAAGTGGGTGACGCGGCGCATGCTGCGCCAGATGGGCTTCGAGCACCTGGAAGAGATGCTGCAGCAGCTCGTGCAGAAGCTGCAGGAAATGGGCATGAGCCAGGAGGCCATCGAAAAGCTGCTCGGCGTGGTGCAGGCCAACCGCGATGCCCTGGCGGAGCAGGTGTCGCGGCAGATTGGGCTGCAGATTGCCCAGGAACGCGCCAACCGGCCCGACGACCTGCACACGAGCGACCTGATGCACAAACCTTTCGACGCCCTCACCGACGAGGAGGCGGAACGGCTGCGCCGCGAGGTGCAGCGCCTGGTGACGCAGCTACGCAGCCGCGCGGCCCTGCGGCGCAAGCGGGGCAAGCAGGGCAAGTTCGACGCCAAGGGCACCATCCGCGCCAACCAGCGCTATGGCGGCGTGCCCTTTGAGATGCGGCTGAAAAAGAAGAAGCTGAAGCCGAGCCTCGTCCTGATTTGTGACGTCTCCCGCTCGACGGAGAACGTGGTGGAGTTCATGCTGCACCTTTCACAGCAACTGCACGACCAGGTCTCTAAGGTGCGCACCTATGCCTTTTATGACCAGCTGCTGGAGTTTCCGCCAGAGGTGCTGCAGCTCATCGGCGACCGGCAGCCTGATGCGGCCTTTGACATCGTACGCCGGCTGCTGCCCTATCGCCCGTATGGCACTGACCTCGGCTTCTGTCTGGACATCTTTTGTCAGCAGCACCTGAGCACGGTGAGCGGCCGCACCACGGTCATCATCCTCGGCGATGGGCGCAACAACTTCAACGCGCCGCGCCTGGACCTGGTACAGATGCTGCAGCGGCGCGCACGCCGACTCATCTGGCTCAACCCGGAGCACGAACGGCAGTGGGGCACGGGCGACAGCGATATGCTTGATTACGCGCCGCTGTGCGACGCGGTCTATCCGGTGCGAAACCTGGCCCAGCTGTCAGCCGCCGTCGACCGCTTACTCGGCGGCCCGTAGGGACTTGCCATTATGTCAAGCAACTATTGACTGTGCTTTCGGCACTATGCTATAGTAATGTGACTATGGTCAGAACGCTTTATGCTTACGTCTATGAAAGCGAACAGCCAACGCCATGCCGGCGTGGGAGGCGTTCCCCTGCGTAAGCCCGTAGCGTGACAAGCAGCAGGAAACCAGACCATAAAAGACGCGGCATGGCTCGCGTCTTTTTTATGCCCTGCTTTGACAGCGCCCGCTCGGGCGCATAGGATCATTCCAGCGAACCCTGAAGGAGAAGCAACGATGGCGAGCAATATTTATGAGGAACTGGCGTGGCGTGGCCTCATCCTCCATGAGACTGAAGGCGCCCGCGAGCTGTTGAGCGGCGCGGAGCCGCTCACCATCTACAACGGCTTCGACCCGAGCTCAGACAGCCTGCATATCGGCCATCTGGTGCCGCTGATTAACCTGGCGCGCATCCAGCGCTTTGGTCACTCGGTCATTGCCGTGGCCGGCGGAGGCACGGGCATGGTCGGCGATCCCAGCGGCAAGTCGGAGGAGCGCAACCTGCTGTCACGCGAGCAGGTGGAAGCCAACGTCGCCAAGATTAAACAGCAGCTTGCCCACTTTCTCGACTTTGAGACGCGGCGAAATCCGGCGCGGCTGGTGGACAACTATGAGTGGCTGTCGCAGCTCAACATGATGGAGTTCCTGCGCGACGTCGGCAAGCATTTCACCGTGAACTACATGCTGGCCAAGGAGTCGGTGCAGGGCCGGATCGACCGCGAAACGGGTATTAGCTACACCGAGTTCAGCTACATGCTGCTGCAGGCATACGACTACCTGACCCTGTTCGACCGCTTCGGCTGCCGGCTGCAGACCGGCGGCAGTGACCAGCTGGGCAATATCATCGCCGGCGTGGAGCTGATCCGGCGCGTGCGCGGCGTGAAGGTTGCGGGCCTCGTCTACCCCCTGATCCTCCGCGCCGACGGTACCAAGTTTGGCAAGACGGCCGCCGGTGATTCGGTCTGGCTCGATCCGGATCGGACCTCGCCTTACCGCTTCTACCAGTTCTGGTTGAATACGGAGGACGAAAAGGTCGTCGATTACCTGAAGTACTTTACCTTCCTCGGCGAGGCGACGATTGCGGAGCTGGCGGAAAGTGTTGCGACGCGGCCTGAGGCGCGTGAAGCTCAGCGGCGGCTTGCCGAGGAGATGACGCGCACGGTGCACGGTCCCAGCGAGCTGGCGCGCGCCGAGCTGGCGACGGCCGTGCTCTTTGGCGCCGACCTGGAAGGGTTAAGCGCGCGCGAGATTGCCGACATCTTTGCCGACGTGCCGTCAAGCGAGGTGCCCGGCGCGGCGCTGCAGGACGGCGGAACGCTGGTCGTGGATCTCCTCGCCGAGAGCAGCCTGGCCGGCAGCCGTGGTGAAGCCAAGCGCGCCATGCAGGGCGGCGGCATCTACCTCAACAACCGGCGCGTTGACGAGGTAGGGCAGCTCGTCACCTTAGCCGACGCTATTGACGGCCAGTTCCTCGTCTTGCGCAAAGGGAAGAAGCGGTACCATCTGGTACGGGTGGTGCAGTAGCGAATAATAAACCCTGCCCAGAAGCCTACATCTTGCGCCAGTAATGCCCATCGTGTAGCATCGCTCCTCATGAACAGTGCCGGGCTCCTACAAGGAGCCCGGCACTGGTTCATTTAGGTGCGTGCTGCTGCTCAGGGCAGCGCTGCTTCAAACTCCCGCGGCTCGTGCTCGTATTCGGAGACAGGGATGCAGACGCAGAAGAGATTGCGGTCGCCGTAGACGTTGTCCACCCGGCCGACAAAGGGCCAGAACTTGTTCTCTTTGACCCAATCGGCGGGGTAGGCTGCTTCCTCGCGCGAGTAGGGGTGAGCCCACTCTTCCGCCAGCATCTGTGCCGTGTGCGGCGCGTTGTGCAGCGGGTTATCGGCGGCGTCGTAGTGCCCGTCTTCCACCTTCTGGATCTCCTCGCGAATCTGGATCATGGCGTCGCAGAAGCGGTCCAGCTCCGCCTTCGACTCGCTCTCGGTCGGCTCGATCATCAGCGTGCCGGCCACCGGGAAGCTCATCGTCGGCGCATGGAAGCCGTAGTCAATCAGCCGCTTGGCGACGTCGTCTACCGGGATGCCGGCCGAATCTTTGAGCGGGCGTAGGTCGACGATGCACTCGTGGGCGACGTAGCCTCTGGCGCCCTTGTACAGCACCGGATAGTGGTCATCCAGCCGTCTGGCGATGTAGTTGGCGTTGAGGATGGCAATGCGTGTGGCCTGGGTTAGCCCCTCGGCGCCCATCATGGCGATGTAGGCATAGGGAATGGGCAGGATGCAGGGGCTGCCCCAGGGCGCCGCCGAAACCGGGCCGATTCCCTGGCTGCCGCCCACGCCAGGGACAACCGGGTGCACGGGCAGGAACGGCTGCAGATGCTTGGCCACGCCAATCGGGCCCATACCCGGACCACCGCCGCCGTGGGGAATCGTGAAGGTCTTGTGCAGGTTCAGGTGGCAGACGTCGGCGCCAAAGTCGCCCGGCCGGGCCAGGCCGACCATCGCATTCATGTTGGCGCCGTCGAGGTAGACCTGCCCGCCAAACTCGTGCACGATGTCGATGAGCTGGCGGATGTCCGGCTCAAAGACGCCGTGGGTCGACGGGTAGGTAATCATCATCGCCGCCAGCCGCTCTTGATAGCGCTCTGCTTTGTGCCGCAGGTCGGTTACGTCCACATTGCCATCGTCATCGCAGGCCACCACCACGACCTCGAGGCCCGCCATCACAGCGCTGGCCGGGTTGGTGCCGTGCGCCGAGCTGGGGATGAGACAGATGTCGCGGTGGCTATCGCCGCGCGCCCGGTGGTAGGCGCGGATGACCATCAGGCCAGTGTACTCGCCCTGCGACCCGGCGTTGGGCTGCAGGCTGACGCCCGCAAAGCCGGTGATTTCCGCCAGCCAGGCCTCCAGGCGCTCGAAGAGGGTCAGGTATCCTTGCGCCTGGTCGCGTGGAGCGAACGGGTGCAGATTGGCGAACTCGGGCCAGGTTATCGCCTCCATCTCGGCGGTGGCATTGAGCTTCATCGTACAGGAGCCGAGGGGAATCATCGAGAAGGCCAGCGACAGGTCCCGGCTCTGCAGCTTGGTGATGTAGCGCAGCATCTCCGTTTCCGAGTGGTAGCTGTGGAAGATGGGATGCGTCAGATAGTCGCTGCTGCGTTCGAAAGGCGCTTCGTAGCTCAGATCGGCTGCCTCAGCCATCGCCTCGAGGTCAAACTGAGCGGCGGCTGCGCCAAAGAGGCTGAGCAGGTCGCGAACATCGGCGAGCGTGGTCGTCTCGTCGAGGCTGATGCCGATGCTGCCATCGTCAAAGTAGCGCAGGTTGATTTCCGCAGCCAGCGCCCGCTCGCGGATGGCGTCGCGGTCGGCCACGGCAGCGGTCGCCGTCAGCGTGTCGAAGATGGGGGTCTGATTGGTCTCATAGCCGAGGGCGTTCAGTCCCTGCTGCAGCACCATTGTCAGCAGACGCACGCGGCGGCCGATGCGGCGCAGCCCTTCCGGGCCGTGGTAGACGGCATACATCGAGGCCATGATCGCCAGCAGCACCTGCGCCGTGCAGATGTTGCTGGTGGCCCGCTCGCGGCGAATGTGCTGCTCGCGGGTTTGCAGGGCCAGGCGCAGCGCCGGCGCGCCGCGCGTATCGACGGCGACGCCGACCAGCCGGCCAGGTAGCTGGCGCGTGTAGCTCTCGTGGGTTGCCATGAAGGCAGCGTGCGGGCCGCCATAGCCCATGGGCACGCCAAAGCGCTGACTGTTGCCAACGGCCACGTCGGCGCCAAACTCCCCGGGCGGCCGCAGGAGCGTCAGCGCCAGCAGGTCGGTGGCGACGACAGTCTGCGCGCCTTTCTCGTGGGCCCGGGCGAAAAACGCCTCGTAGTCGTAGATGTCGCCGTTGCTCGCCGGGTATTGGACGAGGACGCCAAACAAATCGTCGGCGAAATCGTAGGTGCGGTGGTCGCCGACGACGACCTTAATGCCCAACGGCTCAGCGCGGGTCTGCACCACGGCGATGGTCTGCGGGTGGCACAGCTCGGAGACGAAAAAGGTGTCGGCAGTGGAGCCGCGCTTTTGGGTGCGCAGGCACATGGTCATTGCTTCGGCGGCGGCCGTCGCTTCGTCCAGCATGGAAGCGTTGGCAATCTCCAGGCCGGTCAGGTCGGCCACCATGGTCTGGAAGTTGAGCAGCGCTTCCAGGCGACCCTGAGCAATTTCCGGCTGGTAGGGCGTGTACTGGGTGTACCAGCCCGGGTTCTCGAGGATGTTGCGCTTGATGACAGGGGGGACAAGCGTGCTGTAGTAGCCCAAGCCAATGTAAGAGCGGAATACTCTGTTCTGGTGGGCCAGCGAGCGCAGCTCGGCCAGGACTTCTGCTTCACTTTGCGGCGGCGGCAGGTTGAGGCTGCCTTCCATGCGGATGACCGCCGGGACAGCCTGGTCCATCAGCGCATCCAGTGACTCAATGCCAATCTGCTCCAGCATCTGCTGCACCGCGGCGCCCTTGGGACCGAGATGGCGGTTGATAAAGGAGCTGCTGTCGTCAAGCAGGTCCAGATTACTGGCCTTTGCGGGAGATAAATGGGACATACGGTCTCCTAACTTAGCTGCGTTCCTCGCAGTAGGTGCGGTAGGCGGCGGCATCCATCAGCTCGTCTAGCTCGCTCGGGTCGCTGAGGCGAACGCGAACCATCCAGGCCTCGCCGTAAGGATCGGAATTAACTAGCTCGGGCTGATCGAGCAAGGCTTCGTTCACGGCGACCACCTCGCCGGTGACGGGCATGTAGAGGTCGGCAGCCGCTTTCACCGACTCGACGACGCCAAAGGTGTCGCCCTGGCCAAAGCTGTCGCCAACAGCCGGGAACTCAAGATAGACGATGTCCGAAAGGGAATCCTGGGCATAGTCGCTGATGCCGACGGTGGCCTCATCGCCTTCAATGCGCAGCCATTCGTCATCATGCGTGTAGAGCAAACCGTCATTGATTTTGGTCATGGTCTGTTTCCTCCTGCCGAACTGTGTTTGTGAGCCGAAACTGGAACAAAAAAAGACGGCGGGCAATCACACGCATTGCTGCCGTCCTCTGTCACGTACCTGGCGGCTGCTTCGGCCATGCTGCCAGGCTCTCCAGAAGCGCCCGCCTGTCCGGTCCTTTTGCCTGAGAGTTTCACCCGGCGCTGCAGCCAGCACACCAGGCTTGCCCCTTCGGCGGTGTAGGCCTGCTCCGATAGCCAACTACACCCTCTCCCGGACAGCCGCTAGGCATCGTTCTCCACTCGTGTTGAAATTGTATATCCCCGCCGGGCCCGATGCAAGGACGGTGACCACTGACAAACGTCACCTTTTACCCCTGTACGTCGTCACTGTACGCGGCCAGCCAGGGGCGCCGGTCGCCTCGTTAGTAGACTGCGTCCGGAAACGTATTGATACCGGCGTCGTGGCCCAGCCGCTTGACCATGCGCACGTTGTTCCAGCTGCGGTCGATGGCTTCCAGAATGCCGTCGTGAATGGCCCAGGCGCGCCCGCGAATCGTCTCCGCCTGGCCCGGCTGGCGGAACGGCGTGCTGCCGTCGAGCGCGGCCCTCAGCCGGCCGCCCGGCTGGAACTCCTGATGGATCTCTTCCATCAGCCGCCGGCCCGACATATAAGAAAAGCCGCGGCTTTCAAAGAGAATGGCCGTGGCATAGGTCAGCGGCTCGGCGGCGAAGGATTCGTGGCCGAGCAGGGCGAGAAAGGCCTGTAGCTGCTGCAGCGCCAGCGAGGTGCTGCGCAGGCCGCGGCGAATCTGCCCCGGCGCCAGGCCAGCCGCCAACGCCGCGGCCTCGGCTGCGTGGTTGCGGTTGACGGTGCCGAACAGGGTGCGCTCGCCCTCAGCAGAGATGTCGGTGTCGAAGCGAGGGCTATCAGGATCGTTGATGACGACGAGCACGACGTTAATGCCGTTGAAATTGTTATCCACCAGCTCCAGGTAGGCAAAGGGATCGCGGTCATCCTGCCGGCGGAAGGCTTCTAGCTTAACCAGCCCCTTCTCCTCCGGCGCCGCCAGCCGCACGTGGTTGTCGCCGTCAGGCCCGCGCCAGGTAATCGGGTCAATGCCGAAGCGGACGAGTAGCTCGGGCAGCAGCAGCGGCCGGTAGAGCCTCTTCTTGGCGCCGCCGGGAAACTGGTTGAGCGCGCGCAGCGGCACCGGCAGATCAGGATCGCGCAAGAGGCGCAGCGCCGAGACTGTTTCCGGGTCAAACTCCGGTTCTTTGTCCTGTGGGTCGTAATTAAGCTGGTCCTGCAGGCGGGAAAAGATATTGTGCCAGAACTCGAGACTGCCGGGCTGGTCGCTCTTTGTCGTCGGCATTGGGCCTACCTTCTCTCGCGGCGCCCTCAGGAGAGCAGGGACGAGTAGCGGTGATGCTGGTAGTGAGTCAGCGCCACGGCCAGACCATCAGCCGCATCGTCGGGACGAGGCGTTTCTTCCAGATGCAGCAGGTTGCGCACCATAAGCTGCATCTGGTGCTTGTCGGCTTTGCCATAGCCGGTGACAGCATCCTTGATTTTCGGCGGTGAATACTCCTCAATGGGCACGCCGGCTCTGGCCAGGGCGAGCAGCAGAACACCGCGCGCCTGCCCCACGGTGATGGCCGTGGTGATATTGCGGCCAAAGAAGACCTCTTCCACAGCGGCTGCGTCTGGCTCATATTCGCGCAGGATCGCCCCCAAAGCTTCAAAGATAGCCAGCAGCCGCTGCGGCATAGGGACCTCGGGCTCGGTGCGGATAACGCCGTAAGTCACCATACATGGCTCGCCCTCGACGATGTCAATGATGCCATAGCCGGTCGTGGCTGTCCCCGGGTCCAGGCCCAAGATGCGCATCAGCTCGCTTCCATCGCCGCGATCGCTTCTTCGGTGATCTCCAGGGCAGGATAGACATTTTGCACGTCGTCCAGCTCTTCCAGGTGATCGAGAACCCTGAGCACCTGCATGGCCTGCGCCGTATCGAGCGTCACCGGATTCTTGGGCATGAAAATCATGCGGGCCTCCGAAAGCTCGTAGCCCAGCTCTTCCAGGGTGTCACGCACGTTGGCGAGTGACTCCAGCTCGGTATAGACCTCTGCTTCGCCGTCGTCAAACTGAACGTCCTCGGCGCCGGCGTCGGCGGCGACCAGGAACAGCTCGTCCTCGTCGGCTACAGGCTCCTTCAGCGTCAGGTAGCCTTTGCGCTCGAACTGCCAGGCGACAGAGCCGGCCTCGGCCATGGAGCCGCCGTTACGTGATAGGGCATGGCGCAGCTCGGCCACGGCGCGGTTGCGGTTGTCGGTGACCACCTCGATGAGCAGGCCCACGCCGTGGGGGGCGTACCCTTCGTACATGATCTCCTGCAGCTCCTGCCCTTCCAGCTCGCCGGTGCCGCGCTTAATAGCCCGTTCGATGTTGTCCTTGGGCATGTTGTTTTCTTTGGCCTTGTCAATGGCCAGCCGCAGGCGTGCATTAAATTCCGGATCGCCGCCTTCGCGGGCGGCAATAGTCAGCTCTTTGGTCAACTGAGTAAACAGCTTGCCGCGCTTGGCGTCGGCGGCAGCCTTCTTATGCTTGATGGTTGACCATTTTGAATGTCCAGACATTCCCTATCTCCCGGTACGAGTGCCGTCATCTCTCAATCGCCTGGGCCAGACTGCCCTGAGCGCCCGCCCATTATAACATAAAGCCATAGCCTGTGGATAAGGGCCGCTTAGCTGGCGACTTCGGCGCGGGCGGCGCCGGCGGCGGCCAGGGGCGCCGCGCCGGGAAAGAGGACGGGCAGCAGCGCCGGCGCATAGCGCTCGGCCATATCGCTGCTGATGCTGCCGCTGCTACAGATTTCTTTGTAGAGGTGGGCGCTCTGACGCCAGGTACGCTCCTGGCTTTCCGGCTCCAGCTCGAGCAAGCCGAAGCGCTGTGTCCAGCCGCGCTCCCATTCAAAGTTATCGACGAGGCTCCAGTGATAGTAGCCCATGACCGGCCAGTTGAAGCTGACAGCGCGCCACACTTCGCGCAGGTGGCTGAGCAGGAAGCCGGGCCGCAGCCGGTCGGCCGCGTCGGGCGCCCCGTTTTCGGTGATGAAGATCGGCTTGCCATAGCGCATGGCGAAGCGGATAGCGCGAAAGAGGCCGGCCGGATAGACCTCGCCGTAGTTGCCATCACTGACCAGGGCATCCGCGGGCCACTGGGGCTGGTAGAGCCGGCCGAAACGGCTATAAAAGCGGGTATAGTAGTTGATGCCAAAAAAGTCGAAGCTGTTCGCCAGGCCGCGAATGTTGCCGCTGCCCAGCGGGCGTCGCAGCCGGCCCGTGCGCATGGCTTCCATCCACCAGACGTTGTAGAGGTTGCTGATGCGGGCCGCCCACCAGGTGTCGAGCAGATGGCCCCGCGGCGGCGGCTCAAAGATGATGATATTCTTGGCGACGCCGACCGGCGTCTGTGGGTAGCGCGCCTTAATCGCCTCGTAGGCTACCGTGTGGCAGCGCAGCATATTGGTCAGCACGCCGGGCAGAGCGCGCCAGCCGCGCTGCTTCGGCGCCGGAAAGGCTCCCTCCAGGTAGCGCTTGAAGGCATAGACGATGGGTTCGTTGATCGTCACCCACTGCGCGACGAGGTCGCCCAGGCTGGCGACGGCGTGTTCTGCGTAGCGGCGGAAGTAGTCGGCGATGATGTCCGCCGAGAAGTCCCCTTTCTCCACTAGCCAGAGCGGATTAGAGAAGTGGTGCAGGGTGACCATTGGCTGCATGCCGCGGTCGTGCATGGCCTGCAGGATCTCCCGGTAGCGGCCCAATGCATCGTCGTCAAAAACGCTTGGCTCGGGCTCGATGCGGCTCCATTCCAGCGAGAGACGGTGAGCATTGGTTCCCATGCGCGCCGCCTCGTCCAGGTCGGCTTCGGCGTTCTCCCACCAGTTGGCGGCCAGGCCGGAGCGGCTGCCGTCGCGAATGGCGCCTTCCTGCTGCTCCCAATGCCACCAATCGTTATTGGTGTTGTTGCCTTCTACCTGGTGGGCTGAAGTAGCAGTTCCCCAGAGAAAGTCTCCGGGGAAAAACATCGTTGCCTGGGCCATACCTTTCCCCTACTTTTGCCAGTGAATTGTATCATTGACGGGCGCACCGGCGCTACGCCGCTGCGCCCGTTGCTGCCTGGATGTCAGGCCCTATAATACTCTAGGTCCATTGATCACCACTGTGCATGGGCTATACTGGTGCCATTGGGGTTTGCTGCCCTTTCCGGTCGCACTGGCTCTGGCGGTAGGGCGCACAACTTTCAGGATGTTTGGAGGTACTGAGTGAAAGATCTGGTTCCCCTCAGCGGCTATTACTATCCCAACAAGATGGGACGCATCTTTCTCTTGGCTCTGGAAGAGGTCATGGGGCGCAATGGGCTCAATGCGCTCCTCAATCTGATTGACCTGCGTGGCTATATTAACGAGCTGCCGCCGGACAACCTGGAACGGGAGTTTGACTTTGCCCATATCACGAACCTCAATCGCGGGCTGGAAGAGATTTACGGTCCGCGCGGCGGGCGTGGTCTGGCGCTGCGTGGCGGCCGGGCCATCTTTGCCCGCGGCCTGAAGACCTTTGGCGCTCTGGCCGGCGTCGGCGACCTCGCCTTCAAGGTGCTGCCGCTGCGGACCAAGCTACGTATTGGCGTGCCCGCCGTGGCCCGCATCTTTACCCAGTTTAGCGACCAGACCAGCCGCGTCGAGGATCACGGCGACCATTTTCTTTATTACATTGATCGCTGCTCGATGTGCTGGGGCCGCGACCATTGTGACCGGCCGGTCGGCTTCATCGCCGTCGGCATCCTGCAGGAGACGCTGCGTTGGGTCAGCGGCGGGCTCGAGTTCCGTATCGAGGAGCTGGAGTGTATCTGCCAGGGGGCGCAGTCGGGCGTCTTCCGCATCGACAAAGAGCCGATTCATTAGCCGGCGCGGCGGAGTATTTGTCCTTCATGTCATCGTTGCGAGCGACGGAGCTGGAAGCCGTGGCTGAAACCAGAGAAAAGACAATCTATTTTGTGGAGGACGACGAAGATCTGGCGGAGATGCTCACGGGCTATTTCACCGCCCACGGCTTTGCCGTCGGTCACAGCGCCTGGGGCGAGGAGGCCGTGGAGCGCATTGCGGACAGTGTGCCCGACGTTGTCGTGCTCGACATCCGCTTGCCGGACATCGACGGCTACGAGGTGTGCCGCCGGCTGCGCCGCGGGCGACGCACCAACCATCTGCCGGTGATCTTCCTGACGGAGCGGCGCGAGCGCGAGGACCGGCTCGCCGGGCTGGAGCTGGGCGCCGTCGATTATATGACCAAGCCCTTTGACATCCACGAGCTGCGGCTGCGCGTGCGCAATGCGCTGCGCCGCGACGAGCGGCGCCCGCTGCATAACGGCCTGACCGGTCTGCCGGAGGGTATGCTGGTGCAGGCCCGGCTGGAGGAGATGCTGCCAGAGGCCGGCTGGGGGCTGGTCCTTGTGCAGATTGGCGGCCTGGACCGCTTCCGCGAGCAGTATGGCTTCGTCGCCGCCGACGACGTGATCCGGGCCGTGAGCGTCATGCTCATCAACGCCGTCGCCGGGGAAGGAAATGGTGAGGAGCCTTTCCTCGGCCACGTCGATAGCGGCAGCTTCGTCCTCATTACCACGGCTGACCAATGCCCGCGGCTGGAGGAGCGCTGTCGTCTGCGCGTGGAGCCTTCTATCCCCTACTTCTACCCCGCGGCCGACCAGGATCGCCTGGTGGGCATGCCGGCGCGCGAGCGGCTTGCCGCCCAGATCGTCGCGCTAACGGCGGATGAAGGCCCTTTCCCTTCTCTGGAGAATCTGGGCCGCGCGCTGAACGTGCGTCTCGCCGCATAGTAAAGGCGCTGTGAGGCGGCTGGCGCTACCTGTCTGATTTGCTAGAATTAACGCTCGGTGCGGCCTGAGCCGCAGCCGGGCTTTGCGTGCGGTCAGGGCTTTCGGCCCTGATTTTTTGTTCTTGCGAGGATAACGGCCGCTGGTATGAAACGGCTTCTCCGGCTCTACGGGGCCGACATCCTGATTGGGGTCGGGCTGCTCGTTCTGCCCCTTCTGCTCTTCGCCGACGTCACATTTGGCGGCAAGACGATGCTTCCCGTGGACAACCTGTTCCAATGGGAGCCGTGGGCCAGTGACGCCGAAGCGCTGGGCGTCGGCCCGCCGCACAATAGCCTCCTCAGCGACCTGATCCTCGAAAACTACGTCTGGAAGCAGTTCATCCGCGATAGCCTGAGCCAGGGCGAGCTGCCGCTATGGAGCCCCTATCTCTTCGCCGGCTCCCCTTTCCTGGCAACCGGGCAAAACGCCGCCTATTATCCCTTCAGTATCCTGTTCGTGGTGCTACCCCTGCCGGCCGCCTATGGCTGGTATACCGTCAGCCAGCTCTGGCTGGCCGGGATCTTCATGTATGCGTTGGGCCGCGTGCTGCGCATGCGCCGTGCCAGCAGTGCGCTGGCTGCGCTGGTCTACCAGGGCTCTGGCTTCATGCTGGTTAGCGCCGCCGTCTTCCCCATGATCATCGGCGCGGCGGCCTGGCTGCCGCTGCTGCTGGCGCTGGTGGAGATGGTCATCCGCGCCGCCAGCACTGTCCACGGCGCGGGCCAGACTCTGCCCTGGGTGGCCGCCGGCGCGCTGGCCCTCGGCTGCCAGATCCTCGCCGGCCATATTGAAATTACCTATTATACACTGCTGGTAATGGCCGCCTATGCCGGCTGGCGCCTGCTATCGCGCGCCCGGCAGCAGCGGCAGGATCTGCCGCCAGAGCAGCGCCGGGTGGGCGCCCTGCGCGCCCTGGCCCGGCCGGCGCTCTGGCTGCTGGCCCTGGTCCTTCTGGGCATCATGCTTGGCGGCATCCAGTTCATCCCCTTTTACGAAGTGGGCCAGGCCAACTTCCGCGAGGGCTCGGCGTCGCTGGCTGAGGTGCGCGGCTGGGCTTTCCCGCCGCGCCGGCTGCTGACGCTGCTCATGCCCAACTTCTTCGGCAACCCGGCGCACCACAGCTACCGCGACGTTTTCAGCGGCGAGCATGTTGCCTTTGCGACCAACTATGCCGGCGCGGTCAACCCGTGGGGCGCGTACAGTAGTGACTGGGGCATTAAGAACTACGTCGAAGGCGGCATTTATCTGGGCATCCTGCCCTTGCTGCTCGCTCTGCTCGGCCTCCGCTCCTGGCCGACCCGCACGCGCGGCCCGCGCTCGGGCATCCTCTTCTTCCTCGCTCTGGCTCTCTTCTCGCTGGCTTTTATTTTCGGCACGCCTCTGTACGCGTTGCTCTACTATGGTCTGCCGGGCATCAACCAGCTCCATTCGCCTTTCCGCTGGGTCTTCCCACTGGCGCTGGCCATGGCGGCGCTGGCCGGATACGGTATGGATTACCTGGCGCGCCAGCGCGAGCAGAAAGCGGCGCATTATCACGAGAGGGCGCCGCTGCTGCGGCCCTTCTTGCTGTGGGGCCGGCCGTCGGCGGTCACGGTGTTGGCCGGCGCCGCCGTCTGGGGTGGGTTGTTGCTGCTGACTGCTCTCCTCCTCTCGCGACTGGCTTACGGCTCGCTGGCGCCTGCGCTGGAGAGTCTGTTTCTTGGCCTGACGCGCGCGCCGGATGCCTTCCCCGACGCCCGCGCCTTCTACAGCTACCAGTTCTGGAACGTCTTGCTCTTCGCTCTGACCCTGGTCGCCAGCGGGCTGCTCCTGCGCGCCAGCCAGCTCGGCGCCAGCCATAGTCGCCGCCCGCTCTGGCCCTGGCTGGCGGCCATGCTCGTCGCTCTGGACCTCATCATCGCCAATGCCGGCTTCCATACGGCGGCCGATCCGGCTCTCCTCCACCACGAGCCGGAAGTCGTGCGCTGGCTGCAACAGCAGCCGGGCGAATGGCGCCTGACGACCTTCACCCCGCACGCCGACAAGCTGCTCCATGCCAATGGCGCCTGGCTCTACGGCTTGGAAGACATTCGCGGCTATGACTCAATCATCCCTCGCCGCTACGTGCGCTTCATGGAGGTGATCGAGCCACAGTCTGAACTGCTGTTCAACCGGATTCAACCGGTGTACGAGCTGGAGGCGCTTAACTCCCCGCTCCTCGACGTGCTGGCCGTCAGGTATGTGCTGACGACGGCCACCATCGACCTGCCCAAGTACGAGCTGGTGTGGGAAGACGAGGCGGTGCGTGTCTACGAGAATCTGGCGGCGATGCCGCGCGCCTACATGCTGCCCCAGGCGGCGACGGTGGTGCACCCCGAACCGCTAGCCGCTCTTGACGAGCTGGACCCCCGCCGCTACGTGCTCGTCGAGGAGGCGAGCTGGGATGGCGCGCTGGCGCTGCCGGCAGAGGCTGAAGCGTCGCTGCCACAGCCGGCAGCGATTACGGCCTATGGCAATATTGAGCTGCTTGTGCACGCCGTGACGGAGACGCCGGCCTGGCTGGTGCTCAACGACAGTTACTTCCCGGGCTGGAAGGCCTTTCTGCAGCCGGCAAGCGAGCCGGAAGCCGGCGAGGAGGAGCTGGCTATCTATCCGGTTAACGGCAACTTCCGCGGCGTGCTGCTGCCGGAGGGCGACTGGCAGGTACGCTTTCGCTACAGCCCGATGAGCTTTAAGCTGGGCGGGCTGACCAGCGCCATGGCGGGCGTGGTCATCCTCTTTGGCTTTGGCGTGTGGGGCTGGCGCCGCTTCTATGATCCCGCCGTCGCGCTGAGCAACACGCGCAGCATCGCCAAGAATAGCGTCGTGCCTACCGTCCTCAACTTGTTCAACAAGGCCATCGACTTTCTCTTCGCCGCCTTTTACCTGCGCGTCCTTGGCCCGGCCGACGCCGGCAGCTTTGCCACAGCTATCGCCATCGCCATGTGGTACGAGATTCTGGCGAACTTCGGCCTCAACACACTCGTCATCCGCGAAGTCTCGCGCGAGCGGGCGCAGGCCAGCCGTTATCTGCTCAATAGCATTGTGCTGCGCCTCGGGACAAGCGCCGTGGCCCTGCTGCCGATCTTGCTCTATCTCTGGGCGGCCACCCGCGGCGCCAACCCCCTCAGCAGCGACGCTGTCCTGGCGATCCTTTTTCTCGTGGCCGGTATGCTGTTCAGCGGCGCCGCACAGAGCTTCGCCGGCCTCTTCTATGCCTTTGAGACGGCAGAGACCCCGGCGGCGATTGCCACCATTACGACGATTCTCAAGGTGGTTTTTGGCGTGGGCGCCCTGCTGTTGGGCTATGGCTTCGTCGGCATGGCGGCGGTCTCGATTGGCGTCAACATCATTACGCTGTTCATTCTGGCGGCGGCAGCGCGGCGCACGGTTCCCCTGCCGGGGCCGTGGCGGCTCGACTTTGGCCTGCAGCGGCGCATGCTCTCGCAGAGCGCGCCGCTCATGGTCAACCATTTGCTGGCGCAGATCTTTTTCTTCATCGACGTGCCCTTGCTGCAGCGCATCAACGGCGAGGAAGCTGTCGGCTGGTACAACAGTGCCTTCAAATGGGTGACGGCGATCAACGTCATCCCCAGCTTCTTCACGATGGCCCTCTTTCCCGTCATCTCGCGCCAGATCAGCGACAGCCTTGACGGCGCCCGGCGCACCTTCCAGATGGCTATCAAGCTGATGACCGTGATTTCGCTGCCGGTCGCGCTGGTGACCACCGTGCTGGCGCCTTTCCTCATTGGCGTCCTGGGCGGCCCCGAGTTTCTGCCGCACGGCGCTATCGCCCTGCGCCTGATCATCTGGTCGATTCCCATCGGCTGGATCAACAGCGTCACCAACTACACGCTTATTGCGCTGGGGCTGGAGCGGGTGCAGGTGCGCGCCTTTCTGGCCGGCGTGAGCTTCAACTTCTTCGCCAACCTGCTGCTGCTGCCGCTCTACAGCTACCGGGCGGCGGCAGTGACGACCATCGCCTCGGAGGTCGTCTTGCTGGCGGTCTTCAGCATCTACCTGCGGCGCGGTCTGCCGCACGTCCAGTGGCTGGGGCTGCTGTGGCGGCCCATCGTGGCGACGGCAGTGATGGGCGCGGCGATGGCCGGCGCCGCTCTCCTCCACCCGCTGCTTGGTCTGCTAGCGGGGCTGGCTGCCTACCCCCTCGCGCTGGGGCTGTTGGGCGCGCTTGGCCCGGAAGAGCGGCTCATTCTGCGCTCGCTCCTGCCGGCGCCCGTGGCCGCGCGGCTGCGCCTTACCTGACATGGCCCTATCGCGGCAGCGCGCCTGGTGGACACTGGTGCTCTTCCTGCTGGCAGGGGCCGCGCTGCGCCTCTACGGCCTGGCGCGCATCTCGCCGCCGGGCCTCTCGCACGACGAAGTGGCCCACTGGCTGATTGTGCGCGGCATCCTCGCCGGACGCCACGCCATCTACTTTGCCGAGGCATATGGTCACGAAGGCGCCTTCCACTACGTCCAGGCGCTCTCTGTCAGCCTGCTGGGCGACAATATGCTGGCGCTGCGCCTGCCGGCCGCCTTTAGCGGCCTGCTTGGCGTGGCGCTGAGCCACACGCTGGCGCGGCGCCTGTTCGGACGGGAGGTAGCCCTGCTCAGCACCGCACTGCTGGCCCTGCTCTTCTGGCCCGTCTTCTGGAGCCGCCAGGGGCTGCGCGCGATCAGCCTGCCGCTGGTGTCCGCGCTGGCGGCCATTTTCTGGTGGCGTGGTTGGGGCCGGCCGGGCGGCCCGCCGCAGCGCAGCCGCCGCGACCTGGCGCTGGCGGGCGCCGCCGCCGGCTTCAGCCTCTATACCTACAGCGCCGCCCGGGCCGTGCCCATCTTTTATGCAGCCTTTACCCTCTATCTGTGGCTCTGGCGCCGCCGTGAGTGGCGGCAGCGCTGGCGCGGTATTCTGCTTTTCTGGCTCTTATTGCTCCTCGTCGCGGCGCCGCTGGTTCTCTTCCTCCTGCAGAATCCAGAGGTGGAAGTGCGCGTGGCGGAGGTGAATGAGCCGCTGCGCGCCCTGGCGGCGGGCGACGTGCGGCCGGTTGTGGATAACTTTGTGGATATTCTGGGCATGTTTGGCTTCCGCGGCGACCCTCTCTGGCGCCAGAACGTCGCCTTTGCCCCCGTGTTTGATCCCCTGGTTGCCGCCCTCTTTTATGGATGTCTATTGGTTGCTTTCTGGCGGGTGGCCGATGCCCGTTATGGCTTCTTGCTATTGTGGATATTCACAGCCTTTATTCCCAGTATAGTCACTATAAACGCGCCGAGCAGTATACGTATGATTAATATGTTGCCGGTTCTCACCCTATTACCGGCGATATTTATACACAGGATCGGTCACTTATCCACAGAAACGGCCGGCTTATCCACAAGGCGGCTATGGGTGTGGTTAACTCCGCTGCTGGTCGTGGCTATTCTCGGCCTGCATGCCGTGCGCACGGCGCGCTGGATTTTTGTGGTATGGCCGGGCAATGAAGAAGAGGTGCAGTTCGTCTGGCAAACGGCGCTGGCGGATGCCGCCGGCTACCTGGATGAGCAGCCGGCCGCTCCGGTGGCGATTGGCGGCTGGTCGCCCGACTCGATGGATGCGCCGACGATGGCGCTGGCGCTGCAGCGTGACGATCTGCAGCTGCGCTTCTTCGACCCGCAGCGCGCGCTGCTCGTGCCGGGCGACCCCAGCCCGCAGCAGCCGGCCCACATCGTGCGGCCCGCTATCCTGCCGCTGCACCCCTTGCTCGCCGGCGCAATGGGAGGGTGGGTCGCCAGCGCCGCCGACCACGGCCGTTTTGTAGAATACCAGGTTGCCAGGCGGCCGGCGCCCGCCCCCCAATTCCCTGCCGCGGTCTCATTCAGCGGCGAGCTGCGTTTTCTCGGCCACAGCCTGGACGACGGCTGCCAGACGGCGCAGACTCTGCCATGCCAGGTTGTTACCTATTGGGAAGTATTGCAGCCGCCGGGCGAGCCGCGCCGCATCTTTCTCCATGCGCTGGACGAGCAGGGGGAGCTGCTGGCGACGGGCGACGACCTGGGCGCCCCGGCCGAATTCTGGCAGCCGGGCGACCTGATTCTGCAGCGCCACGAGCTTAGCGTCGAGGCCGATGTGGCGGCCCTGCGGGTAGGGCTCTACCATCCCGAGACAGAGCAGCGCAGGCCGACAGCGGCGGGCGAGGATGCCCTTCTGCTGCCGGTTGATTGATTGGCCTGGCCGCTGGGGCCCGGTTACTACGTGATAGCTTTGACCTTGAGGTCGATCCCGCCGCCCGGCGTTTGCACGCGCACGGTCTGCCCGACTTTGGCGCCCAGCAGCGCCCGGCCGAAGGGCGACTCGTTGGAGATGAGACCATCGGCGGGCGCTGCTTCGTGCACGCCGACGATGCGGTAGGTCTCTGGCTCCTCTTCGCCGTCGGCGACGACAGTGACGGTGCTGCCGATGCGCACGCGGTCGCTGGGGCCCTGCTCTTTGATCACTTGCGCCCGCCGCAGCGTATCCTGCAATTCGAGGATGCGACCTTCGAGGAAACCCTGTTCCTGCTTCGCGTCGTGGTAGTCGGCGTTCTCCGATAGGTCGCCCTGGGCGATGGCTTTCTGCAGGCGATCAGAGAGTTCGAGCCGCTTCACCGTCGTGAGCTGTTCCAGCTCCTCGCGCAGAGCCTGCAAGCCCTCTTCCGTTATGTAAACGACATTCTGATCGTCCATTTGCTGTCCGTTCTCCGTCTACTCTTCGTTCTGCCAACAAACAAACCCCGCGGGCGCGGGGTTATGTTTGTCGATGGTGGGCAGTATAGCGGATCTCTGCGCTGCTGTCGAAGGGGCGCGGGCGCGGCTTTGCTTGCTTCGTTATGAGCCGTCACGGCGCTCTGGCATGGCTGTCACAGCGCTGGCGATGGTGTTACAATGGCCCCCTATGCAGCAACAAAGCAGCCTCCCCGCTCCTGCTCTCCGTACGCTCCTGGCCTTTGCCGTGCCCCTGCTTGGGGCGGTCGCGCTGGGCGCCATGATCTTCATTTTCATTAGCGGTACTGAAGCCAGCGACCCGACGGGACGGATCGGCACGGGCCTGATTCTCGGCGGCCTGGGTATCAGCAGCCTGCTGCTGGGCGCGCGCTGGCACGGGCTGCGCGGGCTGGGCCTGCGCGGTGGGCGCCCGCTGTACGCCAGTATTGGCTTTGCCACCGTGGCCTGGCTTATCTTCCTGCTGGTTCGCCTCTTTGTACCCAGCAACGTGCGGCTGGTCGTGGCGCCGGACTTCGGCCGCGCCTTTATCTATCTCTTGCTCTTTGAGGCGCTGGCGCTGCAGCTCTGGACCTTTGGCCTGCTCTTTCGTTCCCTGGCTGATTGGCGTGGGCCGCTGACCGCAGCCATCACCTGCGGCATGCTCTTCGGCCTCGTGGCTTCGCAATTCTTTGAGGAGGCTTATATCGAAACGGCGGTCAGCGTCCTCTATTTTCTCGTCTGGGGCATTCTCTATGGGCTGATCCGGCTGCGGACAGGCAGTATATTGGGCACGGTCATCATCCAGGCGATGCAGAGCCTCACCGCCTGGTACATCCTGCTGCCGACGCTGACGCCGACTCGCGAGGAGCTGCATCCGCTCTATCTGATCAGCGCCACGCTGTACATGGTCCTGATCTGGCGTCTCTGGCCGACCACGGAAGAGGATTATCGCGTCTAGCCCATGACGAAGTGCACCCAGGGACGGCGCTACGCCAACGCTGTCCTCTGCACACTGCCTACCGGTTACTTGCTGAAACAGGAGGATCTAATGGCATACGAACAGATACTCGTCCGTAGCGAAGTGGGGGTCGGCATCGTCCAGTTTAACCGGCCCAATGCGCTCAACGCGCTCAACCGGGAGATGATGGCCGAGGTGCTCGACGCGCTGGAGCGTTTCGACGCCGACCCGGAGATTGGCTGCCTGCTGGTAACGGGCAACGAGCGCGCCTTCGCTGCCGGCGCCGACATCAAGGAAATGGCTGAGGCCACGCCAGCCAGTATGCTCAACAATCCGTTTATCGATTACTGGGACCGGCTGCGCCGGCTCGCCAAGCCGCTGGTGGCGGCCGTGTCCGGCTATGTCCTGGGCGGCGGCTGTGAGTTTGCGATGGCCTGCGACATGATCATCGCCAGCGAGAGCGCCCAGTTCGGCCAGCCCGAGATCAACCTGGGGGTCATCCCCGGCGCCGGCGGCACGCAGCGGCTGACCCGCGCCGTGGGCAAGGCGCTGGCGATGGAGATGGTCCTCGGCGGGCGCCGCCTCAGCGCCGCCGAGGCCGTTCAGTTTGGGCTGGCTAATAAGGTCGTGCCGGTGGAGAGCTACCTTGAAGAAGCGATTCGCTTCGCCGCCCCCATCGCTGCCCAGGCTCCGGTCGCCGCGCGTATGGCCAAAGAAGCAATCAACGCCGCCTTTGAAACGCCGCTGCAGGCCGGCCTGGCCCACGAGCGTCGTCTCTTTTACCTCCTCTTCAGCACCGAGGACCAGAAAGAGGGTATGGATGCCTTTATTAACAAACGGCGTCCGGCCTGGCAGGGCCGCTAAGCCTACCCGCCTGCGCGGTTATCAGGCCCGGCTATCTGTACTGGTAGAGGAGTAAATCCGCGAAGCGTGCCGATTCTGCAGGCGGGCCATAACGCTGTTCCAGCGCGGCCAGGTGCGGGTGCTGGCGCCCTACTGCCGTGTACTCTGCCGCCGCCTGCTCAAAGATGACGAGCCAGACCGGGCCGCGCTCTGGCAAAGCAGTCTCCATCGTGGCGCTCTCGGCAATACCCAGCACGCGCTGCGTGGCCGGATGGAGGGTGTCGTCTGGGCTGCCGGGCTCGTCGGCGATAAACGTCTGCGCCAGCTGCGGCGCGTGAAAGTGGGCGGGCAGAAAGCTCAGCTTGTTGCTGTGAACCACCGGCTCTCCCTGCTCCTGGAGAAAGGCGACGGCGCCGGCGAAGGGCGCGCGCGGGAAGCGCTCGTAGGAGTAATGGTTCCAGAGCGACGCGGCGACGACGAGCAGGCTGGCGCCCACCAGCAGCGCCTGTACCGGCCGCGGCATGGCGCGCAGCCCGGTCAGCAGGAGCAGATAATAGAACAGCGCCGCCGGCAGCAGGGCGCGCACGACGTAGATGGGCTGGAGCTGTGAGATGAGGAAGGCCAGCAGTACCACACCCACCGATAGCAGCAGAAGCAAGGCCAGCGAGTGGGGAAAGCGGGCGGGCGTGGCAGGGCGCGGCTGCCTCGCCAGCTGCAGCGCGAGCAACAGCGGCAGCAGCAGGCTGAGGAAGAGGGCCGGGGGCAGCAGCCAGGGCGGCAGCGCCTGGTTGTCGTAGGCGAAGTGGAAAATGAACAACGTCTGGATCAACTCGGTGAGGCCCGGCGTCTGCAGCCAGTAGGCGCCGCCGAGCTTGGCAAGCTGGCGGGGCAGGACAAGCAGCCAGGGCGAGTAGAGCAGCAGCATGAGCGCCAGCGCCAGCAATAGCTGCCGCCCATGACGCCAGCGCGGGCCGCGCGCCCAGGCATAGAGCGTCCATAGCCCCAGAGCCAGCAGAAAGAGGGCGCCCAAATTGTGCGTGTACAACAGCAGCGCGCCGCTGACGCTGAAGCCAATCCAGTTGAGACCGCCGCGCTGCCAGGCGCGAACGAAGAAGAGCACGGCTGCCACGGCCAGGAAACCCAGCAAGGCGTACATGCGCGCTTCTTGCGAATAGTAGATATGGAAGGGCGAAAGGCTAGCAGTCAGGGCTGCGGCCAGGGCCACCCGTTCGCCGGCCAGAAGGCGGGCCAGCAGATAGAAAAGCGCCGCTGTGCCCACGCCCAACAGCGCCGAGAGCAGGCGCGCTGCCCCTGTCGTCTCGCCCCACAGCGCCGTCCAGCCGTGCAGCCCCAGGTAGTAGAGCAGCGGATGCTCCTCCGCTGCCGCCTCGCCGCTTCCAACAGTGCCGGCGATCATCTCGGCCGGCGCAAGCTGCGCGTAGAGCAGGCTGAACGCTTCGTCGTACCACAGAGGCCGCCCGCCCAGGTTGACGAGCCGCAGCCCCAGGGCCAGCAAGAGAACCAGCAGCAGCCAGCGCCGGTCAGCTATCAACGGCTACTTCTCCACTCGGAACAGCATTACGTCGCCACTGCTAAAGACCGCTTGCAGGTAGGGCGGCGGGTTATCCAGCGCCCGGCCCATCGCCTTCTCGCGCGGGCCGTAAAATACGTAGTCAACGTGATAGCGCTGCAGCAGCTCCTCACCCGCGTTGCCCTGATAAAAGGAATCCGCCAGCTCTCGTTTCAATTCTAGCTCGACCGTCTCGGTCCAGTGACCCATAAAACTGCGACGGCCGGTAAAGGCAGGCAGGTATCCGCCCACGTCATACGAACTCATGAGAGCATCGTCGATTTCACTGTTTTCCTCAAGCCAGGTAATTACAGCTACTTCATCCTGGCTGAACCGCAGCGTGGGATTGTCTCCTGTTGCATAGGTGAGCCCTACTGCGAGTAACAGGATAGTCGAAGGGACGGTAAGCATGACCAGCAGCAGGCCGGTTAAACCAGCGAGCCGTTGCCGTCCATAGCCCCGGGCGGCCAGCCAACCTGCGACCCGCGAACGCGCCACGCCTGGCTGAACAACATAGCGCAGCCCGGCGGTTGCCAGGATTGCGACCGGGATATGGGCGCCTTCGATGAAGCGGCGCTGGATGTCAAAAACCAGCGGAGCGTAGAGGAGAGCGGTTACAACCAATAGCCAGAGGGGGAGCAGGGGCCAACGCGGGAGACGCTCCGCACCGATGGGGTCGATTTCACGCCGCCACATCCACCAGATGCCCACCAGAGCGAGCCCTAGCAAGACACCGTAGCCCAGAATGTAATGGAGCGGCGGTGGACTTAGCGTCAGGTTTTGTACCTGCCAACCGGCCATGATCGGATTGTCTCTTAACCCGACGAACTGCACGGCGACGACAGGTAAAGGCGCCAGCGCCACGAGGGCCAGTCCGGGGAGAGGCTGCCACCAGAGCTTGCGCCGGAGCAGTGTCTGCTGTAACCAGTACAATGCCAGGGCTCCACCCGCGACGAGCATCATGTAGGGATGAATGGCGCTTAATCCAACTGCGCTCGCAGCCGCGAGCAGCGCAAACTTCCATTTACCCGTCTCTACAAAGTGAAGCGCAAACAGGAAAAGAAGCAGCAGGCAAAAAACGGCCACGTTGAAGTGTGAAAAGACCATCAGGCTGAAGAACGTGTACATTTCGATCAGCCAGAACTCGACCGGCGCTAGGCCATTGAGGGCCAACGTACCGGTGAAGAGCGGCGCCAACCAGCCCAACCCGGAGCCGAAGATCGCCAGGAAGTACGCCAGCCGGCGGTCTGCAGGCCTGGCAATGAAAGAGGCAATAAAGCGGTAGAGGATTAGCAGCACGATGAAACCGGAAATGAGACGCGCTCCATGGTAGAACGGCAGCAGATCAGCGTTCAGCCACCGCATGAGGTGTCCCAGCGCCAGATAGAACAGATTGGTGACGATAGGTTCGTGCGGCTCGGACGTGAGCAAGATGTGAAATCGCCACGCCCCCCGGGCTCCCTGCTGCAGCTTTGCCAGGTGACTGTAGCCGTCGTCAACAGCAAAGACGAGGCCGTTGTAGAGCTGGTCAGCGGGGGTTAATCGGGCCGCGATAAGATAAGGCAGGCTGCTCAACAGCAGGGCTACTAGGGCCAGAATAACAGCAAAGCGCCATTCCGCACGGGTTGGCGGCGCTGCCGCGCCATCAGGTTCTGGCTTCATTGCTTCCACTCATACAGCGTATACGCGTCGTCCCATACCTGAACCGGCTCCAGATATTCCTCCTGCAGCGCGGCGAGGACGGCGAGGTCGGCCGGCCCCAGGGGATCAAAGTCGGCCTCGTCGATGAAGCGCATACCGTGTTCGTACCAGAGAACGTGGCTGAAGCCCTGCGCGCGCCAGGCGGCGGCAATCGCCGGCGCATCGTGCTCGTCGTGCTGGGTATGGTGCAGGAAACGGTCGAGCAAGGCGTCGGGCCAGCAGTCGACCTGGCGACAGGCATAGCTGCGCGGCTCCCAGAGGAAGACGACGCGGCTGCCGGGCGGCAGCTCGTTCAGGGCCGCCATCACCTCTGGATAGAGGCCAAGCTGGCGGCGCTCGTATGATTGCCTGCTTTCCACGCCGAAGAGCACGGGCAGCGGGTTGCGCCCCAGAAAGGCAACGAATTGGGTTATCAGCAGCAGCGCCAGCGTCAGGACGACCATAACGCGCAGGAGCCAGCCGGCGTCCAGCTGCGGCCGGCGCAGCCGGTCAGCCCCGGCGAAGCCCACGCCGGCCAGCGCGGCCAGCAGCCCGAAAATGGGAAACAGCAGGCGCGTCTGCAGCAGGAGCGCCGTGCGCGCCAGGCCATAAAGCCAGAGCGCGTAGTTCAGGGCAATGAAGAGCAGCATATAGCGGGCGGACGGCCGTTCTTCGGCCGGGAGAGCGCGCCAGGTGAAAAGCAGCAGGAGCAGGCCAATGAGAAAGAGTGGGCCAATGGCGGCGTCAAACATCTCGCTGCCTTCCGTGCCCAGCACGGTCGCTTCCAACGGCGCGATGAGCAGCCGCCACGGCGCCGTCGTCGCCAACCCGGTACCCGGACGGTCAAACCACCAGCCGCGCCACGCATCCCAGTAGAGGGCGTCGTCGACGAAGAACGGGTAGACCGGGTTGCCGGTCGTCAGCCAGTTTTTCAGCAGCCAGATGGCGGCAGCGGCCAGCGCGACCAGCGCGACCAGCGCAACCCGGCGCAGAGCAGGCAGTAACCCGTCGCGCCGCGCCGCCAGCAGCAGGGCCAGCGCCAGCGCGACCGGCGTCGCCACTGCCGTATATTTCAGCCCGCCCGTAAAGCCGATGAAAGCGCCCAGGAGCAGCAGCCAGCCGCGTTCGCCCTGCTGTGCCCGATAGGCGTCGCGCCAGCGCAGGAATAGGTAAAAGCTGGCCGTCGTGTAAAACAGCAGGGTCAGGTCGACGTAAGGGCTGCTCAGCAGGGTCAGGATGCTGGGCGCTGATAGGAGCAGAATGGCGGCGAACCACGCCGCCGCCGCGCCCGCCAGCCGCCGCGCCAGCGCCGCGACCAGGGCCAGGGCCATCAGTCCATAGCCGAAGTGGAAGAGCGCGGCCGCCGGCTCCAGGTTGAACGCCAGCGCCAGCAGAAAGTGCATCTGCCCCAGCCCGGGGAAGCCCAGGTAGGGCATGTCAAGTGCATGGGTCACGCGGCCCGCCTCCAGATAAAGACGAGCGCCGGTCAGGTGGTAGACGAGGCTATCCCAGGCGGTTGGCGGCGCCAGGGCAATGAGCAGGGCCATAAGAAGGCTGGCCGCGGCGTAGAGCCGGAGCCAGCGCTGCCAGCCCTGGTCGGCGCGAGGCCACTGCCAGGCGCGCACATCGCGCCACGTGGCACGCAAGCCGGGCAGTGCCAGCGCCGCCAGCCCGAGCAATAGCAGCAGCATCTGCCAGCGCGCCAGCAGACCGAGCAGGCCGGCGCACATGAGCACGATGCTCAGCAGGGCAAGCCCGAGAGCGGCGCTGAGGGCCAGTCGCACCGAGAGCGGCTCGTCGGCGAGCAGCCCGCCGGCGAGCCGCCGCCCTAGCGCCGCGGACAGGAAAGTCACGGCCAGCCAGAAGAGGAGACTGCCGGCCGTCCGTGCAGTCCCCGCCAAGACCGCGCCATTGGCCGGCTTGTGGATGCCAAAATAAAGCGCGACTAGCGCCGAGGACGCCAGCAGAATAAATACTACCTGGAGCGCCCAGGCCATGCGGTTGTTGCCGGTGTCAGGCCTCATGGTAGGTTGCAGCCAACGATGTTTGTGATGGTCACGGCAATCTGCATAGCTGCTCTGTTAGGGTAGCGGCATCGGAGCGCGAGCTTTTGACTCGCCGCACTCCCGCGCCCTGGCAGCGCAGCGCCAGCATAGCACAGCCGATCCAATACCACAATGGTAAGAGGCTCCCAGCCCGAGGGATGCAGGAGCTGCCGCGAGAGGACCAAAGGACGGTAGCGCCGGCCTGAAAAATCGATTAGCCTTGTTGCCGGCAGAGGCGAACCGTAATAAAAATCCATCTGTCCAGAGAGACGTTCGTGCAACGGCGGGGCGAACAGGGTTGATCTCATGCACAACCGAAACGCTTTTCTGATTATGCTGGCGCTCGTCACCGCCGCTCTATTCTTTCTAGTGCAGCCGGTGCAACAGGCTGAGATGGCAGGGCCGGAAGTCCTGAGCGGTGAACTTGTGCTGGAGGCGGGCGAGCTGGCGCTCTGGGAAAACGAGGGCGGCATCGCCACGCAGAGCGCGCTGACGCTGGCGCCCGCGGCGCCCGGCGCCCTATTCACCTCGGCGCCTATCGACGCGCCGCTGCCCTTTAATGCTCTCGTCGTGCGCTGGGGTCCACTGCCCGCCGCCGAGACGGAGACGGTGCTGGTCATCTACGTACGCAGCGCCCCGGCCGGCGGCGGCTGGACGGACTGGCAGGAGGTTGAGCCCAGCGCTGACCTGACACTGCCGGAGGATGAGCTGCTCACCGGCGACTTTATCATCCTGCCGGCAGACGCCGGGCGGCACGAGCGGCTGCAGTTCCGCGCCCAGCTATACGCCGCGCCAGACGGCGCGCTGCCGCGCCTGGAACGTCTGGAGGCGACCTTTATCGACTCTACAGCCGGGCCCACGGCCGCCGAGCTGGAGGCGCAGGCTCTGGCGCTGCCACAGCCGGAAGCGCCGCAGAGCGGCTACCCCAAGCCGCCGGTCATCCCGCGCTCGGTCTGGTGCACCGATCCCATGTGCAACTACTCAGACGGCCTGGGCTACTCCTCGGTCACTCACCTGCTGCTGCACCACACTGTCTCCGGCGGCGGGATGGACAGTGGCGTCGCCATGCGCGCTATCTGGTTTTACCACACGGTCACACGAGGTTGGGGCGATATTGGCTACAACTACCTGGTAGACATCGACGGCCGCATCTACGAGGGGCACCTGGGCGGCGACGACGTCATCGGGACGCACGCTGCCGCCGCCAACGCCGGCAGTATGGCGCTGAGCATGATCGGCAATTTTACGTCCATCGAGCCGCCGCCAGCCGTGCGTAATGCCGCCGCCGAGCTGTTCGCCTGGAAAGCCTCTCAGAAAGGGATCGACGTTTTCAGCGCCAGCCGGCCGGTCGCCATGAGCTGGGGCCTGCCGCACCTTGCGGGCCACCGCGACGTCTACGGCACCACGGCCTGCCCGGGCGACAGCGGCCATCCCTGGCTGCCCTGGCTCCGCGACGAGGTGGCGCGGCGTATCAACTTCACCCCTGAGCATCTCTATTTTGACGAGCTGAATCCGGCCACTCACTTCACGCGCAGCGCCATCAACTGGCACAGCAGCGCGGGCATCGGCTACTGCGGTTTTGACCGTCACGCCTGGTATACCTGGTCGGTTACTGACCCTGGCGCGGCCACCAACTGGGCCGAGTGGCGCCCGGAGATCCCCACGCCGGGCCGATACGAACTGTCCATCTTCACACCCTACTGCTACACCAAGAAGAAAGATACCGAGAGCGCGCGCTATGAAATCAACCATGCCGGTGGACAGAGCCACGTCACCGTGAACCAGGGCGCCCGGCTGGGGCTGTGGAGCTCGCTGGGCGAATACAACCTCTATGCCGGCACCGGCAACATGCTGCGGCTCACCGACCTGACGACGACCGACAGCGGCTACGGCGTCTGGTTCGACGCTATCCGCTTCCGTTACATCAAGCCGGGCGCGACGCCGATCAGCCCAGCGGATACCATTGTCGCCAATGTGGTCAACTTCTCCTGGAGCATTGCCGCGCCGGCCTCTCTCGGCGCGCAGCGGCTGCAGGTAGCATCCGATCCGGGCTTCGGTAGCCTCATCCACGACGAGTCGCTGCCGCCCGAAGCGACCAGCCTACAGCGCACGCTTCCCCATCCCGGTGGGCAGCTCTACTGGCGCATCCGCCTGGTCAGTACCCGCGGTGATGTCATCGACTCTCCCGCACGCGGCTTCACGCTGCTGGTGGATACCGTGCCGCCGACCTCGGCCGTTTCAAGCATCTTCCGTCTCTATAACCTCCATTACACCGTCGCCTGGCAGGGTCAGGATGATCAGGCGGGCGTTGCCGGCTACAATATCGACTATCGCTTATCGACAAGCGGAACCTGGACGCGCTGGCTGACGGCCACGCCGGTAAACAGCGCATACTTTGTACCGCCACAGCCCGGCGCCTACTGGTTCCGCAGCCAGGCCATTGACTATGCGGGCAACGTGGAGGCCGTTCATCAGGGCAACGGCGACATGAACACCAATCAGGCCATCTTCCTGCCCGAACACCAGTACATGCCGCTCGTCCACCGCTAAGCTGTGACGCCGGTAGAGCTGCTAAGGAGAGATCTAATTTGACGGCGCAGAGTGAACAGGTGGACGTGCTCATCATTGGCTCAGGGCCATCCGGCTCGTCCACGGCGCTGCACCTCGTCCAGCAAGACCCGGCGTGGGCCGGCCGTATTCTCGTCATCGACAAAGCGGTGCACCCGCGCGAGAAGCTGTGCGGCGGCGGCGTTACCCACCTGGGCGCCGATATCCTGGCAGGGCTGGGGCTGCGCTTCGAGCCGCGCCATTTCATGGTGCGTGATGTGCGGCTCGTCTACGACGACAAAAGCTTCGCCTTCCTCGGCAATCCCGCCTTTCGCGTAACCCGCCGCGATGAATTTGACCACTGGCTGGTGCAGCAGGTAGAGGCGCGCGGCGTCACCGTGCGCCAGGGAGAGGCGGTGACTGACATTACCGTCGAACAGGATGCCGTCGTCGTCACCACCGAGGGCAGCACTATCCGGGCACAGGTCGTGGTGGCCGCCGACGGCTCGCGCAGCTTCGTGCGGCGCCGGCTAAAGTGGGAAGACGATTCGCGCGTAGCCCGGCTCCTGGAGGTGCTGACGCCGGAAGATGCGCGCCGCGTGGTGGAGTTTCGCGAGGGCGTAGCCGTCTTCGACTTCACGCCGATGAAGAGCGGGCTGCAAGGCTACTATTGGGACTTCCCCAGCTATATACAGGGAGAAAGCTATATGAACCGCGGCGTGTTCGACAGCCGCGCCCGCCCGGAGAAAGAAAAGGCGGACCTGCCCGGCGTGCTCAGCGCCAGCCTGGAAGAGCGCGAGCGCCAGCTAGATGATTATACGCTCAAGGGTCACCCGATCCGCTGGTTCCATAAGGACGGCCGCTTTGCCCGGCCGCGCGTCCTGCTCGTCGGCGACGCGGCCGGGGCCGATCCGCTCATGGGCGAAGGCATCAGCTTCGCCCTGGGCTATGGGCAGGTAGCCGCCGAGGCCATCGCCGATGCGTTCGAGCGCCAGGAGTTCAGCTTCGCTACCTACCGCGACCGGCTGCTGGCCAAACCCCTCTTTCGCCATCTCTGGTGGCGGACGCGAGCCGCGCGCCTGGCCTACCGGCTGAACTATCCCTGGCTGGTCCGCCTCGGCTGGTCTTTCATGCGCGGCTTGCTGCGCTTCAGCCGCTGGCGCAGCCGCGACTACCGGCCCGGCGTCGCCCACCAGCTCTGGCTGGACATGGAAAGCTAATCAGCCGCTGCGCTCCCGCGGTCGCCCGTAAAGCCACCAGTATTCGGCCTGCGGGTACGCCGGCCGCCAGTCGAACGGCCACACGAAGTCACCCGGCTCCCAATAGCGGCTCAGCTCCCGGTCCAGGAGGGCAATCTGCGGCGGCAGCTCGTCGTCAAGCTGGTACGGGCTGACGCGAAGCTGGCTGACCAGGGCGCGGATCATGGCGCGGGTCTCCACGGCCGTAGGGTAGTAGGCAGCCCCGCTTCCGCCCTGCACATCGCGCAGATACTCGCGCCACTGGCGCAGGCGCGCTTCCAGCTCGGCGTGCGCCTTTTGCTCGAAACGGACCACCTTTTCTTCCAGGGCATGGTGATAGCGCCGGATAGTCTCGTGCAGCCGCTCCTGCTCCGCCATGCTGAGCATATCACGGAGTTCGAGCAACCTGTGCTGTCGCATGAGGAATCCGCCCAGGGTCAGGCGCGGGAGATCTCGGCCGCGCAGGGGCCAGAACAGAACGTCGCTGCGCAGATACTCATCCATCTCCGCTGCCATCGCTTCCAGCACCGCCAGATCCCGATCCAGTTTCTCGCTTCCGTCCATGTCGCTTGCCTCCTTGCTTGCTCATCCCATTGTGCCTCAGCGAGCGCTCTTTTTCCAACCAGCGCTTTCGGCAAGCTTTCCCGCCCTTCTGTTATAATACGGCGGCTGGACTGGCCTGTAAATCCCCGCCGCCTTCGTCGGGATACGGTTGGTGGGAAGGACGGAGTACCATGTCACGGATGAGACAAGCAGTCGTCCTCAAGCTGGCGGCGGCAGCCTACGAGATGGATCTCGACGTGCTGCGCGGGCTGCTGCGCCGGAACGAGGAGGGGCAATGGGCGATTGGCGAACATGAACTGGAAGCCTGGCTGGCGGCGCATGAGGGTGAGGAGCTGGTGCTGGTGCTCGGCTCGCTAGAGGACGAACGCGAGGTGGAGGTGCGCACCTGCCGCACCTGCGGCCGTGATTACGCCGATCTCGAATGCCCCTATTGCCGTGAGCGCCGCATTCGCCTGCGTGGCCGTTAAGGTGATTGCCGAAGGGACCGGCACTTTGGGAGTGCCGATTACTTGAGAGAGGAGATGGTGTGAGAAGGACTATCGCATGCTTATCTGCGCTGCTGTTTCTGCTGGCCGCCACGGCGGCCCCGTTGGCGGCTCAGGAAAATGCCGCACGGCTCGAACAGCTCGTCGTCGACATCTGGCCGGATTACGATCGGCCGCAGGTGTTGGTGCTGCTCACCGGCCGCCTGCCGGCCACTACCACGCTGCCGGCCGAGCTGGCCGTGCCCGTGCCCCAGGCGGCGACCCTGAATGCCGTCGCCGTCATTACCGGCGCCAATCAGATGTTCGAGACCCCTTATACCCACGAAGACGGGCAGGTACTGTTCAGCGCCCCGGAGCAGCGTTTCCGCGTCGAGTATTACCTGCCCTATGAGGCGGACGGGCTGACGCGCAGCTTCATCTTCACCTACGAGTCACCGCTGCCCATTGACGACCTGAACGTGAGCATCCAGCAGCCGGCAGCGGCGACATCGCTCACGGTCAGCCCGGCGGCTGAAGTCGTCGGGCAGGCGACAGACGGCCTCACCTACCACGACTTTGTTAGCTCGCTGGCGGCGAACCAGACCTTCAGCCTGGACGTTTCCTATGAGATGAGCAGCGCGCGGCTGACGGCCAGCGCCACGGCTACCGCACCGGCCCCGGCTGCCAGCCCGGACGAGACAGAGGCGACAGGTCTGACCATGAACTGGCCCCTCTTTCTGGGTGGCTCCGGTCTGCTTTTCATCATGCTCGCTCTCATCTGGCACCTGTGGGGGAGCCGCGCGCCGGCCGGACCGCCGCCCAAACCGCCGGTGCGCCGCAATACAGGGTCAACCCGGCCCACGAACCGCGCTACGGGCGCCGCCCGCTTTTGCCACAACTGCGGCGCCCAGGCGGCCGACGGCGACCGTTTCTGCCGCGACTGCGGTACGGAGCTGCGGCGATAAAAAAGGGCCGGCTAGTTTTGTAGCCGGCCCTTTGTCTATCAGGTCCGTCGCCTACGCCAGCCTTATTCTTCGGCGGGCGGCGGGGTGGCCCCTTCCGGATACTGGACGTCGACGTTGCTTTCAAACTCGGTGATACCGAGGATGTAGGCAATGATGTCGGCCATATCTTGCTCTGTCATGCGCTGGCCGAAGTTGTTGAGCATGGTGCTCGGCTCGGGGCACGCGCCAGGCTGACCGCCGATCAGACATTCAGGCGCAATGTGGGCATTGGGTAGTAGGATCGACTCGTAGAGGTAGTCCGCTGCCGTGTAGCCTTCGATGCGATCGCCGGCCTCCGCGGCCATTGCGCCCAGCCACGGGCCAGGACCGTTGGCCGTGTTTTCGTCGCCGACGCTGCCGTGGCAGGCGGTACAGCCGAAGGGCACCTGGTAGATGGCCTCGCCGTTCTCCGGGTTGCCCGCCGGCAGGTCGCTGACCCGCAGCGGCCAGACCGGCCCGACAACTTCTTCGCCGCCGCACAGCTCCTCGCTCTCCCAGTTGGAGACGAAGAGGGCGGTGTCACGCACTTCGTTCAGCTGCATGGGGCCGCCGAATTGCGCGCCCCAGGTGGGCATGCCGGCCCAGGGCCGGCCGGCAGCAATCGTCCCTTCGATAAAGTCATACTTGCTGCCGCCCCAGTCGAGCGCGACGAGGCGGCCCGGTCTATTACCGCAGAGCAGCTCGGCCACGTTTAGCGGGCGCCCGGCGCAGCCAATTTCAGCGCCCGTGGCGTCGAAACACTGCTCGGCCCGGCCGTCTAAGCCGTGGCAGGTCGCGCAGTTGTTGGCGAAGAGCTCGGCGCCGTTCTCTATCGAGCGCCCCTCGTAGGCGGCGGAGAATGCCGTTAGGCGCGCCGGCTCGTTGAGCGCCACGAAGCCGAGGATGATCATCGTCAGCATAAAGGCGATGGTTCCGATGATGATTTTAGTCTGCATAGTATTACTTCCTCGGCAATGTCCTTACTGCAGGAGGCGCCGTTCGTTCTCGTAGTTCGACATCTCGTGCCGGTAGCCGACCCGCGTGTACGAATAGAGGGAACTCTCCGGATCATCCGGATTGGGCGCGCTGAAGACGAGCGTTAGACGGCGCACGTTGTGCTGGTAATCGTCGATCACCAGCTGCGCCTGCGGGTTGGGCATGGCGTCGTCGGTAAAGCTGTTGCCATAGCGGACGCCATCGCCCACCTGCCGCACGCGGCAGGGCTCAAACGGCCCTTCGCCATTCAGGCTGCAGCTGCGCTGCTGCATGGCGTGTTCAAACTCGCGCAGAGCGGCGGCCAGATGTGGATTCGGCGCATTGTCGGCGTCAAAGGGCGAGTAGGTGCCCGGTTCCAGGTCCAGATAGGGTACTTCCTTGAGGGCGCTGTGCCCTTCCTGTGGCAGCAGCTCCTGCGCCACTTCCTGGTCGGGCGAGCTCTGCACCCGGTATTCCGGCGAGCCCATCCAGTTGCTGACCCACATCAGGGCGATAAAGAGCATGGCAACGCTCAGGCCAACGCGGCGGTCGGCGTAGCGCCGGCTCTTGCCCACCTCGAAGTAGGGCATGAGGAAGAAAGCCGTCACCAGGCCCGGAATGAAGATGAAGGCGATAAACACCTTATCGGCCAGCTTCAGCCAGCCCTGCGACCAGGCCAGATACCAGGGTGCCACCACGTGCAGCGGCGTCACCAGCGGGTTGGCATGGCGCTCCAGCGGCGCGTTGTAGAACCAGATTGAGCCGGCGACGAGGAAGAGGACAGTCAGAGCCGTCCACATCAGCTCGCTGGTGGCAATGTCGGGCAGGAAGTAGGTGCGCTCGTCACGCGGCACGCGCTTGGCCGTATCCTCGCCGATGGCTTCGCGGCCCGGCGGCAGGGAATGGCCATGAATGACAACCTTGTAGTAGTGGACGAAGAAGAAGATCGCCAGCAGCAGCGGCAGCGCCAGCACGTGCAGCAGGTAAAAGCGCAAGAGGCCGCCTGCGCCGATGACCGGCGCGCCGCGCAGCAGCAGGTTGATATTCTCGCCCAGAGCCGGCGGGCCAGGCGTCGCCTCGGCGGCGCTCACGGCCACAGTCACCGCCCAATAGGCCAGCTGGTCCCAGGGCAGCAGGTAGCCGCTAAAGCTGAGGACGAGCGTCAGCACCAGCAGGACCATGCCCGTGACCCAGGTGAATTGGCGCGGCTGTTTGTAGCTGCCGGTGATAAAGGTACGCAGCATGTGCAGCGCGACGACGACGACCATGACCTCGGCGCCGAAGCGATGCAGGTTGCGCATAAGCTGGCCGAGCGGCACGTTGCCCAGGATGTTCCAGATGTCGGCGTAGGCTACGTCTGGCGAAGGCGTGTAAAAGACCATGAGGAAGATGCCCGTGATGGTCTCCCAGACGAACATGAAGGTAGACAGCCAGCCGAGCCGGAACGAGGGATAGATGTGGGTAACTTCGGTATGATAAAAGCTGGGGCGGATGTGGAGCCAGAAGCCGTCAGCATGGGGACGCAGGCGAGGGTTGGGGCGGCGTGGCTCTTCGCCCCGCAGCATGTCGCGAATGTCGTTGACATTCAGGCCGGAGGTAATGCGCTCGACCACCTCATCAGCCTTGGCGATGGTCGCTTGCTTAATGCCCAACTCTCGCACTTGATCAACAAAAGTAGCCATCTTCTCTCCTCAGCTTCTAGATGGTTCTTAAGCCTTACGGGCAGCTATCGCGCAGGTCGCAGATCAGTTGCTGCGATGCGCCGTCGAGCCGGGAGCCTGTCTCTACACGGATTGTCGCCGTGTTCGCCGGTAGCTGCAGAGGGGCGTAGGTCGTCGTGTCGGCAATCACTACCGTGTCGGCCGTCGCCAGGACCTCGTCGTTGGCGTCCAGGGCGTCAATGCGGAAGCGGTCCAGACCGCGCGGGGCCGGATCTTCGATGCGACGGCCGTCGAGCCGGAATTTAGAGCCGTGGCAGGGACACTCAAAGCGCTCGTTGGCGCCGTTCCAGGAATAGATACAGCCCAGGTGCGTGCAGACCTTGTAGATGGCGGCCACGCCGACGATGGGCTCAGACTCATCGCCCACTGGGCTCATGCGCTCGGCCCCTTCGCTGGAGGTCGAGTCGAGGTTTACCAGCCAGAAGCGGCCGTCGGGGAAGTTGGCCGGGGGGTCGTTGACGCCGGGCAGCAAGTCGATAGGAATGGGGAAGGCGCCGCCAAATTCGCCCTCGCGGAACTTGGGGATGGAAAACCAGAGGATCAGGCCAGTGGCCTCGGCGGTGAAGAGGGCCATCGACGCGCCCCAGATATAGTAAAGAAACTCGCGGCGCGTCATTCCCCCATCGCCGATTGCTGCTGCTTCAGCCATACTCACTTCTCCTGCTCAGGTGATGCCGACTGGACGCAAATTGCGCGGGCCGGAACCCTGACAAATGTCACAAGGATTGTGTGCTTTTTATCACAATTTTGCGCGCCGCATTATAGCAGACTCTGGAGGGGGTGGACAAGCGAGACAGGGAAAGTGGGCGCTGAGGGACTCGAACCCCCGACCTCTTCGGTGTAAACGAAGCGCTCTAACCAACTGAGCTAAGCGCCCACGCCAGATCCAGATTATACCCCTCCCAACAGGCTGCTACCATTATTCTAACGTGCTTTTAGCCAGCCGCCACCCATTTTGCCGACTTCAGAGCTGGACGAATGGGACCGGCACAATAGTTAAGAAGAAGAGGCCAATGGTGGAAAGCCCCACCAGCCTGCGCGCGCCGTCCAGGGGCACAATATCGTTGAGCGGCGGCGGGTGATGCAGGCCGCCAAAGAGGGCAAACAGCGCCCAGATGAGCCAGGTGTTGCTTAGCGTCAGCCCGGCGACGAGGAGCAGCAGAAAGGCGCCGCGTGCCACGTGATGCGCCGCACGGCCGAAGAGGGCATAGGCGACGTGGCCGCCGTCGAGCTGCCCGATGGGCAGCAGGTTGATGCCGGTAAGCAGCAGGCCCAGCCAGGCGGCAAAGTAGACCGGATGGAGAGCCAGCGTCTGGCCGGGAAGAGCGCTGCTGAAAAAGTCGCCGATGACCCGTACTAGCACCGAGCTACCTAACACGCGCTGGGTCAGCCCCGGCCCCACGCCCGACGCCGGCTCGGAGAGCAGTATCCCGACCACCAGCAGCGGCACGGCGACGACAAAGCCGGCCAGTGGGCCCGCCAGCCCGATGTCGAAGAGGACCGTCCGGTTCTTCATCGGCGAGCGCACGCTGATAAAGGCGCCCAGCGTGCCCAATCCGCCCAACGGCATGGGGATGAAATAGGGCAGGGTCGCCGTCACGCGGTGCCATCGCGCCGCCGCATAGTGACCAAATTCGTGCACGCCGAGGATAGCCAGTAGGGTCAGCGAAAAAGGCGCGCCGACCAGCGCCAGGCGCGCGGCTTCCTGCGGGTTAGCCGCCAGCAGCGCCTGGTAGAGGCTGCCGTCGCCGGCAAGCTCGGCGCCCGCCGCCAGGGTGGTCAGCACGGTTGCCAGAAAGAGCAGTATGTTCACCAGCGGGCTGCCCACCTGGCCTTCGGGGATGACGCCCGGCAGGGCCAGGAGCCGGTCCTGCCCGCTGGCGTGGCGCAGCAGCGGCGTGAATCCATGACGCTGGAAGCGCCGCCGCAGCTCGTCGTAGCCTCCCGCGGGCTCCACCCCCAGATAGCGCCCGGAAAAGATAATCGGCGCCGGTCCCGGTCCGCGCAGCTGTACGTCCTGCACCTGGAACAGCCCCGGCAGTTCCTGCTGCAGCGCGGCCGCTGCCTGCTGCAGCGGGTCTTCGGGCGGCTGCAAGGGGCGTAAGGATAAGACGGACATGGCAGCGCCGCTCAGATACGCGGCATGGCTATCCCTTGCTGCTTCTGGTACTTGCCCTTGCGGTCGGCGTAAGAGACGGCGCAAACAGCCTCGGCCGCCAGGAAGATGACCTGAGCAATGCCCTCGTAAGCATAGACACGGGCCGGCAGTGGCGTCGTGTTGCTGATCTCCAGCGTGACATAGCCTTCCCACTCCGGCTCAAAGGGGGTCACGTTGACGATAAGGCCGCAGCGGGCATAGGTGCTCTTGCCCACACAGATAGTGAGGATATTGCGCGGGATGCGGAAATATTCGACGGTGCGCGCCAGCACAAAGCTGTTCGGCGGGATGACGCAGATATCCCCTTTAAAATCGACGAATGAATCGGGATTAAAATGCTTGGGATCGACAATGGCCGAATGGACATTGGTAAAGATCTTGAACTCGTCGGTAACGCGGATGTCATAGCCATAGGAAGATAGGCCGTAGCTAATGACATTGTCGCGTACCTGGCCGTCGACAAATGGCTCAATCATCCTGTGTTCCAGCGCCATCTCGCGGATCCAGGTGTCGGGTTGGACGCCCATGCTCTCTCCTTGTTGCCGGTTGCTAGCTGTTGGTCTGGCGCTACAGCGCCTGCGTCGCCGCATTGTAGCATGGCTGAGAGGGCGGACAAAACCGCCGCAACGCTACCATTCCATCGGCTTACGGTCGTAGAAGAAGCCGCCAGTCGGCCCGGCGTCGGGCAGCGTCGCCAGCCAGATAATCGTATCCGTGCTTTCTGCCAGCGGGCGCGGCGCCGAGGGACCGCCCATCTCCGTGCGCACCCAGCCCGGATGCACGGCATTGACGAGGATATTGCTGCCCTCCAGCCGCTTCGCCAGCACGCGCGTGACCATGTTGAGCGCCGCCTTCGACGTGCGGTAGGCCAGCCCATCCGCCTGTGGGTTGCTCAGCCGCCCGGCCTGGCTGGAAACGTTGACGATGCGGCCGTAGCCCTGCCGCTGCATGAGCGGAATGAGCGCCTGGCAAAGGCGCAGCGGCCCGTAGACATTCGTCTCCATCGTCTGTCGCAGCACCGCCATGTCCAGCTCCAGGGGCGAGATGCTGCCGTCGAGCTTCACCGCGGCATTGTTGATCAAAACGTCGGCGCGCCCGTAGCGGTCGGCCACGGTCTTGGTCAGCCGGCGCACGCTGGCCGTATCGGTGACGTCAAGCTGGTGAAAGGCGACCGGCAGGCCCATTTCCTGCAGGCGCGCGGCCGCCTCTTCGCCGCTGGCGGCGCGTCGCGCGGTGAGCAGCACCTGTAACCCTTGCGCGGCCAGGTCATGACAGACCTGCCAGCCAATTCCCCGGTTGCCCCCGGTGACAATTGCAATCCGTTCCACAGTGCGCTCCTTGTCGTGGTTAATGGGCGCCACTGTCCAGCGCCTGGTCGTAAACCAGCAGCGTCTTTGTCGCCGTCTCTTCCCAGCTGAAGGAGGCCGCCTGCTGCAGCCCTTTCTCTTTGAGCTCGGCGGCAAACTGCTCCTGGATGAGGATGCTGATAATGGCGCCCGCCAGCTGCCGCGCGTCGTCGGGATCAACGGCGAATGCCGCCTGTCCGACGACCTCTGGCAGTGAGCTGGCGCTAGTGGTGACGACGGGCACGCCGCAGGCCATCGCCTCCAGCGGCGGCAGGCCAAAGCCCTCATAGCGGCTGGGGAAGGCGAAACAGAGCGCGCCGCGGTAGACGGCTGGCTTGTCCTCTTCGTCTACGTAGCCGATCCAGCGCACGTAGTCGCTGAGCTGAGCTTGCTGCAGATAAGCCTCGTAGTCAGGCATGTTCCGCCCCGGCTCCGGCCGCGCGCCGGCCAGCACCAGCGGGTAATCATCGCCCATGGCCTGGGCCACGTAGGTGTAGGCGTGGAGCAGGGTGGCGACGTTTTTGTGCAGGGCAAAGCCGCCGAGATAGAGCACGTAGAAGTCGGGCAGCCCGTATTTACGGCGTACGGCCATATCCATCAGGAACTCGCTCTGCTCGCGGTAGTGCGGCGCCGCCGCCAGGTGAATTGCCGTGACCTGCGCGGCCGGAATCTCCAGGTGGGCGATGATCTCGTCGCGGCTGAAGTTGGAGTCGGTGATGACGTGGCTGGCGCCGCGCGCCGCCGTGGCGACCAGGGCATTGTAGAGGCGGGCGTGCAGGCTGCGCCGGTACTCCCGCTGGCGCATGGTGATCAGGTCGTGCACGGTGACGACGACGGGCAGCGGTGACTGCAGCGGCGAGCCCCAATAGGGGACGTGGGCCAGGTCGGCGCCGGCGGCGGCTGCCGCGCGCGGAAAGGTAACCTGCTCGAACCAGATTTTGCCCATGTGGCCCGGCCGGCCGGAGACGCGCTGCACGCGCACGCTTGGCGGTACGTCCGCTGGCTCGTCCTCGTGCGGGTAGATAAGCGTGAGGTCCAGGTCGGAGACGAGCCGGTTGAGGTGGTAGACGAGCTGGCGCAGATATTGGCCGCTGCCGGTGTCCGGCCGGTTCCAGAAGTAGGCGTTCAGGGCAATGTGCATGGCGCGGCAGCGAAACGCTATTCGAAGCGCAGCGCTTCGATAGGGTGCAGCGACGCCGCCCGTGACGCCGGGTAGATGCCGAAGAAGAGGCCCACGGCGACCGAAAAGCCGACCGCCAGCAGGATGGAGTTGGGCGTCAGCGACGTGTCGAGACTGGGCGCCGCCAGCTGCACGGCCATGGCGCCCGCCCAGCCAAAGAGGATGCCCAGGACGCCACCGAGAACGGAGAGAACGACCGCTTCGGTGAGGAACTGGGCGAGGATATCGCGCTTGCGTGCGCCGACGGCCTTGCGCAGGCCGATCTCGCGCGTGCGCTCGGTCACGCTGACCAGCATGATATTCATTATGCCTATGCCGCCCACGAGCAGGGAGATACTGGCAATGGCGCCGAGGAAAAGGGTAAGCACGCTGGTGACGGCGCCAAAGGCGCTGAGGAAATCCTGCTGGGTTAGCGCCAGGAAATCATCCTCGTCGCGGAAGGTGATGTTGTGCATCTGACGCAGCGCCGCCGAGGCGTCGATGACCACATCCTCGACGTCGTCGCTGCTGACCGACTCGATCAGGATCAGGTCTACCAGCGGCTGGCCGGTGGTGCGGCCGCGAATGTTGTAGAGGCGCTCCTCGGCCGTGCTGAGCGGCACCAGCGCCAGGTCATCCTGGCTGCCAAACGAGCCCCCGCCCTTTTCGGCCAGAATGCCGACAACCTCAAAGCTGATGCCGCGGATCTTGATCGTCGCTAGCAGCGGGTCGACGTCGGGCGGGAATAGCTCGTTGGCTGTCTCTTGCCCGAGGACAACGACCCGCGACCGCCCCAGGTAATCATTTTCGTTAAAGAGGCGACCGCGTTCTATCTCATAGCCGCGCATCGTCGCGTATTCCGGCCGGGTGGCGGTGACCTGCGTCTCGTAGCGGCTGCCTTCATACTGCAGCTCGTCGCCGCGGAAGACGGCCGGCGCCACGCCGGCTGCGCGCGGCACCAGGGCCACGTCGTTGAGCGCTTCCGCATCGCGCACTGTCAGGCTCGATTCCGTGCGGTTGGGGTCGTCTTGCGGCAGGATAAAAACCAGGTTGGTGCCCAGGCCGATAAACTGGTCGGCCACAAAACGGGTGACGCCGTCGCCAATGCTGAGCAGCGTAATGACGGCGGCAACGCCGATCATAATGCCTAGCATGGTCAGCGCGGCCCGTAGCTTATTGGCCCGCAGCCCACGCAGAGCCACTCGGAAATTCTCCCAGAGACTCATCGGCTGCCTCTACTCATAGCGCAGCGCGTCGATCGGGTTGAGCCGCGCCGCGCGCCGCGCGGGAAAGATGCCAAAAAAGAGGCCGACAGCCGCCGAAAAGCCGACCGCGAGCACCACCGAGCCCCAGGCTACGCCCGGGTTGAGACTGTCAGAGAGCTGGCCGATGAGGAAGGCGCCGGCTGCTCCCAGGATAAGGCCCAGCGTGCCGCCGACCACGGCGATGGTGATGGCTTCGGTGAGGAATTGCCAGAGAATATCCCCTTGTTTGGCCCCCACCGCTTTGCGCAGGCCAATCTCCCGCGTCCGTTCCGTGACGCTCACCAGCATGATATTCATGATGCCGATGCCGCCGACGAGCAGGCTGATGGCGGCAATGACCGCCAGAAAGGTGGTCAGCACGCTGGTTACCTGGCTGAAGGCGCTGACGATTTCCGCCTGGCTGAGCACGGTGAAATCATTCTCCTCGTCAAGCTCCAGGCGATGGCTATCGCGCAGCACCAGCTCCATCTGCACAATGGCCGCCTCCTGCCGGCTGCTGTCGATGACCTGGGCATAAATCAGGTCGATGCGCATCTTGCCGTCGGCCCGCCGCGCCGGGAAGAGGCGCCGCTGCGCAGTGTTCAGCGGCACCAGCACCAGGTTGTCCTGGTCGTTAAAGCCTGAGCCGCCCTTCTCTTCCATCAGGCCGATGACCTGGAAATTGAGGTTGTTGATCTTGATAAACTCGCCAACCGGCGGCTCCCCATCAGGAAAAAGCGCCTCGTAGACCGTTTGCCCCAACAGGGCAACGCGGGCCGCGGCGGCGTCGTCCTGCTCGTCGAAAAAGCGGCCGGAGACTGGATAGAAATTGCGCACGGCCGGAAAGGCGTTGCTGGTCCCGGTAATGCTCGTCCGGGTCTCAAAACGGCCGCGCGTGACGACAGTGGAACGAGTATACTCCGGCGCCACCCGCAACAGGTCAGGCACGAGCAGTGGATCAGAGAGCGCGGTCACGTCGTCGTTGGTCAGCCCGGCGCGGCGCTGCTGCGGGGGGCCGTCGGGCCGTATCTGGCCGGGGAAGACGAAGAGCAGATCGTTGCCCAGACCTTGGAACTGCTCGGCGACGAAGACCTCGACCCCCTGGCCGACAGAGACAAGCGTTATCACGGCGGCGACGCCGATGATCATGCCCAGCATCGTCAGGAGGGAGCGCAGCTTGTTGGCGCGTAGGGCCGTGAGCGCCAGGCGCACGTTCTCCGCAAGGTTCATGGTCGCCTCAGTCCAGGGCCGACTCAGACGGCCGTTCACTGGCGCCGGCGACGAGCGGATCGTGAATCGGCTCATCGCGTACGACCTTGCCATCGGCCAGCATTATCACGCGCCGCGTGTGCCGGGCAATCCAGGGATCGTGCGTCACGAATATCACGGTGATACCCTGCTCGCGATTGAGCCGCTGGAATATCTGCATCACTTCTGTGCCGGAGCGGCTGTCCAGGTTCCCGGTAGGCTCATCGGCGAGGATGATCGCCGGCTCGTTGACCAGTGCGCGGGCAATGGCCACTCGCTGCTGCTGCCCGCCGGACAGCTCGCTGGGCTTGTGGTCCAGCCGGTCGCCGAGCCCGACCAGCTCCAGCGCCTGCCGCGCCCGCTCGTGGCGCTGCTTGGAACCGGCGTAGACCAGCGGCAGCTCAACCTGCTGCAGCGCCGGTGTGCGCGAGAGCAGATTGAAGTTCTGGAAGACAAAGCCAATCTTGCGGTTGCGGATTTCCGCCAGCCGGTCATCGCTCAGGCTGCCGACGTCGGTGCCGTCGAGCCGGTAGCTGCCGCTGGTAGGCGTGTCCAGCGCGCCCAGCATGTTCATCATCGTCGATTTGCCGGAGCCGGACGGCCCCATGATGGCGACGAACTCCCCCTCGTGAATGTCGATGCTGACGCCGTTGAGCGCATAGACGTTGTGCTCGCCCATCTCGTACACTTTGACGAGATCGCGGATCTCGATAATGGGCCGGCCGTTGCTGGGTGTGCTCATCGCCTAGAATCCGCCGAAGAAGCTGAAGCCTTCCCGCTCGTCGGTAACGACAACCACGTCGCCTTCGGCAAGGCCGCTGATCAGCTCACTGAACTGTTCGTTGCGCAGGCCAATCTCGACCACTACTTCTTCCACCGTGCCGTCGGCGCGCAGGCGGTTGACAAAGGCGTCGCCGCTCTCGCGATCAAGCCGGATGGCCCAATTGGGCGCGGTCAGCACACCTTCCACCTCGCGCACGACGATGGAGGCGTTAGCCGTCATGCCCGGCCGCAAGGCAACGTCGCCGGCGTCGATGTTGATGGTCACCAGATAGGTGACGACGCCCACGCCGCCCTCGAGCGCCGTGGGAGCGATGTCGGCAACCACACCCTGCACCACCGTATTGTCGAGCGCATCCAGTGTGATTTCCACCGGCTGGCCGACGGCCACCTGGTCGATGTCTATCTCGTCAACACTGACCTCGATGTGGAACGCCTCTTCGTTGACCAGAATAATAGCCGGGGCGCCCGGCGTCGCCGTTTCGCCGGCGGCGACGAGAATATTGGCTACCTTGCCGTCGATAGGGGCTTCGATAATGGCCTGGCGCAGCCGCAGCTCGGCGATCTCCACGTTGGTGCGCGCCGCCTCGACCTGGGCTTCCAGGATAGCTAGCTCGTCGTCAGTGGGCGGCTCGTGTAGCTGAGCGTAGGCCGCCTCGGCGCGCGCCAGGTTGGCCTCGGCCACCAGCACGTTTCCTTCGGCCGAGGCCACGTTGGCCTGCGCCGCGGCAACCCCCGCGTTAGCGGCCTGCAAATCGGCCGGCCGGGCGCCCCCCTGCAAGGATGCCAGCTGCGCCTCGGCGGCGTTCAGCGCTGCCAGCGCCGCGTCGCGCTGCTGCCGCAGGTTCTCCTCGGGCGCGCCGCCTACACCGGCCTGGGCGAGCTGGTCATACTGGGTACGCAGCGCCAGGTATTCGGCGCGCCGGGCGGCAATGCTGGCTTCCGCCGCGGCAATGTCCCCGGCGCTGGCCCCGGCAGTAAGCTGCGACACCTGCGCCTGCGCCTGGGCCACGGCTGACTGCGCCGCCTGTACGTTAGCCTGGGCAATGGTCAGGTTGCCGGCCGCGGCGTCGATATCGGACTGCGCCGCCGCCAGCCGCGCCTCAGAGACCTCGGCGTTCTGCCGTTGGGCCAGCGTCAGCTCCTGGATGCGCAGTGAATCCTGCGCCTGCTGCAGCA
>CAZOGK010000002.1:180263-274304 GCA_964579295.1 uncultured Ardenticatenaceae bacterium
TACGTAGGCCGCTGCGGCTCCCAGGGCGACGAGGATGAGTACGATGATGATAGCCTTACGCATGCAACACTCCTGTTGAAGATAAAAGAAGCAGGCGGGCGGGTGTGCGCGCAGCCTGCCGCGTCTTTAGCCCGGCCATTATATGAGAAGGTTGGGACGCCGGATGGTCCTGATAGGTGAAATTTATCACACGCTCAGCTTGTCGCCCATCTGGCGTTATGTTAGAATTGTGAAATGTTACACGAGCCCTCATCTGCTGCGTGTAACCGTTCGCCTGCCCTTATCCAGGGTTACTCGCCTGTCTGTGGAGGACAATAGATCAGTGCCGAACGCGATTCCTGATATTGTCATCAGCCGCCTCCCCATCTATCTCCAGGCGCTGACCCGGCTGGCGGAGCAAGGGCAAAAAGTCACCACGTCCTCCCAGGAGCTGGGCGAGCTGCTCGGCATCAGCTCGGCGCAGATCCGTAAGGATCTCTCCCACTTCGGCGAGTTCGGCAAGCAAGGAACCGGCTATCACATCAGCTATCTGCGCAACCAGCTGCAGCGCATCCTCAAGCTGGATCAGGAGTGGCCGGTAGCGCTCATCGGCGCCGGTTTCCTCGGCCATGCCCTCGCCAGCTATGGCGGCTTCCGCCCCCGCGGCTTTCGCGTTGCCTGGATTTTTGACAGCGATCCGGCCAAGATTGGCATGGAGGTCAGTGGCGTCACCGTGCAGGATGACGCCGAGCTGGAAGAGACAATCCGGCGCGAAGGCGCGCAAATCGCCATCCTCGCCGTGCCCGCCCCGGCCGCTCAGATCATTACCAACCGGCTGGTCGAAGCCGGGATTACGGCCATCCTCACCTATGCGCCCATTACACTCTCGGTGCCGGACCACGTGCACGTGCAATACAGCGATCCGGTCATCCAGCTGCAGCGCATGACGTACTACCTGGAACGTTAAACAAAAAGAGCCCCGCTCAGGCCGAGCGGGGCTCTTTTTTATTGAAGGGTGAGACTTCGCTGTAGCAGGGGGAGTTCGGTGAGCGCCTTGCCCGCGCCCAGGGCCGTGCAGGCAATTGGGTTATCGGCCACGTAGGCCGGGACACCGGTCTCCTGCGTCAGCACCGTATCGATCTCGCGTAGCAGCGCCCCACCGCCGGTGAGCGCCATGCCGCGATCGATGATGTCCGAGGATAGCTCCGGCGGCGTCTTCGCCAGCACGGCGCGAATGACGTTGACGATGGCCGCCAGCGGCTCCTGCAGCGCTTCCACTACTTCGTCGCTGGTCAGGTTAATGGTGCGCGGCAGGCCGGCGACCTGGTCGCGTCCCTGGATACTCATCTCCAGCCGCTCGCGCAGCTCCCCGGCGGCGCCAATCTTGATCTTGATGGCTTCCGCCGTCGGCTCGCCGACCACGAGATTGTATTTCTTGCGGATGTAGCTGATGATCGCTTCGTCCAGATGGACACCGCCAACACGCACCGATTCGGCGCAGACGATGCCGTTCATGGAGACGACGGCCGCCTCTGTCGAGCCGCCGCCGAGATCGACCACCATATTGCCGGTAGGCGTCCCTACTGGCAGCCCCGCGCCAATCGCGGCGGAGAGGGGTTCCGGGATGAGGTGGACTTCCCGCGCGCCGGCGGCCAGCCCTGCCTCGCGCACGGCGCGGCGCTCGACGCTGGTCACGCCGTAAGGCACGCTGATCATGACAATCGGCTTGCGCACATTGAGGCGGCCCGCCACCTTCTGGATGAAGTAGCGCAGCATCGCTTCGGTGACGAAGTAGTCGGCAATGACGCCGTCGCGCAGGGGGCGCATGACCTCGATCTCTTCTGGCGTGCGCCCGTACATGTCGCGCGCCGCTCGCCCTACTTCGACGATGACCGTCCGGTCGCCGTCATTACGCAGGGCGACGACAGAGGGCTCCTGGAGCACAACGCCGCGCCCCTGGTCATGTACCAGAACGTTGATCGTGCCCAGGTCGATGGCGATTCGTGACTGTATGACGCCCACAGTTACTCTCTATCCTCGTCGTCTACCGGCGCGGGCCGGCCCGCCGGCATAGCGCGCGGGCGGCGGGCAACGCCGCGACGGCGCATGCCGACATCGATACGTACCTGCGCCCGCCGCAGGGCGGCCTCGATCTGGGCATAGCTTTCGCTATCGACGACAACACCCTCGCGCATTGCCCGCTCAGCCTCGTCGCGGGCGCGCTGGGCGCGATTGACGTCGATCTCGCCCGCGAACTCGGCGGAGTCAGCCAGGATCGTGACTTTGTGCGGCAGAATCTCGGCAAAGCCGCCGCCGATGGCAAAGTATTCCTCTTCGCCGCCGCGCCGGATAATCACCTCGCCGAAATCGAGCGCTGTCAGCATCACCATGTGGTTGGGCAGGATGCCCATGCGCCCTTCAGGGCTGGGCAGGTTGACCGCATCCACCTCGTCGCTGAACACCGTCCGTTCCTGTGTGACGATATCACACTGTAATGGCATGGTTCCTTACCTGCTCTTTCCGGCCGCCGCACTGGGCCGCGCCCGGATCTCCACTAGGCCTCGGCGCGCAGCCGCTCAGCCTTCTCGACCGCCTGGTCGATGGTGCCGACCATGTAGAAAGCCTGCTCCGGCAGATCGTCGTGCTTGCCGTCCAGGATCTCGCGGAAGCCGCGCACAGTCTCCTCGACCGGCACGTACTGGCCCTGCAGGCCGTGGTACTTCTCGGCCACGTACATCGGCTGGCCGAGGAAACGCTCCATCTTGCGCGCGCGGGCGACCAGCAGCTTCTGGTCCTCGCTCAGCTCGTCGATGCCCAGAATGGCGATGATGTCCTGCAGATCCTTGTAGGTCTGCAGCACTTCCTTGACCTCGCGTGCGGTCTGGTAATGCTCTTCGCCGACGACAGCCGGCTGCAGCGCGCGGCTAGTGGAGCTGAGCGGGTCTACGGCCGGGAAGATGCCCTTGGAGAAGACGGAGCGCTCCAGCGTAATGACAGCGTCGAGGTGGGCAAAGGTCGCCACCGGCGCCGGGTCGGAGTAGTCGTCGGCCGGCACGTAGATGGCCTGCATCGACGTGATCGAGCCGCGCCGTGTCGAGGTAATGCGCTCCTGCAGGGCGCCCATCTCGGCCGCCAGGTTGGGCTGGTAGCCGACAGCGCTGGGCATACGGCCCAGCAGCGCGGACATCTCGGAGCCGGCGAGCACGTAGCGGAAGATGTTGTCGATGAAGAGCAGCACGTCGCGCCCTTCGTCGCGGAAATACTCGGCCATCGTCAGGCCGGTCAGGGCCACGCGCAGGCGCACGCCCGGCGGCTCGTTCATCTGCCCAAATACCATGGCGACCGCGTCAAGCACGCCGTAGTCTTCCAGCTCATAATACATGTCGGTGCCTTCGCGGGTGCGCTCGCCAACGCCGGCGAAGACCGAGACCCCTTCGTGTGCGGTGGCGACCGCGCGGATCAGCTCGGAGATGAGCACAGTCTTGCCCACGCCGGCGCCGCCGTAGACCCCGGTCTTGCCGCCGAGGAGCAGGGGCGCCAGCAGGTCCAGCACCTTCATGCCCGTCTCGAAGGTCTGCGCCTCCACCGCCTGGTCCTCGAATTCGGGCGCAGGCCGGTGAATCGCGTATTTCTGTTCCGTTTCCGGGGTGGGCATGCCGTCGATTGCTTCGCCGACGACGTTAAAGATACGGCCCAGGGTCTTCGGTCCCACGGGCACCTGAATCGGGGAGCCGGTGCTGCGGACGATGACGCCGCGGGCCAGACCATCGGTGGCGCCCATCGCCACGGTGCGCACGATGCCGTGACCAAGCTGCTGCTGCACCTCGAGGACCAGCACGCTGCCGTCTTCGCGGTCAATCTCCAGCGCATCGAGAATCTCCGGCGTCTGACCGGCGGGGAATTCTACGTCGACAACCACGCCGCGGATGGCGTTTACGGTGCCATTAGCCATTCGTTTCCTCCAGGTTAGGTACGGAGCGCCTCGGCGCCGCCGACGATGTCCAGAATCTCGCTGGTGATGCTCGTCTGCCGCGCTTTGTTGCGCTCCAGGATCAGGATGTCAATTAATTCGGCCGCGTTATCTGTGGCATTGTTCATCGCCACCATGCGCGCGCTGTGCTCGCTGGCTTTGGCCTCCAGGATCGCCTGGTAGATCTGCAGCTCGGTGAAGCGCGGCACGATCTCGTTGAGCAGCGCCTCCGCGCTCGGCTCGTAGCTGTAAATCTGGCTCGCCGCCAGATCGACGTCGACGTGATCGACGAACTCAGAGACGGCCATCTCTTCCAGATCCAGCGGCTTCAAGGGCAGTAGCTGTGTGACAGTTGGATCGCGCTGGACCAGGCTGACAAAGTCGGTGTAGGCGACGAATACGTCGTCTACCTTGCCCGAGAGATAGTCATTAATGGCAATCTCAGCAATGGGGGCAATATTGTAGATGGTCGGCTCGTCGGGGATCGCGTCAAAGGAGGCGATGACGTTGTAGCCGCGGCGCACCATCAGGTCGCGCCCCTTGCGCCCGACGGCAATGATTTCCACCTGGTGCGGGAGGGCGCGGATAAAGCGCTCGGTAAACGCGACGATGTTGGCGTTGTAGGCGCCGGCCAGACCACGGTCGCCAGTGATCAGGATCACGGCGCTCTTCTGGATGGTCTCGCGCGGCGTCAGCAAGGGATGGCTCGTCTCGCCGGCGCCCGGCTGCGAGGCCAGGTTGACGAGAATGGCGTAGGCCTTGCCTGCATAATCGCGCGAGGCCTGCACCTGCTTCTGCGCCTTGCTCGCCTTCGCCGCCGATACAGCAGCCAGCGCGCTGGTCACCTGGGAGATGTTGCGGACGCTGCGGATACGCTTGTTAAGCTCGCGTTCGGTCGCCATGAACTCTCCTCTGCGTTAGGACGCAGCCGCCGACCAGCTCGCGTTGAAGTCCTGCAGCGCCTCGCGCAGCGTTGCCTCCATTTCGTCGTCGAGCTGGTAGGTCGTGCTGATTGCCTGACCCACTTCCGGCCGGGCGGTGTCCATATAGTGCAGGAACTCCTCTTTCCAGCGCACCACGGCGTCCACCGGTACCTGGTCGAGGAAGCCGCGGGTGCTGGCGTAGATAATCATGACCTCGTGCGCCAGCGAGTAAGGCTGGTACTGCGGCTGCTTGAGGATTTCCATGAGGCGCGCGCCGCGATCCAGCTGCCGCTGGGTGGCGCGGTCGAGGTCAGAGCCGAACTGGGCAAAGGCCGCCAGCTCGCGATACTGGGCCAGGTCGGCCTTGAGGCTGCCGACCACTTTCTTCATCGCCTTGCGCTGGGCGTCGCTGCCCACGCGCGAGACGCTGAGGCCGGTATTGATGGCCGGCCGCTGGCCCTGGTTAAACAGGTCAGTCTCCAGGAAGATCTGTCCGTCAGTAATCGAGATGACGTTGGTCGGAATGTAGGCCGACACGTCGCCGAGGAGCGTTTCGATGATGGGCAGCGCCGTCAGCGAGCCGCCGCTGCCAGGCCGCTTGACAATCTCATACTGGTCCGGGTTGTCCATCGCCTGCAGCGCCTCACGGGCCTCGCTCCAGTCGGCGTTACCGTAATAGACATTACCGTCGACGCCTTCTGTCGCATCGGTTAGTTCCGTGCCGCTGGGCACGATAATTAGCTCGTCGCGCAGGCGGACGGCGCGCTCCAGCAGGCGGCTGTGCAGCGAGAAGATGTCGCCGGGGTAAGCTTCGCGGCCGGGCGGGCGGCGCAGGATCAGGGACATCTCACGGTAAGCCCAGGCGTGCTTGGAAAGGTCGTCGTAGATGATCAGGGCGTCGAGACCGCGATCCATCCACTCTTCGGCCATGGCCGTGCCGGCGTAGGGAGCCAGATATTGCAGCGGCGCCGGGTCGGAGGCGCCGGCGACGACGACCACGGTGTATTCCATGGCGCCGTGGCGCTCCAGCGTGTTGACCACGTTGGCGACCTGCCCCACGCGCTGGCCGATAGCCACGTAGACGCAGAGCATGTTCTGGCCTTTCTGGTTGATGATCGTGTCGAGCGTGATCGCCGTCTTGCCCGTCTGCCGGTCGCCAATGATCAGCTCGCGCTGCCCGCGGCCGATGGGGAACATGGCGTCGATAGCGACGATACCGGTCTGCACCGGCGTGTCCACCCCACGGCGCTCGATGACGCCGGGGGCAATGCGCTCGACCGGGCGCCGCCGGCTGGTCGCCACGGGCCCTTTCCCGTCCAGCGGCTGGCCAAGCGGGTTGACGACACGGCCGATGAGGGCGTCGCCCACCGGGACGGAGGCGATGCGGCCGGTCGTGCGTACCTCATCACCTACCTCGATGCCGGTATAGTCGCCCATGACTACGATACCCACGGTATCGGGCTCCAGGTTGAGCGCCAGGCCGATGACACCATTCTGGAACTCGACCAACTCGTTGGCGGTGGCATTCGCCAGGCCGTCGGCCAGGGCGATGCCGTCGTAGACTGCGGTGACCGTGCCCACGCTCTGCGTTTCGACAGTCGGTCTGAAATCCTCAACCTTTTTCAGTAACGATTCGGTAATCTCGTTAAAATCTGGGGCAAGGGTCGCCATGCACCAACCTCCTAGACAAAAATGACAATCGAGGGCCCCGGCCGGCGCTTATGTGCCCGCCGTTCCCATTCATTAACGCGTGAGACGCGCCACGGTCTCATGATCCAGCCGCGCTATCAGCGTGTTGAGCAGCTGCAGCGCCCGGTCGTAATCGTCGCGATGGATAATGGCGCCGTGGCTATGGATATGGCGCGCGGCTACGGCGATAACCACAGTGGGCACGCCGGTGCCGTGCAGGTGAATGGCCGCGCCGTCGGTAGCGCCGCCCTGGATCGCCGAGAACTGCAGCGGAATGTCCAGCTCCGCGGCGATGTCGATGACCAGATCGCGCAAAGCCAGGTTGGGTATCATGCGCGCGTCATAAATGAGCATGGTGGGCCCGCCGCCCATCTTGATGCTGCTCTCTTCATCTTTGATCCCCGGCACGTCGCCGGCAATATCTGATTCCAGGATGATGGCGACGTCGGGATCGACAGCGCGGGCGCTGGTGGTCGCGCCGCGCAGGCCAACTTCTTCCATGACCGTGGCGACGCCATACAGATCGTTCGGGTGGTCGTTGCCGGCGGCGAAATGACGCAGCACGTCGACGACCAGGGCGCAGCCAACACGGTCGTCAAAGGCTTTGGACAGATAGGTCTTGCCGTTGGCTAACACGGAAAACTGGCTATCGGGCACGATGGGGTCGCCGAGGCGAACGCCGGCGGCCTCGACTTCGGCGCGGCTGCTGGCGCCGATGTCGATAAACATATCCTTCTTCTTGACAACCTTGTCGCGCTCCTCGGCGTTGAGAAGGTGCGGCGGCTTGGCGCCAATGACGCCGAGAACGTCTCCCTGCCGGGTCTTGATAATGACCCGCTGCCCGAGCAGGACCTGATCCCACCAGCCGCCGAGCTGGATGAACTTAATAAAGCCTTCGTCGGTGATGTGGTTGGCCATGAAGCCGATCTCGTCCATATGGCCGGCGAGCATCACCTTCGGCCCGTCGCCCACCTGATGGCAGATGAGGCTGCCCAGCTTGTCCTGCGCGACCTCGCCCAGCGGCTCCATGAGCTCGCGCAGCACGGCCCGCACTTCGGTTTCGTAACCAGGAACGCCGTGCGCTTCCGTGACCCTCTTCAATAATTCCGTTGTTTCGTCCAACTCACGCTATCCTTTTCCAGGCGAGAAAGGGGGATTGTAAATGCCTCCGTGCGCCTCTTCGTCGACCATGCACGTATCAGGAACGCCACTCTTACGGGTAGCGGGCCGATCTTAGCGTACCCGCCGCTATTTGTCCAACCAGGGCTGGAGCGGCGGCGCCCGCCCTCAGCCAGCTTTCAGGCCAGTTGCATCTGCCGTTCTCCCTACTACAATTGGCGGCTGGCAGCGCGACTTTCAAGCGGGGCACCAGCCCCTACCGTGAATGTAGATGAATTCCCCCGGCACCGGACCGCCACGCTGGACCCTGGCAGCAATTCTGGCGCTGTTTCTATGTCTTGGCTTCTATTACGCCTGGCAGGTTCCTCCCTTTGAAGGCCCGGACGAGGGCGAGCATTTTGCCTACATTACCTGGCTCGTGGAAAGAGACGCCTTCCCGCCTCAGGGAGCGGCGGCATGGGAAACGCCGGTACGGCAGGAGGCAGGGCAGCCGCCTCTCTACTACCTGCTCGCTTCCCTGCCGGCCCGCATGATCGACCTGAACAGCCCCCCGGCCGTCTATCGCATTAACCCTCACGCCTTTCCTGGCGCGCACGTCGCCGCGCATCCGGACAACGACAACCGCGCCCTGCATCCTCCCGGCCAGACGCCGCTGCCGCTGCAGGGCGGCTGGCTCGCGCTCTATCTGGCGCGTCTGCTTTCGCTTGCCTTTGGTCTCTTGCTCCTGCTCAGTGTCTACGGCCTGGGCCGGACCCTCGCGCCGGCCGAGCCCGCGCTGGCGCTGGCGGCCACGGCGCTGGTGGCGCTCACGCCGCAGGTAATTTTCGTCGCCAGCGTGGCCTCCAACGACATGGCGGCCACGGCGCTGGCGGCGCTGACCCTCTATCTGCTGGCGCGGCTACTGCACGCCGGCCCTGATTGGCGGCTGGCGGCGGTTACCGGCGCCGTCTTCGGTCTGGCGCTGCTGGCGAAGGTCAACACGGCCGTACTGAGTCTGCCGTTGCTGTTTGGCTGGCTCTGGCTGCTGTGGCAAGAGCGGCCGACGCCCGTGGCGGCTGTGCGCGCCGGGGCGGCTCTGGCCGCAGCGACAGCTCTTGTCTCCGGCTGGTGGTTCGTGCTCGTCTGGCAGCGCTATGGCTCGCCCTTCGGTCTCGAGTCGCACGACTTTGCTCCGTGGGCCATTCAGGATGCCGCAGAGCTGGCGCCGCTGCATCTGCGCTGGCTGGAGGTCTTCCGCAGTTTCTGGGTGATGCTGGGCTGGGGCACCATCCGCCCGCCGGAATGGGTCTATCTGGTTCTGGCTTTACTCGTGCTGCTGGCCGTCGCCGGCCTTGCTCGGTTGTGGCGGCGTTGGCGACGGACAGGCCGGCCATTTCCAGTCGCAAACTTGACCTGGCTGCTGCTGCTGCTGAGTCTGATCACGGTCGTCGTCTTTCTGGAGCTGTGGATGCAGCGGGTGCGGGCGCCCTTTGGTCGCCTGCTTTACCCGGCGCTGGCTCCGGTCGCCCTGGGGTTGGTAGCTGGTTGGCAGGCGCTGCACCGCTGGCTGCCGGTGCTGCCTCTGCTGTTCCTGGCGGGCTTGGCGCTCGCCATGCCGCCGCTGCTCCTGCGCCCGGCATTTGCGCCACCGACGGCGCTGACCGCCGCCGAGCTGGCGGCGCTACCCGGCCAGCCCCTGGCCCGCTTCCTCGGCGCCGACCATGGGGCCGTGGCCGAGCTGCTGGCGGCGACGGTGGCGCCGCGTTCGGCCCGCGCCGGCGAGCACGCCACCGTGCAGCTTTGCTGGCGCGCGCTGGCGCGCACGGCGCGCGATGTCACCGTGCTGGTCCAATTGCTGGGGCCGGACAACCAGCTCATTGCCGGCCGCCGCACCTATCCCGGCCTGGGCGCCCTGCCCACGACGCTGTGGCAAGAGGGATACGCCTTCTGCGACGCGGTGAGTGTCAGGACGCCTGCGGATCTCGCGCGCACGCTCGTCTACGAAGTCGAGGTGGCCCTGATTGACGAGAGCGACGAGCGGCGCCTGCAGCCTGTGGCGCCCAATGGCGAACCGCTGGGCATTGTCCGCGCCGGACGCGTGCACCTGCTTGGCGCCGACGCGGCTGAAGTGGCGCTGGAACCCGGCGACCCGCCCTTCCGGCTCCTGGCCGTGGCGCTGCCGGAGTCACCCTGGCGGCCCGGCGATGAACACCCGTTCACGCTGCAGTGGGGCGTGGCCGAGTCAGCGGCGCGCGACTATCAGCTCTTCGTCCATCTGCGCGACCCGCAGAGTGGGCAGCTTGTCGATCAGGCTGACGGACCGCCGCTGGGCGGTTGGTACCCGACTTCGTTCTGGCCCGCCGGTTATATCGTGGTCGACGAGCGCACTTTCCCCCTCGACGCCGGGGTTCCCGCCGGCGAGTACCTGCTGGTGGCCGGCTTCTACGATCCACTGGATGGCAGCCGGCTGGGGCCCGACTACGAGCTGGGCACCGTGCGGGTGCAGCCATGAGCGGCCGGCGCCTGCAGTACGCGGCGCTGCTGCTTATCTGCGCGCTGGCCTTCGCCCTGCGCCTCTACCAGCTGGACGGCCAGTCGATGTGGAGCGACGAGGGCTTGAGCCTCTATCGCGCCCAGCTGGCCCTGCCGGCGCTGTTGGCGAACCAGATAGTCGTCGACGGCGTGCCCACGACGGACACCAACCCGCCGCTCTACTTCTTGCTGCTGGCCGGTTGGCGAGCGCTGGCCGGCGAGTCTGTGTTTCTGCTGCGCTTTGCCGGGGCTGCCCTGGCGACGCTGGCAACGCCGCTGCTCTACGTAACCGGCCGCCTGCTGGGCGGCCCCGCCGTGGGACTGGCGGCGGCCCTGCTGCTGGCCCTCTCGCCGCTGCACGTCTGGCAGGCGCAGGAGATGCGCAATTACGGCCCGCTGCTGACGCTGAACCTGGCGACGATCTACGCGCTCTTTCGCTTTCTTGCCGGCGCGCGCTCCTGGCGCTGGCTGGCCCTCGGCCTGCTGGCGGCGCTGGCCGGCATTTACACCCACTTCTTCGGCTTCTTCCTGTTTGCTTTTGTCCTGCTGGCTCTGGCGACAGCGCTGCTGGCGGAGCAGGGCCGGCTCTTGTTGCGGCGGCGCTGGTTCTGGCTGGCGCTTGCCGGCGCCGTCCTCCTTTTGTTGCCTGTCGCCCCATTGGCGCTGGAGCGCTTTCGCGCCGGGCAGCAGATCGATTTTGTGCGAGTGCCGGCGCTCGACGTTGTCCACCATGCCCTGGGCGCCTTTGGCGTGGGCGTCAGCCCCACCGTGACCCACCCCTGGTGGCTCTGGCTGCCGGCGGCGCTGCTGGCGCTGCTTGGATTGGTCATTGTCTGGCGGCGCAGCCGTGCGGCTTTCTGGCTGCTGCTCGGCTACCAGGTAACGCCGCTGGCGCTGCTGCTGCTGCTCTCCCTGGTGAACCCGCTGTACAACGGCGTCCGCCACCTGCTCATTGGCCTGCCGCCGTTCCTGCTGCTGGCGGCCTGGGGCATGGCTGGCGGGCGCGGGCTGCTGCGCCGGGTCGGGCTCACCCTCGGCGTTGCCGTCCTCATCATACAGACCGGCTGGCTCTGGCAGCAGTACCACGCGCCGGCGCTGCAGCGTGACGACATCCGCGGCGCCGCCGCCTTCCTCAACGAGGTAGCGCGCCCCGGCGATGCCGTCGTCCTACACGATACCCTCATCTCCTTCACCTTTGACCACTATTACGATGGTGCGGCGCCGGTGGTCTCCATCCCGCGCTTTGGGGAGATCAGCGAGGCAGCGACGTTGCAGCGGCTGCAAGAGGTGGGCGAGCAGGCGGACATCGTCTGGTTTCTGGTGCAGCCGCCGCCGCGCACCGGCTTCGACCGCGCTCGCCTCAGCGACTGGGCCCGCACCCACTGGCTGGAAGTTGCGTCGCGGTCCTTTCCCTGGCTGTGGCTGCCGGTGCACCTGACAGGCTTTGTGGCTGACCCTTATGTCAATTTCCTGCCGGCGGCGGCCACAGTGCAGGAGGCTGAGTGGCCCGGCGTCCTGCGCTTGCACGGCTACGAGCTGCCGGCGTCGCTCGCTTCCGGCTCGACAGCCTGGCCCACCTTTTATCTGGAACAGCAAGGCGCCGGCGCGCGGCAATATTCGCTCTCAGTGCGCTTCGCAGCCGGCGACGAGACGTGGGCCACTGCCGAGCGCGTCCTCGGAGGCGCACTCCACCCAACGGGCAGCTGGGAGCCGGATAGCATCGTCCGCCTGCCTATGCCGCTGACCGTCGCCGCCGGGCTGCCGTCCGGCTCTTACCAGCTCTGGCTGCAGCTGGTCGAGACAGAGACAGGGCAGCTGGCGCCCCTGGCCGACGGCAGCACGGAGCTGCTACTGGGCGAGTGGCCCATTCAAGCAGCCGACTGCACGGTAGACACGGAGTTCTGGCCGGCGCCGCCCATTCCGGCGGCGAGCTTCGGCGAGGCTCTGCAGCTGGTCGGCTATGAGCTGCCGGATGCTGAATACCGGCCCGGACATCTGCTCAGCGCCGAGCTGCTCTGGTGCCTGCAGGGAGAGAGCGACCAGGACTACTCGATTCGGCTAGAACTGGCGGACCAGGTGGGCAATGTTGTCGCCACGGGGACTCAGTTCATGGGTCGGCCTGTCGCCACGGCCGGGGGCCAGCTTCTGCTGCTGCGGTCCGGTGTGGCGGTGCCGGCGGCGGCCGATCCCGGCCGCTACCGTGTGCGAGTCTCCGTGCTGGAAGCGGCCAGCGGCGAGCCGCTGCGTTTCTTCCGTCCCTGGCCCGCGCGCTCGCTGACCCTGGGCGAGGTCGAGGTGACGGCCTGGCCGCTGCAGACCACAGCGCCGCCGGTGGACCATCTGCTGCAGGCCAGCTTCGGCGAGCCGCCGCAGGTTACGCTGCATGGCTACCGCCTCGAGGAACGTCTCTGGCCGGCCGGGGCGAGCGTGCCGCTGACGCTGGTCTGGCGCTCGCAGGCTGACCTCGACGGTTACTGGGACGTGCTCGTTCATCTCGTGGACGCGAATGGCGCGATAGCGGCGCAGGGGGACGGCCCGCCCACCGGTGGCTTCCGGCCGACCAGTAGCTGGCGCGAAGGCGAGATCATTGTCGACGAGCGCCAGCTCTTGCTACCGGCCGATCTGGCGCCGGGCCGCTACGAGCTATGGACAGGCCTCTATCATCCTGACACTGGCGCGCGGCTGCCGGCCTTTTCCGCGGGCCAGCGCCAGGCAGACGACCGCGTTCTGTTGGGGACGCTGACCGTGGCAGCGGGCGATGGCTGAGCGGCTGCGGCGCCCGCTGCTGCCGCTCCTGCTGCTCTACCTGGCGCTGGGCGTGGCCTATGGGCTGGCCAACCCGCTCTTCGAGGCGCCCGACGAACAGTGGCATTATTTCACGGCCCAACATATTGCCGATAACTGGCGGCTGCCGGCCATTGGCGAGGAGCCCGATCCCTGGCTGGGCCAGGAGGCGGCGCAGCCGCCCCTCTACTATGTTCTGGGCGCGCTGCTCATCGCGCCTATCGACACAGCCGGCGCGCGCGAGACTGTCTGGCCTAACCCCAACGCGGCCAGCGCCGTGGGCGACGCCAGCGCGCTGGCTAACCATAACGCCTTCGTTCATGGTCGCTGGGAGGTCTGGCCGTGGCAGGGCTATGCGCTGGCGGCGCACATCCTACGACTTTTCTCGACGCTGCTTGGCGCCGGCACGCTGCTATTCATCTATGCCAGCGCCAGGCTCCTCTGGCCGGAACGCCCACAGCGCGCGCTACTCGCCGTCGCCCTGGTCGCCTTCCTGCCGCAGTACCTCTTTTTACACAGCGCCGTCAGCAACGATCCGCTGGTCATTTTGCTGGCCAGCGCCGGGCTCTACCAGCTGCTGCGCGTCTGGCTCCACGGCGGCGGCCGGCGCGCGCTTCTCATGCTGGGCGTCACGGCCGGGCTGGCGCTGCTCAGTAAGACGGCCGGTCTGCTGCTGCTGGTCTACGCCGCCTGCTTCGCCTGGCTGGTCCGCTGGCGGCGCACAGGCCGCCCCCTGGCGGCGCTGGCGGCGGCGCTCTGGGTCGTCGCGCCGGCGCTGCTGCTGGGCGGATGGCTGCTGCTGCGCAACTGGCAGCTTTATGGCGATCCCACCGCGGCCAACCAGTTCGTCCGCCTGGCCGGCGGCGACCGCGGTTACTCGGTAGCCGAGGTTCTCGCCGAAAGCCCGGGACTGCTCTATTCGGCCATAGCCGTCTTTGGCTGGTTTAACGTGCGCGCGCCGTCGTGGATTTATGCGGCATGGGGCGCATTGGTCGCACTCGCCGTCACAAGCATTGCGCTGCGGCTGGCACGCGCCGGCGCCCCCGGGCGTGAGCGGCTGCTGCTGGCCGCTCTCCTGGCGGGCTGGCCGTTGCTTGTCTATGCCGGTCTCTTTAGCTTTATGCTGCGCACACCGGCCGCCCAGGGGCGCCTGCTCTTCCCGGCGCTGCTGCCGGCAGCGCTCGGCCTGGCCGCCGGGCTGGACCGGCCGCTGCTGCGCTGGCTGGCGCCGGCCCTGGCCCTGAGCAGCGCCCTGGTCTGCGGCCTGTTCGTCATCCCCACCGCCTACTCGCCGCCGTCGACGATTGCGCTGCAGGAGCTGCCGGCCGGGGCCGCCATGATTGACCGCGAGCTGGCGCCGGGTCTGACACTCGTGGCCGCCGACTTGCGGACGCAGACGGCCCACCCGGGCGACCCTGTCTGGCTATCGCTCTACTGGCTGCGGCAAAGCGCGCTCCACGAGGCGCCGGAACAGGTAGTCGAGCTTTTTGGCCGCGAGCCGGCGCCGCAGACGGTCGGCAAGCTGCAGAGCTATCACGGTCGCGGCCTTTATCCGGCGTCGCTATGGCCCGAGGGCCGCATTGTCGCCGATGCGGCCGGCGTGCGGCTGGACAGAGAGATGCAGGCGCCGGCTGCCGTGCAGATCTTTGCCGGGCTTACCGGCGAGGAGGAGCGCGTCGCCATCGCCACGGTGAAGGTCATTCCCGACAAGTGGCCGGTAGCGGGGCCGGCGCTTGCCGAGCTGGAGCCAGGCCTGGGTATCGCCGATCTGACGATCACCCCGCAAAGGGCCGCGCCGGGAATGAGCATCAGCCTCAGTCTGTCCTGGCTGGTAGCCGAGCCGCCCGGCCGGGATCTAACGACCTTTGTGCACCTGGGCCAGCCGGGAGAAGGGCCGCTGGTCGTGGGCGACAGCCCGCCGCTGCAAGGCCATTACCCTACCTCCTTCTGGGAACGCGGCGAAGTCATAGATGACCGTTATACACTGGCGCTGCCGCCAGAGCTGCCGCCCGGTCGCTACCCGCTGCTGCTGGGCATGTATGACCCGGCTGACCAGAGCCGCCTGCCCCTGTCGGTAGCCGGCGAGCGGCAGCCGCACGACAGTTTTGTGGCCGGCTGGGTCGAGGTAGCGGCAGCGCCGTAATAGTTGAACCTTCAACAAGTTGGCGCTATTATCAAGCCGGGAGCGACTGAGGCCTGAATATCCCTTCTCACTGAGCCATGAAAACCTGTCCCCCGATAGTGAGCAAGGTTAAAAGGAGAAACGAACCATGAAGATCGGCATTCTCACCGGCGGTGGTGACGTGCCGGGGTTGAACCCGACGATTAAGGCGGTCGTCAATCGTGCTGCCGAAGAGAGCCACGAGGTTGTTGGCTTCCGGCGCGGCTGGGGCGGCCTGCTCAACTTCAACCGGAATGATCCAGATAGCTTTGACGCCAACGTCATGCCTCTGAGCAACCGCATTGTGCGCACGATTGACCGCACCGGCGGCACCTTTCTGCACACCAGCCGCACCAACCCGGGCCGCGTCCGGCCCGCCGAAGTCCCGGACTTCCTCAAAGATCCGGAGCATCCCGAGGCGGAAGAGGCGGACACGCGCCTGCGCGACTTTACGCCGCACGTGTTGAGCAACCTGGAGTATCTGGGCATTGACACGCTGATCCCCATCGGCGGCGACGACACCCTGAGCTACGGCGAGCGGCTGCACAGTGAGGGCTTCCCGGTGGTCGCTATTCCCAAGACCATGGATAACGACGTCTATGGCACCGACTATTGCGTCGGCTTCAGCACAGCTGTCACGCGCAGCGTGAACTTTATCCACCAGCTACGCACGAGCACCGGCAGCCACGAGCGCATTGCCGTGGTCGAGCTGTTTGGCCGTAACAGCGGCGAGACGAGCCTGATCAGCAGCTATCTAGCCGGCGTCGACCGCGCCATCATCTCCGAGGTACCGTTTGACCCGGAACGGCTGGGCGAGCTCGTCATGAAGGACAAACGCAGCAACCCCAGCAACTACGCGATGGTGACAATCAGCGAAGGCGCCCATATGCTCGGCGGCAAAGTGGTCGAGTATGGCGAAACGGACGCTTACGGTCACCGCAAGCTGGGCGGTATTGGCGAGATCACGGGTGAGGCGCTGAAGAAAATCACCGGCGAGAATATGATTATCCAGCGGCTCGGCTACCTGATGCGCTCTGGCGCGCCCGACGCGCTGGACCTGATGGTCGCCGTCAACTTTGCTAACATGGCGATGGACCTCATCCTCAGCGGCGCCAGCGGGCGCATGGTTGCCTTGCGCGACGGCAACTATACGCACATCCCCATGAGCACGGTGACAAGTGGAGTCAAGCGCGTCGACGTGGATGAGCTGTACGACGTCAACGAATATCGGCCGAAGGTGCGCCACGTGCTGGGTAAGCCGATGTTCCTCTATTAGGCGGGCGCTCGCAGGCGCCGTGCCGGCTCAGGTGCGCCCGAACTGGCGGGCGAGCTGCGTGGCCGAGAGGTGAATGAGGGTCGGCCGGCCGTGGGGGCAGGTCTGGGGATTCTGGCAGGCCTCTAGCTGGCCGATCATCGCTTCCATCTCGGCGGGAGAGAGGGTCTGCCCCGCTTTCACCGCAGCCGTCTTACAGACGCGCAGAATCAGGCGCGCCTCGCGCTTGTCGGCCAGGGGCGCCTTCTCGCTTTCCAGATCCTCGACGACGGCGGCAAGCGCCGCAGCCGGATCCATCCTTCCCAGCAGCGCCGGGATGGCGCGTACCACAAACGTATTCGGGCCAAACGGCTCGACGTGAAAGCCCAGCTCGCCGAGCAGGCCGAGGGAGTCCTGCAATAGGGTCGCCTGGGCCGGCGGGAGCTGGACCGTGGCGCTGGCGACCAGTCCCTGGCTGGCGATGCCTTCGCCGGCCCAGGCGGCCATAAACTGCTCGTAGAGAATGCGCTCGTGCGCGGCGTGCTGGTCGATGAGATAGATCCCTTCCGGTCCTTCGGCGATAATATACGAGGCGCCCACCTGGCCGACGACGCGCATGATCGGCAGCCTGTCGCCGCCCATTAAGGCCGGGCCCGCTGGCGCCGGCACGTCGTTCTCGCCGCCGGGGAGTTGTGTGCGCCGCCACTCCAGGTCGAGCGACGTCTGCGCTTCCTCGTCATGACGCTCGAAACGCGGCCGGCTGTCGAAGTCCCAGCTTCCCGGCAGGCGCCAATCCCCGCCGATGCGATCGTCGGGCAGGGCGACCGGGCGTACTGGGCTGCCGGCAAGCAGCGTCTGGCGCACGGCGCGCTGGACGGCGCTAAAGACGGCGTCGGGCTGGCGAAAGCGTACTTCAGTCTTGGCCGGATGGACGTTGACGTCGACCTGGCTGTAGGGCAGCTCGATAAAGATGACGGCAACCGGATAGCGGCCAACCGGCAGCAGCGTATGGTAGGCCTGGATGATGGCGTAGGTCAGCCGGTTGTCACGAATCCAGCGCCCATTGACGAAGAGCGTGATCTGGCTGCGGTTGGCGCGGTGCAATCCCGGGGGGCCGGCATAGCCGCTTACCGCGATCTCCTCATCATTGCGGCGCGACGCTACCGCTTCCACTGGCAGCAGCTCGCGCGCCGTCTCCGCGCCGTAGACAGCTACCAGCACGTCTAGCAGGGCGCCGCTCCCCTGGCTCTGGAAGGTGACGCGCCCGTCATGGCTGAGGCGAAAGCGTACGCCGGGATAGGCCAGCGCATAGCGGGTTACGTGCTCGTCGATCAGGCGCTTCTCGGTTGTCACTGCCTTGAGGAACTTGCGCCGCGCAGGCACATTGTAAAAGAGATTCTCGACGGCAATCACCGTGCCCGCTGGCGCGCCCACCGTGTCCTCGCTGATCAGCCGGCCTCCCTCGAGCGCGGCGCGTGTTCCGGCGGCCGCGGGCAGCGCGCGCGTGACCACGGTGAGCTGGCTCACGGCAGCAATAGCCGCCAGCGCCTCGCCGCGAAAGCCGAGCGTGCTGATGGCGGCCAGCTCGGCGGCGCTGCGCAGCTTGGAGGTGGCGTGGCGCTGGAAGGCCAGCAGCACCTCGCCGGCGGGGATGCCGGCGCCGTCATCCGCTACCTGGACCAGCTCACTGCCGCCGCCGCGAATGTCGACGGTCACATTCGTTGCGCCGGCGTCGAGCGCGTTTTCCACCAGCTCTTTGACGACGGAAGCGGGCCGCTCCACCACTTCGCCGGCGGCGATCTGGGAGGCCAGCTGCTCGGATAAAAGCTCAATTCCCATGGCGCCTATTCTAACACAGATGTTCCAGAGCGACCCTCAGCACGCGGGCCGGCCGGTTGCGATGGCCGGGCCAGATAACTATACTTTGGGCCGGAATCGCCAGCCTTATCCCGGAGTCCTATGCCCTTTCAGCCTGATTATCCTGTCTCCCATGACCGGCAAGCCTACACCCTCAACGGCGGGCCGGTGGGCGCGCTGATGCTGCACGGCTTCCTCGGCAGCCCGACGAGCTCGCGGCCCCTGGCGCACCACCTGGCCCAGCACGGCATCAGCGTTCACTGCCCCCTTCTTCCCGGCCACGGCGAGCTGCCAGATAAGCTGTTCCGTGTCAGCCGGGAGCAGTGGCTGGCGGAGGCGGAAGAAGCGCTGGCGACGCTGCGCGAGCAGGCCGACGAGATATTTATCGTCGCGCACTCGATGGGCACGGTTCTCGGCGCCCACCTTGCCAGCCGGCATCCGGACATCGGCGGCATGGTCATGCTGGCGCCCCTGTGGAAGGTTCCCAACCGGGCGCTCCATCTCATGCGCCCGCTGCGCTATCTCATGCCCTGGTTCTATCCCTGGCGCCTCAAACCGCTGCGCCGGCTGACGCGCGAGCGCATCCTCGACCTTTACCCCGACCTGGACCTGAAAGACCCGCAGGTACAGGCCTGGCTGCCGCAGGCGACGCGCATCCCGACTGGCGCGATAGAGGAGATGCGTAAGATGTCCGCCTTTGGCCGGCGCCTCTGGCCGCAGCTACAGATCCCGGTGCTGATTCTGCAGGGCGAACGAGACATAGCCGTCCGCCCTGGGGCGGCCCGCGCGCTCTTCGAGCAGGTCGGCAGCCACGACAAGGCCTTTCACCTCTTTCCCCACGCCGGCCACGAGCTGATGCGCCCTTTCGAGCCCGTTCACGTCGAGGTCTGGTCGCTCATTCTCGACTTCATCGGCGAGCGGGCCAGCCGGCCGCTCCTGCGCGCGCAGCAGGCCTGAGCCGCGGGCGGCCTTTGGCAGCCGGGATCGCTGCGTATATAATCCCTGATTGTTGGCCGGAGTTGCCACGCCTGGCCGCTCCGTGTAAAAGTTATCTCATTTGTTGGGGCTTTGAGGAAGGGAAGTTTGTCGCCCTATGACAGGACGCCGGCGGGACAGATCTCCGGCCGGCCGCCCGCGAGCCGCGCTCAGCGTTACGAGCCGACCTAATAGACGACGACTGTGCTTCGGCTGGCGCAGACAGCTGCCCGAGAAGTCCCGCACCAATGAGGAGGAGAACCTAATGCGAACCCGTCATCTGTTAGTTTTACTGATGCTGTTGCTGGCGCTGGCTCTGGTTGCCTGCGGCGGCAACGCAGAGCCTACGGCCGCACCCGGTGGCGACGCCACCACAGAAGTGGAGGAGCCGGAAGTTATCGAGGAAGTTGAGGAACCCACGGCGGAAGTGGAAGAGCCGGAAGAGGTAGCCACTGGCGACTGCGCCAGCCCCGATGTCCTCTGTGTCGGTCTGGTCACGGACGTGGGCCGTATCGACGACAAATCCTTTAACCAGTCGGCGTGGGAAGGCGTGCAGCGCGCCGCCGACGAGCTCGGCGCTACTGTCGAATTCATTGAGACCTCGAATGCGACCGACTACGCCAATAACATTGGCCTCTTTGCCGAGAATGGCTACGACGTCATCGTCAGCGTTGGTTTTGCCCTTGGCGAGGCAACGGTGACTGCCGCACAGCAGTACCCGGACATCATGTTCATCGGCGTCGACCAGTTTCAGGCCGAGGTTATCCCCAACGTCGCCGGTCTGATTTTCCCTGAGGATGTGGCTGGCTTCCTGGCGGGCGCCCTTGCCGGTCTGCTGACCGAGAGTGGTACCATCGCCGCCGTGCTCGGCACCGACCTGGTGCCGCCAGTTGTGGCCTTCAAGGAAGGCTATGAGAATGGCGCGCGCCATGTCAACCCGGACATCAACATCATCTCCACCTACCATCCGGGCGGGCTCGACCAGGCCTTCACCGATCCGGAGTGGGGCGCTTCGACGGCAGCCCAGGCCATTGATCAGGGCGCCGACGTCGTCTTTGGCGCTGGCGGCAATACGGGCAACGGCGCCCTTATCGAAGTTGCCAGCAATGCCGGCCTCTACTGCATCGGCGTCGACAGCGACCAGTGGGAGACGGTGCCCGAGGCCCATCCCTGCCTGGTCACCAGCGCGATGAAGCTCATCACCCCCGGCGTCTTCGAGCTGATTCAGGCAGCGGCCGACGGCAGCTTCCCCGGCGGTAACTACGTCGGCGAGGCGGGCCTGGCGCCCTTCCACGATTTCGAGGACGACATCTCCGACGAGATCAAGAACCAGCTCGATGAGATCCGCCAGGGGCTGGACTCCGGCGAGATCGAGACCGGCTACGTGCCCGGCTAAGGCCTGTTAGGGCAATCGTATTCTGTCAGGTATAATGTGCGACGTGCCGCTGAGTACGTCGCACATTTTTAGTTCCGGTCAATCTGTGCCCCTGTTCCCCACTCGTTCCTGGGGCGCGCTGTGAGCACTGCTATTAGGACAAAGCCATGACCCTGGCAAACCGCGCCTGGATCGCGCCGTTGCGGCGGGTCGCAACTGCGATTAGTCTCCCTCTACTGTCAGTTCTGGTTGCTCTCATCATCAGCGCAGTCGTCATCATGCTGGACGACCGGCCCCCTGTCGATGCCTATCGTGCTCTATTCCGCGGCGCCTTCGCCAGCGAAGCGGCCCGGCAGCGCACGTTGGAAAAGGCCACTCCGCTCGTCTTCAGCGGCCTTGCCGTGGCCTTTGCCTTTAAGGGCGGCCTGTTTAACATCGGCGCCCAGGGACAGCTTCTCTTCGGCGCGGTAAGCGCGGCCATCGTCGGCTTCAAGCTGACTGGGCTGCCGCCGCTGGTTCACGCGCCGCTGGCGCTGCTAGCCGGGATGGTCGCCGGGGCGCTGTACGGCGCAATTCCCGGCGCCCTGAAGCGCTTCCGCGGCGCGCATGAGGTGATCACCACGATCATGCTCAACTATATTGCCATCAACATCACCGACTGGCTGGCCAGCGAACCGTTCATGGACCGCACGCCGGGCAATATTGTCTCGCGCACACCACTGGTGGAGGAGTCAGCGCGCATTCCGTCGCTGCAGGGCATCCCTCTCGGCTTTCTGATTGCCCTGCTGGCGGCGCTGCTGATATGGTGGCTGCTGGCGCGGACAACCATTGGCTTTGAGATCTCGACGGTAGGCCGCAGCCCGCACGCGGCCCACTATGCCGGCATCCGCGTCACGGCGATTGTCATCCTTACCATGGCCCTCAGCGGCGCGCTCGCCGGCATTGGCGGCGCGGTAGAAACGCTGGGTATTATCGGCCGCTACCAACCCGGCTTTAACACTGGTCTTGGCTTTGATGGCATTACGGTGGCCCTGCTGGGAAAGACGCATCCGCTCGGCGTCGTCTTTGCCGCGCTGTTGGTGGGCGCCATGCGCGCCGGCGCGCCGCAGATGCAGTTCAGCGTCGGCGTCCCTCCGGACATTATCGACATGGTATTGGCCATTATCCTCTTCTTCGTGGCTGCTGACCTGGTGCGGCGCTGGCTGCTCGGCCGCCGCGGGCGGCGCATCTTTGAAGAAGAGCAGATTCAGCTGAGCACCGGCTGGGGCCAGCAGGCGTAGGAGGCGCGCTTGGAAATCACATTAACTCAACGCGTACAGGATAGCTTCCTCTACCGGCGCCGGATGACTGTCATCCTGCTGCTGGTCGTTGCCGGCGTCGCGCTCTACGGCCATCTGACGCAGCCGAGTATTACACGCGCCGTGCTCTCCTCCACACTGCGCCAATCGACGCCGCTGGTGCTGGGCGCGCTCTGCGGCATGTGGGGCGAGCGCTCTGGCGTGATCAATATCGGCATCGAAGGCCAGATGTTGCTGGCGGCCTTTACGGGTTTTCTGGTCAATGTCTACACCGGCAATCTTTTCTATGCGGTCAGCGCCGGCATCCTCACCGGCGCGCTGCTGGGGGGGCTGCTCGCCTTCATGTCGGTGACGCTGAAGATGGACCAGATTATCGGCGGCACGGTCCTGAACATTCTGGCGCTGGGCGCTACCGGCTATTTCTACCAGCAGGGGCTGACGACGCTAGGCAAGCTGCAGCCATTTTCGCTGGGGCCGCTTGCCGACATCCCGCTCCTCGGGCCGGTGCTCTTCCGCAACCCGCCCATCACCTACCTGACGCTGCTCCTCGTCGCCTTTTCCCACTACCTGCTCTTTTATACTCGCTGGGGGCTGCGCACCCGCGCCGTGGGCGAGCACCCGCGCGCCGCCGATACCCTCGGCGTCAACGTTTACCTGGTGCGCTACGCCAACGTCATCTTTGGCGGCGCGCTGGCCGGTCTGGCCGGCGCCTTCCTTTCCCTGGAAGCCGTCGGCACCTTTGAACGGGCGATGACCAATGGGCGCGGCTTCCTGGCCCTGGCGGTGATGATTTTCGGCAAGTGGACGCCGCTCGGCTCCTGGGGCGCCGCGTTACTGGTGGGCCTGACTTACGCGCTGAACACGCAGTTCCAGTTCCTGGGACTGGCTGAGATTCCGCCGCAGTTCATGGGCACGCTGCCCTACCTGATCACCATCCTCGTTCTCGCCATTTTTGTCGGCCACGCCCGGCCGCCGGCGGCCGATGGCGTCCCCTACGAGAAGGAATAGAGCATGAGCGAGCTGGCCCTGGAAGTCAAAGGCATTACCAAGCGATTCCCCGGCGTGCTGGCTAACGATCGCGTAGACTTTTCTCTGCGCAAGGGCGAGATTCACGCCCTGCTGGGCGAGAATGGCGCGGGCAAGAGCACGCTCATGAACATCATCTATGGCCTCTATAGCCAGGATGAGGGCGAAGTCTATATTGACGGCGAGCTGGTGAACATCGCAGACCCCAACGACGCCATCAGGCGGGGCATTGGCATGGTGCACCAGCACTTTATGCTCGTGCCCGTCTTTACGGTGGCCGAGAATATCATCCTCGGCGCCGAGACGACCAAAGGACCAACGCTGGATATCGGCACAGCGCGCCGCCGCATCCGCCAGCTCTCCGCCGATTATGGCCTGGAAGTCGATCCGCAGGCTGTGGTCGAAGATCTGCCGGTGGGCGTACAGCAGCGGGTGGAGATTGTGAAGGCGCTCTTCCGCGACGCACGCATTCTGGTGCTGGATGAGCCGACGGCCGTCCTGACTCCGCAGGAAGCGCGCGAGCTGTTCCGCATTATGCACGAGCTGACCGAGCGCGGCGTCTCGATTATCTTCATTACCCATAAGCTCAAAGAGGTGCTGGCAGTGGCCGACAGGATCACGGTCATGCGCCGCGGCAAGGTGGTCGGGACGGCTACGCCGCAAGAAGTGGACGAGCAGAAGCTGGCCGAGATGATGGTCGGGCGCGAGGTTATGCTTGAAGTCGATAAGGGGCCGGCGAACCCCACTACGGAAGTGCTGACTGTGGAAGCGCTGCGCGCCCACGACGACCGCGACGTAGAGACGCTGCGCGGTGTCAGCTTCGAGGTCTGCGCCGGCGAGGTGCTGGGCATTGCCGGCGTGCAGGGCAATGGGCAAACGGAGTTGGCCGAGGCGCTGACCGGACTGCGCGCCGCTTCCGGCGGCCGGGTTCTGGTTGGCGGCCAGCCGATCCCCTTTAACCAGCCCCGCTACCTGGTGGAGCATGGGGTCGCTCATATTCCTGAAGACCGGCAGAAACACGGCCTCGTCCTGAGCTACTCAGTCGCCGATAACCTGGTGCTCTCCACCTATTACCAGCCGCCCTACGCGCGCGGCATCCAGCGCCGGCCGCGCGCCGTGCTGGAGCGCGCCAGGCAGCTCATCGAGGAGTACGACGTGCGTACACCCGGCCCCCAGGTGGTGGCTGGCAACCTCTCCGGCGGTAACCAGCAAAAGGTGATTGTCGCCCGCGAGTTGAGCCGGCCGTTGCAGCTCCTCGTCGCTAACCAGCCGACGCGCGGGCTGGACGTGGGCTCCATCGAGTTTATCCACCGGCGCATCGTCGAAGAGCGCGATCGCGGCGTGGCTGTGCTGCTCATCTCCGCCGAGCTAGACGAGATCCTGGCGCTCTCCGACCGGATCGCCGTCATATTTCACGGCGAGATCGTTGCTACGCTGCCGGCAGCGACGGCGACGCGCGAAAAGTTGGGCGTTTTAATGGCCGGGGGAACGCTGGCTGCCTGAAGCCCGCGCAGCAGCTAGGAACCGTTGTCGCGACAGGCGAGGAGCTGATCGATTTCCTGCTGCCGCGCCAGGCGTTCCAAGGCTATGAAGGCCAGGGTGAGATTGGTGGCGTAGTTGAGCAGGTTCACACGCCCGTCGACGAGCGCCGACTGCAGCTCAGAGCGGCTGACCCAGCGCCATTCGGGGGTTAAGAGCAGGTGAGGCGCGTCGCTTGCGGGGCGCGCGCCCAGCGCCAGGAAGAAATGAGCCACCCCGACGTGCTGGTCGCCGTCGACGACGAAGCCGCCGAGGTAGCGCCAGCTGCTGCTGACGTAGCCCACCTCACGCAACGCCCGCTGGATGGCGCTGAAAGGATCGGCTTCGGCGGCCTGCAGGTAAGCGCCAACCATCTGCCAGCTATGGCGGCGCGCTCCATGCCGGTAGCCTTCGTGGATGAGGATTTCGCCAGCTTCATTCACGACCACGGCATTGCAATAATGCTGCGCATCGACAATTGGCCAATCGCGGATGATCTGACCATCCGGCAGGCTGATCTGCTCCATTAAGACCTCTAGCTGCGGATGCTTGAGAACCTGCTCGCGGGCGAGCACGGTCCAGCTATCATCAGGCATTCTGCCCACTCCAACCCGTCCCGGCTTACCTGTCCATGTGAAAAGCATAGTGGTAATTCCTTACGCCCTTGCTTGCAGTCTGGCGCAGACCTGGCTGCATTCTCTCTACTTTCGGCTACACTCTGCTCATGGCTCAGCGCACCCGCGGTTCATTGCCCCCGCAGCTCATCGTCCTCACCCTGGGCCGGCTGCTTCTCAGCAGCGCGCTACGGCTCACCTATCCGTTCCTGCCAGCCTTCGCCCGGGGGCTGGGCCTGCCGCTGCAGACCGTCGCCAACCTGGTAGCCCTGCGCGCCTTCGCTGGCTTCCTCAGCCCACTGCTGGCGCCCCTGGCAGACCGCCTCGGGCGGCGGGCGGCGCTGGCCGGGTCGCTCCTCTTCTTTGCACTGGCGGGCCTCGTCCTCCTCGTCTGGCCCACCTATTGGGCGCTGGCGCTGGTGCTCATCGCCACCGGCATTACGAAGGTCATCTACGACCCGGCCGTGCAGGCCTACGTGGGCGAGACGGTGCCCTACGAGCGACGCGGCGTGGCGATGGCGCTCACCGAAACCTCCTGGTCTGGCGCCATGCTTCTGGGCGCGCCCCTGGCCGGGTGGCTGATCGCCCGCCAGGGTTGGACGGCCCCCTACGTCTGGCTGGGTCTGCTGGCGTTGCCTGTGGCGTGGGCTGTCTGGCGCCAGATGCCCAGAAATGGCGACTACCGGCCTATCCCGCTCGCCGACCTGCACCGCGTGCTGCGCCGCCATCGGGTCATCTGGTATGCCAGCGCCTACCTGGCGCTGCTGCTTGCGGCCAACGAGCTGTTTTTTATTGTCTATGGTGGCTGGATGGAGCAGGAGTTTGGGCTGGCGTTGGCCACGCTGGGGCTGGCCACGGCCGTGGTCGGCGGTGCGGAAATTGGCGGCGAGCTGCTGGCGGGAGTCGCCGTTGATCGCTTTGGCAAGCGGCCGGTCATCATCCTCACCGGCCTGCTCACCGGCGCCGTTTACTTTCTAGTGCCCTTTACCGGCAACAGCCTGGCCTTCGCGCTCGTCACGCTTTTCTTCGCCTTCCTCCTCTTTGAAATCACCATCGTCGGCGGCATTCCCCTGATGACCGAGGTTGTGCCCACGGCGCGCACTGTGGTACTCTCGGTCCTGGTAGCCGCCGGCAGCTTAGGCCGTATGTTGGGCGCCCTGGCCGGCCCCTGGCTCTGGCAGCAGAGCGGTATCCTCGGCAACATGCTGGTCGCCGGGGCTCTCACCTGGCTGGCCGTGACGCTCCTGGCGCTGCGCGTGCGCGAGGGCGTTGAGCCCGGCTCCCTGACAGCGGAAACACAGGGCCGGCTCTGAGCGCGCCGGGCCATGCGAGGCAGTGCTGATGGAGCATGTAGACCTTCTCCTCTATAACGCCGCACAACTGTGCGTTGTGCCGGGCGACGGCCCGCAGCGCGGCGCAGAGCTGGGCTTCCTGGGCATCATCCCCGACGGCGCTATCGCCATTGACGGTGGTCGCATCGTCGCCATTGGCTCCGGCCCGGCGCTACGGGCCGCATACAGCGGCGCTACCACCCTGGATGCGGCCGGCCATTGTGTCATCCCCGGCTTTGTCGACCCGCACACGCACCTGCCCTGGATGGGCGACCGCGCCGACGAGTTTGAGCGGCGGCTGGCCGGCGCTAGCTACATGGAGATCATGGCCGCAGGTGGGGGCATCATGTCCACCGTGCGCGCCACGCGCCAGGCTACCGTGGACGAGCTGGTAGCCGCCAACCTGCCCCGGCTGCAGCGCATGCTTGCTTATGGCACGACCAGCGCCGAGGCCAAGACAGGCTATGGTCTGGAGACGGCCAGCGAGCTGAAGCAGCTGGAGGCCATGCGCGCCCTCCAGCAGCAGCAGCCGGTGGAGCTTAGCTATACTTTCCTGCCGGCGCACGCCGTGCCCGCCGAATATGCCGGCGATACGGACGGCTATGTAGAGCTTGTCGTCGCCGAGATGCTGCCGGCCGGCGCGCGCTGGATGGAAGAACACAGGGTCGTGCTCTTCTGTGATGTCTTCTGTGAAGAAGGCGCGTTCGACCTCGAGCAGACGCGGCGCATCCTGGAAGCGGCGCAGGCGCTTGGCTACCGGTTAAAAGTTCATGCCGACGAGTTTGCCGCGCTGGGCGGCACGGCCCTGGCGGTGGCGCTGGGGGCTGTCTCCGCCGACCATCTGGTGCAGACCCCCGCCGCCGACATCCAGGCGCTGGGCGAGGGGGAGACGGTTGCCGTGGCGCTGCCCGGCACGCCCTTTGGCCTGGCTGAGCCCGACTACACGCCCGCTGCCGCCATTCTCGCAGCCGGCGGCGCGCTGGCATTGGCCAGCGATCTGAATCCCGGCACCACCTGGTGCGAGTCGATGCAGATGGTCATTGCCCTTGCCTGCCGCTACATGGGCCTGACCCCGGCGCAGGCGCTGGCGGCGGCGACGCGCAATGCCGCCTATGCTATCGGCCGCGGCGATGAAGTTGGCAGCCTGGAGCCGGGTAAGCAGGCTGACCTGCTCATCCTCGACGAGCCCGACTATCGCTGCCTCGGCTATCGGTACGGCACGAACCTGGTACGGGCCGTGATCAAGAAAGGAGAGCTGGTCATCGGCCCCTGATGGCGGCGGCCTGCTTCTCAGGAGAAAAGAGCGATGGATCTGCTACCCTTTGCCGCCGGCGACCTGACGACACTGGTCATCCTGGCTGTCGTGCTGCTCGTCGTGCTGCTGGCGCTGCGCGTGATGTTCAAGCTGACGGCTACCCTGTTCCGTCTCGGCTGCCTGGTCATCGCCTTTATTGTCGGCGCAGTCGCCCTGCTCATCTACTTCGGCTGACCCGGTGCATCCGCCCGGCGGGGCGCGCCACCGGGACCAACGTACATTGCGCTAGCAGGTGGTCCGGTTATAATCTACTCTCACATTATGTCTGCCTGACTGGCGGAAGTAACGTTTGCTTATGCCCTATCGTCTGATTCGTCTGTGGCTCCCGCTCCTGCTCCTGCTGGCCCTGGCCGCCTGCCGCGATACGCCGGCGCAGCCGCCGGCGGTGCAAGAAGGGGATAATGGCGGTGCGCCCGCGGGTACGCCCCTACCGGCAGCCTCGCCGGCGGCGACGGCGACTATCACTCCCATTCCACCGACACCGACGCCAGAAGAGCCGCTGGCGGCGACTGTGAACGGGCAGCCGGTCTATCTGGCGGCCTTTGAGGAAGCGCTGGCGCGCGCCGAACAGGGGCTGGCCCTGGTGGCCCCAGCCGGCCCAGAGGGAGATGGTGGGTCACTGCGCACGCGCGTGCTCGATATGCTCATCGAGCGCGCACTCATCGAGCAGGCAGCGCTGGAGAACGGTATTGAGATCACCCCGGAGATGGTCGCTGCGCAGATAGCGGAGCTGCAGGAAGTGGCCGAAACGGCAGGCGGCGCAGGCAGCTTCGAGGCCTGGCTCCAGGCCAACCAGTGGACGAACGAAACATTTGCCGAAGAGTTGGCCGTCGAGATGCTCACCGAGCGCGTCTCCGCTGCCGTCACAGCCGACGTGCCCTTCACGGTCAAACAGGTCCATGCTCGCTACCTGCAGGTAGACGACGCCGCGCTGGCCCAGTCGCTGTACGAGCAGATCGGCGAAGGGGCCAGCTTTGCCGAGCTGGCCCAGCAACATTCACTCGACCGCACCACGGGCAGCGAAGGCGGCGACCTGGGCTATTTTCCGGAGGGCTCCCTGCTCGTGCCGGAGATAGAGGCGGCGGCCTTCTCGCTGGCGCCGGGCGAGACCAGCGAGGTCATCACGGCGACGACGCCGGATGGCGCGCAGACGACCTATTATCTGGTGCAGGTCATTGATGTCGATGCGGCGCGCCCGCTCAGCCCCGACGTGCGCGCCATGCTGCTGCAGGAGCGCTTTGAGGGCTGGCTTCAAGAACGCTGGAGCCAGGCAGAGATTGTCCGCCTGATTGATACCGGCGGTTAGGAGTGGGAGGAGGGTGCAATGAGTTCCAGACGAGGCTGTGGAGCGGTCCTATTTAATCTATTGACCATCCTCGTGGTGGTTGTGATGCTGGGGGTGATCGCCGTAGCCGTGGCCGTCTTTGCGGCGCCCGATCTGCTGCCCGGCGTCACGGACCTGCTCGGCGTCTCGCGGGAGCCAGCCGAGGCGGCGCCGACCCCCACGCTGGCCGCCGTCGCCGTAGCGCCGACGCTGACCGAGACGCCCAGAGCCGAAGGAGTGGGCGGCGGCAGCCTGCTGGAGCCGACCTGGACGCCAATCAGCCCCGGCGACGAGCCGCAGGTCACGGCGACAAACACGCGCCGGCCTACGGCCGAGCCTTCCCTGACCCCCACCTTCCCGCCACCGACGCCAACCGCAACGCCGTCGAATACGCCGACCGCGACGCCGAGCCCCGGCCCCTCGCCGACGGCAACCAACACACGTTCTGCCTATCAGTTCACGCGCCACCAGACCAGCCCCATGTACCTGCAGAATTTTGCCAACGCCGCCGGCTGCAATTGGCTGGGCATTGCCGGCCTCGTCTATGATACCGAGGGGAACCCGACCGGCGCCGGCGCTTACCGCGTCCATATCTGGGGCAGTGGCATCGACGAGCGGCCGCCCGTCGGCGGCGCGCCCGCCTACGGTCCCTCTGGTTGGGAGCAGTTCCTCTTCGACGCGCCGACCATCCGTGACTACAACGTGCAGCTGGAAACGGCGGCCGGGACGCCTGTGTCTGAAGTCTACCAGGTACAGAGCCGCGCCAGCTGCAACCAGAACCTGATCCAGTTTGATTTCGTCCAGAACCATTAGCTCCGGCACGGGCGCCGGCCATTAGCCGCCGGGCGCAGCATGGGTACGCTCTATATCGTCGGCACGCCAATCGGCAACCTGGAGGACATCACGCTGCGCGCGCTGCGTGTGCTGCGCGAAGTAGCCCTCATCGCCGCCGAGGACACGCGCACGACCGGACGCCTGCTGCACCACTACGGGATCGAAACGCCGCTCCTTAGCTACCATGACTTCAGCGACGAAGCCCGGCTGGCCGAGCTGATCGACCGGCTGCAGGGCGCTGACGTGGCGCTGGTCTCCGACGCCGGCATGCCCGGTCTCTCTGACCCTGGCTACCGGCTGGTCCAGGCGGCCCATGAAGCGGGCATCGCCGTCAGCCCCATTCCCGGCCCGGCGGCGGCCATTACGGCGCTTGTCAGCAGCGGGCTGCCCACCGATAGCTTTCTCTTCCTCGGCTTCTTGCCGCGCCAGGTAGCCGCCCGGCGGGCGGCGCTGGAGAAGGTGCGCCAGCTCCCCTACACACTGGTCCTCTACGAGGCGCCGCACCGGCTGCTCAAGCTGCTCGCCGACGTAGAAGCGGTGCTGGGCGAACGACAGCTCGTCGTGGCCCGCGAGCTGACCAAGCTCTATGAAGAGCTGTGGCGGGGCACGCCCACCGACGCACGGCGCCATTTTGGGCGGGATCAGGTTCGCGGGGAGATTACGGTGGTGATTGAGGGCGCCGCCGCCCTGCCGGCGTGGGATGAGGCTGCCGTGCGCCAGGCACTGACCGAGGCCATTGCCGCCGGGCAATCACGCAAAGAGGCCGCCGCCGCGGTGGCGGCGCGCTCCGGCTGGCGCAAGAAGGAGCTCTACGAGCTATCGCTGAATCTGGAATAAGCGCGCCTACGGCTGCTCCGCTTCCGGCGTCGCCGACTTCTCCGCCCAGTCGTTGCCCAGAATCACCAGCACGTCGTACTCGCCGGCGGCGGGCCGGGTGCTGTACGTGATGTTCAGCGGCGGCGCCTGCAGCAGCTCGGCCAGATAGCGCGTGGTATTGAGGTGCGAGCCATAATCGACAATTTGCGTGCTGGATAGGGCCGCGCCTTCGGCGTTGCCGATCTCCACGACGTTGATGCCGAACGGCTGCAGATAGTCGCGCGTGTTCGCCGCCAGGCCAATCGTCGCCGTGCCGTTCTGAATCAGCACCCGCGCGTTTTCCTGGCGGGCCAGCTGCGGCAGGTTTTCGATGACGGGCGTGGGGATAGCCGGCGGCGCAAAGAGCTGGTCGCGCAGCAGGCGGATGCGCTCCCGGTTGGGAACCAGCACCATCTGCCCGTCCCACGTCATCTCGTTATAGACGTAGTCGTAATCGATAACTTCGGTGCGGATATTTTCGCGCGGGATGTCCTGCGCCAGCAGCGCCAGCTGGATGGCTTCTTCCAGGCTCATGTTCGTGTTCACGTTGTTCTGGAACGATTGCCAGAGCTGCGGCGCCTGGGCCAGCAGGCGCGGCACGACGTTGAGCCGCAGCGCCTTGTCGCGCACGGCCATAACCACTTCCTGCTGTCGCGCCGCCCGGTCGATGTCGCCGCCAAAGGTAGCCCGCGTGCGCGCATACTTGAGCGCTTCGACGCCGCCCAGCTCATGAACGCCCGGCGCGATGTAAAAAGGATCAAAGCCGTAGCAGCTATCCGGGTAGGTTGGGTCGTCAATTTCCTCGTCCACGTCGACGGTGATGCCGCCGACGAGATCTACAAATTCGACGAAGCCCTCGAAATTAGCGGTGACGTAATAGGCAATGGGCACGCCGAGCGTCGCCTCTACCGTCTCCACCGCCAGCGCCGCCCCGCCGCCCGGATACTGGAAGGCGTCTCCCTGAAAGTAGGCCTGGTTAATGCGGTTGACGCCGAAACCGGGAATCTCCACCCACATATCGCGCGGCAGCGACAGCGCCCCTGCCGAGAGGCCAACCGGGTCAATCGTCACTACCATCATGCTATCGGTGTGCGTCGGTCCTTCTTCGCCGCAGCGCAGATCGATACCCATGAGCAGGACGTTGACCCGTTCGGTGCCCGACCAGCGCTTGAACATGTCGGGCGACAGCAGCGAGCCGCCATCTTCGCCGTCCGGCGAGTCACTACTCACCAGCGGGTCGTTCAGCCCGGTCGGGTTCTCGCCTCCCTCGGGCAGTGCCGGATTAAAGTCGGCTGTCGTCTCGTCGATACTGGCGACGGCTTCGCGAACCGTGTTAAACAGCCACGAGCCGGTCACGCCAATGATGACGAGAAGCAGGATGATTCCCGCGGCGCCGATCAGGACAACGGCCCACAAGGGCAGCTGCAGGCGCGGGCGCTCGCGGCGCGTACTCGGCTGATTTCTCATAATAACGCTCTTTACAACCTGACAGAATGGGCGCTGATTATAGCACGGGCATTGCTCATGACAATCACTAGCCCCCTGCCTAGCATGCGCTCACGCAATGACATTGACATACGCAGCGCACTTTGCTAAGCTTAAACGCACAATTTAACCAGACAACACGATGACCGGGACGAGTAGCTGCTGAGCCTGTCCCAGAGAGTGGGCGCCACTGGCTGGAAGCGCCCGCGGCAAAGAGAGCAGCAAAAACCACCCGGGAGTGATCTCCGGAACGGCTTGCCCAGTATGGAGATCCGGCTGGCCCCGTTATCGGCCACAATGAGGGTCCGGGCGCGCTGCCCGGGCTGAAGTTGGGTGGAATCGCGAACGCCATCGCCCCGATGTTGGGCTGTGGCGTTTTTTGTTTTGCGGAGGTGAATGATGGCTGAGGCAGTTGCAGAGAGAGAGCAAGAAGAACAGGTCCCATACCAGGAATCGTGGCTCTACCGGCTGCGCCACTCGGCGGCCCATGTGATGGCCGAAGCAGTGCGCGAGCTTTTCCCGGAAGCGCGACTGGCTATTGGGCCGCCCATCGAGGACGGTTTTTACTACGATTTCGATCTGGGCAAGGACGAGCGGGGCAAGCCGCGTACCTTCTCCGAGGAGGATCTAGAGCGCATCGAGACCCGGATGAAAGAGCTGCTCAAAGACAACGCGCGCTTTGAACATTCGACCATGCCCGTGGTCGAGGCGCTTGAGTTCTTTGCTGACGAGCCATACAAGGTCGAGCTTATCCAGGAGCTGGCCGCCGGGCGCGTGGACGAAGATGGCCGTCCCATTGCCGAACCGGTGACCGAGGTGGGCATCTACCGCCACCGCGATTTCGTCGACCTCTGCCGCGGCCCGCATGTCAACTACACCAGCCAGGTGAAGGCCAATGCGGTCAAGCTGCTGCGCAGCGGCGGCGCTTACTGGCGCGGTGACGAGAAGCGCGAGCAGCTGCAGCGCATCTATGGCACGGCCTGGCCCTCCCGCGCCGAGCTGGAGGAATACCTGGCCCGCCGCGCCGAAGCAATGGCCCGCGACCACCGGCGCCTGGGCAAGCAGCTGGGGCTCTTCCACATCTCGCCGCTGGTCGGCACGGGGCTGCCCCTCTGGCTGCCCAATGGGACGATCCTGCGCGAAACGCTGGAGCAGTTCCTGCGCCAGGCGCAGCGCGAGCGCGGCTACCTGCCGGTGATTACGCCGCACATCGGCAAGATCGACCTCTATATCACCAGCGGGCACTACCCTTACTACAAGGATAGTCAGTACGCGCCAATCGACATAGACGGCGATCTCTTCCTGCTGCGGCCCATGAACTGCCCGCACCACATCGAGATCTACCGCAGCGAGGCGCGCAGCTATCGCGATCTGCCCCTGCGGCTGGCAGAGTTCGGCACGGTCTACCGCTACGAACAGAGCGGCGAGCTGGCGGGTCTGACGCGCGTGCGTGGCTTCACTATCGACGATTCCCACCTCTTCGTCACGCCGGAGCAGCTTGAGGACGAGTTCGTCCGGGTTGTCGAGCTGATTCAGCATATCTTTGGGGCAATGGGTTTTGCCGACTTCCGCGCCCGGCTTGGCACGAACGACCCGGACAGCGACAAATATGCCGGCTCGCCGGAGATGTGGGAAAAGGGCGTGGCGGCCATTCGCACCGCCGCCGAACGGCTCGGCCTCGACTACTCGCTGGAGGTAGGTGAGGCGGCCTTCTACGGGCCGAAGCTCGACTTCATCGTCCGCGACGTGCTCAAGCGCGAGTGGCAGCTCGGCACGGTTCAGGTGGACTTCCTGCTGCCCGAGCGCTTCGATCTGGAATACGTGGGCGCCGATGGCGAGCGCCACCGGCCGGTGATGATTCACCGCGCGCCTTTTGGCAGCGTAGAGCGCTTTGTCGGCATCCTCATCGAGCATTTCAACGGCGCTTTCCCCGTCTGGCTGGCGCCGGTGCAGGCCATCCTTGTGCCCATTACCGACCGGCACATCGACTATGCCCGGCAGGCAGCCCAGGAGCTGCGCGAGGCGGGCATTCGCGTTGAGGTTGACGATAGCGGCAACCGCATGAACGCCAAGATCCGGGACGCCCAGCTGCGAAAGATCCCATACATGCTCGTCGTCGGCGACCGTGAGGCGGAAGCTGGCGCCGTCGCCGTGCGCACCCGCGACGAGGAAAATCGCGGCGCCATGCCGGTCGCCGACTTCAAGAAGCAGATCCTGGAGCGCATCCGCACTAACGCGCTCGACCTGTAGGCTCCGCTAGATGACCGGCACTGCGGAAGCGCCGGTCATCTGGCGTGTATAGGCTCAGGAATCGCGCTTGCCGGCCTCTTCTTGCTGCCGGCGACGCTCCAGCAGGCGAGCGGCCAGCGAACCCGGCGCGGGCTCCTCTTTGGCAGGAGCCCGCGCCGCTTCTCCTTCTACGGTGGCTGGCGCGGACTGGCGTTCCGGCGCTGGCGGTGGTGGCTGGACAACCGGTTGCATCTCCAGCGCTTCCTCGGCCTCAGTCCCGCGCCCGGCTCCGGCGCGCGCTTTGGCGTCGAAGAGACGGCTCACCTGCTCGCTGCGTTGCGGCGCCGGCGCCAGCTCTGGCTGCCGCCCCCGGATGGCGACCCAGGCGCGCTCCACGTCGCGGCGCGTGACAACGAGCCGGCGCAGAGCAATATCCACCGGCAGGAGAACGACCGCCAGCAACGTCAGCAAGGGCCAGATGGGGCGCGACGCCCGCTGCGCCGGCAGGGTGTGGGCAAAGGCCAGCGCCGGATCAGCGCCGATATCCACGCCGCCGGACAGGCCGGCAAGCGTCTCCAGCAGAACAAGGTCCGGCTCCAGGCTCTGGTATTCCGGCGAGTAACCGAGCACCCAGCCGCTGGTCTGGGCTACAGCCGGCTCATCCTCATCGCCGGCCGTGCCCGTGACGCGCAGCAGGTGGGCCCCCTCGTGATCGGGCGCAAACTGCCCTTCGTAGCGGCCGGGCGCTATCTGCTGCAGGGTGACGGCAGTGACCTCCCCGGCCGGGTTGACGACATTGGCCGCCATCTTTAGCTCGTTGAGATAGTCGCCGTCGTTGCCGCGGGCATCGACGGTGAGGCGCGCCGTGCCGTCCTCGTAGCTGACTGTCGATTCCACGCTGCTGTCCCGGCTCTGGGTAATCGTCCAGGCCACCGCTTGCGCCCAGAAGGTAGGAAAGCCTGACCAGCGCACCCAATCTGCCGACCAGCGCCCGGTGGCGTCTGCGGTCCAAGCCACCGCGCGGCCGAGGCCATATTGCCATGTAGCCAGCAGTGGGTCGCCCTGCGGCGTCTCCAGGACGACCTGAGCCGTTGCCCTGGGGCTGGTCCCTATATAGCCATAGAGCGGCGGCACCTGGCGGATGTTGGCGACAATCGGGCTCTCGCTGACCAGAGTGGGGAAGAACGGCTCTTCCACCAGGTAGGTGCGCTGGATGGCCGTTGTCTCCTGGGTAAAAATCTGCGGCAGGTTGGCGGCTTCCAGCGTCAGGTGAAAGCGCCCGTTGCCCAGCTCGGCCATCTGCTGCAGCCAGGGCACGTCTTTGCCAGCGCCGATGGCGATCATGCTGACCGTGGCGCCTTCTTCCACCAGCCCGGCAATCAGCTCCGGCACGCCGTCCTGCTCGTTGGAGTCGGCGCCGTCGGCGAGTACGATCAGGTGCCTGACCTGGTGCTGGCTCCCGGCCAGGACTTCGGCGGCGGCGGCGACGCCGGTACGCACATTGATGCCGCCGCCCCCGGCGCCGATTTCGCGAATGGCGTTGATAATCGTCTCTTTGTCGTCGGCAAGCATCGGGCCGATGACCTGGTCCGGCTCGGTGTCCACCGGAATCACCGCGATCTCGTCGAAGGAGTTGAGCAGCTCTACCACGCGCGCGGCGGCTTCGTTGGCTAGCTGGATCTTGGTCAGCCCCCCTTCCGCCATGGCCATGCTGCCGGAGCGATCGATGACGATGGCGATGCTCACGTCGGGGAAGCGCTCCTGATCCTTGATTTGCATCTCCACCGGCAGCGTCTCCTCCAGCGGGGTACGGAAGTAGCCGCCCATACCGTAGCTTTGCGGGCCGCCGCTGACTACCAGCCCGCCGCCGAGGTCGCGCACGTAGCTCTGCAGCGCCTCCATCTTGCGCGGCGTCAGATCCTTGGCGTTCACGTTAGTCAGGACAATGCTGCTGTAGTTGCTCAGCGCCGGCAGCAGCGCCGGCATCCCCTCTGGCGTTGCCTGATCCACCAGCAGACCGGTCGCTTCCAGCGCTGCGCGCAGCTGCGCAGCTTCGTCGGGATAAGGCTCGCCACTATCGTCCAGCTCGCCGTCGCTGCTGACCAGGAGCACGCGCGGCGGCCCAACCACCTCGGTAAAGGCAGCCAGCTGGTTATTCTGGTAGTAGGTATCAGCAGTCGGCTCCAGCTCCACCGTGTAGCGAATAAAATCCTGCTCGCCGCCCTGCAGGGCAATGGAGAAGTTGTTGCTGCCGCGGTGGAGCTGCACAGCCTGCTCGGAGACGACCCGCCCCCCTTCCAGCACGCGCAGGGTCGCCGTCGTGTTCGTCGTGCTGACGGCGCTGACGCTCACCGCGAACTGCTCGCCCTGGCGCACGCGCGTGGGCGCTCGCACCTCGGTGAGCATCGTCTCGTCGGCCGCCGCCGGCCGCGTGAGCGGCACGTAGTCGATGGCAATGCCGGCGGCGGCCGCCAGCTGCGCCGCCTGCACGCTGTCGCCGGCCGTGGCCGCACCGTCGCTAAGGATGACGAGCCGGCGGGCGCTACCCGGTGGAAAGAGCGCCATGCCCAACCGAATGGCCTCCGAGAGATTGGTCTGCAGGCGCAGCGGCGTCGAGCTGAACGGGGCAAGCTCGGCCAGCCCGCTCAGCGGCCGCTCGACGAGGGCGTTGGCGCCGAACAGGACGACGGCTGCCTGGTCAGTGGAGCCCATGCGGGCCATTGCCTCCTGCACGTAGCCCTCGGCCGCGGCCAGCTGCTCCGCGCTCATCGAATCAGAGTGATCGACGAGGAAGACAACGGCCAGCTCGTCGGCGGCGCGCACTACCTGGGCGCCGGCCAGGCTCAGCGTCAACAGCAGCAGGATGAGCAGCCGTAGGCCCACGCTGGCCAGGTCGCGCCGCCGCGCCCGCCGCAGCCCCGGCAGCGCCAGCCAGACAAAATAGGGCAGCGCCAGTAGCAGCACGAGCGCAAGCGGTGTGGCAAAGCGCATGGGCGTCAGGCTTCCAGCGCCAGCGGTAGAAAAATCGTAAAGGTGCTACCCGCGCCGTAGCGGCTGGTCATCTCCACCCGCCCGCCATGTGCGCCCACGATGAAGCGCGCCAGCAACAGGCCCACACCGTCGCTGCTGCCCCGGTAGCGGCCGTTCTCACGCTGGCTCACGGCGCTCCAGATCTCACCGGTGCGCTCTGGCGGGATGCCCACGCCGCTGTCGCGGATGTGCAGGTAAAGCTCGTTGCCCACCATGCCGCTTTCCAGCTCCACGCTGCCGCCAATGCGGTTGAACTTGATCGCGTTGTGCAGGAGCTGCTGGACCGCCTCTACCAACCGTTCTTCGTCGCCCTTAATGGCCGGCAGGCGCGATTCGCCGCTGACGGTCACGCGCACGCGGCGGGACTCGGCCATCGGCGCCAGATTGCGTACCGCCTGCTGCACGGCGTCATGGAGCAACATAGGGGCAAAGTGGAACTCGCGCTGCTGCTGGACGCGGTCGGCCACATTGACGAGGTGGCCCAACACGGTGCGCAGCTCGGTTAGCGGCTGCGAGATGGCGCTGGCTTCGGCGCCGCTCGCCTCCAGCTCCTGCAGCGCGCTGTTGATGGCCCCGAATGGCGCATATAACTGCGGCGAGACGAGGCCCGTGAACTGCCGATAGAGCTTGCTCAGCTCCTGCAGGAACTGCTGCTCCTGGGTCAGGCTGTCAATGCGCTCGAAGACGTAGCTGTTGAGCCGGTTGAGCGTGACGATTTGCTGCGCCTGCCACAAGAGCGGGCCGGCATGCGCCCCCAGCGATTGCAGCCAGAGCAGCTCCTGGTCGTTGTACGGTTCTCCCGTCTCTTTGCTGCCGAGGGCCAGCACGCCTACCAGATGTGAGCCCGCGTGCAGCGGCAGCAGCGCCTGGCTGTGCCAGCTCAAAATCGTTTCCTGCTCCGCGGAGCTGATGCCCTCAAAGGCCTGACCACTGCGCAGGTCAAACGTAGAAAGCGCCCCCTGTGCTTCCCGCCGCAGGAAGGCGGTCAGGGGGCTGCCGCCGGCCAGCACCAGTGGATGTGGCTCGGCAGTCCCGTCCGCCGGTGCGAGCGCTTCGAGGAGAATGCTGCCGCCGGGTCCGGTCTCGCTGCGGAAGAGATGCGCCTGCGCCGCATGCAGCGTCGTCTGCACCAGCTGCTGGACCAGATCCGCCAGCTCTGTGGGGTTGGCGAGACCGGGCCCGAGTCTCGGCTCGTGGGCCAGCCGGGTCTGCGGATAGTTGCGTCGCGGCAGCAGCAGCCAGCGTATCAGCGGCTCGACGAAGCGGTTGGCAACCATGAAAATAGCGGCGAAAAGGGCCGCCCCCAGCAGCAGCTCCAGGCTGCTGATCGCCGCATTGCCCTGCACGACGATGCGTTCCAGGCTCCAGAGCGCGCCCCAGGCGAGAACAAAGAGGAGCATGGTCGAGGCCAGCCGCGCCGCCAACCGGCGCAGTACAGGCTTGAGGTTGGGCAGGTCGTGGCGGCGCAGCGTCGTATTGCCGGCAAAGGCAGCAACAATCTGGATAATGGCGCCCACCTGCTGCCAGACCGGCTGGCGCGGCTGCTGGATCAGGCTCAGCCCGCCGCCGAGAAGAAACAGAAGGAGCGTGAGCTGCCAGTAGTGCAGCCGGTTGCGGTAGAGGGAACGCGGCGTCTGCAGGGCGGCGCGGCGCGCCAGCAGCCACGCGGCCAGCAAGGGTGCGAGCCATCCGGCCACCCAGAGGGCGGCCCAGCGGTCAAATGCGGCCAGCATCCCGGCGCCAAGCTGCATCTCTGCGCGCGCCCAGGGCCAGAATGTGGGATCAAGCGCCAGGGCGGCGAGGACGATGACGGCGCTGACAGCTACGCCCACCCGCGCCGTGGCAGCCGGCGACTGCAAGAACTGTGTGGTTGTCAGAAAGAGTAAGAGGGCGACGGCAGTCAGGGCGTATCGTCCGGCCGCGTACCAGGTGACAGTCACCTCGGAGGCCACGGCGCCGCCCAGGTAGAAGGTCAGGATGCTGCTGGCCCACAGGGCGGCCGCAAGGAGCGCGGCGACCCAATAGCGGCGGCCATGCTTGCCCGGCAAGCCGCGCCCTACCAGCGCCAGGGCCAGGAATGCAGCGGGGAAAAGCAGCGTGATCAGGAACTGCCGCGCCAGCATGGTCACGGCTGCAAGAAGGGCCGGCGCCCGGATTGAGATAACATCTGGGATATAGCGCGCAGCTTACCAGTGGCCGCGCCCCCTTTTCCCAGGTTTATCCCAACTTGAGCTTGGGATAAATTTGGGATATATGGCATGAGCCTTATTTCAAAATGTAATGCGTACCTTTCTTGGAGCCAATCTTCAGCAGCAGGTTCTTTTCCACCAGGTCTACCAGATCCAGCCGCAGTGTCTCTGACGAGACATCGGGGCAAAGGCGCTGGTATTCGCGGTTGGTAATGCTGCCCTGTTCACGCACATAGCTCAGGGCGCGCGCCTGCCGCTCGTTCATATTGCGCGCCCATTCGGGCGTGGGCGCCCGCTCTTTCTGCTTGTGCAGCGTGACCGTGAAGGAGTGCGGCAGCGCCCGGAAGGTGGGCACAGGATGGCCTGCCTGCACCATTTCCTCAATCATCCGGTCGATACCCAGACCCAACTCTTCGATGTAGCCCCACTGGTAGAGGCCGTTGACGATGCGCGGGTTGCGCGAGAAATGCTCCTCAACCAGGTTGTCCAGCGTAATGTAGCCCGGCAGGCCGCCCGGGCTGATCACTTCCATACGGTCGGTATACATACGGATCTCGGTGCGCCGCCCGCGGATGCGGTAATCGCGGTGCGCGACGGCATTGATCAGCGCTTCGCGCACCGGGAAGCGCGGATAATCGGACAGCTCCTCGCGCTCCAGCGAGTCGACGCGCGCCCCGACGCGCATCTCCTCCCAGACGATGTTCCAGGCGCGCTCGACCATGCGCGCCAGCGGGCCGGTTAGCTCGTCACGGCGGCCATAGCCCGCGCCGCCATCCTCGCCTCGCGGCTCCGTGCTGGCGAACTTGACAAAGACAATGCCGCTCTGCGGCAGAAAGGCCTGCGGGTTTCGGCAAAAGAGCAGAATGCCGGAGACCGTCGGTTCGCCGCTGCGGGTGGTGGCGCCGATCTCAAAGAGAAGGTCGGTCAGCGAGCCGAGACGGGGCGCGCCGCGCGCCTCGCGCTTGGCCAAATATTCGTCGAGGATTTCCCGGTCAAAGTCATCTGTGGTAGCGCCGGCCACTGTCGACGACTCAAAGTCGCCGGCGCTGATGCTCGTCGCCAGCTGCTGGATCTCCGGCCCGGCCAGTGCCCGGTTTTCGGCGCCGCTGCGCACCAGTACGCGGCCGTCTTCCAGACTGTGCAGGTCGCTGCTGCGGTTGACGCGGATGCCCATCAACACACCTTGCCGCGTCGTCACGGGATTCCACTCGGCAATGACCGGCGGCTGGGTGCGTACAGCGGCGGCGCGCAGGGCGCCTTCCGCTTCCTCTTCCCAGATATCGTCAGTAGGAGAGCCTTCCTCGTTAAGGCCAAGCACGATGAGACCGCCGCTGGCATTCGCCAGGGCGACCATTGCCTCTGCCAGAGCGTCGGCGTCGGCTTCCGGCAGGAAAACCAGCTGCTGTCCTGGCTTCTTTTCCCGAAGTGGAAGTTCCATGCGTCTACTTACCAGCCTTTAGCGGCAAGTATAGCAGAAAAACGAGTCTGGCGTTGCACCGCGCCGCCGGGCGGTTGGCGTGTAGCTGAGGCCGGATTGGACGAGGGAGGGTGGGTACAGGCCTGGCAGGACTGCCAGGCCTGTTGCGGGTGGGAGTGTTAGCTGGCCGAAAGGCGAGTGGTATCAACCACGCTGTTCTGGGTGCCGTGCTCATTGGGCACATAGGCGTCGGCGGCTTCGTCGTTAACCCAGCGGCTGCCGTCGATCAGGTAGCGGAATTGGACCTGCTGATCCAGCGGCAGGCGCAGCCGCGCCTGGAAGTCGCCGTTCTTACCCTTGCGCATCGGGACCGGCTTCCAGTTATTGGCCGCGGTCAGCACGGCAACCTCGCGGGCGTCTGCAGGCGCCACGCGGAACGTTACCTCGCACTCGCTCACCGTCTTAAAGAATCGTTTGTTCAACATCGTAACCTCCAATTGTCATCAGCGGCTGGGCCGGCGCAGCGACAGGGCCGGCGCAGGGGCCGGGGCGCACATCAGGCGCCGATCCAGGCTCTGTTGCTGTGTTGTCGTCACCGTGAGAGGAGCTACCCGTGCCCGCTCGCTGACTGGTAATGTATTTGAAATCGGCCGCAGATTAACGAAAGGAGGTTCTCTGGTCAAGTGTTAGGCCGCTTTTCTGACCGTTTGGTCAGAAACGGGCCGGGGTGCGGCTGTCCAGGCCGGCTGCCGCTTTGGCGCTGTGGGGCAGGCAGGTAACGCTATAGACATTCACCAGGGCCTGAATGCGGTGCAGCACGCGCACGAGCTGTCGCGGCGACGTTACCTCTATGTCCATATAGACAATCGCTTCGCCGTTCTGGCTCTCAGCGTGGACGGCCGGCATATTGATATGCTCCCCGGCGAGCAGATCGGCGATTTCATAGAGGAGGCCGGCGCGATCGTACACTTCGACACAGACCGTGACGAGCCGCACCTCGCACTGCTCGTCGCTGCCCCAGCTCAGCTTGAGCGTCCGCTCGGCGCGTGGGTCGAGCGGCAGCATGCGGCAACCAGTACGGTGGACTGTGACTTGCCCTTTCTGGCGTGCGATGCCGACGAGCTCGTCGTTGGGCCGCGGCCGGCAGCGGCGGCAGAGCCGCAGCTGGCGCCGGCTGGCGTCGATGATAATGAAGCGGTCCCCTTCCTTGCTTTCCACGACGGTGCCGATGTTGCGGCGCTCCCGGCGCTCCCAGGTCTTTTCCATGATGCGTGTCGCCAGCGCCGGCGGCAGCAAGTCGGCCTTGCCCAGCGCATGGTAAAGCTGCGCCGGCGAAACATAGCCCAACCATTCGGCCACTGTTTCCGGCGTAAGGTGCTGCACGCCGAGCATGCGCAGCTCATCCTGCATCAGGCGCTGGCCCTCGCGTATGGCGGTCGCCGCCGGTAGCCGGCGAAACCAGCGCCGCACCCGCGTCTTGGCTCTGGTCGTCGTCAGAAAGCCCAGGTCCTCGTCGAGCCAGATACGCTGCGGCGAATTGCCCTTCTTGACGATTTCGACGTGGTCGCCATCCTGCAGCGGCGCGTTGAGCGGCGCCGGCATGCCATTCACCAGGGCGACACGGCATTGGGCGCCAACCTCACTATGGATCGTGTAAGCAAAGTCCAGCGGTGTGGCCCCTTTGGGCAGCTCCTTGACGTCGCCGGCCGGCGTGTAGACCATAATCTGGTCGCGGAAGACGTCCGCCATCAGCGCCTGGACGCTGGCCTGGGCGTCTTCCGGTTCGACCTCGATGCTCTCGCTGATGTTATCCACCAGCACATCCACCCTCTGCGAGATCTCGTCTGACCAGAGCGGCCTCCCGGTGTGCAGCCAGCGCGCCAGCACGCCGACTTCCGAGAGCACGTTCATCGCCACCGTGCGGAAGCGGATCTTCAGGCGCCGGCCGTTCGGGTGGACCACCGTCGTATGCAGCGAGCGGTAGAGATTATCACGAGGGTTGGCGATGTAATCGTCGAATTTGCCGGGCACGGGCCGCCACAACTGGTGAATGAGGCCCAGCGCCAGGTAACAGTCGGCTACGTCGTTGAGCACGACCACCAGGCGCGGCGTGTCGTCAAAGGTGAAATGATTGCCCTGCGAGCCATTGACACGGGCGCTGCGGTAGACGGTGTGAATATTCTCCGGGCTTAGCTGGATATCAAGCACCTCCACGCCGGCGCTCGTCAGATGGGCGGCTATCTCCGGGCTGATCGTGGCGAAGATGCGCTGATGCTGGTGGCGCAGCTGCTCCAGCCGGCCGCGGATCGTCTCATAGGCTGCCGGATCGAGAATCTGCAGCGAGCGGGCTTCCAGCTCGTTCTTGAGATGCCACATGCCGAGCCGATTCGCCAGCGGCGCGTAGACGGCCAGCGTCTCTTCTGCCTTGCGCCGCTGCCCGTCGGCGGAGACAGCCGCAATCGTGCGCATATTGTGCAGCCGGTCGAAGAGCTTGATAATCCCCACCCGCAGATCGCCGGTCATCACGCTAAAGAGCTTGTGCAGCGTGGCGTCACGCGCCACTTCCTTGGCCATCCACTCCGGCGCGTCACTGTCTCGCGCCAGCTCGAACTTGGTCAGGGCATTGACCAGGCGCGCCACCTCCGGGCCGAAGCGCTCCTGCACTTCGGCGACCGACACCACCGTATCTTCGACGATGTCGTGCAGCAGCGCCGCCGCCAGCGTGGCAGCGTCAAGCTGGAATTCGGCCAGGTAATAGGCAATGGTCAGGGGATGGGTAACGTATAGCTCGCCGGAGCGGCGACGGTCGTCGCCGTGATGCTGGCGCGCGAACTCAAAAGCCCGACGCACCAGAGAGCGCGCCTCGGGATCGAGGTAGGTATTGATAAGGTCAAACAGCTCAGCGCCATCTGGCGCAATATGGTGGGGCGCCATATAGACTCACGTGCCAGGTGCCGGTTCCAGTGTTGACGCCCGATTCTACCGGAGCAGCGCGGGGCAAACAACAATATGAGCACCCTCTTACGGCCCCCGGACGTGCAGGCGACGCCGGGCAGAGCCGGGAGGGCGGCTTACTCGCCCTGCGCTGGTGAGCCGATCTCGGCCCGGTTCTTGAAGTCCATGAAGCGGTAGCCGACGCCGCGCTCGGTGAGGATATAGCGGGGATTAGAGGGATCTTCCTCAATCTTCTTGCGTAGATAGTTGATGTACAGGCGCAGGTAGTGCGTCTCGTCGCGGTATTCGTAGCCCCAGACCTTAGCCAGCAGCGTGTCGTGGGGCACCACCCAGCCGGCGTTCTGGATCAAGTGATTGAGCAGGCGATACTCGGTCGGGCGCAGGTCGATGCGCTCGCCGTCCACGATCACTTGATGGCGGTTAAAGTCCACCGAAAGACGCTCGTCAATCTGCAGGACGGTGCGCGGCGGCGGCGCCGGCCACTCGGCGCGCCGCAGCACGGCATTGACCCGGCTGTTTAGCTCGCGCGGGCTGAACGGCTTGGTAATGTAATCGTCAGCCCCCAACTCCAGCCCGTGGATACGATCTTCCTCGTCCGACTTGACCGTGAGCAAGATGACGGGGACGGTCGAGATCTCGCGCAGCATGCGCAGCGTCTCAAAGCCGTCCATCTCCGGCATCATTACGTCCATGATCACCAGATCGGGGAGATGCTGGCGCAGCTGTTCCAGCGCCTGCAGCCCGTTCTTCGCCTCGATCACCTGGTAGCCTTCCAGCTCCAGGTTCATGCGGATAAAGCGAATCATGCGCGGCTCGTCGTCGACGACGAGGATGAGGCGCGACTTCGCCGGCTGTAAAGAGGGTGGAATCTTCTCGACCATAGGACCCTATCGTTCCTCGCGTACGAAGCCAATCACTTCTTCCACTTCGGTCGTCGGCAGGATCTGCACCATCGTTATGCGGTGCCACGGCACCAGCACGGTAGCGACGTCTTCCTCCAGAAAGGGAAGATCCTTGCCATCGCGCCGGCGAGGATTGTGCAGCTTGACGCTCTGCGAATCCGGGGAGGGCACCTCGTCCATCTCGCAGAGGATCGGCTCTTCGTTAATGATGTGAACAATTGTCGTGACTGTCATACTTTTTCCGTGGGCGTCGTGCCCTTGCTGTGGTCACTCTCGTGACCAGGCTAGAGGCTGGCGGCTCCCTGCCTGTGGCCGCCGGCGCCGGTCAGCCAGCCAGATCCCATTTTACTCGCGCCACCGTCTGGCGCAATACGCCTACTCCAGGAAGATATGGACCAGCAGACGGCCAAAGCGCACCTCGTCACCACTGCGCAGCGGGTACGGTAGCTGCGGCGGCAGATGGTAGCCGTTGAGATAGGTGCCGTTAGCGCTGCCCTCATCCACCAGCTGGATGCCCTCGGGAGAGAGCCGGATGGTCGCATGCATGCGCGACACGCCGAGCGCGCTGCCGTTGTCGTCGGTCAGGTCAAGGGCGGGAAAATGGTCGTTAGCCGGATCGAGCCGGCCTACCACAATATCATGACTCAGCTCAAGCTGGAGGCGGCGGCCGCTGGAGGGAATCATTACCGTCACGATGTTGGTCGCCTGCGCGGGCGACAGCCCCTGGCCGAGAAGGGGCGGGGCCTGCGGCCCGTCCAGCGCATCGCGAAACGGTAGCGGCGGCTCCTGAGCCTGTCCGCTGTCGGCCAGCAGAAAGCGGCCGCACTCGCTGCAATAGAGGGTGCCGGGCGGTTGGGTAGCGCCGCAGTCTTCACACCTGATCATCTTCATTCCAGAAGATAGTGCGGGTCAACAGGGACCGTGTTTCATACTTCAGCCGTTTGCGCCCCTCTGAGGAGAGCGAGCCGACCTGCGCCAGGCGGCGCGTTTCGGCCAGCACTTCCTGCGCCAGCCGTGGGTGGCCCGCTTCGTGCAGGCGCGTGCTGAGCCGCTCCATGCGCCGGGTTGCGGCCAGCGCGTCTCCGCTCTGCGCCTCCTCCCAGGCTTTTTCGTTCATACGGTAGAGGTTGAGCATCTGCACCGCCTGAACGACCGGCGGTGGTGGGTTGAAGGCTGGCTGGCTGGCCACGGTGCGCAGCGTGTAGTTGCGGTCGAAACGCCGGTCACGCGCCTGATGCGCCGGGATCGTCGCCCGGAAGCGCAGAGGAATCTGGAAGCTCTCGCCCACCGTCGTCGCCCGGATGCCCAGTTCCAACAGGACAGAGAGTGGGCGCGCGCTCTCCACGGCGCCCAGGCTGAACTCGCGCTCGTCAAAGGCCAGCGGCTGGGCAAACGGCGCCAGCTTAAAAACATCCTTGCAATACACATTGGGCGGCAGAGTCAGCTGCAGATGCACGCTCTTGGCATAGACCGTAGCGAGCTCCTGGAGCTGTTTCTGCAGGTAATCAATCAGATCGGCCGGGTCCTCAATGTAGGTGGAGTAGCCGCCCGACGGCGCTACCAGCTCGTCGAGAAAGGTATCGTTCCAGTCGGTGCCGATGCCAAAGGCGCTAAAGGCAATGCCACGCTGGACCGCCTCGCGCGCCAGCTGCAGACATTGCTCCTCATCGCCGTAGGTATGCCCGTCGGTCAGCAGCATCAGGTGGTTGGTGTAGCGAGCGACAGGCATTTTCATCAGCTCGCGCACGCCGGCAACCAGCCCCTGAAAGATCTCCGTGCCCCCGGTCGGCTCGATATCGTTGATCGCGTGCAGCAGCTCGTGAGGCTCACGATTCACTTCGGCGGGCACGACGACGTGCGCCCGGTCGCTAAAGGCAACAATGGACAGCACGTCGCCGGGCGATAAGCGGCTCACGGCCAGTCGAGCCGCCGCCTGCACGCGCTCCAGGCGGGCGCCGCGCATCGACGTGCTATGGTCAATCACCAGGCAGAGATTGACCGGATACGAGGTCTCTTTGCGCTCCAGCGGTGTGTGCATGGTGACCAGCAAATAAAGGAGCTGCTCTTCATCGCTGCGGACAATGGCCTCGCGCGAGCCAAGCACAGAGACTGTCAGCAGTTCTGTCGTCTGGTCGCGCAGCCGCTGGTCATAGGCGCGGCGCTTGACCGGGTTAGAGAGGATTTCATACGCCTGCACGAGCTGGCGGAAGGCCACGTTGGTTGAAGGGTCGCGCGCCTCTTCCGGGAAGCGCTCTCCCAACTTGCGTGCGGCCTCTACGACCTGCTCTCTCGTCGCCTCGCGAGTGACGCCCAGAATCTCGTAGTAATCGGGGAGGTTGGTCATCTCTCTCCTCTCATGGCGGTGCGACTTGATAGCGCGCCACGTCCTTCCCCGGCGCTCAGCTCCGCCCTTCTATCTGGCCTAAACCTGAAAGCTGACCAGGACGGCGGTAATGTTGTCTGTCCCGCCGGCTGTCATCGCTTTCTCGACCAGCGTATCCACCTTTTCTTGCAGGGACTGCCCGTCCTGCAGCACCTGCCTTATCTCGGCATCCTCCACCAGGCCCCAGAGGCCATCGCTGCATAGCAGGAGCATGCCATCCTCGTTCAGGGCGCGCGAGAATGCATCAATCTGCTCCAGGTCTTCGCCGACGAGCGCCCGGTAGAGCAGGCTGCGGTTCGGATGGTTCGCCGCCTCTTCGGCCGTTAGCTGCCCGGCGTCCTGCAACGCCTGCACGATGGTGTGATCCGTCGTTAGCTGCGTCAATCGGTCCCCGTGAAGCAGATAAGCCCGGCTGTCGCCCACGTGGACGAAAAAGGCGCGGCTGCCGATGATGAGGACCGCCGTCAGCGTGGTGCCCATCTGTTTATCCGGATCGGGCAGATAGAGCGCCTTGTTCGCCAGCTCCACCGCCTCTTGCATGACTTCCTGGATGGGCCGGCGGGAGATGCCCGCGTCGCCGCGCAGAAGCGGCGAATAGAGCGTGCGCAGCACGTGGTCGGCGACGGTGCGCGAGACGACCTGGCTGGCCAAATGCCCATCAAAGTGACCCCCCATGCCATCGGCGAGAATAAATAGGCCGAAGGGCGGCACAGGTTCCTGGCCCGAGCTTTGGGCGACAAAGGTGACGGATGCGTCTTCATTGCGCTGGCGGACATGGCCGAGCGCACTGGCCCGCGCCGCGCGCAGCGACCGCAGCGTGCCCCCCGGCGCCAGGGCCCGGCCGGCTACCTGGTGCAGCGGCAAATCATGCGGCTTTTCCGGCAGCGGCTCCAGCGGGGCTGTCTTGGCGAGGCGCGCGTGACCGGGGCGCGCGGGATCTGCAGTGGCTTCCGGCGGCGAGCCGTCGCCGTGCTGATCAGTCGGCGTCTTCGGCTCTGGCCCCATCTCTGGTTCCTCGTCCTGGGCCGGCATCCCGTCGCCGTTATTTGGAAACATCATGGTACAACTATCCTTCGAGCGAGAGGTCGCGCCGCCGGGGCGTGACAGCTCCATAACGCCCGCCTGATTCCGGTGCAGCCCGGCCTGACTCCCTGTTTCTCTTACAGAGGAAGGGCATAGAGATGGTGATCTGTCGAGCCGATATAGAGAATGCCATCTTCGATGACTGGTGAAGAAATGACCATTCCCCCGGTTTTGAATCGCCATTGGAGCCGCCCGCTGGTTGAGAGCCGGTAGACATATCCGTCTGTCGAGCCGAAGTAGACGGCGTTGTCGTGGACGACCGGCGACGAAGCGACCTGGCCTTCTGTTTCATAAGCCCACAGCTTGCGCCCCGTATTAATCTCAATGGCGTAGAGGCTGCCATCAGCCGAGCCGATGTAGAGAGTGTCCTCAACCACGGTGGGCGAAGAGATAATCGGCCGGTTGGTGCGGAAACGCCACACCGCCCAGCCGGAGTTCACATCCAGCGCGTAGACTGTGCTATCAACCGACCCCAGGAAGACCATATCCGCGGCAACCGTCGGCGTGGAAGTAACGGCGCGCCGCGCCTGGAACTGCCACTTCGTCTGCCCGGCCAGATCGACGCAGAAGACGTAGCCGCCTTCCGTCCCAAAGAAAACGTAGTCATCGCTGACGAACGGCGACGAACGCACGGGATCGAAGGCATGGGCCTTCCAGGCCGGCCGGCCCGTGCTGGTGTTGACCGCGTAGAGATGGGCGTCGTCGGAGCCAAAGAAGACGTGCTCGAAGCGCGCGCGCGGCGACGAGTAGATGGGGCCGTTGGCGAGGAAGCGCCAGTTTTGCCGGCCGTTGCCAGCGTTAATGCTATAGAGGTGCCTGTCCGCCGAGCCCATAAACACGGCGCCGCCATAGACGTGCGGCGATGAGGCGATGCCGCCCGAGGCCGGGTGCTTCCACATGAAGCGACCGGTCCGCGCCTCCAGCGCATACAGGTTGTTATCGTAGACGCCCACGTAGGCCACGCCCTGATCGACGGCGGGCGTCGAGCGAATCTCATCTTCGGCCTTGAAGACCCACAGCGGCGACACATCGCCGGCCGCGCCCAGCGCCAGCGCGGCCGTCACCTCGCGGTCACCATAGGGGCTGGCCTCGGCGCCGCCTGCCAGACGCCGCGTCACCGCTGCGCCCTGGTCCGTGCTGCCCGGGCGCGAGACGGCCAGCAGCGCGTCGCGCAGCGCGACTGCATTGGGGAAGCGGTCGGCCGCGTTGTAGGACAGACAACGCATGATAATCTTCTCTAGCGTCGGTGCCACCTGCGGGTTTGTCGCGTGGATAGGTCGTTCATGAAAGGAGAATGGCGGCTCCAGGCGTGGGTCTTGCCGGGTCAGCAGGTGGTGCATGGTGGCGCCCAGGCCGTAGACATCGCCGGCCGGGCTCGCTTCACCGCGATACTGCTCCGGCGGCGCGTAGCCTTCGGTGCCGATGGTCGTGTTCTTCTCTTCGGACTGGAAGACTTTGGCAATGCCAAAGTCGATGAGGCGGACGCGCCCGTGGGGGTCGAGCATCACGTTAGAGGGCTTCATGTCGCGGAAGATGATCGGGTCGGGCTTCTGACCATGCAGGTAGGAAAGCACGTCGCAGATCTGCAGCGCCCAATCCAGCACCTTGTCCTGCGAGAAGTGGTCGCTGCTCTCGTTGAGCAACGATTCCAGGTCCTTGCCGCGGATAAACTCCAACACCAGGTAGCTGCGGTCGGTCTCGTTGAAATAGTCGTAGACGGCGACGACGGCCGGGTGGTCGAGCGTCGCCAGGATGCTGGCCTCGCGCTCGAAGGCGCGCGCCGCCAGCGCGCGGATCTGCGGGTCGGGCGCAATGTTGACCATTTCCTTAATGGCGCACAGCTTGGTCACGTTGGGGAAGCGCATGTCGCGCGCCTGGTAGACCGAGCTGAAACCGCCGACGCCGAGGATGCCTACGATACGGTAGCGATCCTGGAGAATATCGCCGGCCTGCAGCTGGCCGTCCGTTGCTTCACGCTGGCGCGCCCGTCGTTGTGATAGTTGTCGTGTCGTTAGGTCGCCCATACCTTCTCTTTCATCCTCTTGTCATGGCAATTATGGGATACCTCTGCGCTTAGATCAAGTGGACTATCGTCCCTATCGCCGGCGCCACAGACGCTCGCCGCCCGTGCTTTCCACCTGCTGGCGCACAAGGCGGGCCATCGCTTCCGGCCCGTTAAAGAGAACCTTTAGCTGCGATTCATAGGCGGCGATAGCCTCGATGCGGGCGCTAATCGCCGCCTCGTCCAGCTCGTAGAGGATAGAGCGCCAGCTCCGCGGCGGCTGGATCATCTCGGCCAGCGACTCAGGGTGGCGCTGGACGTAGGGGTAATCTTCATAATAGTAGAGCTCCGTAAAGGCGATTTGGGCGGCGGCGCGCACGAGCTGGTGGTCCACATGGCTGCCCAGGCCCAACGGGGCCACGATGCGCCCGGCCGGAGGCAGGCTGCTCAGCCGCGCGGCCAACTCCTCTACCAGGGGCGCTTCTTCAGGCGCCAGCGCGCCAAAGAGCCGGTCATTGTCCGTATAGAGCGGCGCGCCACTGGCGGGATGCAGACGGTAGATGGCGTCCGGCAGCGACCAGACCAGCGCTTCCGCGCCGAGGCGGGCCACGGCGCGCGCATCTTCCGCGCGCCGCACACGCATGGCTTCTACGCCGCTCAGCCCCCAGCTATAGTGCTGGAACTCGGCAAAGAAGGAGAGCGTCTCACCCTGCGGCCCGCCGGCGGCTATGGTCAGAATCAACAGCTGCTGCCCGGCGCTGCTCAGCTGGTAAATCTGGCCGCCGCAGGAAAGCGCCGCGTCGTCCAGGTGCGGGGAGAGGTAGATGGCGTCATATGCTGGCTGTTCTGGAAGCGGAAAGTCGCTGTTGCTCATCGCTTGCTTCTGCTGTTTGTCCCTCTAAGGCTTGCCCCTATAATTGGGCGGCAATGTGTGATGAACTGACCCATCTGGACGAAAGCGGCCGGGCGAGCATGGTCGACGTCGGCGCTAAAGCGATTAGTGAACGCCTGGCGATTGCCCGTGGCGCCGTCTACATGGAGCAGGCTACGCTGCGCCTCATTATAGAAGGAAACGTCAAAAAGGGTGACGTGCTCACCGTCGCCGAGCTGGCCGGCGTCATGGCCGCCAAGCGCACCAGTGAGCTGATTCCCCTCTGTCACCCGCTGCTCCTCAACAAGGTTGACGTGGTCTGTACCCCGGAGCCGGAACATAACCGGGTCGCCATTGAAGCGACAGTCCGGGTCAGCGGCAAGACCGGCGTGGAGATGGAAGCGCTGACGGCCGTTTCTGTCGCTGCCCTGACCATTTACGATATGGCAAAGGCAGTCGATCGCCATATGCGCATTGGCGATGTACGCCTGGTCCGCAAGGAAGGCGGGCGCAGCGGCCTCTTTGTCGCCGAGGAAGAGCTGTGATCGAGCTGGAAGTGCGCCTCTATGCTACGTTGAAGGAGCGGGCAGGCCAGCCGCGGCTGCACGTTACCCTGGCGGAGCCGGCCCAGGTCGCCGACCTGCTGCAGGCGCTGCGCGAGCGCTGTCCGCCGCTGGCGCCGGCCCTGGATAGCGCGCTCGTCGCCGTCAACCGCGAGTTTGCCTTTCCCAGCTCCCCGCTGGCGTCGGGTGACGAAGTGGCTCTCTTCCCACCGGTCAGCGGCGGCGCCCCGTTTCCCCATCCCACCTATTTCGCGCTGACCGGCGCGCCGCTGGACGTGGCTGCTATCACGCAGCGGTTGGTCACGCCGCAGGTGGGCGCGTTAGTCTTCTTCCAGGGCAGCGTGCGCGGCGAGACAGAGCGCCCCGGTCTGCCCGGCGCAACCCTCTACCTGGAATACGAAGCCTATGAAGAGATGGCCCTGGCGAAGATGGGCCAGATCGCCGGCGAGATCTGGGAGCGCTGGCCGGCGGTGCACGGCGTCGCCATCGTCCAGCGTATCGGCCGCCTGGAGATAGGCGAGACGACTACCTTTGTAGCCTGCGCCGCCGCCCACCGCGACCAGGGCGCCTTCGAAGCGGCGCGCTATGGCATCGACCGGCTCAAGGAGATCGTGCCCGTCTGGAAGAAAGAGGTAGGCAGCGATCAGAGCATGTGGATTGAGGGCGACTACCGGCCGGCGCCCGGTGACCGCGCAGATTCCGCTGACCAGGCTGTGCCTGCAGCTCGGGCATCGAGAGAGAAAGAAGAGTAACTGGTGCTGACTCAGGGTGTTATCCATTCTGCGTCATTGAATAGCCAAACAACGTGGAGGAGACGATGATGCTTGTTAACCTGCCCCACAGCCTCAGCCTGATGGTCGCCGGCCTGCTGCTCCTCGGAGCTAATCTGCAGCAGACCGGGGGTTTGCCCTGGTGGTACTGGCTGGTGGGCTTGGCCGTGCTGCTGGTGCTTCTCTTTGTCGTCATTCTGGCGCTCGCCTGGAAAGACACGAATCGTCCCGACGGCGGCTAGAACGGTTCTGGAGTTTTGGTATGGAAAATCATCACCATCGGGTTGTCATCACCGGTACGGGCATGATCACGCCTCTCGGCCATAGCGTGGCCGAGAGCTGGGAAGCCATTCTGGCGGGTCGCTCGGGCTTTGGTCCTTTCACGCTGCTCGAGAAGGGCGAGCACACGGCCGGCGGGCTGTGCGAGGTGAAGGATTTTGATGCGGATGCCCACCTCGGCCGGCGCGATGCCCGCCGGCGCGACCGCAACCAGCAGCTGGCGACGGTAGCGGCTCGTGAAGCAATGGCCCAGTCGGGGTTGGCAATCAGCGACGCCAACCGCGAGCGCGTGGGTATTTCATTCGGCACGGGCGTCGGCGGCATCCGCACCCTGGTCGATCAGGAGCAGACACGGCAGGAGCGAGGGCTGAATCGCCTGAGCCCCTTCGGCATCACCATGATCATGCCCAACGGCGCGGCCGGGATGATCGCCATCGATTATGGCATACAAGGGCCAAGCACGACCATTACGACAGCCTGCGCCGCCGGCAGCGACGCCGTGGGCCACGCCTTCCGCGCCATCCGCCGTGGCGAGCTGGATGCGGTGTTGGCCGGCGGCAGCGAGTCGATTATCACTCACGTTGCCATCGGCGGCTTTGAGCAGGCGCGCGCCACGAGCAGCCGCGAGTCGGAGACGCCGCGCCCATTCGACCGCGAGCGCGACGGCCTTGTCGTCGGCGAGGGGGCGGCCATGCTCGTCCTGGAAAGCCTGGAGCACGCCCGCGCCCGTGGCGCCACCATCCTCGGCGAGATCTCCGGTTATGGGCAGACGACGGATGCCTACCATATCACGGCGCCGGCCGAAGGCGGGCTGGGCGCTGCACGCGCCATTTCCCTGGCCCTGCGCGACGCCGAGCTGCGCCCGGAAGAGGTGGATTACATCAGCGCCCACGGAACGGCCACCGACCTGAACGATAAGTACGAGACGATGGCCATTAAGGCAGCCCTCGGCGAAGCAGCCGCGCGCGTGCCCGTGAGCTCCACGAAGTCGATGACGGGGCACATTATGGGGGCTACCGGCGCCATCGAGAGCATCTTCTGTCTCCTGGCTATTCGCGACAATGTGCTGCCGCCGACGATCAACTACGCGGTCCCCGATCCTGACTGCGACCTGGACTACGTGCCCAACGAGGCGCGGCCGGCGACGGTGCGCGTGGCGCTGAACAATGCCTTTGGCTTTGGCGGTCATAACGCCGTGCTCGCCTTCAAAGCGTTTGTGGATTAGGTTGATGGACGAGCTGCGCGCGCTGGAAGAACGTCTCGACGTTGACATAACCGACTACAGCCTGCTGCAGCGTGCCCTCACCCACCGCTCCTATATCAACGAGAGCGGCGAGCCAGGCCTGGAAGACAACGAGCGGCTGGAGTTTCTCGGCGACGCCGTGCTCGACTTCGTTGTCGGCGCCTATCTCTACGCCCGTTTCCCGGAGATGGACGAAGGCGAATTGACCTCGCTGCGCGCCGCCCTGGTGCGCACGCGCACCCTTGCCGGCTTCGCCCGCCAGCTTGAGCTGGGGGGCTGCCTGCGCCTCGGCTATGGCGAAGAGGAGAGCGGCGGGCGCGATCGTACGCCGACGCTCTGCGCCGCCTTTGAAGCGGTCGTTGGCGCCATCTACCTGGATCAGGGGCTCGACGCCGTGCAGGAGCTGATGGAGCGGCTGGTGGCGCCGGCGCTGGAGGAGATTCTAGAACAGTCGCTGCACAAAGACGCTCGCAGCGAGTTCCAGGTGTGGGCTCAGGGCGAGCACAACGTCACGCCGGCTTACCGGGTGGTCGCCGAAGAGGGGCCGGACCACGCCAAGACCTTTACCGTCGAAGTCATGCTGGGGAGCCAGGTCTGGGGTCAGGGTCGGGGGCGTAGCAAGCAGGTGGCGGCGCAGGCGGCGGCCGCCGACGCCATGGCGCGCATTCAGGGCGAGTCATAAGCCCATGCGCCTGCTCATAAGCGGGGGCAGCAGCTACCTCGGGCAGCATCTCGTCCCACTGGCGCGCCGGCAGGATGGCGCGCAGCTCCTGTACACCTATTTTCACCACGATCCAGTGCAAGGGGAAGAAGGACGCCAGCTTGACGTGCGTGACGACGCGGCCGTAACCCGTCTGGTCACCGACTTTCGCCCGGATGTGATCATCCACCTGGCCGGCTCGAACCGCCCGGCGGCGACAATGGACGAGGTCATCCGCCGCGGCGCCGAGCACATCACCGCGGCCGCCATGGGCTGCGGCGCGCGCCTCATCCATCTCTCCACCGACGTCATCTTCGACGGGCAGCAGGCGCCCTACCGCGAGGAAGATGCGCCGCGGCCTCTGCACGCCTACGGCCGGGCCAAAGCCGCCGCCGAACAGATAGTCTCGCGGCATCCTGATAGCGTCATCATCCGCACATCGCTGATTTATGGGCTACAGAAGCTGGATCGCGGCACCGGTTGGGTCGTAGAGGCGTTAGAGAAGGGTGAGCCGGTGACCCTGTTCAGCGACCAGATACGCAACCCGGTGCTGGCCGACTCCCTGGCGCAAGCCTGCCTGGAGCTGGCGGCCCACGACTATCGCGGCGTGCTGCACGTGGCCGGCGCCGACCGCATCAGCCGCGCCGACTTTACACTGCGCCTTCTATCCTGGTGGGGCATCCGGGCCGGTGCAGGGCTCTCCATCGGTCCCAGTGACGGCCGGCTCTGGCCGCGCGATACGACGCTGGCTACCGGGCGGGCGCGCGCCCTGCTGCACACGCCGTTCCCCGGCGTTAATCTGTTACTTCCTTCACAAACGCCAATCTCCTGATCATACCCTTCTAATTCACTTTTTACACCCTTACTGTAAGGTATAACTATCAATTAGATTGCTGAGGATTCTGGGCTACTGGGGGCGCTAACGGCGGGGCGTCCAACACGCCGACCGCATCCTATATTGGACATCGCGCCAGCCATTGTGCGGAGGGATGTGGTCGTTGACTTGGCCCCTTTAAGTATGCTAGACTGCACTCTTGTGTTCCCTGGTTAAGAGGAGGCCCCTGCTCTTGTTTACGCCCGCGAACACAAATCGGAGCCTCAGGAGGAAGAGGACAGGGTTTATATGACTGAACTGGCCAATTTCGATGGAATGGACGTTGTCAATACGCTGCTGAGCGATGCGGCTGATCGCGGTTATCTGACCTATGATCAGATTATGGAAGCGTTGCCAGAAGTGGAGAACAATGTCGTCCTGCTAGACGCCGTAATGGAAGAGGCGCAAGCGGCGGGCATTACCATCTACGAAAGCGACGACGATGTCGAAGAGGTCAAGGAAGAGGACGCCGATGACGACGACGACCTCTTTGACGACGACGAGGAAGCTCACCAGGCTCCCCTGTTTGACCTGAGCAACGTACCGATTGACGACTCTGTTGGCCTATATTTCCGCGAAATGGGCCAGCAGGATCTGCTCACGGCCGAAGAAGAGGTCCAGCTGGCGAAAGAGATCGAGGCCGGCCGGGAAGCGGCCGATCGGCTGGAGAGTGGCGAAGAGATGGGCCTGGACGACCGCGACGCTCTGTGGATCGTTAGGGAGCGCGGCGACGCCGCGCGCGCCCACCTCATCCGCGCCAACACGCGCCTGGTGGTCAGCATTGCCAAGAAATATCGCGGCCGCGGCCTACAGTTCCTCGATCTGATCCAGGAAGGCAACGTCGGCCTGATGAAGGCAGTCGAAAAGTATGATTACCGGCGTGGCAACCGCTTTAGCACGTATGCCACCTGGTGGATTCGCCAGGCCGTAACGCGGGCGCTGGCGAACCACGGCCGCACCATCCGTATTCCGGCGCACCTGGGCGGCCGCATCAGCAAGCTCTACCAGGTTGCGCAGGAGCTGGAGCAGCAGTACGGGCGGCAGCCAACCGCGGAAGAGATTGCCGCGGAGATGGATTTGCCGGCCGATCGCGTGCGCTGGATGCTGCGCACCAGCCGCCAGCCGGTGCACCTGGAGCGCCCCGTGGGCGACGAATCGGACGCCGAGCTGGGCGACTTTATCGAGGATTCGGAAGCGCCGCCGCCGGCTGAGATGGTGGCGCAGACGATGCTCACCGAGGAGATTAGCGAGATTCTCGACCAGCTCACCCCGCGCGAGGCGCGCATTCTGCGTCTGCGCTACGGGCTACAGGACGGCGAGTCGCGCACTCTGAAGGAAGTCGGCGAGATGTTTGGCCTCTCGCGCGAGCGCATCCGCCAGCTGGAGAAGGAAGCGCTGCGCAAGCTGCGCCATCCGAACTTCGCCGGCCACCTGCGGCAGTATCTCAACTAACCGCCGCTTTCCCCTTTTTGCTTGATAAGCCCCTCATGACGAGGGGCTTTTTCTTGCCTCAGTTCAGGTATAATCTAGCAGCCATGGCCCTATTAACGGCGCATAACGTCTCACAATCCTTTGGCGCGCTGGATCTCTTCAGCGGCGTCAACGTCAGTATCCCCAACGACGGCAAAATCGGCCTTGTCGGCCCGAACGGCATCGGCAAGACGACCCTGCTGCTGATCCTGGCCGGGATGGCTCGCCCTACCACCGGCGCAGTGCATGTCGCCCGTCAGGCGACGATGGCCTACCTGCCGCAGGAAGCGGAAAAAGCCTTTGCCGGCCACGACAACACGATCTATGACGAGATGCTGGCCGTCTTCGCCGAGCTGCGCGCCCAGGAAGCTTCTCTGCGCGAGATGGAGCAGGCGATGGCTGATGACGCCTTCTCCGACGAGCTTTTCGAGCGCTACAGCCGGGCCCAGGAGCGCTTTGAGCTGGGCGGCGGCTATGAGTACGAGATCCGCATCCGCCAGGTGCTCACCGGCCTGGGCTTCCCCGAAGAGAAGTGGGGGCTCCCCCTGCAGCATCTGAGCGGCGGGCAGAAGACGCGCGTCCTCCTCGCCCGCCTCCTGCTGGAGCGCCCGGATCTGCTCATCCTTGACGAGCCGACCAACCATCTCGACGTGCAGGCGATTGAATGGCTGGAGGGCACGCTGCGCGGCTGGGACGGCGCCGTCCTGCTGGTCAGCCACGACCGCTACTTCCTCGACCGCGTGGTCAATACCATCTGGGAGATGAGCCGGGATACTATCGAGATCTACCGTGGCAATTACAGCGCCTATGCCCAGCAGCGGCAGGACCGCTGGGAGCGCCGCCGCCAGGAGTTCGACGCCTTCAAGGAACGGATGGAGAAGGAGCTCGACTATATCCGCCGCAATATCGCCAGCCAGCGGACGCAGATGGCGAAGGGCAAGCTCAAGCGCATTACCCGCGAGCTAAAGGCGGTCCAGGCCGGCGGCCTGCAGGCCGTGCTGGGCAAGTCATGGAGCCGTGTCACGGCCGAGCTGGATATCAGCAGCGACGAATGGGGCGTCGCCGATGCGGCTGCGGCCATCAAAGCGCTGCAGCCGCCGGGCGGGCGCCCGCCGCAGATTAACCTCTCGCTGCGCGCGGCCGTGCGCAGCGGCAACATTGTCCTGCGCGGGCGCGATCTGCTCGTCGGCTTTCCGGGCACGCCGCTCTTTCGCGCCGACGATCTGGAGCTGCGGCGGCAGGAGTGCGCTGCGCTCATCGGGCCCAATGGCTCGGGCAAGACGACTTTTCTGCGCACCATCCTTGGCCAGATCCCGCCGCTGGCCGGCGAGGTGCAGCTGGGCGCCAGCCTGCACATCGGCTACTTCGCCCAGGCGCACAGCCAGCTCAATCCCGACCTGACCGTCCTGGATGAGCTGTTGCAGCGCCGTGACATGCTGCTCGGCGAGGCGCGCAGTTACCTGGCGCAATACCTCTTTCGCGGCGACGATGTCTTTAAGCCGGTGCGCGCCCTCAGCGGCGGCGAGCGCGGCCGGCTGGCGCTCGCTCTCCTGGCGCTGGAAGAGGCCAACTTCCTCCTGCTTGACGAGCCGACGAACCACCTTGACATTCCCGCGCAGGAAATCTTGCAGGCAGTTCTCGAGCAATATCAAGGCACCATCCTCCTCGTCAGCCACGACCGCTATCTGGTGGACCGGCTGGCGACGCAGGTCTGGGAGCTGCGTGAGGGTGAAGGGTTAACCGTCTTCCCCGGCCCCTATCGCGACTATCTGGCAGTGCGGGATGCTGACAGCGCGGCGACCACCCCGCCGCCAGCCCGCGCCGCCGCAGATACGGCGCCTGCTGACGGCGTAGGGCGCAGCGCGCTGAGCAAGAACGAGCAGCGGCGGCTGCGCGAGCGCCTGCAAAAGCTGGAGGCCGACATCGCCGCGATGGAGGCGAAGGTGGAAGAGGTGGGCGCTGCCCTGCAGGCAGCCTCCGCAGCCGAGGACGTTGGCATGATTCAGAGCCTGAGCATAGAATACGCCTCGGCTGCCAGCCATCTTGAAGAACTCGTCGAATCGTGGGAAGAGTTAGCGCATGAGCAAACATTGGCCGGATAAGATTATCGTCGGCCTGACTGGCAACATCGCCACAGGCAAGTCGGCGGTCATGCGCCTGGCTGCCGAACGGGGCGCGCTGACGATTGACGCCGATCAGATCGTCCACTCCCTGCTGGATGCAAACCCGGCTGCCCAGGAAGCGGTGGCGGCTGCCTTTGGCCGTGACGTGCGCCGCGCTGATGGGACGATTGACCGCACCGCCCTGGGCCAGATTGTGTTCAGTGACGCGAAGGAGCTGCAGAAGCTGGAGCAGATTTTACACCCGGAGGTGCGCCGCGAGATCGTAGAACTGGTGGATGAAAGCCAGGCGCGCATCATTATGATCGAAGCAATCAAGCTGCTGGAAGGCGAGCTGGTGGAGATGGTCGATCAGGTCTGGGTGACGCGCGCGCCGCAGCGCACGCAGATCGAGCGCCTGGTCGTCTGCCGCGGTCTGGACGTGGAGACGGCGACGCTCCGCGTCAATGCCCAGCATCCTCAGGAAGCAAAGGTGGCCCGCGCCGATCTGGTTATCGATACCGACGGCGTCATGGCAGCCACGCGCAGCCAGTTTGACGCCGCGTGGGCGCGGCTCGTGGGGCGCGAGGGCGCCAGGGAGGCGCCGGCGCAGCCGGCGAGCGCTGCGCCGCCGCCCGCCGCCCGGCCGGTTGACGTGAAGAAGGTGACGCCGGCCGCGCCGCCGGCGTCTGTGCTCGTGCGGCGGGCGCGCCCCTCTGACGTGGCCGCCGTTCTGCTGCTCATCCAGCGGGCCAGCGGCGGCGCCGTGCGCATGAAGCGGGCCGAGCTGCTGATGGCGCTGAGCGAGCGCAGCTATCTCATCGCCCAGGAAAAGACGGAGATCAACATGGTCGTCGGCTGGAGCACACACAGCACCACAGCCGTGGCTATCGACCAGATTTATGCCTACCCAGCGCAGGCGGCGCTGAGCAGCGGGCCGGCCATCCTTGCCGAAATCGAAGAGTCGGCGCGTCAGCTCATTTGCGAGGTCGTGCTGGTTTATTTGCCGCCCGACGCGCCGGCCCCGGTGCAGCAGCTACTCGAGCGTTCCGGCTACCGGGCGCTGCGCCAGAATGAGCTGCGGCGCGCCTGGCAGGTAGTCATCGAGGAAACGCAGCCGGCCGGCACGCGCCTGTTGGGGAAGGTGCTGCGCGACGTGCGCATCCGCTAGGGCCGTCCCTTTCGTATAGGTAAAGTTGACCGATGGATAATCTCAAAGCATGGATAAACCAGCACCCCAACCTGACTGCCTGGTTTGTGTTGGGGCTGGGGATGGTCCTCATTCTCGTCTTCGAGGCGCGCGACGTCGGGCTGGCAGCGCGGCAGTGGTTCTGGCTGATCGTCGTCACCGTGCTCGTCGCCGGCGCCTGCATCTGGATCATTAGCTGGGGCGATGACGACGACGAAGAAGTCGAGGCCTGAGTGCCTGATTCCTCCCTCCGTTCTGACCGATGGAAATAGCCGTTGTTGCCCTCCTGCGCCAGGAGCTGGACGGCCTCTTTCTGCCGCAGGAGACGACCTATAATGCGCCCGACAGCGGCCAGGTGCGCTTTCGCGGGCAGATGCTCTGTGCGCCAGAGGAGTGCTACGACGAGCTGCGCCACCGCTTCGAGCGCCACGGCTACACGCCGCTGCTGCGCCGTGAAGGCCGCGAGACGGCTTTAATCGCCATCCCGGCTATCTTCCACGCCGCCCCCTCGCGCTGGCAGATCAACCTGCTGCTCTTCATCCTCACAGTCCTCTCCACCCTGCTCACCGGCGCGCTCTACCACGAGGATTTCACCGGGCAAAACCTGGCGCGCGAAATCTGGTTGGGCTGGCCCTTCAGCCTCAGCCTGCTGGCTATCCTCGGCGCCCACGAGATGGGCCATTACGTGGCCGCGCGCTATCACGGCGCGCCAGTCACCCTGCCCTATTTCATTCCCTTCCCGCTCTCGCCAATTGGTACGATGGGCGCCGTCATCCGCCTCAAGGCGCCGCTCAAGAACCGGCGCGCCCTGCTGGATATGGGCGTCGCCGGCCCGCTGGCTGGCCTGGCGGTTGCTATCCCGGTCCTCATCTACGGGCTGGCGACCTCAGGCGTTGGGCCGCCGCCGGCCGGGACCTATTACCAGGAAGGCAACTCGATCCTCTATGCCCTTCTCAAGCGGCTGATACTGGGCCGCTGGCTGCCCGCGGATGGCGTGGACGTGAATCTGAATATGATCGCCTGGGCCGGCTGGGTGGGGCTGCTGGTAACGGCGCTCAATCTCATTCCCGTCGGCCAGCTTGACGGCGGCCACATCCTCTATACCGTGCTGGGGCGGCGCGCGGCGCTCCTCTTCTGGCCGGCGCTCCTGGCGCTCATTACCTTTGCTCTGCTCTACAACGCCGTCATGTGGTGGGTATGGGGGCTGCTGCTCTTTGTGCTGGGCCGCCAGTATGCGGTGCCTCTGGACGACGTGACGCGCCTGAACCGGCCGCGGCTGCTCATTGCCCTCTTCGCCATTCTCCTTTTCCTGCTCATCTTCATGCCTAACCCGCTGCAAGTCGTCCCCTGACAGCGCGCCGCCGGGCTGCTGGGAAGCAAATTCATTATCGCTGGAATGCCGGCGCTCATATATAATCCCCCCCATTCTATCCACGCCGCTGGTATGCTCATGAGCGTAATCGAGGAAATCAAAAGCCGGCTTGACATTGTGGACGTGATCGGCGAGACGGTGCAGCTTCGCCGTTCCGGTAAGTCCTACAGTGGCTTCTGCCCCTTCCACCAGAATACACGCACGCCCGCGTTCGTCGTCTTTCCCGACACGCAGACTTGGCGCTGCTTCGGCGCCTGCGCCGAGGGCGGCGACCTCTTCTCCTTTGTCATGAAGAAGGAAGGCTGGGAGTTCAAAGAGGCATTAGGCGCTCTGGCTCAGCGCGCCGGCGTTACCCTGGAAGAGAGCACGCCCGGCGCCCGCGAGCGCCAGGAAGCCGACAAGCGCCTGGCCGATTTGCTCGGCCTGGCCGCCGACTACTTTCACCAGCTTCTGCTCTATGCGCCGCAGGCGGAAGCGGCCCGCCGCTACCTGGCCGAGCGCGCCCTGGAAGAAGAGACGATTGCCGCATTCAAGCTCGGCTTCAGCCTCGATTCCTGGGACGCCTGCCGCACTCATTTCAACGCCCAGGGTTACGACGACGGCGATCTGCTGGCGGCCGGGCTGCTCTCTGAGAACCCGGAGCGCGGCACGCGCTACGATCGCTTTCGCAACCGGCTGATGATCCCCATTCGTGATCTGCAGGGGCAGGTCGTCGGTTTCGGCGCGCGCACTCTTGACCCAGAAGGCGTGCCCAAATACCTCAACTCGCCGCAGACCGCGCTGTTCGACAAGAGCCACCTGCTCTTTGGCCTGGATATGGCCCGCCGCCACATCCGCGAAGCGCGCCAGGCCATCATCGTCGAAGGGTATACAGACGTGATGCAGGGCTGGCAGACCGGCTTCCGCAACATCGTCGCCCAGATGGGCACGGCCCTCACCGAACAGCAGCTCGGCCTGCTCAAGCGCTTTACACGGCGCTTTGTGATCGCCCTTGACAGCGACGCCGCCGGCGTGCAGGCGACCCTGCGCAGCCTGGAAGTGGCCCGTGACGCCCTGGACCGCGATGTCGAAGTCCGTTTCGACGCCCGCGGGTTGGTACGGCACGAGGGCCGGCTTAACGCCGATATCCGCGTGCTGACTCTGCCACCGGGCAGCGATCCTGATCAGCTGCTGCGTGACGACCCGGCGCTCTGGCCACAGCTGGTGGAAAAGGCAAGGCCCGTCGTCGCCTACGTTATCGAAACCCTGACTGCGGACGTGGACCTGAGCGACGCAAAGGCCAAGGCCGATATAGTGCGCCAGGTGACACCGTTGATAAACGACGTGGCCGATGCCGTCGAGCGCGATCATTACCGGCAGCTGCTTTCACGCACGCTGCACATTGACGAGCGGGCGCTGCAGCAGGCAGCGCTGGCGACTTCGGTCTCTCAGGCGACACGGCAGCGGCGGCGCGAGCAGCGCCAGGTGGAGAGCGAAATCGGGCCGGGGCGCGCGGCGCTGGCGAACAGCCCGACCCTGGCCGGTGGCCGGTTGGCGCTGACCATGCGCGAGGCCGACTTCCTGCGCTATTGCCTGCGTTCCCCGGCGCTGCTGCGCGCGGTGGACGAGCAGCTGCAAAACGCGGAGCAGCCGCCGGTAAGCCCTGGCGATTTTAGCGGCGCTGACGACCGCGCCCTCTTCACCTTTTTGCGCCAGCACGCCGGCCGCCAAGCGGTTGCCGCTAGCGACGAATTGTGGGATAGTCTGGACGCGGTGTTGCTTGCTCGTCTGCATTACCTCCTAGATGATACGTCGAGGCCCGCCGATGCCGATCTGGATCGGTTGCCTGATATACTGGCGCAGCTGATTCTTGATCTTCGTCGAGAGCGGATTCGCCGCCTGCTGAGTGAAGTGCAGGAGCTGCTTCGCCAGGCCCGTGAGGAGGGCAGCAATACGAGCCTGGAGATGTATATGCAGCAGCTACAGACCTTGCCTCTGGAGCTGCAAGGGCTGAACCGGGCTCATATGGCGCTTTCGCCAGTGGGCCGCCGCAAGGCCGAAGAGGCTGGGGCATAAGCTGATGGCGAGAGCCGGGGGCTTGCGTCGATAGGAAACCCATGGATTTAGATTTTGACGACGAAATCGTAGATTTCGAGGAAGAAGAAGGCAATGAGCTGGATGTCGAGGCGCTGTTTCGCGAGGCGCGTCGCCGCCGCGTCATCAGCGAGGCCGACGTCGAAGCGATCCTGGCCTCGGCTGACGAGGAGCAGGCAGAACGCCTCTACCAGCGCCTGCAGCAGCTTGGCATCCGCGTCGTCACCGAATCGGGCGCGACTGTCGACGACATGGGCGAGTCCAACAATGTCCTGCAGATTGAAGAAGATGATGATGATGACGACGATAGCTACTATGGCAGCGGCGCGCAGGACGACCCCGTCCATACCTATCTGAAGGAAATCGGCCAGGTTTCGCTGCTGCGCGCCGATCACGAGGTTTGGCTGTCGGTGCAGCTGGCAGCGGCCAATGACCTGGAAGCGCTCAAGGCGCGCGTGCAGGCCGAGGGCAGCGGCGACCTCTACAACCGCACGATGGCAGCCAACTACGAAGTGCTGCTGACCGAGTGGGAGCGCACGGTCTCCGCCGCGGAAACGCTGCAGCACCCGGTTCCCGAGCTGTCGCGCCTGGTCGCCGAGGCCCAGGGCTTGCGAGAGAACTGGAATCAGGAGCGGCCGTCCTACCTGCGCCAGTATCTCAATGAAGGCGACTGGAGTGGGGAGGAAGATTGGGTGGATATCGCCACCAGCGTCTTCGCCCTCTTTACGTCGATCTACCTCCTGCCGCGCAGCATTTCCGGACGGCTGGTTGAGTGCGAGACGCAGCACGGCGTGCTGCCGGACCTCGACGAGTTTCGCCGCTGGTTGGAAGACGAGGATTTTGCCCTCGAATACAATGAGTTTATGGTCTACAACCTGGCCGAAGAGGCCAAGGTCAACCTGACCCGGGCCAATCTGCGGCTGGTGGTGAGCATCGCCAAGAAATACATGGGACGCGGCATCCAGTTCCTCGACCTGGTGCAGGAAGGAAACGTTGGCCTGCTGCGCGCCGTAGAGAAGTTTGACCACACGAAGGGTTTCAAGTTCAGCACCTACGCCACCTGGTGGATCAGGCAGGCAGTCAGCCGGGCGATTGCCGATCAGGCGCGCACGATCCGCATCCCTGTGCACATGTTTGAGACGATCAATAAGATAACGCGCGTGCAGCGCGATCTGGTGCAAAAGCTGGGGCACGAGCCATCCGTAGACGAGCTGGTCCTGGAGCTGGAAGATTTCCTCACGCCCGAGGAAGCGACGGCTATCAAGACGGCGCTGGAAGAAGGCCGGGTTGTCGATCCGCTGCTGAACCGCAAGTGGAAACAGGCGGCCAGCAAGGTGCGCGGCATCCTGCGCATCTCCAAAGAGCCAATGTCGCTGGAGACGCCCGTGGGTCATGAAGACTCCACAGAATTGGGCGATTTCATCGAGGATGAGAGCATCGACCAGCCGGTAGATGCAGCGTCACGAGAGCTGCTGCGCGAGCAGATCCGCCAGGTGTTGGGCTTCCTCACCGACCGCGAGCGGCAGGTTCTCGAAATGCGCTTTGGTCTGAGCGACGGCCAGGATCACACGTTAGAAGAGGTAGGCAAATCGTTTGGCGTGACGCGCGAGCGCATCCGGCAGATAGAAGCCAAGGCGCTGCGCAAGCTGCGCCATCCCAGCCGCAGCAAAGCGCTGCGCGATTACCTCGGCTAAGCTCCCGCTTACCGGGCCAGTCCGGTATAGATAGCTATTTATCATTCCTATCATGGATTTATTCATAAATCCGGTTGTGGTCTATTTCGTTTGTGATAAAATGAACACACGAAAGGCGCCAGCAATGTGTGAATGCTATGGATGACCACCTGATCCCTTACATCCCAATTGCCGTTCTGGCTGGAATCAGCCTCTTCTTTGCCATTTTGCTGCCTGTCCTCAGTCTGAGCCTGGGGCCACGGCGCCCCTCGGCGCGCAAAGGCATTCCCTACGAGTCGGGGATGGTGCCGATTGGCGAGGCCCAACGGCGGCTGCCGGTCAAGTTTTACCTGGTGGCCGTGCTCTTCATCATCTTCGACATCGAAATCATCTTCCTGCTACCCTGGGCCGTTACCTTCCGCTTTCTGGGGCTGTTCGGACTGGTAGAGATTCTCGTCTTTGTCCTGATCCTGCTGATCGGCTATATCTGGGTGTGGAAGAAAGGAGCTCTCGAATGGGAGTAGAACAGAAACTTGGCGAGATGGGCATCGTCACCGCCCGTCTCGAAGACCTGGTAAATTGGGGGCGAACCAATGCCATGTGGCCCATGCTCTTTGGCCTCGCCTGCTGCGCTATCGAGATGATGTCTACCCAGGCGGCGCACTATGATGCCTCGCGTTTTGGCATGGAGCTGATGCGCCCCTCGCCGCGGCAGGCCGACTTGATGATCGTCGCCGGGCGCGTCTCGCGCAAGATGGGGCCGGTGCTGCGCCGCCTCTACGATCAGATGGGCGACCCGAAGTGGGTCATCGCCATGGGCGACTGTGCTTCCTGTGGCGGCGTTTTCAATAACTATGCCATTGTGCAGGGCGTCGACGAAATTGTCCCCGTCGACGTCTACGTGGCCGGCTGCCCGCCGCGGCCAGAAGCCCTTATTGACGGCATCCTCGCCCTCCACGAAAAGATCCGGGGCGAAACGGTAAAGGACTGGGCCTGATGGAACGCTGGCAGGAACGGAATGACCTGGTTCTGGAACGAGTCCGGGTAGAGCATCCCGATCTGCTGCTGGAGGTTGGCGACTTCCGCGGCGAGCTGACGCTGCTGATCGCGCCCGCGTCGGTTTTTGGGTTGTGCCAATATCTGCGCGACGATCCGGCGCTGGCCTACAACTTTCTGGAGGACATTGTCGCCGACGACATGTTCCCCGAATATCCGCGCTTCGCCGTGAGCTACCATCTCTATTCATTTGCCCACAACCACCGCGTCCGTGTGCGCGCCCTGGTGGAAGATCCGGACGATGGCCCAGAGACCCTATCCGCTCTCTGGCCGATTGCGACCTGGCTGGAAACGGAGGTCTGGGATTTGATGGGTATTCGCTTTCGGGGCAACGAAAATCTGCGCCGCCTTTTCCTGCCCGAAGACTGGCAAGGGCACCCATTACGAAAAGATTACCCGCTCGGCTATGAGCAGGTGCAATTTAGCTTCAACTGGAAAGCCATCGGCACGAAGAAGCCGCATCCGCAAGAGTAAGCGCTTTCCAGCTTGAAGGAGAGGCGTCTATGACACAGTTTCGCCCGGCACAGCCACGGAGCGGCGGCAGCATTACGGCAACCTCCGACTCGATGGAGGAGCTGACTGTCGAGGAGCTGCGCGCCAAGTACGGCTCCAAGATGGAGATTTCGTCCGAAGACAATATGCTCCTGAGCATGGGGCCGCAGCACCCGAGCACGCATGGCGTGCTGCGCCTGCTGCTGGAGCTTGACGGCGAGATCGTCGTCAACCTGGCGCCTGACATTGGCTTCCTGCACACCGGCATCGAAAAGAACATGGAAGCAAAGACTTTCACCAAGGCGCTGGTGATGACCGACCGCATGGACTATCTGGCCCCCCTCTCCAACAACCTGGGTTACATGCTGGCAGTAGAGAAGCTGGTGGGCATTGACGTGCCGCCGCGCGCCCAGGCGCTGCGGGTGATCCTCACTGAGCTGACCCGAATCGGCAGCCATCTCGTCTGGCTGGGGACGCATGCCCTCGACCTGGCGGCCATGACTGTTTTTCTTTACTGCTTCCGCGAGCGAGAATATCTGCTGGACATCTTTGAGATGGTCTCCGGCCAGCGCATGATGACTAGCTATTTCCGCCCCGGCGGCCTCTGGCGTGACGTCCCGCCTGAGTTTGAGCCGGCGGTGCGCCAGTTCATTGATTTTTTCCCGGCGCGAATGGCCGATTACGAGGCGCTGCTGACAAACAATCCCATCTTTTTGGAGCGGACCAAGGAGATTGGCGTCGTCTCCAAAGAGGACGCCCTGGCCTGGGGTCTGACGGGCGCTAACCTGCGCGGCTCTGGCGTCGAGTGGGATGTGCGGAAGGCGATGCCTTATTCCGGCTACGAGAACTACGACTTTGACGTCCCTACCCAGAGCGACGGCGATGTCTACGCGCGCTATCGCGTACGTATGGAAGAGATGAAACAGAGCCTGCGCATCGTCGAGCAGGCGCTGGACCGTCTGCCGGATGGGCCGGTGCTCACCGACAACCGCAAGGTAGCGCCGCCGCCACGCTCGGAGCTCGGCCGCAGCATGGAGGCGGTCATCCATCACTTTAAGCTGTGGACCGAAGGCTTCAGCGCGCCGGAAGGCTACGTCTATGTGCCGATAGAGTCGCCACGCGGCATCCTGGGTACCTATCTGCGCGGCGACGGCACGAACAAGCCAGCGCGTGTCCACTTCCGCGCCCCGTCGTTTGTCAACCTGGCGGCCCTGCCGCTCATGGCTCGTGGCTGTTTCGTTTCCGATCTCGTGGCTATCATCGGCTCCATCGACATCGTGCTGGGCGAGATCGACAGGTAAGCATCATGGCAAATCAACTTCGCGAGCAGTATGGAGAGATCATCGACGGCCTGCTGGACCGCTATCCCCGGAAGCTGTCGGCCATTCTGGCCCTGATGCATCTGGCGCAGCAGGTTCACGGCTACATGAGCCAGCAGGCCATGCACGAAGTAGCCGAGATTCTGGACATCGATTCGACGCATGTCCTCTCCCTGGCCGGCTTCTACTCGCTCTATTACGAGGAGCCGGTGGGCAAATATGTGCTGGAGGTCTGCACCGACCTGGCCTGCGCTCTGCGCGGCGCCGATCAGTTCCTGGCCATGGCGCTGGAGAAGCTGGGCGTAGACGTTGATGAGATGACGGCCGATGGGCTGTTTACGGTCAAGCCAGTGATGTGTCTCGCCGCCTGTGACAAAGCACCCTTGCTCCAGTGCAACCTGCGCTACCACGAAAATCTGAACGAAGAAAAGTTTGATGCGCTGATTGCCCGGCTGCGGGCGGAGGCGGCCGTTGAGACGGAAGAGCGCGATCCTTCAATAGTCGAGCGCATCATGAGCTACGCGGCGGGCGACCCGCCGGTGCGGGGGTAGGACAACATCATGGCTCATCTGTTGCTACGTCACCGCGAAATCGAAAATCTGCACCGGCTGGACGTCTATCGCCAGCATGGCGGCTATGAGGCGCTGCAGAAATGTCTGCAGCTTGGCCCGGAAGAAGTGCTGAATACGGTCAAGAAGGCCAACGTGCGCGGGCGCGGCGGCGCCGGCTTCCCCGCCGGCATCAAGTGGGGGTTCATCCCCAAAGATGCGCCGGTGAAGTACGTTGTCGTCAACGCCGACGAGTCGGAAACCGGCACATTTAAGGACCGCGAGTTGCTCGAAGGCAACCCGCACCAGGTCATCGAAGGCGCGATGATTGCGGCCTATGCGGTCGGCGCCGAGCTGATTTACTGCTACTTCCGCGGCGAGTTCATGGACGCCGCCTACCACTTCGAGCAGGCGCTCAAGGATCTGCGGCAGGCCGGCCTGCTCGGCGACGACATTCTGGGCTCTGGCTTCAATTGCCAGATGTACGCCAGCTATGGCGCCGGCGCTTATATTTGCGGCGAGGAGACGGCGCTGCTGGCCTCACTGCAGGGCGAGCTGGGCCAGCCCTGGTCCAAGCCGCCGTTCCCGGCGCAGGCTGGCCTCTACGGCCAGCCGACCGTTGTCAACAATGTCGAGACGCTGGCTAACATCCCGCCGGTCATTAGCAACGGTCCAGAGTGGTATCTGCAGATAGGTACGCCGGACAGCCCCGGTGTCAAGATCGTCTGCCTGAGCGGGCATGTCAAGCGCCCCGGCAACTACGAAGTGCCGATGGGCATCACCTACCGCGAGCTGATTTTTGGCGACGAGTATGGGGGCGGCATGCTTCACGACAACCAGTTTAAGGCGCTGTTGCCCTCGGGCGGCTCTGGCCCGGTCGTGACCGAAGAGGCGTTGGACGCCCCGCTCAGCTTCGATGGCCTACAGCCCTACGACTCGCTGATGGGTTCGGCCTCGATGATCGTGATGGACGAGACGACCGACATGGTCTGGGCCGCCTGGAAGATGATCGACTTCTTCCGGCACGAGTCGTGCGGCAAGTGCACCCCCTGCCGCGAGGGAACCTACTGGCTGGAGCGGGTGATGGAAGACGTGCATCACGGCCGCGGTACGCAGAAGGATATTAAGCTGCTGGAGAGTGTGGCCCGCAACATGCAGGGCAAATGTTTGTGCGCCCTGGGCGAGTTCGCCACCAGCCCCATCCTCTCCACCATCCGCCATTTCACCGACGAATACAAGGCCAAAGTCCCGGCCGTGCCGGTAGAGGCCAACGGCAACCGGCGCGACGAACGCTCGCGCGCCGGAGCTGTCGCCAGCTAAGAGAGTCAAGATGAGCGATCTCGTTACCCTGACCATCGACGGCGTCGAAGTCACCGTTCCCAAGGGCACGCTGGTCGTCGACGCCGCCAAGCACGTCGATATCGATATTCCCGTCTTCTGCTACCATCCGAAGATGGAGCCGGTCGGCATGTGCCGCATGTGCTTGGTGGAGATCGGCACGCCCATGCGCGACCGGGAAACGGGCGAGCCGGTTCTGGACGAAGAAGGCAACCCCAAGATCAACTTCGGCCGCACGCTGCAGACAGGCTGCACCGTGCCGGTGAGTGACGGCATGGTGGTACGCACTACCACTGAGGTTGTGGAGGATGCCCGTGACGACATCCTCGAGTTCCTGCTCACCAGCCATCCGCTGGATTGTCCCATCTGCGATAAGGGCGGCGAGTGCCCGCTGCAGAACCTGACCATGCGCCACGGCCCCGGCGTGAGCCGCATGGCCTTTGAGAACAAGATGAAGCTGCCCAAGCACGTGCCCCTGGGCGAGCTGATCTTCCTCGACCGCGAGCGCTGCATCCAGTGCGCGCGCTGCACCCGCTTCCAGGCAGAGATCGTGGACGACCCGGTGATCGCCTTCCACAATCGCGGGCGGCGCCTGGAGATTGTCACCAACAGCGAGCCCGGCTTCGACAGCATCTGGAGCGGCAACACGACCGACGTCTGTCCGGTAGGGGCCCTGACCACGGCTGACTTCCGTTTCGAGGCCCGCCCCTGGGAGCTGACGCCGGTAGCCAGCATCTGCCCGCACTGCCCTGTCGGCTGCAACACGACGATGGAGACGCGCATGGAGGCGCGCTCTGGCGGGCGCACGGTCATCAAGCGCATCATGCCGCGCCAGAATGAGATGGTCAACGAGATCTGGATCTGCGACAAGGGGCGCTTCGTGCACCATTTCGCCGATGCGCCCGACCGGCTGCAGCAGCCGCTGGTGCGCCGCAATGGCGAGCTGGTCGAGACTAGCTGGCCTGAGGCGCTTGACCTTGTGGCCGGCCGCCTGCAGCAGAGCAAGGGCGCCGTCGCCGGCCTGGCCGGCGACCGTCTCAGCAATGAAGATCTCTTCCTCTTCCAGCGCCTGCTGCGGCAGGGGTTGCAGAGCAATGACATCGACGTCGCCAACCCGCGCATTGCCGGCGCCGAGATTGTCGCCCGTGCCGGCCTGGCGAAGGGTAGCAACCTGCAGGGGCTGGGGCGGGGCGACGCCGTCCTGGTCGTCGCCAGCGATTTGCATCAGGAGGCGCCGGTCTGGTGGCTGCGGGTGAAGCAGGCAGCCGACCGTGGCGCCACGCTGGTTGTGCTCAATGCCCGCCCAACCCGGCTGGACGACTACGCGGCGCACGTGCTGCACTATGCGCCGCGCACGGCACTCGATCTGGTGCGCCGGCTGCTGAATGCCGCCAAGATAGCGCTCAACGGCGACGAGCAGGACGCCGTCCAGGCAGCCGCCTCGACCCTGATCAAGGCCAACAACCTGGTCGTCTTCTATGGCGGCGAAGGGCTGACCTATGACGAAACAGAGGAGCTGGCGAAAGCGCTGGCGAACCTGCTGCTCGTCAAGAACGAGGATGGCGCCAAACATGCCGGCCGCATTAACAATGGCCTCGTCGCCGTCTGGCCGCATGGCAATGGGCAGGGCGCGCGCGATATGGGCGTCAGCCCCCACTATGGGCCCGGCTACCAGCCGCTTGACGCCGCCGGGCGCGACCGGGTTGGCATCGCCGCCGGCGCCGCCAGCGGCGAGCTAAAAGCCCTTTACGTCGCCGGCGCCGACCCCATTGGCGATGGCCTGCTGGCCGGCCGCGGGCAGCTTGATTTTCTCGTCGTCCAGGAGCTGTTCCTCACCGAGACGGCTGCCCAGGCCGACGTCGTGCTGCCCGCACAGAGCTGGGCCGAGCGCGAAGGCACCTTTACCAATGGCGAGCGGCGCGTCCAGCGCTTCTACCCGGCTATCCCGGTCATGGGCGAGAGCCGGGCCGATTGGCAAATCCTGGCGGAAGTGGGCGAGCGCGTTGGCCTGGGCAAAGCGCCTTTCGCCGCCGGCCTCGTCTTCCGCGAAATTGCCGCGACCGTGCCACAGTATGGGGCTATGGACTACCGCTCGCTGGCGCAGCCGGTGGCGCAGTGGCCGCCAGTCGGCGACAACGACCTCTACTTCGCCGGAACCGCCTACGACAGCGGTTCTGGAGTGGGCGAGCAGTGGTCCGTCGTCGCCGAGACCGAGGAAGCGCTGGAGCAGTATCCGCTGGCCCCGGCGCCAGCCGCCGCCGCTGCTGACGGGCTGCCGCTAGTCGAGGCGCGCGCCCTCTACCGGCCGGGTATCCTCATCAACCATACGCATCTGTTAGAACAGCGCATGGATCGGCCTTCGCTGTTGCTCCATCCCGACGACGCCGGCTCGCTCGGTATCGCCGATGGCGACCTGGTAACGGCCCGCATAGGCGAGCAGCAGGCCCAGCTCCACGCCGAAGTCAATGACGAGTGGAGCATGCCGGGCCTGGCTGTGGTGCGCGCCGTGGAGCTGCCGCCTGGAACGGCTACTCTTGAAGTTATCGACGTAAGCCATCGTGAGGGCGATGCGGCCCGGCGCGAGCTGCCTGTAAACTGAGACAACGTTAGGATTGCCCATGACACCAGGACAAATCGCCATTCGCGCGCTCATCGTTGGCTTCATCGTCAGCTTCGCCGTCATCACCGGCTTTGCCTATACCACCCTGATGGAGCGCAAGGTTCTGGCGCGCCTGCAACACCGTGTCGGGCCGAACAGGGCCGGCTATATCCCGCTTCCCGGCCGTGGTGGCGGCGAGCGCCGCTTCCTGGGAGGCGTGCTGCAGCCGGCGGCCGATGCGGTGAAGCTCTTCTTTAAGGAAGATTTCCGCCCGGCGCAGGCCGACCGCTGGATTTACACGCTGGCGCCGATGCTGGCTGTCATCCCGGCGATCCTTATTCTGGCAGTCATTCCCTGGATGCCCGCCTTCCGCCTCGGCCCGTGGGATTTCCGCCCCTACTTCGCCATCGCGCCCGGCGTTAATGTCGGCGTCCTCTTTGTCCTGGCGATCACCAGTATCGGAGTCTATGGCATCATCCTGGGCGGCTGGGCCTCCAACAGCAAGTATTCCGTCATGGGCGGCATCCGCGCCTCGGCCCAGATGATTAGCTATGAGCTGGCATTAGGGCTGTCGCTGCTGCCCCCGATTATGCTGGCCGGCTCGATGGACCTTGGCGAAATTGTGGCCGTGCAGGGCGCCTGGCGCGTTCCTTTCGCCCTGCTGCAGCCAATCGGGGCGGTTATCTTTTACATCGGCATCCTGGCCGAGCTGCAGCGCCATCCGTTCGACCTGCTGGAGGCGGAGCAGGAGCTCTCTTCCGGCTACAACGTCGAGTACGGCAGCATGCGCTTTGGCATGTTCTTCATGGCCGAGTACATGAAGATGATCAGCCTGAGCGCCATCTTTGCGACGCTTTATCTGGGCGGCTACTATGGCCCTATTCCCTTTGCCGACCAGGTACCCATCATTGGCCTCATTAACATCACGCTGAAAGTAATCGGCAGCCTGTTCCTGATGATCTGGATCAGAGCCTCCTGGCCGCGCTTCCGCTACGATCAGCTCATGGCCCTGGGGTGGAAACGGCTGCTTCCCCTCGCCCTGGCTAACGTCATCCTTACGGGCGTCGCCATCGTCTTATTTGAGGAAGGTCTGCTGGCAGGGCTCTTTTAGCGCCCCCAGTCTGACGGGAGATTATCTATGATTGGTGAATTGCTGAAAGGCATGGCAACCACTTTCAGGCATTTCTTGAAGCCGCCGGTGACGATCCAGTATCCGGAGGTGCGGCGGCCTGTTCGCTATCGCTTTAAGGGTCGCCACGAGCTGAAGCGCTATGACAATGGGCTGGAAAAGTGTATCGGCTGCTCTCTCTGTGCCGCGGCCTGCCCGGCCGACGCTATCTTCGTCGAAGCGGCAGAGAACACCGACGAGCGTCGCTTCTCGCCGGGCGAGCGCTACGCCAGCACCTACGAGATCAACATGATCCGCTGCATCTTCTGCGGCTACTGCGAAGATGCCTGCCCTACCGAAGCTATTGTGCTGGAAGACAACTACGAGCTGAGCTACTACGACCGCGCCAGCACCATCTATACCAAGGATATGCTCATCGTCCCCGTACCGGAAGGGGGCGAGCCGACGCCGCAAGAGACGCCGCCGGGATTGTACACCCGCTCCATTCCGGATATGGAAGATCCCCGCTAAGCGAGCGCGCGCAGGACGAGCCAGCGTCTGCGGAGGAGGGAAATGGGAAGTCTAATTGTCTTTATCATCGTCGCCGCCGTCGCGTTGCTGGGGGCCATTGGCACGGTGACGAGCCGCAACGCCATCTACAGCGCCCTCTTTCTGGTGCTGAACATGGCGACGCTCGCCACCTTCTATCTGCTGCTCAATGCCCCGTTCATCGCCATGGTGCAGCTGGCCGTCTACGCCGGCGCCATCATGGTGCTCTTCCTGTTTGTCATCATGCTTCTTGGCGCCGAGCGGCTGACCGGTATAACAGGCGTCACCAGCCGCTGGCAGGTCTACATTGCGCTGGCGCTTGGCCTGATCGCCCTCGCCATCTTTGGTGTGGCCGTGATCGCGCGGCCGGCCCCGACGGGCAGCGCCGCCGCCATTGACGCCGGCCCGGTTGCCATTGGCCTTACCCTCTTCGAGCAGTACGTCTTTCCCTTTGAAGTGACGTCGGTAGTCCTGCTCGTGGCTATCATTGGCGCTATCGTTTTCCGCCAACGCACCCTCAAGGAGCGCGACGATGCCTGAAGTCACCATCAACTGGTATATTGCCCTTAGCGCGCTGCTGTTTACGATTGGCGCGTTGGGCGTGCTCGTCCGCCGCAACGCTCTGATCATCTTTATGTCTATCGAGTTGATGCTCAACGCCGCCAATCTGGCTTTTGTGTCGCTGGCGCACCATCTGGGTGACCTGGGCGGCCAGATCTTCGTCTTCTTTGTGATGACGGTCGCCGCTGCCGAGGTTGCCGTCGGCCTCGCGCTGATCGTGGCGATTTTCCGCAACAAGGCGACGATTAACATTGACAACATCAACGCGATGCGTGGATAGGAGCGGCAGATTATGAATGCATTTGGCCTGGCTCCCCTCCTCCTGGTATTTCCGGTAATAGGTCTGCTCTTCAACGCGCTTGTCGGCCGCCGTTTTGTGCAGCCTGACTATTACCGGCTGCGGGGCCAGCTGGCCCCGGGCGAGCCGATCCGCGTCAGCAACGACCCGACCGGAGAGAAATGGTCGGGCTGGGTTGCCAGCCTGATGGCCCTCGGCAGCTTCGCCGTGGCGCTGCTGCTCCTGCTCAGCCTGGCCGGCAATGGCTTCCATGCCGAGCGTGTCCTTCTCTTTGACTGGATTCGCGTCCCGGCGGCAAACTTTCACGTGCCGTGGGCCATGCAGATTGATACGCTTTCGGTGACGATGATGCTGGTCGTCTCCGGCGTCGGCGCGCTCATCCACATCTACGCCATCGGTTACATGCACGGCGACCCCGACTTCTCCCGCTTCTTCGTCTACATGAATCTCTTCCTCTTCTTCATGCTGATTCTCGTCTCGGCGGATAACTACCTGATGTTATTTGTCGGCTGGGAAGGGGTTGGCCTGTGCAGCTTCCTGCTCATCGGCTTCTGGTTTGACCAGGTCGCCAACTCCAATGCGGCGCGCAAGGCCTTTGTCGCCAATCGGGTCGGCGACTTTGCGATGATCCTGGCGCTCATCTTGCTCTTCATCGTCTTTGGCTCGCTCGGCTTTGACACCATCTTCGACTCTTCGGCCGAAATGTTCGCCGCCGGGCACACCATCCCCATCTTCGGGCAGGAATATTCGATAGGCGCCCTGCTGTCGGCAGTGACCATTCTCTTCCTCATCGGCGCGACCGGTAAGAGCGCGCAGATCCCGCTCTACGTCTGGCTGCCCGACGCGATGGCCGGCCCGACGCCGGTCAGCGCCCTTATCCACGCGGCGACGATGGTCACCTCCGGCATCTACCTCATCGTCCGCAGCAACGTGCTCTTCGAGATTGTGCGCGAGGCCGCGAGCCAGGGTACGGCCTGGCTGAACACCCCGGACGTCGTGGCCTATATTGGCGCGGCGACGGCGCTGCTGGCCGGCCTGATTGCCTTTACCCAGTTTGACATTAAGAAGGTGCTGGCTTACTCGACCATTAGCCAGCTCGGATTCATGGTCGCGGCTGTGGGCATGGGCGCCTACGTGGCCGGGATGTTCCATCTGATTACACACGCCTTCTTCAAGGCGCTGCTCTTCCTCGGCTCTGGCTCGGTCATTCACGGCATGGAGCACGGGCATCACCATCTGCTGGGGGGCGACCACGGCCACCCCGACGAGGCGCATGACGCCGCAGACGAACATGCGCTGATGGACCACCACGAGGACCAGCGCGGCTTTGACCCGCAGGACATGCGCTTTATGGGCAACCTGCGCGAGCGCATGCCAACCACCTTCTGGGTCTTTCTCATCGGCGCGCTGGCGCTGGCCGGCATCCCGCCGCTGGCGGGCTTCTGGTCTAAAGACGAGATCCTGGGTCACGGGCAAGCGCATAACCTGGGCGTCTACATCATCCTTACGCTGGCGGCGGTTGCCACGGCTTTCTACATGGGCCGGCAGATCAAGATGGTCTTCTTTGGCGAGCCGCGCCATGAAGCCGCCGCCCACGCGCAGGAAAGCCCGCCGCTAATGACGCGGCCGCTCATTATCCTGGCGGCGCTGGCGGCGTTTGGTGGGGCGCTAAACATCCCCTTCCTGAGCGAGGGGCTGGCGGCGCGCTATGGCAACCACCCGGGCGGCATCTTCCTGGCGCTGGAAGGCTGGCTTGAGCATAGCCTGGCCGCCTTTGCGCTCAGCGAGGAAGGGCTGTTCCATCTGCCGCACACGCCGCTCGTTCTCAGCCCATCCGTGGCCCTGATTTCCACCGGCCTGGCCGTCGCCGCCTTTGCGCTGGCCTTCTGGGTTGTTTACGCACGCCGGCCGCAGACAGCGTCTGACCCCGACCCGATGCAGCGCACGCCCATCTGGTGGTTCGGCATCCTGCCGCTCAATACCCTCTACATGCGGTTGCTCGTTCCGCTCTTCAACCGCTTTGCCGGCTGGTTGGCCTACCGGGTTGACTGGGCCTTCTGGCACGACTTCGTCCATAACAACATCATCCGTGATATGTTCGTCGGCTTTGCCGGCTTTGCCAGCAGCGTGTTCGACCGGCGCGGTATCGACCGCGGTCTGGTGCATGGGGCCGCGCGGGCCGCGCGCGGGCTGGCCGACGTCATTCGCGTCACACAGACTGGCTACGTGCGCAACTATGCCCTGGGGCTCTTTGTGGGCGTGGTTGCTCTTCTGGCTTATTTCCTGCTGTACGCAGGGTAGAGCGTTACTGGTCAGGCGGCGCCTGCGAGAGCGCAGAGGCCGCCGGCTGCTGACGACTGGTTTCTGATACTGGAGAAACGATGGCAGAGTTTAACGGCATCCTGACTCTTCTCACCTTCTTCCCGCTGGCCGGCGTGCTGCTGTTGCTGGTCCTGGGCTGGCTCGGCCGCAGCGATGACGAGCTTGTCAAGCGCGTCGCCGTCGTCACGTCGGTGATCACCTTCTTGATCTCGCTGTGGCTGCTGGCGCTCTATGACCGCAACGTAGCCGGCCTGCAGCTGCGCGATCAGGTCGTCTGGATTGAGACGCTGAATATCAGCTATTTTCTGGCCGTCGATGGTCTCAGTATCCTCATGGTGATGCTGACGACCTTCGTCAGCATGCTGGCGATCAGCGGCTCCTGGACGCAGATCGAGAACCAGGTGCGCCCCTACTACATTTTCATGCTGCTGCTGGAAGCGGGGATGCTCGGCGTCTTTCTGGCTCAGGACCTGTTCCTCTTCTACATCTTCTGGGAGTTCACCCTGGTGCCGATGTACTTCCTCATTGGCATCTGGGGCGGCGCCAGCCGAGTCTATGCCAGCATCAAGTTCTTCCTCTACACGATGGCCGCCTCGCTGCTCATGCTGCTGGCAATCCTCTACCTGGGCATCGCCTACGATACCTTCTCGCTGCCGGCGCTGATCGAGAGCGCCGACTTCCCGGTGTCGGTCGGCCGCTGGCTCTTCCTGGGCTTTGCCATTGCCTTCGCCGTCAAGGTGCCGCTTTTCCCCTTCCACTCCTGGTTGCCCGATGCCCATACAGAGGCGCCGACGGCCGGCTCGATCATCCTGGCCGGCATCCTGCTGAAGATGGGCACCTACGGCTTCATGCGCTTTAACCTGCCGCTCTTCCCCGAAGCCTCCGCCTACTTTGCGCCGACCATCGCCGTGCTGGCGATTATCGGCATCATCTATGGCGCTATCGTCAGCTTTGCCCAGACCGACGTGAAGCGGCTGGTTGCCTATTCCAGTGTCAGCCACCTGGGTTTCGTCATGCTGGGCATCTTTTCCCTGAATAATGCCGGCCTGCAGGGCGCCATCCTGCAGGGGGTCAACCACGGCCTGAGCACGGGAGCCCTCTTTTATCTCGTCGGCGTCCTCTACGAAAAACGCCACACGCGGGAGATGAGCGACTTTGGCGGTATCTGGCGCGCCATGCCCGTGTTTAGCGCCCTCAGCCTGATCATTACCCTGTCCAGTATGGGTCTGCCCGGCCTCAATGGCTTCGTGGGCGAGTTTACCATCCTGCTCGGCTCGATGAACGCCTCGCCGGACGTGCTCTCGCCGCAGCCCTGGATCTACACTGCCTTCGCGACCACGGGCGTAATCCTTGCCGCCGTCTATCTGCTCTGGATGTACCAGCGCGTTTTCATGGGGCCGCTCGATAACCCGGAGAATATGACACTGCAGGACGTGAACACCGGACAGCTGGTCATCATGCTCAGCTTCCTGCTCTTCATTGTCTGGATTGGCGTCTACCCAACGCCCTACTTCGATCTGATGAATAGCTCGGTGGCTGCGTTGGTGGACCACGTCGGCGGCGTCGTTACGGCGTTGGCCCCATAGGCCTTATCAGATTTTGCCCATCAGCCCGCCCCCAGCCTCGCCTGGTGCAGGCTGGGGCGGCTGCTGCCATTATGTCGCGCCAGATTGTCTACTTCGCCCATATCTCCGATACGCACATCGGGCCGGACCCCGGCTATGAGCGGCACGGTCACTATCCCTATCCGTGCGCGCGGCGCCTGGTAGAGATCCTGAACAGCCTGCCGCTGCAGCCCGATTTTGTCGTGCATACCGGCGACATCGTCCACGATCCCGATCCGGCGGCCTACCAGCTGGCAGCGGAGATTTTCGGCCAGCTGCGGGCGCCCATCTATTACGTGGCCGGCAATCACGATCGCGCGCGCGATATCCATCACTTTCTGCCGATGGGGCTGAGAGAGGATCTGAGCCCGGATCGTGACACGCTGTCCTATCTGTTTGAGGTGAAGGGCAACCGCTTCCTGGTGGTCGATGCGCGCGGCGCCGACGAGATTGACCCGCACGGGCTGATTGGCGAGGCGCGCCTGGAGCTGGTGCGCCGGCAGGTGACTGCAGAAGGGCCGCCGCTGACGCTCTTTATGCACTTCCCGGTGCTGCCGCTCAACAGCATCTGGATGGACGCGCACATGCTGACGATTGACGGCTACAAGCTGCACCAGGCCCTCCTGCCGGCGCGCGAGCGCATCCGCGGCGTCTTTCACGGCCACGTTCATCGCTCGATGCAGACGCTGCGCGATGGGCTGCTCTACGTGAGTGGGGCCAGCGCCTTTGCCCAGTTCCTGGCCTGGCCGGACGACATCGAGGTGCAGTTCGATGCCGATGCTCCGCCGGGCTATGGTTTTGTCCATCTCCTGCCGGGCAATACCATCATTCACGAGCATACGTTCCCGCGCCCCGAGGCGCCGTTTGCCTACGAGAGCGCGCCCGGCGCTACAGCCGCCGTGCGCGATAGCTGATCAATGTGCTACCATCATTCCTGGTGCAACTAGGAGCTTAGACCATGGAATTTCAGGCGCCCGCCGTCAACCTCTTCGCGATATTGCCTCTCCTCATCGTCGTCGGCTGGGGTCTGGCGCTGATGCTTGCCGATCTGGCCGTAAGTCCGGCAAACAAGCGGCTCATCGGCTGGCTGGCGCTGGCTGGCTACGTCGCCGCTTTCATTGCCACTCTGGCGCTCTGGGGCCAGGAGTGGGGTGCCTTTACGCCGGCCGGCGGTACGCCTATGGTCCTCGCCGATAACTACAGCAATTTCCTGAATGCCCTGTTCTTGCTCACCGGCGCGCTCTCCGTCTTGCTCTCCATTAACTACCTGGAACGTGTTGGCCTGCAGCGCGGCGAGTTCTACTACCTGATGATGTTCTCGGTCGCCGGCATGATGCTCATGGGCATGGCTAACGACCTGATTCTCGTCTTTCTGGCGCTGGAGCTGCTGTCGATCCCGCTCTATATCCTCTCTGGCTTTGCCCACCCGGAGACAAGGTCGGAAGAGGCGGCCATGAAGTATTTCCTCTTGGGCGCTTATTCGTCGGGCTTTCTTGTCTTTGGCATTGCCCTTTTGTACGGCGCCACCGGCTCGACCGCTCTGCCGGCCGTGCTGGCGGGCGTCCAGACAGGCAGTACGCTGGCTGCGGCGGGCATCGCCCTGCTCCTGGTCGGCTTCGCCTTTAAGGTAGCGGCCGTCCCCTTCCACATGTGGACGCCCGATGTCTACGAAGGGGCGCCGACGGCGGTAACAGCCTTTATGTCCGTCGGCGCCAAGATTGGCGGTTTCGCCGCCATGCTGCGTGTCTTCGTCAGCGCCCTGCCGGAGTTTGGCGATAGCTGGGCGCCGGCGGTGGCCGTCATCGCCGCGCTGACGATGATCGCCGGCAACGTGGTCGCCCTGGCGCAGCGCAATGTCAAGCGCATGCTCGCCTACTCCAGCATTGCGCACGCCGGCTACATCATGATTGCCGTCGCCGCCAGCCCGGGCAGCGCCGACGCAGTCCCCGCCGGCCTCTTCTACATGATGGCCTATCTCTTCACCAACCTGGGCGCCTTTGCCGTCGTCATTGCGCTGGAGCAGCGGGAAGGGCGCGGTCTGGACCTGGGCGATTACCGTGGCCTCTGGCGGCGCCATCCCTGGTTCGCGTTGGCGCTGGCCTATTTCATGCTGTCGCTAACGGGGGTGCCGCCGACGGGCGGCTTCTCTGGCAAGTTCTTCCTCTTCCGCTCCGCCCTGGAGGCCGACCTGCTCTGGCTGGCTATTGTCGGCGTCGTCACCAGCGTTGTCTCCGGCTACTTCTATCTGCGCCTGGTCTTCCTGGCCTTCATGTACGACGCGGAAGGCGAGCTGGTCGTAGACCGCAACGGGGCGCTCAGCTTCACCGTCGCCGTCACGGCTCTAGCCACCCTCATTCTCGGCGTGCTGCCCGGCCGCTGGTTTGAGGTTGTGCGGCAGGCCACGCTCGACGGCGTGCGCCTGATTGCCGGCGGATAGTGTTCTACCAGCCAGAGAGCCCTGCTAGAGGAGCAGCTACGATCCTATAGCAGCTTAGCCTGCTGCGGCGGCGCCTGTGGGTCGCCGGGAAGCCCCACGATCTCCATCATCTTCTGTGTGGTCGCCGGCGCGTGCCCGGCATAGTCGTCGTTGAAGAAGCCATAGACGGTGTGGAAAGCGTCCTGCTCGCGCCGCGTTTCCACATCATCCTGCCACTCGCGCAGCCGTTCGCTGCGGTCCACCCGTTCGTGGTCTTTTACCTGATAGGTGCCGTGGCGACCCAGCCAGCGGATGTAGACGAAGTCAGTGGTCACGTAGACACGGCGCGGCATATAGAGGTAGTCGGCCGAGACCCAGCAGACGTTATGCGCCTGCAGCAGCTCGCCGGTGGCGATGGCGTGCCAGGAGCGGTCACGAAACTCGACGGCATAGCGTAAATCGACCGGCAAAGCCTGCAGGAAGTGCGCCAGGTTGTCTAGCTCGCGGATGCTGTAGTCGGGCGGGAACTGGATGAGAATGGGCCCGAGCTTATGCTGCAGCAGGCGCATCGTCTCCAGGAATTCGGCCGTCTTCTCCTCGGCGCCCTGCAGGCGCAGATCGTGGGTGATTTCCCGCAGCATTTTGGGGCAGAAGATGAAATCGTCCGGTGTTATCTCCGCCCAGCGCTGCACGTAGTCCTGGCGCGGCGTGGCATAAAAGGTCGAGTCCATCTCCACGGCGTTGAAGATACGGGTGTAATAAGGTAAGCGCTCCCGCGAAGGCAATCCTTCGGGGTAAAAGACGCCCTGCCAATCCTTATAGCCGTAGCCCATGGTGCCCAGATACCAGCGCAACGTTTCGCTCACGGGATCTTACTCCTTATCAGGAACCGCCGGCTGCCTGCAGTCGTGGCGCCATGCTCGCCGGCGCGGCCGCCGGCTCCGCCAGCGCCGTGGCGGCCACTAGCAGCAGCGTCACCCAGACGCCGTCGGCCAGCAGGAGATGGACAATCTGCATCCAGAGTGGGGCCAGCAAGACCAGGTTGACGAAGCCCGCCGCGATCTGGGCGGCAACGAGGAGCTGTGCAATGCGCGCCCAGCGGCGCACCAGCGGCCCCGGCCGCGTCTGCATGGTCACCGCCAGGACGATGTACAGGTAGATGGCGGAAATGACCGCCAGCACCGGATGCCAGACCCGCAGCCGCTCGCTGAAGTGGGAGTCGGCGGCGAAGTCGCGGGCAATGCCTTCGCTCAGGCTGCTGGATGGATAAAGCGTATCGCCGAGGGCAGTAACGGCGCCCAGCGCGCTGACCAGCATGATCAGCAGCAGGCCAACGCCAAGCAGCGCTGCCAGCCGTCCCTGGCGCAGCCGCAGCGGCCAGGAGGTGTCATCCGGGTGCAGCGTGTTGGCCCACCAGGCGGTTGCCGTAATCGCTCCCAGGAGGATAAACGTATTCACCAGATGGCCGGCCATCCAGTAAGCGCGGGCCAGCGAATCGTTGTCGCCGACCAGCTCCAACAGCACCAGCCCGGCGCCAACTGCTCCCTCGGTAAGGATGAAGAACAGCGCGGCCCCGGCAGCACGGCGCACCGCGTGGCCCGGCCGGTAGGCGCGGAAAGCCCAGACGAGGAGGATGATCACCAGCACGCCGGCGAAGGCGCTGGTGATACGGTGTGTCCACTCGATGACCTGGGCCAGGTTGGAGGTCTCCGGGATGAGAGCGCCATCGCACAGGGGCCAGTTCGCGCCGCAGCCGTTGCCCGAGCCGGTGGCCCGGACCAGTGCGCCGAAGAGTATGACGAAGACATTGTAGCCCAGCACAAGCCAGGCATAACGGGCAAAAGATCGGTTCATCCCTTTACTCCACTCAGGATCGTCAGCCACCGTATTCTACCACCACGGCCGCCGCCTGGCGGGCTGCTCTCTGGTGACGATCATCTGGCGAGCGCCGCCGCCAGCGCCTGCCCGGCGGCTATGCCCGAGAGAGCGGCGCCTTCCACGCGCGGCCCGGCAAAGGCGTCGCCGGCAAACGCCAGCAGCCCTGGCGCCCGCAGCAGCAGCGTGCGCGCCGGGTAGAGCTGCAGCGGGATGCTGTGACGCCAGCGCCGCAGGCGGGTTGCTACAACCTTGCTCGTGAGCCAGGGCGCAGCCGCTGCCAGCAGCTCCGCAGTTATCTCCGCTTCGGCCTCGTCGAGCTGAGCCCGGCTGTACTCGGGCGTGGCGTGAATGGTCAGCGCCGGCAGTAGCGAGATCCCTTTCTGCCGGTTATCCGCTATCCAGTAGATGGCATCGCCGCCGGGCCAGAGACCGCCAGGCGCCGGCAGCCCGCTTGGACCGTCGAGCACGGCGGCCAGCGCCAGGCAGGGATCATACTCAGTACGGGCCAGCAGCTCCGCTTCGGCCGCGGGAAGGCTTATGTCTGACCGTGCCAGTAAAGCAAGCGATTGCGGCACGGGCGGCGTCAGCAGTAGCGCCGGCGCCTGCAGCCGAACGCCCCTCGCCAGGGCGACGGACCAGCTCCTGTCGTAGGCCATCGTGACTACTTCGCTGCCCAACCACACGTCCTGGTTGGTCGCCAGATGCGTGGCGATGGCCGCCATACCCTGAGCGCCGCAGTAGCGCGGGAAACCGTCGGGAAAGGCCGAGCCGTCGGGGGCGACGAACCCGCTGCTCCACTGGCGGGCTATGCCCGCCGCCAGCCAGCGCTCGACCTCGGCGCGGAAGGCGGCCTCACGCACGGTGAAGTATTGGGCGCCTTCGTCCACCGTCCCCGTGCCCCGGTCCGCGGGCAGGGCGCTCGTGGCCATGCGGCCGCCGCACGACCCGCTCTTCTCCAGGAGGATGGGCCGCAGCCCGGCTGCCGCCAGCGTCTTCGCGGCGCATAACCCGGCCAGACCAGCGCCCACGATCAGGCAGTCGGCGGACGAAAGGGAGTTGCTCATGAGCCTGCCGCGATGGTAGCACGGCCGGGTATGATTCGCGACTGAAGCTCCCAGAGATACAGAAAGTTTGTATCTCGTGGTTCTTGACACTGCCCTGCCATCCATGCTTAAATATGACCTACACCGCCCGGCGAACGTTCGCGCGAACGTTCGCCGGAGAGGATTGGCCTGATGTCGCGAGTAACGCTCAAAGATGTAGCGGCACGGGCGGGGGTCAGCTACCAGACCGTCTCCAAAGTCCTCAACGGGCGCGGCCAGGTCGCGCCCGAAACCCACCAGCGCATCTGGGACGCCGTGCGCGAGCTTAATTACCGCCCGAACGTCAGCGCCCGCAACCTGCGCAAGCGCGCCAGCAACCTCATTGGCTACCCCCTCCACTTTGGCGGCGACGAGTTTGTTCAGCCTGTACTCGATGCCTTCCTCCACAGCATCGCCAACGCCGCCGAAGCCGGCGGCTTTCATGTCCTGACCTTTGTCTCGGCCGGCCCGGCCGATCCGGCGCCCTACCGGGAGTTATTTGAGCGTAACCAGGTGGGCGGCTTCATCCTGGCCGACGTCAATCGTAATGACCCGCGCGTCGAGATGCTCATCGAGCAGAAGATCCCCTTTACAGCCTTCGGGCGGGCCAATGAGGAGTGGGATTATCACTGGGTAGATGTCGATGGGCGAACGGGGATGCGCCAGGTGGTCGAGCATCTTCTGGAGCAGGGGCACGAGCGCATTGCCCTTATCACCTGGCCGGAAGGCTCGCGCACCGGCAGCGCGCGCGAAAACGGCTACGGCGAAGCGCTGGAGAAAGCTGGCCTTCGCAGGGCGCCAGAGCTTGTCGTGCGCGGGCTGAACGCGGCGCGCACCGGCCGCGATGGCTTCCGGCAGCTATGGCAGCTGCCAGCTGGGCGCCGGCCCACGGCCATCGCCTGTGTCAGCGACCTCATTGCGCTCGGAGTGCTGCACGCGGCCAATGGCGCCGGTCTGGTCGTGGGCCCAGATCTGGCCATTACCGGCTTTGACGATGTTACCCTGACCGCCTATACCCAGCCGCCCCTGACGACAGTGCGCCAGCCGATTACCGCCGTCGGCGAGACGGCCGTGGCGATGGTGCTGGACCAGATTCTTGAGCGAGAGCGGACCGAGACAGGCGTCCTGCTCGTCCCGCAGCTCATCATCCGTGCCTCCAGCGCGCCGGAGAAGGTACTGCAGGAAGCCGGCCCGAACGTGCAGAGACAGAGAGAAGCCTTGTGACCTTGCGCGGTGTAATTTTTGACCTGGACGGCGTGATCACCGATACGGCCGAATACCATTATCTCTCCTGGAAACGGTTGGCGGATGAAGAGGGCCTGCCCTTCAGCCGGGCCGATAACGAGCAGCTGCGCGGCGTCTCGCGGCGGCAGTCGCTCCTGCTCATCCTCGGCGAGCGCCAGCTTTCCGAAGAGCGGCTCGACGAGCTGATGAGCATTAAGAACGGTTATTACCAGGAAATGCTGGTCCAGGTAAGCCCTGACGATTTGCTGCCCGGCGTGGCCGAACTCCTCGACGAGCTGGACCGGGCGGCGATTCCCTACGCGGTTGCCTCGGCGAGCCGCAACGCGCGCGCAGTCGTGCAGCGTCTCGGTCTGGCCGACCGGCTGGCGGCCATAGCCGACGGGAACAGCGTGGCGCGTACCAAGCCGGCTCCCGATCTGTTTCGCTTCGCCGCGGCCCAACTGGGTCTGATGCCGCACCAGGCGCTGGTCGTGGAAGACGCCGCGGCCGGCGTCGCCGCGGCCCTGGCTGCCGGTATGCCGGCGCTGGCCTTAGGGCCGGAAGAGCGCTTCGCCGAGCTGGGCGCGGCGCGCAGCCAGTTCGTCCGCCGCGACAGTCTCGACGGCGCCACGCTGGCCGAGCTCCAGGCAGCGTCGCAGCTAGAAGCTACCTGGCACGTGGTCGAGCCGCAGTTTGTGGCCGCCAAGCAACCCCACATGGAGACGGTGTTCACCACCGGCAACGGTTACTTCGCCAGCCGTGGCAGCCTGGAGGAGGGATATGCGGAGGACCATGCCCTCACCCTGGCGCACGGCCTGTTTGACGATATGCCCATCGTCTTTACCGAGCTGGTCAACCTACCCAACTGGCTCGACCTGCAGATCCGCATCGACGGCCAGCCCTTCCGGCTGGACCGGGGTGAGGTGGCCGGTTACTGGCGCAGCCTGGACCTGCACCACGGGCTGCTGCAGCGGCACGTGCAGTGGCAAGCGCCGGGCGGCGCGCTGGTCAACCTGACCTTTGAACGCTTCATCAGCTATACCAATCCGCACCTCGGCGCGCTGCGCCTGCTGGTCACGCCGGTGAACCAGCAATGCGAGGTTGCCGTCAGCGCGGGCATCGACGGCCACGTGGCTAACGATAACCTGCTCCACTGGCGCCACCTGGAAGAGGGCTATGCCGACCATGTGGTCTGGCTCCACAGCCGGACGCGTGGCACGCGCCTGGAGCTGGCAGCGGCCGCCCGCCTGCAGACGCCCGATGCCTTGCCGCTCAGGGCGCAGCCCTGTCCGGGACATCCGGCCCTCGCGGTTACCGGGCAGCTGGAGGCCGGGCAGACCCTTCAGGTCGATAAGCTGGTCGCCTATGCCAGCAGCCGCGACGAGGCGCCCGGCGAAACAGCGCCGGGGGTCCTGCCGCGCGCCCTGCTCTATCTCCAGGGGCAGGACTACGACCGCCTGAAAGCGGCTCACATGGCTGCCTGGCAGGAGGTCTGGCAAGACATCGACGTTCGCATCGACGGCGACGAAGAAGCGCAGCTAGCTATCCGCTTCAACCTCTTCCAGCTCCAGGTAGCGGCGCCGCGCCACGACGACCGGGTCAGTATCGGCGCCAAGACGCTGAGCGGGCTCGGCTACCGGGGCCACGTCTTCTGGGATACGGAGATCTTCATCCTGCCCTTCTTCACCTATACCCAGCCCGAAATCGCCCGCAACCTGCTGCTCTATCGCTATCACACCCTGCCCGGCGCGCGCCGGAAGGCCGCCGCCAACGGTTTCCGCGGCGCCCAGTTTGCCTGGGAGAGCGCCGCTACCGGCGACGAGGTAACGCCCGGCTACGTACCCACATTCGACGGCAAAGGGTTGGTGCGCATCTGGACCGGCGACATCGAGATCCACATCTCCGCCGACGTCGCCTACGCCACCATGCAGTACTGGCGCGTGACCGGCGACGATGCCTTCATGCGCGATTACGGCGCCGAGATGATCCTGGAAACGGCGCGCTTCTGGGCAGACCGCGCCGAGCCAGAGGGGCTAGATGGCGAGATCCGCTATTCCTACCGGGACGTGATTGGGCCGGACGAGTATCACGATCACGTGGATAACAACGTCTATACCAACCGGCTGGCGCAGTGGCATCTGGAGACAGCGTTGGCCCTCCTGGAATGGCTGCACGACGAATACCCGGCGAAGGCCAGCGCCCTCGTCGGCGAGATCGGGCTTGGCAAGGACGAGCTGAGCCACTGGCGGGACGTGGCCCAACGCATCGTCATCCTGTACGACGAAGAGAGCGGTCTCTTCACCCAGTTTGCAGGTTTCTTTGACCTGAAGCCTGTCGATTGGCCTGCTTTTGCAGAACGCACCCAATCCCTGCAGGTCTTGCTGGGCATCGAAGGGGCCAACGAAAGCCAGGTGATCAAGCAGCCAGACGTCATTATGATGCTCCTGCTGCTGCGCGACCACTACGCGGACCGGCGAATCTGGGAGGTGAACTGGGAAACGTACGAGCCGATTACCGACCACGAATATGGCTCATCGCTTGGTCCCAGCTTTCAGGCCTGGGCCGCCGCGCACATGGGCGAGGCCGGGCGGGCCTACGATTTCTTCATGCTGGCGGCGCGCGCGGACCTGCAGAACGTGCGCGGCAACGCCGGCGACGGCATTCACGCCGCCTCAGCCGGCGGCCTGTGGCAGGCCCTTGCTTTTGGCTTTGCCGGCCTGCGTCTGACAGACGACGGCTATGAGATCAACCCGTGCCTGCCGCCCCATTGGGAGCGGCTGGCTTTTTCTTTTTACCTTCGCGGCGAACGACAGCACGTTGATATCCGGCAAGAAAGGGGGTGATAGACGGAAACCTGACTCTTCCAATGTCTGGAGTAATGACAAGCACAAGAAAGTGAGGAGAAAGATGTCTAGAAAATGGTTTCTGTTGCTGAGCTCCCTGCTCGTCTTGAGCATGCTCATGGCTGCCTGTGGCGGCAACAACGCTGAGCCTACCACCGCACCCGCCGGCACCGGCGTCGAAGACGTTGAAGAACCGGATGTAGTTGAAGAACCCGTGGATACGGGTGAAGTGTCGGAAGAGCCGGCCCCGGCCGGCGTGACCGAGCTGCAGCTTGCCGGCTGGTCTAGCTCAGATGCGGAGAACAGCCGTCTGCAGCAGGTGGTGGACGACTTCAATGCCAGCCGCGATGACATTCAGGTGAGCCTGAATTTCCTCCCGGACTACGATACGAGCCTGCAGACACGGCTTGCCGGCGGCTCGCCGCCTGACGTCTTCTACGTCGACAGCTTCCGGCTGCCGGACCTGGTGGAGGCCGGCGCCATCGAGCCGGCGGAAGGGCGCGTCGCCGATATCGACGACTTCTACCCCAGCCTGCGCGAAGCGTTTACCTACAATGGAACCTTCTACTGCCCGCCCAAGGATTTCAGCACCCTGGGGCTGCAATACAACATCGACATGTTCGATGCCGCCGGTGTGGCCCACCCGGACGAAAACTGGACCTGGGACGATCTGGAAGCGGCTGCAGCCGAGCTGACCAATGCCGACGAGGGCGTCTATGGTCTGGCCCTTCCGGCAGACTTCGCTCGCTGGATTGCCTTCCTCTACCAGGCAGGCGGCGCGGTTGCCAACGAAGACTTCACGGAGATGCAGTTCGACAGTGCTGAGGCCCAGGAGGCGCTGGACTTCTACGTCGGGCTCGTCGAACAGGGGTACGCGCAGCAGCCTTCGGAACTCGACAGTGGCTGGCCCGGCGAAGCGTTTGGCAAGGGACGGGCAGCCATGGTTGTCGAAGGGAATTGGATGGTCCCGTTCCTGGCCGACAACCATCCCGACATCAACTACGGCGTCGCCCCGCTGCCGGCCGGGAATGAAGAAGCAACCATGGCCTTCACCGTCTGTTATGCGGTGGCTGCGGGCATTCCCGACGAGCGCAAAGAGCAAGCGTTCGAACTCGTCAACTATCTGACCGGGCCGGAGGGGATGAAGGCGTGGACGGACCTGGGTTTGGCCATGCCCACGCGGCAGAGCTTGCGTGATCAGTGGCTGGGGCAATTCCCCGACCTTGAGCCCTTCTTGGCGGGCGCAGACGTAGCTCGCCCCTGGCAGTTTGTGCCCGGCTTCAACGACGTGCTCGACACGGTAAACAGCGGCCTGCAGCAGGCCTTTACCGGCACGATGCTCCCTGAGCAAGTACTCCAGGACGCCCAGCAGGTTGGTGACGAAGTCCTGAACCGTTAGGACCTGTTACCATCATATCGTCCAGGGGTGGATCGCAAGGTCCACCCCTGGGCGTGGAGAGGGAGGTACAACATGGCCTCTGGCATCCGGGGACAGGATCGGGAAGACGCAGTAGCTGGCTGGCTATTTATGACGCCGGCGCTCATTGTCTTTACGATTTTCCTGATCATTCCCATTATCTTTGCCGTGTACTATAGCCTCACCGACTGGAATGGGATCAGCCCACCAGCCGAGGCCAACTTCATCGGCCTGGATAACTATGAGACGGTGTTGGTCGGGGGCGGTATCCGGCAGGCAGATTTCTTCAAGGCGCTGAAGAACACGACCTACTTCGCGCTGGGCGTGGTGCCGGTGCAGACGATTCTGGCTCTACTGCTGGCGGTTGTCGTGAACCAACGGCTGCTGCGCTATAAGGATTTCTTCCGCACCGCCTTCTACTTCCCGTCGATCACTTCCTCAGTAGCGATCAGCCTGATCTTTCTTTTCCTCTACCAGCGCAGTGGGCTCATTAACCGCGTGCTGGAGACGATCACCTTCGGTAGCTGGGAACCCATCGCCTGGATGTCGGATGCGCGCGGCCTCGTTCACATCCTGCTCGGCTACCTGGGGATTACGCTGCGGGACGGGCCTGCGTTCCTCAGCAGCCAGGTGCTCGGCATGACCGTGTGGGACTGGATCAGCGGCCCGAGTATCGCGCTCGCGGCGATCATGATCATGAATACGTGGACGACCGTTGGCACCATGATGATCATCTTTCTTGCCGCCCTGCAGGACATCCCGAGCAGCGTCTACGAAGCGGCCTCGGTCGACGGCGCTACTGCCTGGCCTACCTTCCGGCGCATTACGGTCCCCATGATACGCCCGACCATCTTCTTCGTGGTCACGCTGGGCCTCATCGGCACCTACCAGGTCTTTGATCAGGTGTATGTCATGAGTTCAGGAGGACCGGCCAAGACGACCTTGACGATGGCCTACATGGTCTACCGCAATGGCTTCCGCAACAGCGAAATGGGGCTAGGGGCGGCCATTGCCATCCTGCTGTTCATCATCATCTTCATTCTGACGCTGATCCAGCGCCGGATTACCGGCAGCGAAGCGGATTACTAGGGAGAGAACGATGGCTGCTGTATCCCAACCCGTGACCGTAGCTGTGCCTGAAGAAGTGCCGCTCTCGGCCCGCATCCGGCTGATCCTCTCCTATGCACTCCTCTTCCTGCTGGCCCTTACCTTTCTCTATCCCTTTCTGCTGGCAATCAGTACCAGCCTGAAGTCGCTGCCCGAGATCGCTGCCAACCCGGTTGGGCTGATACCCCAGGACGTAACCCTGGATGGCTACCGGCGCATGCAGAATCTGGACATCACGCGCTGGGCTTTTAACAGCGCTCTGGTGGCAACGGTGATCACGCTCGGCAATCTCCTGTTCGCCAGCATGGCGGGCTACGCGCTGGCCCGCATCCCCTTCCCGGGCAGCAACGTCGTCTTTTTCTCTATCCTGGGCACGATGATGGTACCGGGCATTGTGCTGCTCATCCCGCTCTTTATCATCCTCCGGCAGCTCGGTTTCATCGATACCTACTGGGGCCTGACGCTGCCCAAGCTGGTGGCGGCGTTCGGCGTCTTCCTCATGAAGCAGTTTTTCGAGTCCATCCCTCAGGAAATGGAGGAGGCAGCGCGTATCGACGGCGCCAACCGGCTGCAGATGTTCTTCCGAGTCATCCTGCCCATGGCCCGCCCGGCGCTGGTGGCGTTGATCATCTTCAGCTTCCAGGGCGCCTGGAATGACTTCATGTTCCCGCTCATCGTGGTTAGCGTGCGGCAGGAACTCTACACACTGCCCCTTGGCCTGGCCATTCTGCGCGGCGCCCTCGGCGATAACCTGCAGTGGAATGCCATCCTTGCCGGCTCGCTGCTGACGACGCTGCCGATGGCCTTGGTCTTCTTATTCTTCCAGCGCTACTTTATCGAGGGCATTAGCTATAGCGGCATCAAGGGCTGATGGGGTGAGGTCCGGAGCCGGCTCGATCTTGCGGCGTGCGTTCCGGCTCTGGTGGGACGAATGGGTTGTCTTTCTCGTCCTGAACGCCGCCTGGTTCCTCTTGCAGTTGCCGATCATCACCGGGCCGCCGGCAACGGCAGCCCTGTTTGCTATGGTCAGTGAAAGCCACGGCGGGGTCTACTGGGGCCCGCGTGACGCCTGGGCTGCCTTCCGCCGCCTCTTCTGGCCTGCCTGGCGCTGGGGGCTGCCCAACCTCATCCTGCTGGCCATCGCCGTCTTCAACTTTGTCGTCTACTGGGATAGCCCCGGCCTCACCTGGGCGCTGTTCCGCCTGATCTGGACCGTGACGCTATTCGTCTGGTTTGGCCTGAACCTCGTCTACTGGCCGTTCTGGCTGGCGCAGGAAGACAAGAGCCTGCGCACGACCTACGCCAACGCGGCCCGTTTCTTCCTCCTGAACCCGGTCTCTGGCCCGCTTCTGGTGCTGGTGACCTTCATCCTCACTCTCGTCAGCCTGATCCTGACCCTACCTTTTACCCTGGCGCTGGCCTGCTGGCTGGCCTCCATCGCCACGGTCGCCGTGCAGCAGTCCCTGCAGCAGAGGCGGTCGCGCTCGTAGCGCTGCCACCTCTGCTGTGAATGAGCTGCCAGGTCATGAGGCGGCCGCCTCGACCTCGGCGCGGCGTGCGGCGGCATGGCTCCACTGCATGGCCAGCAGGTAGAGGAGCAGCACCGGCGAGAGGAGGATAGCTACGGCTACCATCGTCACCCGCGTGGAGAAGGCCGTCGCCAGCCAACCCATGCCCGGCCCGCCCAGTATCTGGCCGACGGCGTCTACCTGCCCGGTCATAGACAGCACAGTGGCCCGCACGCGCGGCTCGATCTGCTTATTCGTCCAGGCGCGATAGAGCGGCCAGTTGGCGCTGCGGAAGACCTGGACGACGAGGATGGCGAGCAGCGCCGCCGGCAGCCGGGTAGCAATGCCAAAGACGACTACGGCGACGATCATGACCAGGTTGAGCAGGAATTGGGCCCGCAGGGCGCGATGCGTGTCATCCACGTCGATCTGCTTCTGAATTGCTTCGGTCAGGGCGAGGCCCAGGAGCAGGCTGGCAATACCCAATGCGCCAAACCAGGGCACTGGCCCTTGCAGCCGCCAGATGTCCGGGAAAGTGAAGTGGGTGAGCAGGTGCGCGTGCCACAGCCGGTCCAGCCCCTCGCTGGAAAGACCCATGAAAAGGCCGATGAGCAGGATGAGCATGAGCACGCGGCGCGCGCGCACGACCTGCAGGCCGGCGCGGAACGTAACGCCCATCTGTTGCCAGGAGCTGCGCTCGCCGCGCGGAGCCGGCGCGAAGCCTGTTTCCGGCATGACGAGCGCCAGAAAGATAGAGAGCAGCACGAAAGCAGCGCCGGAGATGAGGATAGGCAGGGCAAGCTGCACCGTGCCCAGCGCGGAGCTGACCAGGATACCGCCCAGCGCGCCGATGCGCCCCACCTGCGAGGCGCGCATGTAAGCATGGGTCAGGCGCTCTTCACCGATCTCGTCGGCCAGCCAGGCGTCCTCGGCGCCGCTGATGAAAGTATAGCCCAGACCCCAGATCATCTCGCCGAGGAGAATGGGCAGGAAGAAGGGCAGGCTGCCCTGGAGGACAAAGGCCAGTCCGATGACGGCGTAGCCGATGACCACCGACAGGCGCCGGCTGTAGACATCGGCGACGATGCCCGTGGGCACCTCGCAGACGAAGATGACCACTTCCAGCGCCGTCCCCAGCAGCACAAGCTGCAGCGGGTTCAGATGAGCTGCCTCCACGCGGTAGATAGCGTGGATGAAGCTCATCATGGTGA
>CAZOGK010000003.1:0-104831 GCA_964579295.1 uncultured Ardenticatenaceae bacterium
CGCGATAAGTGCCGCACCACGCTGGCTTCGCTTAGCACAGAGGACGCCCGGCGCCCGTGCCCCTTCTCCTGGGGTGAGGTCAGCTTCGCCGAGCTGCAGCTCTACAACATGCGCCACGTGCAGGAACATGCCGCCCAGCTTAGCCTGTTGCTCGGCCAGCGGCTGGGTGAGGGCGCCACGCCCGGCTGGGTTGCCGCGGCCAGAGTGTGACAGTCCGTCCGCCGGCACGGCGCCGCAGATGGCGTGAAGAGAACCGGTCTATTTTCAGGAGGATTTGCGATGGACGCACCGGCTGATTCCATGTTGATTGACTTCATCCGCTATAACAACTGGGCCAACGCGCAGCTGTTCGCCCTCTGCGAGCAGCTCGCTCCCGAGCAGCAGCGGGCCAGCGCGCCCGGCGGCTATGGCAGTATCCACGCCACGCTGGGCCACCTCATCTCCGCCGAGGCCAGTTACGTCGGGCGCCTGACTGGCGACGAGCCGCAGCCTCCCTTCGAGTGGACAGACCCGCCGTCGGTAGCCCAGCTCGCCGCCTTTGCCCCAGCCGTCGCCGCCGCCCTCCTCGACGCCGTCCAGCGCATTCCGCCGACCCAGATGGTCCGCGAGGAAGAAGATGGACTCTTCGTCGATTACCAGGCCCGCGTCCTCTTCATCCAGGTCGTCAACCACGGCATCGAGCACCGCACCAACATCACCACCATCCTCAGCGGCCTCGGCCTGGAAGCGCCGGAGCTGGACGGTTGGGCCTACACCTGGGCGCACCCGGATGAGTTCAAGATTGCCGAAGGCTCACTGTAGATGGTTCTGGACTTCAGCGGCGACATCTGGTACTGGCGCGGCCCGGCGCCATTCTATTTCGTCACCGTCCCGGCCGACGAGAGCGGCGCTCTCAAAGATGTCTCGGACCTGGTGACCTACGGCTGGGGCGTGCTTCCCGTACAGGTCCGCATCGGCCAGACGACCTGGAGAACATCCCTTTTCCCCAAAGATGGCCTCTACATCGTTCCCATCAAGGCCAGCGTGCGCCAGGCCGAACGCCTGGTCGAAGGTGATACAGTAGACATACGTCTCTCCGTGAGCCTGTGAAGATTCGGGCAGCCCCACGCTGTCAGCGCGAGTAACAAGGAGAAAACCAATCATGGCCAAGAAAGGCAGCGGCAAAGCGATTCCGAAGGTGGAGATTAACCTGGACCTGTCACCCGGCGAGGCGGAAGCCTTCCTCGACAGGCTGCAGGAACGCTTTGAGAGCAACAAGAGCCGCCACAAGGGTGTCGAATGGGCCAAAGTGCGGGCCAGGCTGGAAGCCAGTCCTGAAAAACTGCGCTCGCTTCACGCCATGGAGAGCACCGGCGGCGAGCCCGACGTGGTTGGCGCCGACAAACAGAGCGGCGCCTACATCTTCTACGATTGCTCGGCGCAGAGCCCTGACGGCCGCCGCAGTATCTGCTACGACCGGGAAGGGCAGCAAGAACGGGAAAAGAAGGGCGTCTACCCGGCCGGCAACGCGGTTGAATTGGCAGAAGCGATGGGCGTTGAGCTGCTAACGGAAGAGGAATACCGGGCGCTGCAGGAGCTGGGAGAGTTTGACACGAAGACGGAAAGCTGGGTGAAAACGCCGCCGGATATCCGAGCGCTCGGCGGCGCCCTCTTCTGCGACCGCCGCTATGGCCATGTGTTCACGTTCCATAACAGCGCGCCCTCCTTCTATGCCGCCCGGGGCTTCCGCAGCTCCCTGAAGGTATAGGCTGAGGCGTGCGAGAGAGGCAACCAGTCAATGATCCACATGCGAGGAACCCTGTCGTGAGAAGAGTCGTTGTCCTGGAGCATATCTCCCTTGATGGCGTCATCCAGGCCCCCGGCGGGCCAGACGAAGATACCAGCGGCGGCTTTGCCTACGGCGGGTGGATAGCGCCCTATGCTGACCCGCATCTCGGCCAGGCGCTGAGACGGCAGATGAATGCCCCGTTCGATCTGCTATTGGGCCGCAGAACCTTTGACATCTGGGCGCCGTACTGGCCGTCCCATGCCGACGAATGGCCGGGCGCCAACACGGCGACCAAGTACGTCGCCTCCAACACCATGACGGCTCACGACTGGCAGCCATCGGTCTTTTTCGGCGGAGATATCGCCGGGAAGGTCAGCCAGATCAAGCAGCAGCCAGGGCCGGATCTGCACGTTTGGGGCAGTGGCCATCTCATTCAGACGCTGTTGCAGCACGATCTGGTCGATACCTTCTGGCTGATGATCTATCCGCTGACGTTGGGCGCCGGCAAGCGGTTGTTTGCCGGTGGCACAATCCCGGCAGCGCTCAAGGTGACGGAAAGCCAGGTCACCCCGAGAGGCGTCATGATCGTCAATTACGAGCGTGACGGCGCCATGACAGCCGCAAGTTGAAGCCAATTCGCGCCCTGTTGGGCCTGGGAGTAGAGTGTTATGCTGACCATTGACCTGGAAACGGCCCGCCGCTTCATTCTCGGCAAGCAAGGGGTATGGCCCGGCCGGCGCTGGCAGGGCGCCGGCGGCACAGCCGATGCCATGCGCGCCATCGAGTATCTCCAGCTCGATCCGCTGCAGATTATCGCCCGCAGCCAGGACATCACCCTGTACAGCCGCGTGCTCGACTACCGGCCAGGCATGTGGGAAGAAGTTACCTATGAGCAGCGCCAGTTCTTCGACTGGGGCGGCTGGCTGGCGACGCGACCGATGGAGGAGCTGCCCTACTGGCGGGTGGTTATGCGCCGCGAGCGCGAGGGCCAGCCAGAGACCGACGGGCGCGTGCGTAAGATGGGCGAAGAACACGCCGAAGCCGTGACCGACGTGCTGGACATACTGCGCGAGCGCGGCCAGGTCAGCAATCGTGATTTCTCGGCGGCGGCGCGCAAGCGCACCGATAGCTATCGGGGCCGTAAGGATAGCTCGCTGGCGCTCTACTACCTGTGGCGCATTGGCGAGGTGATGACCCACCACCGCGAGAACTTCGAGCGCGTCTACGCGCTGACTGAAGCCGTCGCGCCGGCGCACCTCATTCGCGAGAGCAGCGAGGAGGAAGCCAGCCGCTTTGTGATCCGCAAGGAGGTCGCCTTCTCCGGCCTGCTGCGGGTGAAACGGACCGGCGACGCCTGGCAGCGCGGCGCGCTCTTCGGCGGCGCTCCCGATGTCCGCCGCGCGATGCTGGCAGAGGGCGAGCTGGTGGAGGTGCGCGTGAACGGCTGGAAGCAGCCGCAGCTGGCCCTGAGCAGCGACCTGCCCTTGATGGAAGCGCTGGCCGCAGGCCGCACGCCGCCAGCCTGGGCGCCGCTAGATACGGACACCAGCGCCGAGGCAGTCTTCCTGGCGCCGTTGGACCCGGTGAGCGCGCGCGGCCGGGCCAAGGCACTCTTTGGCTTCGATTACGTCTGGGAGGTCTACAAGCCGGCGCACAAGCGCCTGTACGGCTACTATACCCTGCCCGTGCTCTGGGGCGACCAACTTGTGGCCCGCTTCGACAGCAAGCTGGACCGCCCGAGCAACACCTTTATCATCCTCGGCTTCTGGTTGGAAGACACAGCGTTGGCCGCTAGTAGCGATTTTGCCGAGGCGCTGGCGCGCGGCTTCGCTCGTTTCACTGCCTTCCTCGGCGCCGCCCAGGTCGACGCCAGCGCGATCGAGGAGCCACTGCTGCGCAAAGCGGTAGTAGCCTCCGCACCGCCTGCTTCCAGCGCCTAGGCCCGCTACTGGCAAGGCATACACTGGCCATTGAGATCATGAACTTATCGCTACGAGAAGCAACTGCTTCGGACTGGTCCGCTATTCTGGAGCTCGCGCATGGAGCCCTTCCCTGGGACCGTGCTGGGAATGAGATATGGTTGGAGTATCGCCGCCGCTTCACGGGGCGACGGCGGCACTACGTCGCCCTTGGCGCTGGCGACGAGCGCCCCTTCGGCTATGGCGCTATCGAGGAGGGAACGGAGCGCGGCAACTTCCGTATCTTCCTCGTGATGGAGCCTACCCTCCTGGCGACAGATGTCGCCGCTCTCCTCACCCAACGTCTCTTCGCCGACCTGCTTGCGCTGAAGGCAACCACCGTATGGGCGCGTGAGTACGTGCAAGACACGCCGCTGATTACCTATCTGCGCCAGCTCGGATTCACCGAGCGCGAGCGTATCACACTTCCCGGTAGCCCCGAGATGATCGTACTGGAGCGCGCCGCCAGTTTGCCAGTATCCCTACCAAAGGGTCAGGTCTAGCGGCACTCGCGGTCCCCCAATTCAGATCCAATCGGCTATACCCCTCCGTATCTAAGCGGTAAAGAGGGCAATACGGCCCCGCAGCGCCCACAGCAAAGGCCACGCTGGCCGGCGCTGTCCTGTGAACCAGATCGTTATGGAGGAACGCCTATGACTATCCGCAAACGCCACTTGCTCTGGACACTGCTGCTTGTCGCTGCGCTGAGCCTGCTCGTCGCCTGCGGCGGCGCCGATACGCCCACAAACACCGGCGAAGAGCCGGTCGATACACCGTCCGTGGGCGAGTCGCCAACCGACGCCGCCCCGGCCGATACGCCTGAGCCGGAACCGACCGACGAGCCCGAAGCGACGGCCACGGACGAACCAGAGCCGACTGAAGAACCAGAAGCAACTGCCACCTCTGAGCCGGAGCCCACAGCGGAAGAAGAGCCGGAAATGGATATGGCCGCCGGCGGTCTGGAAGTCGAGGACCAGGATCTCGCGGAGGATAACACCGTCACCATCCCCCTCGTCGAGAGCGAGGGCGACGGCTGGCTCGTCATCCATAGCGATAACGACGGCGCGCCGGGCCCGGTTATCGGCTTTGCCGCAGTGACCGCGGGCAGCAACGAAAACCTGGCCGTGACCATAGACCCGGCCGGCGGCACGGAGACCGTCCATGCCATGCTGCATGTGGACGCGGGCACTGCCGGCGTCTACGAGTTCCCCGGCCCCGACGCGCCTGCCCGCGACGCCGACGAGAATATCGTCATGACCCCCTTCGCCCTCGGTGGCCTGCCTGCCGATGCGGTCAGCGTCATGGACCAGTTAGCCAGCGACGCCAACATGGTCGTCGTGCCCGCCGTTCGCGCCAGCGCAGACGGCTGGATTGTCATCCACAGCGACGCCAACGGCGCGCCCGGCCCGGTCGCCGGCTTCGCGCCCGTAAGCGCTGGCGCCAACCACAACATCAGCGTCGAGCTGGACCCGGCCGTGGCTACGGCCACGCTGCACGCCATGCTGCACGTCGATGCTGGCGTGGCCGGTGAGTACGAATTCCCCGGCGAAGACGGCCCGGTGATGGACGCCGCCGGCGCCGTCGTCATGCTGCCCTTCCAGGTGGTGGAAGCGGTCAGTATGCTCGACAGTGAGTTTGTGCCGCGTGTGCTGATGGTGCCGGCGGGCGCAACCGTCAGCTGGACCAACGACGGCCAGTTCCCGCACACGGCGACGGCCGACAGCGGCTTCTTCGACAGCGGCCAGCTGCAGAGCGGCGAAGGCTTTGAATTTACCTTCGACGCGCCCGGTTACTTTGATTACTACTGCACGCTGCACGGAGGCCCCGGCGGCGCGGGTATGGCGGGTACCATCGTCGTCGTTCCGGGCAGCTAGCGGGACGCGCCTCCTCACCCTCAGGGCAGCCGGCTTCCTTCCCTCCCCGGCTGCCCACCTTTCTTCCTATCGGCACTGCATCGGGTGACCGGCGCCTCTACGGGGCCGGTCACCTCGGCATAGTTGAAGCGGGGCGGAGCTGGCAGACGTAAGCCCGGTGGGGTACCGAGCCGCTGACCGGGTCGATGGCCGCGTTGCCGATGATCAGGTTGTAGTTGGCGCCGTCCGGACCCAGAGGATCGTAGCCGGGCGCGTCGATTGCCGTACAGCTCTGCCACCAGCCATGCTGGCCACAGACCACGTTCGGCGCCAGCGTCTCGTCCAATCTGGCGCGCGCCCGTACACTGCCTTGCGGCGTCTCGACGTGCACCCAGTCGCCGGCCTTAATCCCGCGCTCGGCTGCGGCCGCCGGATGCATCTCCACTTCCGGCTCGCGGGCCTGCTTTCGCAGCTTCGCTATATTGCGGTGCTGGCTTTCGCAGAACAAGACGTGTTTGGCGCAGGTGAGGATCAATGGATAGCGTTCGGCGAGGTCAGGCCGGGATACTGGACTGACAAGTGGCTCCTCATACTCTGGCAGCGGCGGGTAGCCGTGCGCCAGCATCGTCTCCGAATACAGCTCAATCTTGCGCGTGGGCGTATTGAAGCCGCGTGGCGTGTCGCCGTCTTGCTCGGCGTACTTGCGGTAGCGTGTCTGCACGGGGGCCTGTACGCCGCCCTGGTGCTCGCGCAGCGCCTCTAGCGTCACGCCTGACGGCTCGAGGCGATAGCGGTAGCCGGCTTCGACGTCTCCCTCCCAGAAATAGCGGCCGAGACCGAGCCGGACGGCCAGGTCAAAGATGATGTCGATATCCGAGCGCGACTCGCCGCGCGGCTCGACGACACGTTGGCGCAGCTGCACCCGTGACTGCGCCTCTGGGCTTACCTCGAAGCCAATCTTAAGGGCTTCGCGCTCGAAGGCGCTCGCTACTGGCAGGACCACGTCGGCCAGCTCTGCCGTGGGGTTCATGAACAGGTCGGCGTGGACATAGAAGTCGAGCGCTGCCAGCGCGTCGCGCCCCCACAGGCTGTCTGCGTGCGACAAAAGCAGATTACTGCCGAAGTTGACAAGCCCGTGAATGCCATAGGGCTGACGCTCCAGTATGGCGCGGTATAGCTCGCCGGTCGTCGTGAGCTGCCAGCGCCCGCCGCCCAGCGGACGCTCGTGGAAACCAAGCGCCGGCCGGGCTTCCTCTCCGGCAGGCAACGCTACGCGACTCACGCCGGCTGTAGTCGCCGCTGCAAAGGCCACGTTGCCGCCCGGGGCGTCGAAGCTACCAGTGAGTGCGTAGAGCTGGCCAATCGCCCGGGCAATCTGCGTGGCGTTCGTCTGCATCTCCACGCCGCTCCAGGTATAGTAAGCCACCGGTCGCGCCTCCCAGAGCATTCGGGCCGCCGCATGCACCTGTTCCCGCTCGACGCCGCAGATGGCTGCTACCCGCTCGGGCGGGTAGCGGCGGCATAGCTCCGCTACATGGTCAAAGACGGGCCGGCAAAGCAGCGTGCCCGCAAGCGTCTGCACTGCAAAAGCGCCCGCAAGGGCCAGCTCTGGCGTTTCTCCCTCGTAGCACAGTGTATCCGGGTCGTAGAGGACGGTTCCGCCGCTCGCCTCGCTCCAGGCAACGAGATGCCGGGGGTTACCCGCCTGCGAAAGGTCCGCGGCCGTCAGGAAGCGGCCGTTGTCGCCACGGACGAGCAGCGGGGCATTCGTCCAATCACGAACGAATGTCTCGTCGTACCAGCCGTTCTCGATCATGACGTGGCAGAGGCCGAGCGCCAGCGCGCCGTCACTCCCCGGACGGACGCGGAGCCAGTGATCGGCCTTTTTAGCGACCCCGGTCCGCCGTGGATCGACCACGATCAGGCGCGCGCCCCGCCGCAGCGCCGCCACCGTTGCCGTGGCATGGGTCAACCGGGCGAGATTCGGGTTGTAGCCCCAGAAGAGCATACAGCCAGCATTCTCCAGGTCTGGCATATAGTTGCCCGGCACGCTGGCGCCATAAGTATAGATAGTGGCCCCAAAACGGCCCCAGCCGCAAAGCTCGAAAGCCACACACAAGTTTCGGCTGCCGAAGGCGTGCATCAGCCGCTCCAGCCACGGCAGTGAGTCGTCAAGCCCTGACGTCGATGGGGAAGCCGCGCCAAAGGCAATGCTCTCTGGGCCGTGCTCGCCGGCAATCCGGCGCAAGTTGTCCGCTATCAGCCCGAACGCTTCATTCCAGCTGATACGCTGCCAGCCAGGGTCGGGATCGCCCTTGGGCCGGCTGCGCCGCAGCGGAAAAAGCAACCGTTCGGGGTGATAGACTAGCTCGGGAGCTGCCCGCCCCTTCGCACAAAGCGCCTGGCCCGTAGGATGTTGCGGATCCGGTTCGAGAGCGACAAACTGGCCATTCTCGACGACGGCGATTGAGCCGCAGCGCGACGTACACAGCGCGCAATATCCCCGGACTCGTCTCGTTGCCTGCGTCTCTGTCAGCATGATCGCACCTTCGCTTGAGGGAAGCCCTCGGCCTGACAATTCGCTAACTGGTATGGGAGCCAGCCCGGGTATCACGGCGATGTTATCTGCGCCAACTGGGCAACTGGCTTCGCTGCATGGGGGATAGAGCAGCTCGGTGGGGCGAGTGATTGCCCTTAGCATATACGATAATAGGGCGTTCTGACAACCATCGGCCTGCCTGTGCAAGCGGACTCTCGGCGTCGCGTGGTCGGCGCCGCAGAGGCGCCAGTCACCTCTACCGGTAAATATCCCCCTCTTGACCCAATTCCCACCTAAGCGATAATAGCTGGCAACCGGGAACTGCCAATTGAGACTGCCGACTGTACGAGGCCCTATGCACATCATCCGTCATTCTGCTGTTTTGTTGTTTCTGGCGTTGCTGCTGGCCGGCTGCAGCGCGCTGAACCGGCTCGACAGTCGTGCGACTGTGTCGCCCGCGCCGACCAGCGCCGCGGCGGCGCCCACGCTGCCCAGCCCGGAGCCGCCCACGCCGCCGCCGACGGAGACTGTACCGGCCCCTACTGCTGAGCCGACTGCCGCGCCCACGCCCACCGAACTGGAAGCGCGCGGCGCTTACCTGGAGGAACTGCAGGTGAGCGTGCAGGATGGCGTTCCCGCCCAGGTGCAGGCCGCCGTGCGCGGCCACCTCAGCGACGCCTGCACCACTATCCGCAACGTCAAGGTGGAGCGCGAAGGCGACACCTTCCACATCCTGCTAGACGTTTTTCGTGATCCGCTTGCCCTCTGCACGCAGGCGCTGGTGCCCTTTGCAGAGGTCGTCAAGCTGGACGTAGACCATCTCGCCGCGGGCGCCTATCAGGTTGTCGCCGGCGAGCTGCAGGCCGCCTTCACCCTCGTCGCCGACAATGTGCCGCCGCCGGCCATCGACCTCAGCGGCGCCTCGCTCAGCGCCGCCAGCGATATGGCTCGCCCCGGCGACACGGTGGCGCTGCAGGGCGCCGGCTTCCCGGCCGGCGCTACAGTCGAGCTGGGCCTGGGGATGCTCAACAGCGAATACGAACTGGTGGATAGCGTCATTACCTCGGCCAACGGAAGCTTCGCCGCCAGTCTGGCGCTGCCCGAGGAGAGCGCGCCGGGGCAAATCTGGGTCTTTATCGCCGCCGTGGAGACGGCTACCGTCCTCTCCGGTCACGTGACCATCGTCCCGGGCTCGCCCAACGTGACCGCTATCCCGCCGGAAGCCAACGTCAACGTACCGGTCAATGGCCGCTTCACGCGCACGCATATCTTCCTGATCGCCATCGAGGATAACGGCGCCAGCGGCCCGGCCATTGGCTGCGGTGATAGCGTCATCCCCGTGATTGCCGAGATTGAGCCGACCGTGGCGCCCATGGGGGCAGCCTACCGCCATCTGCTTTCCATGCGGGACGAATTCTTCGGCGAGTCTGGTCTCTACAACGCCCTGCACGCCTCCAACCTGACGCTCGACGGTATCAATATCGTCAACCGTCAGGCGACCGTCCGGCTCAGCGGCGAACTGGTACTTGGCGGCGCTTGTGATGCGCCACGCGTACAGGCCCAGCTCGCCGAGACGGCGCTGCAGTACAGCACGGTCAGCAGCGTGCGCATCCTCGTCAACGGCACGCCGCTGGAGCAGATCCTCAGCGGGCAGTAAGGCGAACCGTTCCCTGCCTACAGACGCCATCGAGCCGCCGCCTGTCCTGCTGCCATAGCAGGGAGCGGGGCTCCCCTGCCCGCCGCTATGTGCCGAAACAGAGGTGACATTCTGCACCTTAACCGGTGACTTTTGTTCGCTCTTCGCCCCCCAACGGGTCGTTACAATTGAATTACGATCGTTCGTTTACCCGGAGGTTCCATGAACGCCAGCACCGCTGCCCCGCGCCCGTCCATCTTCAGCGCCAACCTGCTCTACCTGTCCGCCATGATCATCGTTCTCGTCGCCGGCTCCATGCTGCAGAACCTGCACTTCGGCTGGGGGCTGCTCGCCACCGAAATCCTCATCGGCCTGCTGGCCCTGGGCTGGGTGCGCGCGAACCGGCTGCCGCCGCGCGCCGCCCTGCGGCTGCGGACGGCTCCGGCTTCCGCCGTCCTCCTTGCCTTCCTCATGGGCCTCGGCGTCTGGCTCGTCGATACCTGGCTGGGCGGCGTGACCAGCATCCTGCTTGGCTACGAAGTGCCCGCACCTCCCGGCATCTACCCGCAATCGATCCTAGCGGCGCTGCTCCTCTTCACCGGCTTTGTTATCGCCGCGCCCATTGGCGAAGAGCTGATGTTCCGCGGCTACATCCAGGTCGCCTACGAGCGGCTGCGCCCGGCCATCGCCATCGTTCTCGTCGCCCTGCTCTTCTCCGTCTTTCACCTCAGCCTGCTGGGCCTGCCGCCGCGTATCCCCGTTGCGCTGGCGCTGGGCTACGTAGCCTGGCGCAGCGGCTCCCTCTGGCCGGGCGTCGCCCTGCACGCGGCCAACAACCTGCTTGCCGTGTTCGTACTGGTGGTCGCCGCGCGGTGGCCCGCGTTGCTGGAAACGCTGCCGATAGGCACACTGCCGAGCGCGGGCGCAGGCCTGCTTGTCCTCCTCATAGCGGGATGGCTCTTCCAGCGCACGGCCAGCCCGCATCCCTCTCACGGCCTGACGACCTTGCCAGAGCGGCGCGGTCGCCTGGCGCGCAGCCTGCCGCTGGCCCTGGCCCTGCTCATCTTTGTCGTCATCGTCGCCCTTGAGGTCATTCTCGGTCGCTTCCCAGCGCTGCTCGCTACCGGGCCGCTGCCCCTGGAAGAAGCGCCCTGGCCCGCCTCACAAACGCTACAGTACGAGCTCCTCCATCGCGGCGGCGAGCCGGTTGGCGCCGCTACCTGCGAGCTAGGCCGTGACGACACGCAGGCGCACGTGGGCTGCGAGCTAGCCAACAGGGCCTTCGAGTTCCGCGCGGGCAACAGCTTCTGGTCGAGCATGGCGGCCGAACGCACCTTCGACGCGGCCTACAACGCCGCCGATATGGCCCTCATCTCCCTCGCCGATAGCCAGCGGTTCGGCTCGGAGAGCGTCAGCGTCGACGTGCACAATGGCGACGAAAACCTGCGCCTGCACGTTGCCAGCAGCATTAGCGGCGCATCCACAACGGACATTACGCCGGACGCCCTGGTCCACGACCTCTGGCCCTGGCAGCTCAGCGCGCTGCCGTTCACAGCCGGAGCCGCTTACGACGCGACGCTCGTCTACCCGGAACGCTGGGACAACGACCTGAAACGCAACGTGCTCACCGTTACCGAAGAGGCCGTCCTCGTCGGCGGCGCCGAGCCCGTCAGTGTACCCGCAGGCGACTTCCTGGCGTGGAAAGTGACTGTCGGCAACCAGACCGCCTGGTACAGCGTCGAGCCGCCCTACATCCTGGTCCAGTACGAAGGCAGTATCCTCACCTGGCGGCTGGCGGCTACCGAGTAAGTGCAGCGGCTGCGCTGCAATACCCATCCCCCTCATTTCCCCTTGCCTTTTCTTCACGCTTCGTTCACAATAGTAAAGAAGTTCGCCATTGCCAGGGCGGCCGGCTACTGCGCCGGCTCCCGTTCGCGATTCAAGAAGAGGTTTTGGGCAGAAGAGGGAGGACACCATGAGTATCAATCGCCTGACCAATGAGGCGCTCAAAGAGGATTTTCGGCGTGATCCGGCTATCGACGGGCGCGGCGGCTACAGCGCGCCCGCCTTCATGACGCCAGCCGCGCAACGCGAACTGGCGGTCAACCAGAATCAGGTGACCGAGAGCCTGGAGACGCTGGTCAAATACATTCCTACGGAAGCGGTCACTCTCTACGTGGCCACGCTGGCGGCGGCCCGCCTGCTGCGCACCGTCATTCCCGGCTTCGAGCCCCAGACCATCTACTGGGCCTTTTTCCTGGTCACGCCCCTGCTCTTCCTCCTCGTCTACGCCAGCAAGCGTTCGTCCGATGGTCTGTCTCCTTTGCCGGCTGTCCAGCGCTGGCCGTGGTGGGAGCTGGTTGCCTGCACCATTGCCTACGCCGTCTGGGGGCTGGCCGTGCCCGGCAACCCCTACGTGGAAAACCCACTGGTGAGCGCCCTCGCCGCCTTCGGCGCCGTGGTCATCTCCACCTTGCTCACCCTGCTGGAGCCGATTGTACTAAGGGGGAGAGAGTAGCGGTAGGCGGGTAGCTCTTAGCCTTCAGCCGGCGCTGCTTGACCGCTGTTCCTACACCGACTATCCTACCCCGCAACAACTGACCGCTGACAACTGACCACCAACCGCTATGCGCATCCTCACCCTGGACATCGGCACCGGTACCCAGGACATCTACCTTTATGACAGCCGGCTGCACATGGAGAACGGCTTTAAGCTCGTCGTGCCGGCGCCGACGATGATGGTACGCCGCCGGCTGCAGGAAGCGACCCGCCGTGGCGAGCCGGTGCTGCTCACCGGCCTGACCATGGGCGGTGGGCCAAACGCCTGGGCCGCCGACGACCATCTCAAAGCGGGGTATGCTGTTTTCGCCACGCCCGACGCCGCCCGCTCTTTTAACGACGATCTAGACGCCATCCGCGAGATGGGCGTCACGGTGGTGAGTGACGACGAAGCGGCGCAGCTACCGGCGGATGTCGTCCGGTTGGAACTGCGCGACTTTGATTTTGGCGCGGTGGCCCGCGCGCTGGCCGAGTTTGGCATCAGCCTGCACGACCTTGCCGCCGTCGCCGTGGCCGTCTTTGACCACGGCGCCGCCCCCCCCGGCGTCAGCGACCGCCTCTTCCGCTTTGACTATATCCGCCAGCGCCTGCAGGCCTGCCCGCGCCTGAGCGCCTTTGCCTTCCTCGCGCCGGACGTGCCGACTATGATGACGCGCATGCAGGCCGTCGTCGCCGCCGCGAGGGAGGTCGACGCCCCGCTGCTGCTGATGGACACGGCGCCCGCCGCCGTGCTCGGCGCCACGCTTGACGAGGCAGCGCGCCCGGGTAGCCGCCTGCTTGTGGCAAACGTGGGCAACCTGCATACCCTCGCCTTTCGCCTCGGCGGCGATAGGTCGGTGGAAGGCGCATTCGAGCATCATACCGGTATGCTTAGCGGGCAGAAGCTGGAAGGGCTGCTGCGCGAGCTGGCGGCGGGTACGCTGGAGCACGAGGCCGTCTACCGCGACCACGGCCACGGCGCATACATCCACCATGCCGAGCCGCTGCCGCTGCCAGAGGGCCAGTCCAACGTCCTCGTCGCCGGTCCACGCCGCGCGCTGCTGGCCGGCTCCAGCCTGCGGCCCACCTATGCCACGCCTTACGGCGATATGATGCTTACCGGCTGTTTTGGCCTGCTCGCCGCCGCTGCCGACCTTTTCCCCGACCTCGCCGGCCCAATCCATACGTCACTCTACCGTGCCGGCCACGGCCAGCCGCCGTGGGAGCTGGCTTAAGCCTTGCTGCACCTGCAGTTAGAATACGGTGGAGGGCCAGTCGATCATCATCGCCTCTAGCTGAGCGCCGGCCGGTAAATCTCCCATGCCCGCGGGGATAATGACCAGCGCATTGGCCTGGACGAGCGCCGTCATAATGTGGGAGCCCTGCCCGCCGGTGAGGCGGGCCGTGTAGCTGCCATCGGCCTCACGGCTCACGACCGCTCGCGCATAAGTCTCTCGCCCGTCGGAGGCGACGGGCTGCAGCAGCGTCACCGCCAGTCGCGGCCGCTCCCAGGCCGAGTGACCAGCCATCTTCAGGATGGCCGGCCGGGCGAAACGCTCAAAGCTCACCAAGGCCGACACGGGATTCCCCGGCAGGCCGAGGTAGGGAACCCCCTGATAATCGCCAAAGGCCAGTGGCTTGCCCGGGCGCATCTGCACGCGCCAGAAGCCGACGTTGCCTTCTGACTCCAGCACCTCTTTTACCACATCATAGGCGCCCACGGAGACACCGGCCGAGCTGATGAAGAGGTCTACCGCACTCTCCAGGCCATGCTGTAGCTTTTCGTGCACATCCGCCGCCACATCGCGCGCGATGCCCAGCGGCACGGGCACAGCCCCGAGCGCGCGAATCTGCGCCTGCTGAGTGTAGGCATTGCTGTTGCGGATCTTCCCCGGCCGCAGCGGCTCCTCGACGGCAATCAGCTCGTCGCCGGTCGCCAACACTGCCACGCGCGGCCGGCGAATGACAGAGACGTGGCTGTAGCCCAGGGATGCCAGCACGCCAATCTCCTGCGGGCGCAGCAGGTGGCCGGCGGCCAGCACCTGCTGCCCTGCGGCGATATCTTCGCCCGGATAGCGCACGCACTCCCGCGCCGCTACAGCGCGAAAGATGGAAATGGTAGGAGGTAGCTGCCGCTCGCGGCTGCGCCAGGGCTCGCTCGTCTGCTCCACGGGAACGACGGCGTCGGCGCCCGCGGGTAAGGGTGCGCCGGTCATGATGCGGGCCGCCTGGCCGGGCGCCAGGTGATATTCGGGATAGCTGCCGGCGGCAATGTCGCCGACGACCTGCAGGATGGCGGGCGATTCCCTGTCGGCCGCGCTGACGTCGGCCGCGCGCACGGCGTAGCCGTCCATGGCCGAGTTGGCAAAGGGCGGCAGGCTATCGGCGGCGACAACGGCGGCGGCCAGCACCCGGCCCAGCGCCTCGCCGATGGCTACCTGCTCCGCCGGCAACACGGCGACGCCGGCGAGGACGCGGGCGAGGGCTTCGGCGACAGTCAGATCGTCGGTCCGCGCCATCCGATCACCTAGGGGTTGCCGGCTGCCAGCCGGCCGTCGAGCTGCAGCGCCGTCGCTTCGCCCTGCATCGCCTGCAGCACGTTTGCGATATGCTGCCACAGCTCCAGCTCGCCGTCGAAGCAGGCGCGGCTAAAGTCGTCAACCACCTCGGTCACGTGCGCGCGGTCAACGCCCGCCGCAAAGCGGCTGTCTTTCCACTTCTTGCGGATCGACTTCAGGCTTACGTCGCGCAGGTCGCGCGACGGACGGACGAGCGCAACCGCCGTGATAAGGCCAGTGATTTCGTCGCAGGCCAGCAGCGCAAAGTCGATCGGCTTCTGCCGCACGACGCCGGTGCCCTCTGTGTAGTGAGAGAGGATGGTGCGGATCGTATCCTCGTCCACCCCGCGCTCGCGCAGCAGCGGCGCGCCGGCGGCCGGGTGCCGGTCCAGGTCAGGGTGAATCTCCCAGTCGAAGTCATGCAGCAAACCAACGGCCTGCCAGCGCTCCGGCTCCTCGCCCAGCAGGATAGCGTAGTGGCGCATGGCGGCGCCGACCGCCCACATATGGCGCCGCAGATTCTCGTCGGCGACAAACTCCGTCACGATTTCCCACGCGCGCGCCGGGGTCAGTTCCACAGCAGTCACAGCGGTCCTCCAGAAAAAAGCTCCGGGCGCTGTTACTGTGCGCGGAGCTTTAGCCGTTTGCGCCGGGTCCGGTCAGGGCGGCGTCAGGGCCCGTCGCCGTGATGAAGTCTCAACGGGCGCCGCAATCGCAGCCGCCTTCCTCGTGCTTGCTGCAGCCCTGTTCTGCCTTCTTCTTTAGCGCTTCCAGCTCTTCCAGCGGCTCGATCTGCTCGCGGCTGAGCTCGCGCCGGTCGCCGTCGATTTCCACGATGACGGCGTCACGCATGGCAAGCACATCGCGTACGCGGGCTTCGCCCCAGGGGGTGCCGATCATCTTGCCGCGCTTGGGAAGCAGCTTTTTGGCCTCGACATACTGTTCGTACTCATAGATGAGGCAGCAGCGCAGCCGGCCGCACATTCCGGTGATCTCCTGCGGGTTGAGCGAGATGCCCTGCTCTTTCGCCATACGAATGCTGATAGGGCTGAACTCGGTAAGAAAAGTGGAGCAGCAGCGGGGACCGCCGCAGGCGCCGTGGCCACCCATAATCTTGGCAACGTCGCGCGGGCCGATGAGCTGCAGCTCGATGCGGGTGCGGAAGGTCCGCGAGAGGGATGTGCGCAGCCGATTGAGGCTCAGCTTCTTGTTCTCGGTGGCGTAGTAAAACGTCAGCCACGAGCCATCATAGCTGTACTCGGCTTTGACAAACTTGACGTCCTGGATATCCAGGTTGCTGGCCTGCTCGCGGCAGGTAATCAGCGCGCCCAGCTCCTTGCTCTGCCAGAGCTGGAGCATTACCAGGTCGCGCGGTGTCGCTTTGCGCTCAATGGGGCGCAATCCCCGCTTGTTGAATATCTTGTCCGGTTCGATGAATGAGATCACCTGGCCGAGCTGTCGCCCCCGTTTCGTTTCGACAATAACGTGGTCGCCCGGCTGGACATCGCCATTCTCTCCGGTCTCGAAATGGTAAAGCTTTCCCAGCTTCTGGAAACGTACTCCTACTGCGTTGGTCATGCCGCTCCAAACACCGCCGGTCGCCTCCCCGTGGAGCCAGCCGCGATGGTGATATTGATGAGATTTCTCGTAAAAAGCTCGCCAAGTTTAGCGCCGAGCAGCACCGCTGGCAACTGTTCAGAGCAGGGGCTAAGCACAAGGCCCTATTGCGGCAGCGCGCATAACAAAGAAGGCAGGATGTTGGTCCTGCCTTCTGGTGCACTGAGCGGGCCGCTCGCCTTCAGGCAGCGTGCCCTTAGTTGATCATCTGAATGGGTATCAGGTTACCCTTATTGCTGAGCGTAATCACGCTGACGCGCGCGGCCACCTTCTGACTCAGATCACGGAAGGCCAGGGCGGCCGGCGACTCAGGGTGCTGTACGACTATCGGGTGGCCCGTGTCGCCGCCCTTACGCACGTTCGCATCCAGCGGCACGGAGCCGAGGAAAGCCGTCTCATGTTCGGCCGCCAGGCGCTGGCCGGCGCCGGAGCCAAAGAAGTCGCCGCTCATATTCTCGACAATGCCGATGATGGGCACTTCCAGCTTCTCGAACATCTTCAGTCCGCGCAGGGCATCCTGTACAGCCACTTCCATCGGCTGGGTGACGATGATGGCCCCAGAGAGGGGCAGCGCCTGAGCCAGCGATAGCTGCGCGTCGCCAGTGCCCGGCGGCAGATCGACCACCAGATAGTCCAGCTCGCCCCAATGAACGTCGACCAGTAGCTGGCGGATAGCGCTGTGCAGCATGGGACCGCGCCAGACTAAGGGCTGGTCGGCCGGGACCAGGAAGCCCATGCTGATAAAGCGCACGCCGTGCGCCTCGGCCGGCACCATCTTACGCTCGCGCGGCGGCGGCATCTCGCCGACGCCCATCATCATCGGGATGTTCGGGCCGAGGATATCGGCGTCGAGCAGGCCGACGCGGGCGCCTTCCATGGCCAGGGCAATAGCCAGGTTTACTGAGACGGTAGACTTGCCCACGCCACCCTTGCCGCTGGAGACGGCGATGGTGTTGCGGAAATTCTGGCCGACCTGCTGGCTGATGCGCTGGTCGTGCGGCACGCTGGAATCCCAGCGGATGGTCACGTCGCCAATGCCCGGAAGCTGGGCGAGGGCAGCGCGCGAGTCATGTTCCATCTTGCCCTTGAGCGGGCAGGCCGGGGTCGTCAGCATAATGGTAAAGGCGACGTCGTTGCCCTCGATCTGCACGTCCCGTACCATGTTAAGGGAGACGAGGTCGCGATGTAGCTCCGGCTCGATTACGGTTGAAAGGGCTGCACGCACAGCCTCTTCAGTGACTTGATTCTCTTTCTTTCTGCCTAACATATTCACCTACAGATAACGCTGGCGGGCGCCCGAAGCGCCCGCCAGCGGCATTTCCAGTTTCGTTCTCGTTAATAGCCGCTGCCGCGGTAGTACAGCTGCTGCAGATGCTCTTCGGGCAGGCCGGCGTCGTCCTCCGCCTCGGCGTCTCTGGAGCGACGCTTCCCTTTGGATGCCTCGACCATCTCACGGGCAGCGGCTTCGGCGGCCGCCTTGCGCGGCGCGATCTCGCGCCAGTAGCTGATCGGCTTGCTCAGGCGGGCCTTGTCGTGGATGTGCGCCGCCGACCGGTCGTAGGACGCCAGCTCATAGTCGTGATCCATCTTGATGGCGTCAAAGGGGCAGAACTCGGCGCAGTAGCCGCAGTTCATACAGATGTCGATGTCGATGTAGAACTCTTCCGGCTCCGGCTTGGGCCGCCCATTGGGCTGGGTGCCGCGCACAATCCAGATGCACTGCGGTGGGCAGACCTTGGCGCAAATGCCGCAGGAGGTACACCAATCGTGGCCCCACTGCTGGCCCGGCGGCGGATCGTCGGTGACCAGGAAGGGCATAAAGCGGAAGCGCTCGGGCAGCGGCAGCTTCTCTTCCGGATAGTTGATGGTAACGGCGCCACGGCTGGCGATGATGTTCTGCCGCACGTCAAGCGCCTCCGGGTTCCAGTAGCGGCCGCCACGGAACATCCAGCGGAAGTCGTCGAGATAGGTCTCGACCATATGCTTGAAGGTAACGGCCATCCCTCTGACGATGCCTAGTCCGTACATCTTAACTCCTATCTATCAACCTCACCCAGAACGATGTCGATGCTGCCGAGGATGGCAACGGCGTCGGCCACTTTATGCCCTTCGGACATCCGGCCCAGCGCCGTCAGGTTGACGAAGCTGGGGGAGCGGACATGGTAACGGTCGGGGTTGGATGCCCGGTTCTTGGCGGTGATGTAGTAGCCTATCTCACCCTTCGGCGCTTCGGCCCGGCCGTAGGCGTCGCCGCCGGGCACGCGAATAGCGTACTGCGGCTTGCCGGCGAATACCGGCGCGCCGGCCGTATCGCGCAGATGAGGCAGCACCTGCTGCAGGATGCGAATGCTCTGGACGATTTCGTCAACGCGGATGAGGTAGCGGTCAAAGACATCGCCGTTATGGCGCACGGCAACGTCGAAATCAAGGTGGTCGTAATATGAGTATGGCTCGGCGCGCCGCACGTCATAGGCGACGCCGCTAGCGCGCAGCACCGGTCCGGAGGTGCTGTAGGCAATCGCTTCCTCCGGCGTCAACGCGCCAACGCCAATGCCCCGAGCCTGCACAATCTCATTGCCGGTCAGGTAGGTGTTGATCTCTTCTACAAAGCGCGGCAGGCGGTCGTTGATCAGCTGATCCAGGAACGCCATGATCGGCATGTTGCGGAACTCGGTGGGCAGGTCGTAGGCGACGCCGCCAAAGCGCATGTAGTTGACCATCATACGCGAGCCTGCGGTCGCCTCGAAGAATTCGATGATCGCCTCCCGCTCCACAATCATGTAGATAGCGGGCGTCTGGAAGGCCCCCATGTCGTTGAGCAGGAAGCCGAGCGCCCAGATATGGTTGGAGATGCGGTTTAGCTCCGCCATCAGGATGCGAATCCACTCGGCGCGCTCCGGCACCTCCACCTTCATCAGCTTCTCCACCCCAAGCACATAACCGTGCTCCATGTTCATCGGCGATAGGTAATCGAGACGGTCGGTGTAGGGAATGTTCTGGATGAAGGTATTGCGCTCGCCAATCTGCTCGTGGTTGCGGTGCAGGTAGCCCATGACTGGCTCTAGCCGCAGGATCGTCTCGCCGTCGAGGGTGATAACCATGCGGAAGACGCCGTGCGTCGACGGGTGCTGCGGTCCCATATTGACGGTGACCTTTTCCGTCTTCAGGCCGGGTGTGGCCTCACGGGTCACACTGACGCCAGCATAAATCTCCTGGTCGCCCGCCTGAAAGTCCAGATCTGCAGGATCCCAGTCGGGAGGATATTGCACGTTCTTGCCGTAGGGGTTACGCAGCTCTGCCCGGAAGACCTTCCCGCCCGGCCAGCGGCTGCCAAACGGTTTGTGCTCTTCCTCGAAGAAGGGCTCGCGCCAATCCTTGCGTAGCGGGAAGCCGGCAAAGCCGTCCCAGAGAAGGATGCGGCGCAGGTTAGGATGGCCCTCAAAGTCGATGCCGAACATATCGTAGGCCTCGCGCTCCTGAAAGTCGGCGCCGGGCCAGATTGGGGTTAAGGAGGGGATAACCGGGTTGTCGCGGTCTGTCTGCACCTTGAGGACAACCGCGCCGCCGCCCTTTTCAATGCTATAGGTATGGTAGACTGCTTCCAGCTTGTTCTCGTCAATCTCATCAAGCCCGGTGATGGTCGACAGATAGTTAAAGCCGAGGTCGTCTCGCAGATAAGTAGCCACGTCCACAAGCTGTTCCGGCGGCACCATGATTCCCGTGAAATTGCTGCGCGGATCGTCGCTCAGTTCAGGAAAGCGTTCCTTGAGCCGGGCGGTCGCTTCTTCAACCGGGTCGGCGTAGATCGGTTCGGGCGTCTCGTCGCTTTCGATAATGTCGACTGTCATCTGTCTACCCCTCGTCCGCGGCGGCGCCGACGGCGTCTGCTTCAGTCTGCTGAGCGGCGCTGGCGCGTTCGCGAATCAGGTCTAGCTGGCGCAGGTCTACGATATCGGGCCCCAGCGCTGGGATGGGCACGACTTCGGCCGGTGTGCCTTTGCGGTACCAGGGCGCCGTGAGAATCGACTGGTGATCGATCTTCTCCTGCAGCGCCATGAGGCCATTGATCAGCGCCTGCGGCGTGGGTGGGCAGCCCGGAACGTACACGTCCACGGGAATGAACTTATCGACGCCGTCGACGACGTTGTAGCCCTCCTTGAAAGGGCCGCCGCCGCTGGCGCAAGCGCCCATGCTCAGCACGTAGCGCGGCTCGGGCATCTGGTTATAGAGCCGGACAATCTGCGGCACCATTTTTTTGGTGACAGTACCGGAGACAATCATCAGGTCAGCCTGGCGCGGCGAGGCGCGGAAGACTTCCATACCGAAGCGCGACAGGTCATAGCGGCTGGCCGCCGTAGCGATCATCTCGATGGCGCAGCAGGCCAGACCAAAGCCCATGGGCCAGACAGAATTGCGGCGTCCCCAATTGTAGATTTTGTCCAGAGTGGTCACGAAAACGTTGTTTCGCAGCTCGTCTGGAAGAGCGACATCAGACGTCAGAGCATCTGTAGCCATCTACTCTCTTGCCTCCTCGAACCAAGTAATCTGTATATCCATCAGGATACGTTCGTTGGCCAGTGCGGGATCATCCACAAAGCCAGGTAGATTAAGAACCAGCTGCAGAAGCTCGTCCAAGCCGACTGTATCGGGTGCAACTGCGGGATAGGCAGCAAGTAAGGCGGCGGCTATCGCGTATGTCGTATCCCAGTATAGCTCAGGGCCGTCTTCCAGCATGGTCTGGTGGGTTGTCAAATAGTCGCTCGTACCGCCACGAGTGGGCCTACCACCTGAGCGGGCATTGCAGAGGGCGGTGACAGCTCCGGTGTAACCGCCGTCCAGCCGTGCGCGAGCCGGTGATTATGATACAACAAAGTCAGAAGCTGGTCGAACAATGACAACGTTGCGAATCGCACTCCTATCTCCTTATCATGGCGGCAGCCACCAGGCGTGGGCAGAGGGCTACCAGCGCACCAGCAGCCACGACGTCAGGCTGTTCACGCTGCCCGCCCATTTCTGGAAATGGCGCATGCACGGTGGAGCGGTGACCCTGGCGCGCACCTTCCTGGAAAGCGAATACCGGCCCGACGTCTTGCTGGCGACAGATATGCTCGACCTGACCACCTTCCTGGCGCTGACCAGACAGGCCACGGCGCATCTGCCCACCGTCTTCTATATGCACGAGAACCAGCTCACCTACCCGCTCCCGACCGATGGGAACACGGGTCCGATGCGCCGCCAGCGCGGGGAGCGCGACCTGCATTACGTCTTTGTCAACTATGTCTCGGCTCTTGCCGCCGGCGTGGTGGCCTTCAACTCTCACTTTCACCGCGATTCATTTATGCAGTCGCTGCCGGCATTTCTCAACCATTTTCCCGACCAGCAGGAGCTGCAGACGGTAGAGGCGCTGCAGGCCCGCAGCGTCGTCCTGCCGGTGGGCGTGGAGCTGGCACGGTTGCGCCCGGAGCCGGCAAACCGGCCGGCCGGCCAGCCGCCGCTGATCATCTGGAACCAGCGCTGGGAATACGATAAGAACCCGGCCGCCTTTTTCGACGCCCTCTACACCATGGCCGCCGAGGGGCTGCCCTTCCGCGTGGCGCTCTGCGGCGAGCGTTTCCGCCGCCGGCCCGAGGAGTTCGAGGCGGCGCAGGCGCGCCTGGGAAGCCGCGTCGTCCACGCGGGCTACGCCGCGCCTGAGCTGTACCGCCGGCTGCTGTGGGAGGCGGACATTACCATCTCGACAGCGCACCATGAGTTCTTTGGCATCAGCATCATTGAAGCGGTCTATTGCCGCACCTTCCCTATCCTACCGGCGCGCCTCAGCTATCCGGAGCTGCTGCCCGCACCCTTCCACAACCTCTGCTTGTATGACGACGCGGCCGGACTGTTGGCGCGGCTGCGCTGGGCGCTGACCGAGCGGGCCGCCGCAGCCGAGGCGTCGCGCGCCCTGCAGCCGGCTGTCGCGCGCTTCGATTGGCAGGCAATTGCCCCGCTCTATGACGAGATGTTGGAGCGCCTGGCAACTTGACGATTCCTACCCGGCTGCTACACTCCCATCGTAAGTGACGGAGCGCTTACCCGGAGAGATCTATGGACAACGGCCCAGACAAGAAGATTGGTCTCCTCATCGGGCGAGAGTGGAGCTGGCCCTCGGCCTTTATTACCGAAGTCAATAAGCGGAATGCCGGCGTCACGGCCGAGTTTGTCAAGCTGGGCGGCACTTTTCTCGATCAAGAAATTGCCTATGACGTGATCATCGACCGCATGTCGCACGAGATCCCCTATTACCGCGTCTTTCTCAAAGCGGCCGCCCTGCAGGGTGTCTACGTCGCCAACAACCCGTTTACGTGGGCCGGCGATGATCGCTTCTTTGGCATCGCCGTGGCGCGGCGGCTGGGCATGCAGACGCCGCGCACAGTGGCGCTGCCCAATAAGCGCGTGGAGACCCAGGTCGTGCCGGAGAGCTTCCGTAATCTTGAATACCCGATGAACTGGCGCGGCATCATCGACTACGTGGGGGTTCCGGCCATTTTGAAGGACTCGGACGCCGGGGGCCGTAAGGCCAGCCAGCGTGTCTATGACGTGGACGATCTGATCCAGAAATATGACGAGAGCGACACGCTGTCGATGATTGTGCAGGAAATCGTCGAGCCGGGGGAGCACGTGCACGTGTTCGTCGTCGGCCAGCAGGAAACGCTGCCCATGCGTTATTCTCTGGAGAACGCCAGCTACCTGCCGGATCTCGGCTCGTCGACAGAAGCGGCCGTGGCCCAGATGCAGGAGGGTGCGCTGGCTCTGACCCGCGCCTACGGCTACGACATCAATCTGGTCGAGTTCATCGTGCGCGACGGCATTCCAGTGGTCATCAATCCGACCAATCCGGCGCCGGGCATGGATATCAACGTGCTCAAGCCCAACCATTTTTCCTGGTGTGTAAACCAGCTGGCAGACTGGGCCATTGACCTGGCGCAAAACATGCCCCGGCCGCTACCCGAGGCAGACTGGCAAGGAGCGGCGGGCTAGGCGTGCAGGCGGTGGCGCCCTTACAAACCACCGACAAGTTTGGGCGCAGTCCACGCTCACTAACTGTGCGGGCGTGGGTGTTCTTGCCGCCTTGCGGTCGTACGCTGAACCTGCCCAATCGTTCCTATTGGTGGCGATATTTCGCGGTGTTATAATGGCCTGCGCATTCGTTGCGTGGTCAACGAGATTGGCGACCGTGCTATCGGCCCGCCGCGCCGCACCTGGCAAGGCGTGTGAATTATAGAGGAATCTTCAATGACTCAGATTAATGGAAAGATACCGGAGTCTATCAGCCGGTTACCTGAACTTGCCTATAACCTGTGGTGGAGCTGGACCCCGGAGGCGCGCGACCTCTTCAAGCGTCTGGACCTGACCCTGTGGCGCAGCACCCAGCACAATCCTGTGGCGATGTTGCGCGCGATCAGCGCCGAGCGGCTCGATGCCGTCGCGCGCGACGCTTCCTTCATCCGTCACTATAACAAAGTGATCATGCTCCTGGACCGCGAGCTGGAGAACGGTCATCTCTGGTTTTCGACTACGTACCCCGAGCTGCAGGGGCAGACGATTGCCTACTTCTCGGCCGAGTTTGGCCTGCACAATTCGCTGCCCATCTATTCCGGCGGGCTGGGCATCCTTTCCGGCGATCATGCCAAGGAGGCCAGCGATCTGGCAATTCCCCTCGTCGGCGTGGGCTTCATGTATCCGCAGGGCTACTTCCGCCAGCGCCTCCCTTCGCACGGCTGGCAGGAAGCCATTTACCAGCAGCTTGATATGAACGACGCGCCGATCCGGCCGGCTACCGGTCCCGACGGCCAGGAAGTCAAGATCAGCGTCCGCCTGGGCGACCGCGACGTTTATGCCCGTATCTGGCACGTCAAGGTCGGGCGCGTCGACCTCTTCCTGATGGACACCGACGTCGACGAGAACGATCCCTGGAACCGCGAGCTATCGGCGCGCCTCTACTCCGGCGATAGCGAGGTCCGTATCCGCCAGGAGATCATGCTTGGCATTGGCGGCGTGCGCACACTGCGGGCTATGAACGTGGCGCCGGCCGTCTGGCACATGAACGAAGGCCACTCGGCCTTTCTGGTGCTGGAGCTGATACGCGAGCAGGTGGCGGCGGGTATGAGCTTTGCCGACGCGCGCGCAAAGGTGCGCGAGCAAACGGTTTTTACCACACACACGCCGGTGCCGGCCGGCCATGACGCGTTCGCCTTCCACCTCATGGAGCAATACTTTGGCGACTACTGGCCGCAGCTCGGCATCTCGCGCGACGACTTCCTCTCGCTGGGCCGGCACCATGAAGCGTGGGGACCGGCCTTCAACATGACGGTGCTGGCCCTCCGCTCCGCCGGCCGCACGAACGGGGTGAGCCAGCTGCACGGCGCGGTCTCCCGTGAGATGTGGCACAGCGTCTGGCCCGACCGCCCGGTGGAAGATGTGCCGATTGTCGCCATCACCAACGGCGTGCACGTTGCCACCTGGCTGCCGACCGAGACGCGCGCCCTGTTCAACAAGTATCTCGGCGCTCACTGGGTGCGCGAACAGGACGATTTCGCTCTCTGGGAGCGGCTGTCGGAAATTCCAGACGCCGAGCTATGGGACGTACACCTGCAGCTAAAGCACAAACTGATCGCCTTCCTGCGGGAGCGGGTGCGCAACCGCTGGATACGCGGCGGCGACGACCCGACCGGAGTGCTGACCAGCGGTACGCTGCTGGATCCAGGCACGCTGACGATTGGCTTTGCGCGCCGCTTTGCCACCTACAAGCGCGCCAACCTCATCTTTACGGATATCGAACGGCTGCGGGCTATTCTGCTGCACAGCCACCGGCCGGTACAACTTATCTTTGCCGGCAAAGCTCACCCGGCGGACGACCCGGGCAAGATGCTCATCCAGGAGATTTACACACATGCGAAGCACCACGAGCTAGGCGGGCGCGTCGCCTTTGTCGAGGATTACGACATGCACATGGCGCGCTATCTGGTGCAGGGCGTCGACGTCTGGCTGAACAACCCACGGCGGCCGCGCGAGGCCAGCGGCACCAGCGGCATGAAGGCGGCTATCAACGGCATACCCAACCTCAGCGTGCTCGACGGCTGGTGGGTGGAGGGTTATAACGGCGGCAATGGCTGGGCCATTGGCGATGAGTCGGTGCGCGATAACGAGGAGGAGCAGGACTGGGTCGACGCGAACTCGCTCTACGAGCAGCTAGAGCGCGAAATCGTGCCGCTCTTTTACGACCGCGACCGCGACAACATTCCGCGCGGCTGGGTACAGCTCATGCGCGAGGCCATTGGCACGGCGGCGCCTTACTTTGGCACGCGCCGCATGTTGAAGGAGTACACCACCCAGCTTTATGCGCCGGCGATGACCTACGAAGAGAGCGCGCCCGTAGGCCCGGGCGATTAACCTGCGCCAATGACAGGGGCGCCTCTCCCCGGGGCGCCCCTCTTTAGCAATGAAGACCGTCTCGCGCCGCTTGCTTTACACCGTCCTACTCATCATCTGGTTCGGCATCGTTCTTTTTCCCGCGCTGGCAGTTATCCTGGCCTCCAACCAACAGATCACGTTGGGCAGCGACCCGCAGCGGCGTGTGCGCATCTTTCTCGTCCAGGAGCCGGAAGCGCGCGGCGTCGGCCTGGAATGGGCGCGCCCCGCCGGCGACGCCCCCGGCTGCTCTGAGACCCGGCTCATCTACCTGATGTGGCGGGGCGATGGCCCAGGCGCCCGCTTCTGCAGCTGCTTCGACGGAGCCGGACAGTTTACCGACAGCGCGCCGGGCCGCTGCCCGGCCGGCGGTCTCCTTCCCTGAGCGCGGCCGCACGCCCGCGGCGCCCCTTCTATTTCGCACCACAGGGCTTGTATGATACAATTGCCTGATGACGACTGAACTGATGCAGCCGGCGCGACGCGGCCCCTATCCCACGCCAGAACAGGAAGAACGCCTCAAGGCGCGGCGACGCTTTAACCGGCTTGCTGTCTACCTGCCGCTTGGCTTGGTCGTACTCCTCTGGTTGCTCCTCATCGTCGGCCTTGTCTGGCTGACGGTGGCCGGGCAGTGGTTTAACGTCAATACGAACCAGGAGTTCTATCGCAACCTCGTTTCCGGCGTCGCCGACGCGGTCCTGGTGCTGATGTTGGCGCCCCTCATGCTCCTCTGCGCCGTTCCCCTGGCGGCCGGCGTGGCCTTTCTGGTATGGAGCCGGCGCCGGCGCAAGCAGGCCGGCCATCCTTACGGGACGTTGCCCCCGCTCTTCTGGCGCATCGACAATCTGGTAACACGGGCCCGCGCCGGTGTCAGCTCCTTTTTGCCCAGGCTGGCAACTCCCGTGATTACGGCGCACGGGTCCGCCGCATATGTGCGCGCGTTACTAGAGGATATCAAGAGAATCGTTTCACGGAGATAACTTAATGACGAATGATAGTTGGAAGCCGAAGCTGTACATCGCCGGTATTGCCGTTGGGGCCCTGGTTGGCCTGGGCACTGCCTACCTGCTGGCGCGTACGGCGGAGGAAAGTCGGGCCGGGCGCCCCCCCGAGATTTCGACGGCCGATGCGATCAAGACGGCCATCGGAGTCATTGGCGTTATGCGCGGAATTGCATCGCTGGGAGACAGATAGTCGAGTCAAAATTCGCGCACGTTGCGCCGGATGGTCGGGCCGCAGCTGGTCCGGCCGGCGTATTGCCCGGCAGTCTACCATTGCCGGGCAATGTCTCCATCTTTTGCAGACAGGCAGGGTATCACGCGGCAGCCACCAGCGGGCGGAGAAGGACGACACTTTCCAGTCAAGGACAATGACCAAAGTAATCGTTGTTGACGACGACCCCTCTACCACAACACTGGTCCGGTTGCTGCTGGAAATGGAAGGCTTTGACGTAGAGACGAGTCTCAATCTGGAGGAGGCGCTGGCAGCGGCCCGGGCCGAAGTCGCCACCTTCATCATCGACTGCAATCTGGCGCACGGGGAGAGCGGCGTTGAGCTATTGCGCGCCATTCGCCGCGGCGAGACGGCAGCGCCCGACAACGTGCCGGCAATTCTTGTCTCCGGAGACCATCGGCTGGAGCAGGAAGCGCTCGCGGCCGGCGCCAACGTATTCCTCGTCAAACCGTACTCGCCCGTGCAGCTCAGCAAGATGGTACATCTTCTCACTGATGAACAGTGAACCAGACTGATTTGTGGCGCGGGGAGCGCATAAAAGGAGATTTGAACGTGAGTAAATCTGGCAAACGCCGGAGCAAGTCCAGGGGCGGGCCAAAACAGTGGCGCCTGATGGATTTGCACCTGCATACGCCCGGGTCCGTCGATTACCAGGACCCGCATATCAGTTACCTGGACATTCTGCGCCAGGCCGAGTTACGAGGGCTGGATATTATCGCCTTCACCGATCACAATTCGGTTGCCGGCTACGCGACCATGCAGCGCTCCATAGAACAGCTGAGCCTGCTGGAGGAGCTGGAACGGATTGACCCCGAGGAGCAGCGGCGCCTGGACGAGTATCGCCGGCTGCTCCGTAAGATCCTGGTGCTGCCAGGTTTTGAGTTCACCGCCACCTTCGGCTTTCACATCCTGGGTATCTTCCCGCCCGACACGGCGGTGCGCTTTCTGGAGCATTTGTTGCTGACGCTGAACGTACCGGTCGAGCAGCTGACACGCGGCAGCGCCACCGTCGGCGCCACGGCCGATGTGCTGATGGCCTACCGGACGATACGAGAGGCCGGCGGGCTGGTCATTGCGGCCCACGCCAATTCCGGCAATGGCGTCGTCATGCGCGGCTTCGATTTTGGCGGACAGACGCGCATTGCCTATACGCAGGACCCCAATTTGCACGCCCTGGAAGTGACCGACCTGGAGAAGCGCGGCCGCTACACGACTCGCCGCTTTTTTGATGGCTCGAAACCGGAGTATCCGCGGCCCATGCGCTGCATACAGGGTTCGGACGCCCACCGCCTGGTGCGCGACCCGGCCAACCCGAAGAACCTAGGTGTGGGCGACCGGATTACCGAGATCCTGCTGGACGAGGCGAGCTTCGAAGCCCTTAAAGAGGTCTTTGAATCGAATGATTTCTCGCTGACGCGTCCATATCGCGGGCAGGCCAAGCCGTTTGATTTTGTGCAGGCGGCCCGTGAAGAGGGCGAGACGATTGTCCAGTCGTTTCACGTCAAGATGCTGGAGCGAGGGGGCCATTTTAACCGCATCCTGGAAGATATCTGCGCAATGGCGAATACCAATGGCGGCGCCATCTATTTGGGCGTATCGGCCAATCCGCGCGAGGAAGCCGTCGGTATCCGTAGCCCGGAGCAGGCCATCGAGCAGATCCAGCAGGCGCTTTCGCGGCGCTTTAGCCCGGAGCCAGATGTGGACATGGACCTGATGACCACGCAGGGCAAGAACATCGTCCGCATCACCGTGCATACGGGCGAGGAAATACCCTATGCGCTCGACGACAGTCGCTTCTATGTGCGCGACGAGACAGAGACGAATATGGCCGTGCGCGATGAGATCGTGCGGCTGGTAGAGCGCCGTCTCTCGCGCGAACAGCACCCGCCGCTCGTCGAAGCCGCCACGTCCGCCCCGCCGCCCCTCCCCCAAATGGTGGTCACTCCCGAGCAGGAGAGCGCCGAGGCGCCGGTCGAGCCGCCGCCGGAGATCGCGGAGTTTGAAGCGGCCGCGCCCAGCACAGGCGTCGAAATCGTGGAGAGCCGCGAGCGCGATGGCACGCTCTATCATACGGTGCACGACCTGCGCAACGGGAACCGGATCAAGAATGTGACCCGCACCTCGGCGCGCAAGCTGTGGCACTATGCCATTACCCAGGTCGAGGACCATCCGCTGAACGAACAGCAGATTGAGTGGCACGGAGACATGGCGATTCTGGACCGCCGCCAGCGCGATAAGCACGTCTGGTATGACCTGGCGCTGCGCACGGAGGACGGCGTGCGCATCTTCTACGGCGTGACTGATTCCGGCCTCAACGACGAGTGGATGGCGCTGATCGAGCAGTACGAGAACGGCAACCGCCATTGACTACCGTCGGCTTGCTGACCGTTAGCGACAGGAGTGCGCGCGGCGAATACGAAGATGTGAGCGGCCCGCTGCTGGCTGCTATTGTCGCCGAGCGCACTGCCTGGCGCGTGGTCGAGCAGGCCATTGTTGCGGACGACCGCGCCGCCATTGCGGCGACATTGGCGGCCTGGTGCGAGAGTGGTCTCCAGCTTATCTTGACCAGCGGCGGCACCGGCTTTGCGCCGGCCGATGTCACCCCGGAAGCAACGCGCGACATCATCGAGCGCGAGGCGCCAGGCATCGCCGAGGCTTTGCGGGCCGAGAGTCTCAAAATCACCCGTCACGCCATGCTCTCGCGCGGCGTCGCCGGCATTCGCGGCAGGACGCTGATTATCAATCTACCAGGAAACCCGCGCGCCGTTCGCGAGAGTATGGAGGTGTTATTGCCGGTCCTTCCCCATGCGTTGGAGCTGCTCGACGGCGCAGCCGGCAGCGAGCTGGGCCATCGCACAGTCTAGGGCCGCGGCTGGTAGGTCAGGCAGCCGGCCGGTCCGGGCTCGCCACGCGGTCGATTTCGTGGACCATGCCCAGCCGGGCGAAGAGCGCCGTCGCCTCCTGCCGCATGGCTTCTCCCCGTGCGGCGTCGCCCTGCTGCAGCAGTAGCGCGCTCCAATCGCGCAGTGTGCGCGCCCGCTCCCAGATGACCCCGCCGCCAACGTGCTCCCAGACCGCCATGCTGGCCGCGTAGCAGGCGGCGGCGTCATACTCTTCGTCCTCGATGACAAGGGGCGGCGACTGCGGCGGGAGGTGGCTGGCTATTTGCCCCAGTACCCACCAGGCAGTGCCAGACACCTTCTCTGCGGCGATCCCTTGCCAGAGGGCAACCTGGAGGCGCGCGGCTTCCAGGCCGGCCAGCGCCAACAGGCGCGCCGCTTCCAAGTCGCCGCGCACGAAGTGAAGCCGGGCCAGCCCGACCTTCGCCGCGGCCTCGGTCACCGCTTGCCCGCTCTCGGCCGCCTGGTTGTGCGCGCGTTCCAGCGCGCTTTCTGCCTCGGCCAGGAGTGTATCCCGCGCCTCCGTTCCCGACTCAAGCGCCTGGGCCAGGGCCAGGTCGCCCAGACTGTAGGCCAGATGGGCCTGCCGGCCCAGGTTGCCGCTCTTTTCAGCCAGAAGCAAGGCCTCGCGCAAGTAATGTCCGGCCTGGCGATACGCGCCCTGCAGCCGCGCCATACGGCCCATCCGGCTTAGAGCCGACATCGCTCCGTAATGGTCGCCGACGGCGCGGGCCAGCTCCAGGGCTTCGGCGTAGTAAGCAGCGGCCGCTTCATAGTCGCCCTGCAAGCGTCTGGTCTGGCCCAGGTTAAAGAGCATCGAGCCTTCAAAGATACGGTCGCCGCTTTCGCGGAAGAGCGCCAGCGCCCGCTCGATAGCCGCAGCGCCCCGCTCGTACTGCTGCGTCATGCGCAGAACGCCGCCGATGAGCATATAGCTATAGGCCAGCTCCCGCGTAAAGCCGCCCTGCTCGCTGAGCTGCCGCGCTTCCTCGCCGAGCCGCAGCGCCTGCTCCTCTTCGCCGAGAAAGAGCAAAGCCCACCCTTTGGCCGAGAGGGCCATGGCCAGGTCGGCCGGCGAACCTGTCTGCCGCGCGATGCGCTCCGCTCCGGTGGCGCTTTCCATGGCCGCCCGGTGCTCGCCCTGGTAATCGTGCGCCAGAAATAGCGCCCGCCAGGCGCGTACTTGAGCCTGGATGTCGCCAATCTTTTCCGCGAGGCGCAGCATCTTTTGCAGCACGCCTACTGCTTCGCCAAAGCGCGCCTGCCAGCGCAGTGTATCGCCCAATCCTTCGTAGAGGCGGACCCGCTCGGCCAGCGTCCCTTCCACGTCAGGTGTAAACTCGAGCGCCTTGCGATAGTAATGAATGGCCGTCTCCGGCGTATAGGCGGCGCGCGCCTGGTCGGCGGCCTGTCCATACCAGTGGGCGGCGACAGCTGTTTCGCCGGCCTGTTCGTAATGGCTGCCGATCAGGCCGGCGTACTCCTGCACCCGCTCGTCGCCGCGTTCGGCCAGCCACTGGGCGACGGCGCCGTGATAGGCGCTCCGCTGGCGCACCAGCAGGCTCTCGTAGGTCACTTCACGTAGGATGGCATGCTTAAAGCTATATTCGGCGACGCCGGTAAAGGTGGTATATGGCCGGCGGAAAATCAGCTCGCGCGCTTCGAGCTGCCGCAGGGTATCGGCCAGCGGCTTGAGGAAGGGCCGTCCGGTCGCGGCGACTGCTTCACGCCAGAAGACGCGCCCGACGACTGAGGCGCGCTGCAGCACGTCGCGCTCGTCGGGCGCCAGCCGATCCAGCCGCGTTTGCAGCACGCCAGTAAGTGTCGTGGGAATGCGAAGGGCGGCGGGCTGCACGGCGCGTGCGCGGTTTGTTCCGTTCTGGGTGACCGCCCGGTCTTCCAGCAGCACCTTGACAATCTCCTCGACGTAGTAGGGATTGCCGCCGGCCGCCTCCACGATGGTCTGCACCAGCCCGGGCGCCTGGTGTGGCGCATCGCCGAGCATACGCGCCGCCAGCTCCTCCGAGTCCGGCCGCGCCAGGGGCTCTAGTGTCAGGATGGTGTGTAAGGAGCCCGGCCGGACCAGCTCCCGCCAGCCGGGCCGCCGCTCAAGCAGGCTCGGCCGCGTGAACATGAGGATGAAGAACGGCACATCCTGGACGTCGTTAATCAGCCGCCACACCAGATCGATGCTGCCCTCGTCGGCCCAATGCAGGTCTTCGACAAGCAACACCAGCGGGCCGCGGCTCGCCAGCGCCTGAAAGAAGCGTGTGGCATAGGCGAACGAGCGCTCGCGTAGCTGGCGGGCGTCTTCCGGCGCCTGGTTTGTCTGCTGGCTGAGGCGAAAGTCAAAGCCCACGAGCTGCCCGACAAGGCGGGCGCAGGTGGTCGCCTCCGCTTCGTCCAGCTCAGGCGTGAGCAGGTCGCGCATCTTGTGTTCCAGCTTCTCCTGGGCCAGCGCGGATGGGTCGCCTTCGCCGATTGCAGCGTACTGGCGGAATAGCTCGCGGAAGAGCACGTAGGGAAGCTGCTGCAGCGGCAGCTCAGCGCGCGCCTCCAGCAGCATCAGGGCATCGCCATGGCCGGCTTCGCTGCCCAGACGGCGGCAAAACTCCTGACCCAGGCGAGTCTTGCCGATGCCCGGGTCGCCGACGACAGTGACGGCGCGGCACTGCCGCCCGGCGACCGCCTCGGCGAGCCACTGATTCAGTAGACGCAGCGGCTCATCCCGGCCGATCATCGGCGGCAGGCTCCTGGCGTCGTCTGGCTGCTGTCGCCCGCCCTCGGCCCGGCCACGGTTCAGGACCAGAAACGTGGGGAGGCCAGAGATACCTTCGTCAGGGGCAGCGGGGGCGACGACAAAATGGTCGGCGACGTTGCGATGCACTTCCTGGGAAATGAGCACGCCGCCGATAGGCGCCTGCTGCTCTAGCCGGGCAGCGACGCTGACGGTTTCGCCCATCGCCGCCGGCGCATCGCCGTGCTTGCGCGGCGCCAGCAACACGTGGCCCGTATGCACGCCGATGCGCAGCGCCAGCTGAGGATGGTCGCCGCGGTCATTTACCTCGCGCAGCTTCTCCAGCATGGTCAGGCCCGCGGCCACCGCACGCTCCGGGTCGTCCTCGTGGGCAACGGGTATACCAAAAAAGGCCATGATACCGTCGCCAGTATGCTGGTCAATACGCCCACCCCAGGAAATGATAATCTCGTCCAGGTCGTGCCAGAGCTGGTCAATCGTATCGCGCACGACCTCGGGGTCCAGCCGCTCGGACATCGCGGTGAAGCCCGACAGGTCGGCCGCCAGCACCGTGACCTGCTTGCGTTGGGGAGCAGTGCGCAGGTGCAGCGATTCCAGCCGCTCGCGCAGGGCATTAATCGTCGTGTCCACGACGTCGTCGCCAAGGGCGTCCCGCTGCGCCTCAAGGGCGGCAATTGCCGACGCCAATCGTCCGATCTCGTCCTGAATCTCGGCCGCTTCCATGGTCGAGGCCCGTTCCTCCCTCTATTGCTGCCGGTCGCACATCCTGGTCTGCAGTCCGCCCGTCATTATAGCCTGTGCCCGGCCGCACTTGCACGCGCTCTAGCGAACTACTATACTGCCCGGCGCGCCTCGTGGCGTCAGCATTGCAGAACGGGCCCGGGGGAGCCGCCCCGCACGGTGGTTGAAAGGAGACATGAAGCTAAAGCGATTAGAGCTACAGGGGTATAAGACGTTTGCCAGCCGGACTGTCTTCGACTTTGACAGCGGCATAACCGCCATTGTCGGGCCGAACGGCAGCGGCAAGAGCAATATAGCCGACGCCCTGCGCTGGGTGTTAGGCGAGCAGAGCTACGGAACGCTGCGCGGCAAGCGCACGACTGATATGATATTTGCCGGCAGCCAGGGTCGGGCGCGCGCCGGCATGGCTCAGGTCATCCTCACGCTCGACAACAGCGACAACTGGCTGCCCATCGACTTCCAGGAAGTCGTCATTGGGCGGCGGGCTTTTCGCTCGGGTGAGAACGAATATCTGCTCAATGGGCAGAAAGTCCGCCTGCGCGACGTGCAAGAGCTGCTGGCGACGAGCGGGCTGGGCGAGCGTACCTACACCATTGTGGGCCAGGGACTCATTGACCAGGCGCTTTCGCTGCGGGCAGAGGAAAGGCGCGCTCTGTTTGAAGAGGCGGCCGGCGTCAGCCATTACCAGGCGAAGCGGGCTGCCACGCTGCGCCGCTTACAGGAGACCCAGCATAACCTGGAGCGCATCCATGACATTCTCTCGGAAATCCGCCCGCGCCTGGCCGGCCTAAAAAGGCAGGCCAACCGGGCCCGCAACTATGAACAGGTACAGCGCGACCTGAGGCACCTGCTGCGCATCTGGTACGGCTACCAGTGGGAGTCACGCAAGCAAACATTGCGGCGGCAACGCCAGCAGGCGCTGGATGCAGAAGCGGCGTGGAAAGAGGGGCGCGCCCGGCTCAGCGAGCAGCACACAGCCAGCGACGGCCACCGGCGCCAGCTCGCAGCGCTGCAGCGCCAGCTGGGCGAGCTGCAGCGGGAGCGCGAACAGCTCCGCGAGCAGGGCGAGCAGGCACACCGCCGTCTGGCGATTCTACGCGAGCGCGCCGCGCTGCTGGAGCGGCAGCTAGGAGAAATCGCAGGCGACCTGCCCCAGCTCAAGGCGCAGCAGGCTACCGCCAATGGTCAGCTTGCCGAGGCGTTGGAGCAGCTCGGCCTGGCGCAGGACAATCGAGCCGCCCAGGAGCAGCAGCTGCTCGCCTTCCGCCAAACCTTCCGCGACAAACAGGAAGAGATAGACCAGACCACTGCCAGTCTGGCGGCCGCCGAACGGTCGCTCGGCGAGGAGCGGCGCCGGCTCTCGCAAGCGGAAGGCCAGCTGGCGCAGCTGCGAGAACAGCTACAGGAGCGCCAGAGCAGCGCCAACCATGACGAGGCGACCGCGGCTGCGGCCGCGGAGGCCGAGCGGCTGGCTGAGGCCAGCGAGCGCGCGCAGCAGGCGCTGGCCGCACTCAGCACAAAACACAGGCAGCTTCAGGATGAGCAGCAGGCGGCGCGCCGCTCCCTGCGCAGCCGCCGCGAGGAGCTCGACGAGCGCGTGCGCCGGGCCAACCAGCTTAACAGCGAAGCAGCCCGGCTCGAAGCGCGCTGCGAAATGCTGGACCAGATGCGCCAACGCGATGCCGTCAGCCGCGAAGGGGTCCAGGTAGAGGGGCGGCTGGCCAGCCTGCTTGACATCCCGGCCGAGTATCAGGACGCTATCGAAGCAGCCCTCGGCGCGCGTCTGGCGACGCTCATCGTGCCTGATGGCGGCAATCTCTGGAAGCTGGTGAGCCAGAATCCGGGAACCACCATGCACGCCGTGGCAGCCGTGGACGCGCAACCGACGCCCCCTGGCTCCAGGCCGGCGCAGGCCGGGGTGATCGGTTGGGCCAGCGAGGTGATTGCGGGGGCGGGCGCGCCACGCCGGGTTATCGACTTGCTGTTGGGCCACATTCTGCTCGTCGCCGAGCGGGAAACGGCCTACGCTGTCGCCGCGGGGCTGCCACCGGGCGCCGTCGCCGTCGCCCCTGATGGCTTTGTCGTCAATGCCGGCGGTCTGGTCGAGGTAAATCCGCGCGACCCGGAGCGCAGCATCCTGGCGCGTGAAGAAGCGTGGCGCCAGGCGGCCGCGCGCGCCGCCCAGCAGCGCGAGGCAGCAGAGGCGGTGCAGGCAGAAGTTGCCGTCCAGCGCCAGGAGACCGAGGCGCTCAACGAGCAGATAATCCAGCTTGACCGCGAGGAGCGGGAGCTGGCGCGCCAGGTACAGGAAGAAAGCCAGCGGGCGGCCCAGCGGCAGCGTGACCTCGACCGGGCGCGCCAGCAGCTTGACTATCTGCGGCAGCAGCGCGCAGCCGCGCACAGCGAACAGGCCAGTCTGCGCGAGCGCATTACGGCCACGGAGACAACGCTGCAGGCCTATGGCGCGTCCGTGGCGCGGCTGGAGCAGCAGATAGTAGATGCGCAGCAGCGTCTGGCGTCACTACCGGTCGCCGAGGCGGACCAGGAGCGCCGCCTCCGCCAGCAGGAGATAGAGACGGCGCGGACCATCGTTGCCGGACGCGAAGCCGTCGTTGAGAGCCGGCGGGCAACCCTGGGCCAGATCGACGCTCAGCTACAGCGCAGCCTGGAGCGACAGGCACAGCTCGAGGCGGAACAGCGCGAGCTGGACCTGGAAGCGGCCGAGCGCCGCGTCGGCGAACTGCAGGCGAGCATGGCCGCGCTGGATGCCCGGATTGAGCCGCTGCAGGCACGACTTGGCGAAAGGCAGGCCGCATTTGAAGCGCTGGAAGAAGAAGCGGCCGCTGCCCAGCGCCGGGCGCATGACCTGGAGACGTTTTACACCCAGGCCAGGGTGGCGCTGAGCCAGCAGGAAAACATGCTGGAAGGGCTGGCCGAGCGCATCCGTAATGACCTGGGCCTGGTCGCGCTGTCATTTGAGGAGGGGCGCGGCGGGCAGAGCCCGCTGCCGATTGGCGAGATTGTCGAGCAGCTGCCGGTGGTAGAAGAGCTACCCGGCGACATCGAGGAGAGCATCCATAACTACCGGGGCCAGCTGCAGCGCATGGGCGCGATTAATGCGGAGGCGCCAGAGGAGTACGAGCAGACGCTGGAGCGGCACGACTTCCTAACACAACAGGTCGAGGATCTACAGCAGACGGAGAAGCGGCTGCGGCGCGTCATCGCCGAGCTGGACGAGCTGACTTCACGCGCCTTCGCCGCCACGGTCGCCCACGTCGATACCATATTTGGACAGATGTTCACGCAGCTATTCGGCGGCGGTTCGGCGCGCCTCTTCCTCACCGAGCCTGATGACCTGACGATCAGCGGCGTCGACATCATTGCCCAGCTGCCCAACCGGCGCCAGCAACGTCTCGGCCTGCTCTCCGGCGGCGAGCGTTCGCTGACGGCGGCGGCCCTGCTCTTCGCCCTGCTGAAGGTGGCGCCGCCCCCCTTCAGCGTGCTGGACGAGGTTGACGCGATGTTGGATGAAGCGAACGTCACCCGCTTTCGGGCCGTGCTGCGCGAGCTGGCGCAGCAGTCCCAGTTCATCGTCATTACCCATAATCGCGGCACTGTGCAGGCGGCGCGCACCGTTTACGGCGTCAGCATGGGCGCGGACAGCGCCAGCCAGGTCATCTCCATCCGTCCCGAAGAGTATCTGCGTAAGAAATAAGAGAGCCGGGATACCGTCTGGCATCCCGGCTCAATCAAGCCGCTATGAGTTGCGTCTGTCTGCCGGCACTACTCCGTATTGGACGGCGTCGCCTCTAGCGTAGCAGGCAGCGTGGGCGCCAGCAGCGTAGGCGCCGGTGTTGGCTGCTGATAGAAGATGGGATCGAGGACCGGCTGCGTCGGCGACCGGCCGCGCCAGTTCTCAAACAGTGTAGCGTCGCCCAGCTCGCGGCGTGACGCAAGTAGATCGCTGACAAGCTGGAAACGCTGGTTCTCCAGCGTGGACTCTGGTAGCTCGCGGATTTCGCGGCCGCTTACCATGAGGATGTAGAAGACGGTATCTTGCTCCACACCGGTTAACTGGTCGATGCCGGGGTCAACCTCCATGATCTCACTCGGCTCCTCCAACTCCAGTGCAAATGCCGCCTCGGCTACTGCCTCTCCGTAGCGTTGGGCAATGCTCTCCTGTGTCTGCCAGATCAGCTCAGCGGCTGAGCCCGGCAAGGCCGCTTCATCCTCCGCGGGCAGGCTGCGCAGGCGGTTCCAGACGTCGAGAAAACCTGTCTCGTCGATAGCCTCAGCCGCCTGGGCGGCTTCTTCGGCCGTCGCAAAGGAGAGCAGGTAGAGGCTGGCTTGCTCCGCTTCGGGGCTCATCTCTACTTCCTCGGCGAGCGCCTCGGCCAGCTTCTCCCGGTACAGTTGGGCGCGCAGCACGGCGCGGTATGATTCCTCATTCGCGCCGTGATCACGGAAGCGGCGGAGAATCGTATTATACTCCTCGCGGAACGCATCCTCGCTCACCGGCGTCGCCGTCGGTAATGGCGTCATCGTCGGGCCGGCCGTGGCCGTGGGCGCCAGTGTGGGAGCGGGCACCACTTCCGTTATCACCGAAGTGGGTATGGGCGTAAGCGAAGGCGTCGGCGCTATCGTCTGCGTTGCCGTGGGCAGCGGGGTAGGCGCAGCGCCCCCATAGTAACTGAACCCTTCTTCGAGCCGTTTTTGCAGCTCTTCGTCGGAGACTGTTATCCCGCGCGCTTCCGCCTGCTGGCGTATGATTGCCTCGTCTACCAGCTGTTCCAGCATGAACTCGCCGAGAACCTCTGGCTGGAGCAGAAGGCTGATCTGCTGCTGGTTGAACTGCTGCACCAGGCCGATGTCGCCGCCGAAGGCCTCGGCCTGGTCTTCCATGGCAATGATGAACTGGGCGCGCTGGAAGCGGACCCGTTCCTGCCATTCACGCAGAGTAATCTCTTGTTGGCCTACCGTGGCGACGGCCTGAGTCGGCCGCACGATCCCTTCCATGACGACTGCCATCAGGGCAACCAGGGCGAGCAGGCCGACAATGAGGCCAACGGCGATGCGGACCTGACGGTTGCGCTCGCGCTGCCGCCGGGCCAGCAAAACCTCTTTACGCGAGAGACGACGATCTTCGCGCGCTTCTTCTCGCTGTTTCTTTGCCATGGCCTTACTGCCTTTTTAGTCGCTGACGAAAGGCAGCAGAGCCAGATGGCGCGCACGCTTGACCGCGGTCGCCAGGCTGCGCTGGTGTTTGGCGCAGGCGCCGGTCTGCCGGCGCGGGCGGATCCGGCCATGCTCGGTTACATAGCGGCGTAGTGTGTCGACGTCTTTGTAATCGACCGTCTCAACCTTATCTACACAGAAGGAGCAGATGCGGCGCCGCCGAAACCGTCCTCCTCCACCACGAAAATCAGCCATTGTTACCTCCAAGTGGATGCTTTCTCAAGCCGTCTCTCTGGCGCTGCAGTAGCCATCGGTGTCCCGTGGACGTTCGCCCTAGATGCTGCCGGCCGGGGTCAAATGCCGCGGCCTGGCCCTGCTTTCCATATCCGCACGGAACGCTGGCGGCCCCTACTGGCCAGGGTGACGGAGAATTATCTATTTAACTATTCGCCCTTGCGTACCACCAGGTGGCGCAAGATGGCTTCTTCGTACAGGATCTGGCGCTCGACGGCGTTGACTTGCTCAGGCTCCATATTAGCCTCGTAGAGCACATAATAGCCGTCGCGTTCGTTACCGATGGGGTAGGCCAGCGAGCGCTGTCCCCAATGATTGGCTTTCGGCGCAGTCGCCTCATCGCCGCTAGGGTTCAGCCAGCCGCCGACCCGCTCGATAATCGCGTTGCGGTCGTCATCTTCCAGACTCGTCTTGATTACAATCGTGACTTCATACTCGCGCACGTTGCGTATGCCTCCTTTCCGTGGAATAACTCGGGCGAGTGTCTGCCCCCGGTCAGGCCGGGAGCGGAAAGCAGCGGTTGCTGCGCAACGGGAGTATATTATCATAGATGAAGAATTCGACCAGGCGTCCCGTCCCCCTCTCATCATTCCGCTATAATCGTCGGGTCATGGCTTGCCAGACTCGCGCTCTCACCGCCCCGGCCGCGCGCCGGCTGTTCCTGCTGCTCTTGCTCGTCGCCGGCGCCCTGCTCGCGCGCGGCGGCGAGAGTTCTGCGCAGGGCCGCACCAATCTGGTGCTGGCTTTTTACTACGCCTGGTATAACCCCAACAGCTTTGGCCCCGGCAAGACCCCGTTCCAGCCCGAGCAGCCTTACTTCTCCAACGACGCCGCCACCATGCAACGCCACGTCGCCCAGGCCAGCGGCGCGGGCATCGACGCCTTTGTGCAGAGCTGGTATGGGCCGAACGAGCCGCAGACGAACGGAAACTTCGCCATGCTCTTGGACACGGCGGCGGCGGCAGGCTTCAAGGCCGCCATCGATTTCGAGCCGGGCGTCTTCATGAATAGCAACGACGAGCGGGCCAGCGCCCTGGCTACCTTGCTCGCCACGCACGCGAACCATTCCGCCTACCTGCGCGTGGACGGCAAGCCGGTCATCTTCTTCTGGGCCAACTGGATGTACAGCGTGGACGATTGGGCGACCATCCGCAGCATTGCCGATCCGGGCCGGAACAGCATCTGGATTGCCGAAGGGGGCAACCCGGCTTACCTGTCGGTCTTCGACGGCCTGCATCTGTATAACATCGCCTGGGCAGCGAACCCGGCCGGCATTAACGGGCGCTGGGCGGGCGAGACGCGGGCCGCGGCCGCGACCCACGGCAGCTATAAGTACTGGGTCGCCACGGCCATGCCCGGCTTCGACGATCGCCATCTCGGCCGTGGCGATCAGTCGATCTACCGCGACCGGGCGGGCGGCGCTTACTTCCAGAACAGCTTTGCCGACGCCGCCAGCAGCGCTCCGGACATGTTGATTATCACCTCATTCAACGAGTGGGCGGAGGGCAGTAATATCGAGCCCAGCGTAGAGTTTGGGACGCAATACCTGGAGCTGGCTGCGCAGCTCATCAGCGCCTACAAGTCGGGCAGCGTACCCGCGGCGCCTCCCCTGCCGGCGCAGCCAACGGTAAGCGCGGCGGGCCAGGTGCAGGCCAGCCCCGCGGCAGCGGCGGCGACAGCCGCGACCAGTCCTGCCTTTGCGTCGCCCACGCCGGGCAGTGATGGCGTAGTGCGCTATCTCGTCGCCTCCGGCGATACGCTGAGCGGGATTGGCGTGCAATTCGGCCTCACCGTCGACGAACTGCTAGCGCTGAACAACCTGACGCCGGACAGCCTGCTGACCGTCGGGCAAGAGATCATCCTCGGCTATAGCGACAGCGCCACACGAGCCGCGGCCGCGCCCCAGGTCCCCGCGGGCACAACCCTGCGCGACGACGGCGCTTACGTCTACAGCGTCGCCGAAGGGGATAGCCTGCTGGCCATCGCCGCCGATTATGATTTGAGCCTCGCCGAGCTGCTGGCGTTCAACGAAGGGCTAACGGCCGAGTCGCTGCTCAGCGTCGGCCAGGAGATTGTCGTCGGTCTGCGGCCGCAGCCAGCCTCGACCGGCGGCTCGACAGACATGCCGGCTGCTCTGGCCAGCCCGACAGCCATGCCGCCGACCGCGACGATGGCCGCGACGGCAACGCCTGCGCCTCCTGCTACGGTGGTCACTGAGCTGGTGAGCCTGCCGACGGCGCCGGCCGCGGCCACGCCAGCGCCCGAGGAGGCGGCGCCAGCGGCAGAGCCGGAGGGGGCTGTCGCCGCCGCTCTGGACCCAGGGACCGTCACGACTGGCATCGTCGTTCTCCTCGTCGCCGGAGGATTACTGGCCTTCGTCGTCGGGCGGCGGCGTTAGGCGCGCCTGCTCAGGAGCGCGCGAGCAGGGCAGCGTCCAGCGCCTCTCCCAGCGTGCGGCAGGCGACAAGCTCCAGCCCGCTGGGGAGTTCGAGCGGCTGGCGGCGCGGCGAGCGAGGGACCAGGCAGCGGCGGAAGCCGAGCTTGGCGGCCTCTTTGAGCCGGGTATCAAGTTGGCTGACGGTACGCAGCTCGCCGCTCAGGCCAATCTCGCCGATGAGGGCCATATCGGCGTGCACCGGCCGGTCTTTGATGCCGCTGGCAATGGCCGTCGCCACGGCCAGATCGGCGGCCGGCTCGTCAATCTGCAGCCCGCCCACTACGTTGACGAAGACATCTTTGTCGTGCACGTTGACGCCCACGCGACGGCTGAGGACAGCCGCCAGAAGTAAGAGGCGGTTGTAGTCGATGCCGTTGGCTGTGCGCCGCGGGTTGGAGAAGGTCGTCGTGCTCGCCAGGGCCTGAATCTCCACCAGCAGGGGGCGGGTGCCTTCCATGGGCACGGCAATGGTCGAGCCGGGCGCGTTGGCCTGCCGCTCCGCCAGAAACGCTTCCGACGGATTGGGCACTTCGACCATTCCCTTCTCCACCATCTCAAAAACGCCGACTTCACTGGTAGCGCCAAAGCGGTTCTTGACGCCGCGCAGCAGCCGGTAGCGATGAAAATGGTCCCCCTCCAGGTAGAGCACAGTGTCGACAATATGCTCCAGCACGCGCGGCCCGGCCAGGTTGCCCTCTTTGGTGACGTGGCCGACGAGGAAGATGGTAATGCCGGAGTTCTTGGCGAGTTCCTGAAAGACGCTAGCCGACTGGCGCACCTGGCTGATACTGCCGGCCGTCGCCGTCAGCGAATCCGAGTAGGTTGTCTGGATGCTATCGACAATGACCATGACCGGCTGGATGGCCTCAATGTGGCCGACCATGACGTTGAGATTGGTCTCGGTTACCAGGTAGAGATCGTCCGGGTCCAGGCCAAGCCGGTCGGCCCGCATCTTGATCTGGCGCGCGCTCTCCTCGCCGGAGATATAGAGCACCGGCCCGTGGAGCTGGGCCATGAGCGCCGCGACCTCGAGGAGCAGGGTAGACTTGCCGATGCCCGGGTCGCCGCCGACGAGAACCAGCGAGCCGGGCACCACGCCGCCGCCCAGCACCCGGGTGAACTCCTCGAGCGGCAGCGGCAGCCGCTCTACTCCGTCAGTCGTAATCTCGCGCAGGCGGCGCGGCGCGCTGACCGGACCCGTTCCGATGCGGCGCGCACTCTGAGCGCCGGCTTCCGGCTCGACAATCTGCTCGACCATCGAGCCAAACTCACCACACTGCGGGCAGCGCCCCAGGTAACGGGGCGCCGTCCTCCCACACGCCTGGCAGACGTAACGCGTCTTGACTTTAGCCATACTCGCTTCCTTTTATCACCGGCAGCGATGCGCCGCTGCTAGCCGGGGTTGCGCTCTACAGGGGACCTATGCGCCCTATTGGAGCCGATTTTACCATATGCTATAATGCCGCGTGACTTTTCTCACGCCTGTTCAAGCTAGGTCTGGGCTCAGCGCTGTCTGGTCTGTTGGACGCAGTTTTTCTGCTACACTGCAGCCGGCCGCAGCCAGTGGCGACGCGCCAGGCAGAATAACACAATGCAGTTGGATGGCAGATTCAGGTAGCGCAGGGCAGCGCGCAACCAAAGATATGTCCGTTTCCCGGCAACCGTCGCGCTATTTGCTCATGCTCCTGGGAGCGCTCTGGCTTGTCCTGGCTGCGGTCATTGTCGTGCTCCAACTGGGCGCGCCGCCGGCCGTCCGCGTCGAGTGGCAAACGGAGACTGAGCTCAACACGGCCGGCTTCAACGTCTACCGCAGCGCCTCGCCCGACGGCGAGTTTGAACGGCTGAACGAGCAGCTCATCCCCGGCCAGGGCGGCCCGGCCGCGGGCGGCCAATACACCTTCGTCGACGAGCAGGTCGAGGCCGGGCAGACTTATTATTACCGGCTGGAAGACGTGGAAATGGACAACAACACAGAGATGCATGAACTCAACTCTTATACGGCGCCGGCGGCCGCCTGGTGGGCGCCCATTGCCGTGGCGCTCAGTCTGTTGGCCGGTCTCCTCTTATTACGAAAAGGACTCACGGCGAATGCGGCCGGCTGACCGTGTTCCGGTGGCCGCGGGCGGGATAATCTGCCGCGAGACCGACGACGGCGCTGTCCTCGTCTCGCCCGAGGCGGGCGACCTGCGCGTCCTCAATCAGGTTGGCGCCGCCATCTGGCAACTGCTCGACGGGCGCCGTGACGTGGCGGAACTGGAAGCGGAGCTTGTGCGCCGCTATCGCATCCCGGCCGCTCAGGCCAGCGCCGATCTGGAGACATTCCTGCAGGATCTGCAGCGGCGCAACCTGCTTACCTGGCAAGAGGCGGCAGCCGGTGACCGAGAATGAAAGCAACGTAAGTGGCGCCCGGAGTGTTATGGGCCCCTGCTACAATTAGCCTGAACGATGATAGATAAGAACAGCCTCCTGCCGCCCGCCGCCCGCCGCCTGCCATACGTCTTACCTCGCCGTGGGCGCTCAGCTTCGGAGGGTCGTGTGAGCCGATCTGTTGGCTATTTCCTGGGCGGCCTGACGACTCTACTGGCGCTGCTGGCTCTGGCCTGGCTGGCGGCGCCCGCTGCCGCCAGCCCCCTAGCGGTCGATCTGCTGCGCTTTGAGCTGCGCGCCGTCGCCGATGGCGTGGAGATTGAGTGGGAGACGGCCACCGAGACGGACGTGGCTTACTTCAAGATAAAGCGCGGCCCGGAGCCCAACGGCCCGTTTGCCGACCTGCCCGAGATTGGCCTGGTACCCGCCGAGGGCAGCACCTTTTCTGGCGCCATCTATACAGAAGTTGACCGGACGGCGGTAAGCGGACAAACCTACCGCTATCAGCTGTACGAAGTCAACCTGAGCAACGCGGAACAGCTCGTCGCCTTTGCCACGATTTCGCTCGGCCCGACGGCGACGCCGGAGATTATTGGCGGCGGCGATCCGGGTATGACCAGCACGCCGGCCCCAACCAGCACGATGCCCGGCGCCGGCGCTGGTACGCCGACGCCGGCAACGACGGTGACCGCTGGCTCTGGCACTGCCGCCCCCGCGCTGACGGCTACGGTCACCGTCACTGGCGACGCCGAATTGGGCGATGCGGAGGGAACGACGCCAGCAACTGTCGCCGCCCGGCCGCTTGGACCTACGCCAACCCGATTCAGCTTCACGCCGTCGGCACCTGGGGGCGGTGGCGCCACCGGTCTGACCAACCCGCCCGTTGCGCAGGCGGCCGGGCCCGACGACGACTTCTTGGAGGAGTTCGCCGAGGCCACGCCCGCGGCGGAAATCGCCATCGCGCCGCTCCCGGCTGTTGGGGACAGCGGTGTCGTAACACAGGCAGGACAGAACCCTGTGACGCTGTCCGAGGGCGGACTTCCGGATTCGCTGCCCGATAGCGTCGGGCGTGGTCAGGGCAGCAGCCAGAGTCCGCAGGCAGACGACGAGGCCGCCGCGCCGGCGCAGGAGACGTCGAGCGCCGCGCGCCTCTTGCTCTGGTTCGGCTTCATCGGCGGGCTTTTCATTTTCATTGCCGGTATTGCCATCTCCATCATTCTGTCCACGCGGCGGCGGGACGGCGGCCCGCTGCAGTAGCATGGTGCGCCTCGTGGCGGCGGCGCTAGCGCTGCTCGTTCTCGTCGCCTGCCGGGCCAATCCACCTACCCCCACGGCTACAACGGATGCCTTACGAATTCTGGTCGCGCAAGACGGCGTTTATCGGCTGCCGCTTGCCGCGCTGCGCCAGGCCGGGCTAGAAATTGGCGAGCTGTCGGCTGCCAATCTCCACCTCAGCAGCGAGGGGCGGCCGGCGCCTTTTCTGATTGACGGCGAGAGCCTCATATTCTATGGGCAGGGGCCGCAGAGCCGCTATACGGCGCGGCAGGCCTATATCCTGCGCGCCGGCGAGCCAGGTCTGCTGATGCAAGTGGCTGAAGCGCCGCCGGCCGGCGCAGAAGTGAACGCTGTCTGGCTCGTCCACCATCTGGAAGAAAACTGGGAATACCTGCCCGATGCCCGTTATGCCGATGCCGCCGAGCCCTGGTTCTGGCTGACGCTGCCCTTACAGGGAAGTCTGGAGCTAACCGTTTCGGCTGCTAATGCGGCGCACGGAACAGGAGAGCTTAAGCTGCAGCTCTACGGCGCTTCCCACAGCCCGGCTGTCGATCCGGACCACTCGCTGGCCGTTGCCGTCAACGGCGTGCGGCAGGGCGAAATCTTCTGGGATGGGCAGGCAGGCCACGCAGCCACGATTGCGCTTCCGCCCCGCGCCTTGCAGAATGGCGACAACACGATAACTCTAGAAAATCTGCCCGAGGATTTCCTCGACATTATCAAGCTCGACTGGCTGCGCGTCGGCTACCACGCCCGCCCAATTGCCGCGAACGACCGGCTGACTTTTTCTGCCGCACCCGGGACAGTCACCCTGCAGGGTTTCAGCGCTCCACCACTGCTGCTGGACGTCTCCGACCCAGGGAATCCGACGCGCCTCGGCGGCTGGGAAGAGATGGACGACGGCGGGCGCTTCGGCAGCGCCGGCGCTGCCGACCTGGTCGCCGTCGGGCCCGATGGCTATCTGCAGGTTGCCGCCATAGCCCCCCTGCGCGAGGGCGGCTGGCGCGCCGCCGAGCGCCAGGCGGATCTGATTATTATCACCACCGACGAGCTGGCGCCCGCGCTGGCGCCGCTGGTCAGCGCCCGCGAGGAACAGGGGCTGCAGGTCGCGGTCGTGCCTGTTGGCGATATCTACGATGAGTTTGGCGCGGGCATGGAGACGCCAGATAGCATCCGGGCCTTTGTCGCCTATGCCGCCGCGCAGTGGGCGGAGCCGGCGCCACGCTACCTGCTGCTCGTCGGCGATGGGACGAGCGACTATCGCGAATATCTGGCGACCCACCCGGATAAACCAGTCACGCCGCCGCAGAACATTGTGCCACCGTTCATGGTCGCTGTCAGCTTTAGTGGCGAAACGGTCAGCGATGCACGCCTGGCCGATGTCGACGGCGACATGCGGCCGGATCTGGCCATCGGCCGCTGGCCTGTAGACAACGTGGCGGCCGTCGAGTCGCTTGTGCGGCGCACGCTGGCCTACGAGAGCGCCGCGCCGCAGCCGCAAGCCCTCTTCGTGAGTGACCCCAGCAGCCAGTCGTTCAGCAACATGACGGAGCGGCTGGTAGCCGGAGCGGAGCTGGCCCCAGCCAGCACGTCTCACCTTATCGGCCCCGCTGGCGCGGGGCTGGCGAGCGCCTGGAAGGAAGGCGCCTGGCTGGTTACCTATACGGGCCACGGCAGCCTGCAGCTCTGGGGCAAAGATAGCATCCTGGCGGCGGACGCTGTCTCGTCGCTGGCGGGCGCGGCGTCCGCGCCGCTGGTCGTGCAGCTAACCTGCCTCACCGGGCTCTTTGCCCATCCCGAAATTACCTCGCTGGCCGAGCAGCTCTTGGCATACGAGGATGGTCCGGTCCTGACGGTGGCCGCGACAAGCCTCACGCTCTCCTCGCACCAGGAGCCGTTTGCCCTGGCCTTCCTGCAGGCAGTCCAGGAGCCGGCCGTAGAGCGCGTGGGCGATGCCCTGCAGATCGCCAAGCAGGGGCTGGACGTGACCAACGATGGCCTGCGCGAAATCAGTGACACGTTTGGCCTGCTTGGCGACCCCAGCGCGCTGCTTGTGCGCCCGTGAGCGCACCCCTGCCCATCATAGCGAGAGACAGGATCCTGGTCCGTTTGACGCCATCCTGATCCCGTTGTAAAACGATCCCGATAACCATCATGAGCGTGCGGAGAGAGAAGGTGATTTTGCAGAAAGAGGAGGGGGGCCAGCCGGCGCTCCCGCTTGCAGAAAAGAAAGCCATCCCCTGGCTCCGTCTGCTGCTAGCCCTTGCCCTCAGCCTGCTTGGCCTGTGGTATGTCACGCGCAACGTAGCGCTTGCCGACCTGCAAGCGGCGCTCGGCGCGTCGCGCCCCCTCTACATTCTCCTTGCCCTGCTCGTCTTTCTGGCCACGACACTGGCGAAGAGCTGGCGCTGGCAGATGCTTTACCAGCCCCAGGATCGGGTGCCGCCCTTTCGTCACCTCTTCTGGGCCGTGAATGTCGGCCAGCTAATTAACACAGCGGTTCCTTTCCTGCGCCTCGGCGAGCTGGCGCGCGTCTATGACCTGGGCCACCATACGGGCGAAAGCAAAGTCAAGGCACTGGGCACGCTCGTCGTCGAGAAGACGCTGGAGCTGATCAGCCTGGCCTTCCTGCTTTTTGCGCTGCTGCCCTTTTTCGTGCTTCCCGAGCTGGTTGCCAGCTCCGGCTTGAGCGGCGCCATCGTCGCGGTGGCGATTCTGCTCGCCCTCTTCGCCATCGCCCGCCGGCCCGAACTGGTGCGGCGCCTGGCTCTGGCCGTCCTCCGCTTCTTTCCCGAGCGCTGGCAAGAGCGCCTGCTGCCGTGGATTGGCTCAGGGCTGGCCGGGTTCTCGGCCCTGCGCAGCGGCCGGGCCTCGCTGGCGCTGGCGGGCAGCACGCTGCTGATTACGCTGCTGGCCGTGCTGACGCCCTACGTACTCTTCGCGGCGCTGGGCTTTCCCCTTGGCCTCAGGCACGCGGCAGCCATCCATATCGCCCTCACGGTGGGCGCGCTGCCGCCCTCGACGCCGGCGCGGATTGGCATCTTTGAAGGCATTGTCACCTTCATGCTGGCGACATTCGCGGTAGGCGATAATGCCACTCGTCTGGCCTACGCGCTCGTATTTCACCTCGTCGTCGTTCTTCCCCAACTTGTGTTAGGGGGGATCGGCCTGTTGCGGCGCCAGCGCCATGCATGACAGCCGGCCGCTGGCTTCCGTTGTCGTTCCTGCCTATAACGCCGCGGCGACGATCCCGGCCTGTATTCAGGCATTGCAGCGGCAGACGCTGGACCCTGATTGTTTCGAAATCATCGTCGTCGACGACGGCTCCACGGACAGCACGGCCGACAGCGCCGCCGCGGCCGGAGCCCACCTCGTCATCCGCCAGCCGCGCGCCCGCACGGCCGCCGCGCGCAATGCGGGCATGCGCGCGGCGCGCGGCGACATCATCTGCTTCACCGACGCGGACTGCGAACCCAGGCCGGACTGGCTGGCGCAGTTGACAGCGCGCTTTGGCGAGCCGGACATTGCCGGCACCAAAGGCACCTACGCCACACGGCAGCGCTCGCTCGTCGCCCGCTTCGTGCAGCTGGAATACGAAGATAAGTATGACCTGCTGCGCAGCCAGCCGGTCATTGATTTCATCGATACCTACTCGGCCGCGTACCGGCGCGAGGTTCTGCTCGCTAACGACGGCTTTGACGAGACCTTCCCCTACCTCGAAGACCAGGAGCTGAGCTTCCGCCTGGCGGCCCGTGGCTATAAGATGGTCTTCCAGCCGGATGCGGTTGTCTATCATCTCCATTCGGCGACCTTTGCCGCCTATCTGCGCAAGAAGTTCATTATTGGCTACTGGAAGGCGCAGGTTGTCCGCCGCTTCCCAGAGCGCGGCGTGCGCGACTCGCATACGCCGCAGGTGATGAAGGTGCAGATGGGCCTGATGGCCCTCATCCTGCTCTCCCTGGCTTCGCTGCTGCTAACAGAGTGGAGCGCCGTGCCGCTGCTACTCTTTCTCGCGGCCTTCCTGCTGACCACGGCGCCCTATACGGCCAAGGCGTGGCGCAAGGACAGGGCCGTGGCCCTGGTTTCGCCGCTGCTGCTCGGAGTCCGGGCGCTGGCCCTGGGCGCTGGCTATGCCTGGGGCACGGTGCGTCCGCAGCCGGGCATCACAGGCAGCCAGTCTACCATCGGCGGCCTGCCCTACCTGGTCAAACGGTCGCTGGACATCGGCGGGGGCCTGGTGGGCCTCGTCGCGATGTGCGCGCTGGCGCCACCTATTGCCCTGGCTATCAAGCTGGACTCGCCCGGTCCCGTCTTTTTTCGCCAGCAGCGCATCGGCCAGGGCGGGCGCCCGTTTACCATCGTGAAGTTCCGCTCAATGGCCGCCGGCGCCGAAGAGATGTTGGATAAGCTGATCACGCTCGACCAGCTGCAGGAGCCGGTCTTTAAGCTGGCCGAAGATCCGCGCCGGACGCGTGTCGGGCGTATTCTACGCCGCTGGAGCCTCGACGAGCTACCGCAGTTTTGGAACGTGCTTAAGGGCGAGATGAGTCTGGTCGGCCCGCGGCCGGAAGAGGCGCGCGTGGTCGCCTACTATAACGACTGGCATCGGCGACGGCTGGCGATCAAGCCGGGCGTCACCGGCCCCATGCAGGTAAACGGGCGCGCCGACCTGAGTCTGGACGAGCGGGTCCGCCTGGAGCTGGATTATATCGACAACTACTCACTCTGGCGCGATCTGACCCTGTTAGCCAGGACCATTCCGGCGGTCCTGCAGGGGGATGGGGCGCGCTAGGTGATGTTGCTCGCAGGGCGGCGTCGCCTGGCGCCGGATACACTGCTGCCTATCTGGCTGCTCCCCATTCTGGCCGCGCTGCCCGTCTTCATCATCTACTGTTTGACGCTGGCGCCGGACCTGACCTGGGCCAACCACGGCGCCGATGGCGCCGAGCTGATCACCGCAGCCGCCACCCTGGGCGTCCCCCATCCGCCGGGCTACCCTACCTACGTGCTGCTGGGGCATGTCGTGAGCCGGATACCTTTGGGCACGCTGCCGCTGCGCTTCAACCTCTTTTCCGCGCTGGCAATGGCAGCAGCCGCTGCTACCGCCTCTGTAGCTGCCCGGCGCCTGCCCGCTACGGGCACAAAGTACCGGACTAGTGGCGCCCTGGCGGCAGCTCTGACCCTGGCGTTGCTGGCGCCGGTGTGGCGTCAGGCCATCATCGCCGAGGTCTATGCACTCAATCTGGCGGTCGTGGCGCTGTTTATCGTTGCGCTGCTGCGGCAATGGCCGGTTCCGGCGGCGGGATTCCTGCTCGGGCTCTCGCTGACCACGCATCCTACCTCGCTGCTGCTCACGCCGCTTGCCCTCGGGCTGACCCCGCGGCGGCAATGGCTGCGGCTTGGCGCCGCTGTCCTGCTCGGTCTGGCCCCGCTCTTACTGCTGCCCATCCTGGCCGGCCAGGGCAGCCCCGTTGTCTGGGGCGAGCCGCGGCGGCTCGACGGCTGGTGGTGGCTGGTAACCGGAGCGCTCTACCGGCCGAACATGCTGGCCGTGGCGGCCGGCGACGCCCTGGCGCGGCTCTGGGAATGGTTCTGGTCGGCCCAGCTCTTCGTCCCCAGCGCCATGCTGCTCCTCGACGTCCCTGTCCTGCTGCAGCGCGCGTCGTGGCGCTCGCGCCGGCAGCCGGCGCTGCTGGCCGCGACCGGCGCACTCTTCCTGGTCGCCGCCGCTACCTACCGGACAGACGATGCGGTGGTTCTGCTACTGCCGGCGCTGCTCTGTGCCGTGCTCTTGCTGGCGCCGCTTCTGGCGAGGGCCGGGCCGGCAAGCCTCCTTTTGCCGGCGGCGCTACTCCTGCTAAACTTCAACCGCCTTGATTTGAGCGCAGACCGCGAGGCGCGCAACCTGGCAGAGCCGCTGCTCAGCTCGGCGCCCCTTGACGCCATCTTATTGACAGAGGGCGACGCTGCCACGTTTACCCTCTGGTACCTGCACGAGGTGGAGGGGCAGCGTCCCGACATTGTGGTGGTCGATCGCAACCTGTTCGGGTTTGACTGGTACCGCCGCCGTCTGGCGGCCCGCCATAGCTGGCTGCCTGACATTGCCAAGTTTGATCCGGGCGCCCTGATGCTGCCGGGCCGGCCACTGTGCGCGGTGCAGCTGGATTCTGGCCTTGCCGAGATGAGTTGTTGAGTGGATGAGTTGAACGTAGACGAGAAGAGCACCAGGCAGACAGGCCGGCAGCTGCAGAGCGCTCGCCTCGACAGGGGGCGGGTAGCCCGACTGGTCATCCTTGCGGGCGTTCTGCTCTTCCTGCTCTGGCTGGGGATCAAGGCATGGCGCGTCGGGCGCGTTGTTGCGGCCTTGCCTCGCTACGAGGAGCGAGCGGCCGCGCTCAGCGCCGGTGGGCTGACCAACGCCGATCCGGTGGAAGCGGAAGCGCTGGTCATGGAGCTCCGCCGCGACGTGGTGACGATACGGAACGAGGTACGGCCATTCCTCCCGCTGGCGCCGCTTTTCGGCTGGCTGCCGCGGGTGGGCCCGCTGCTGGCAGAGGCGCAGCCGCTGCTGGAGATGGCCGACTACGGCAGTGAGGCGGCCGCCTACGCGGTGCGCGGGTTGGGGCCGGTTCTGGCCGCCGTGCAGCAAGGCGACGGTGGCAGCACGGTCGCCCGCGTCATGCCTGCACTGGCCGCCGCCCGGCCCGATTTGCTGCGCGCCGGCAGTGCGCTCGACAAGGCAGTTGCCGCGCGGGCCGAGATTGAGGAGCCGGAGGCGTTCCCCTGGCGCGTGCGCACTTTGCTGGAGCGCCTGGACGACAAGCTCTATCTCGCCGACATCTTCGACCTGCTCGTCGTCGCGCCGCAGCTTCTCGGCCACGAGGGGCCCCGCACATACCTTCTCGTCGCCCAGAATGAGGACGAGGTGCGGGCGACAGGCGGCTTCATCTCCGGCGCCGGCTTGCTTATCGTCGAAAACGGCGATATCCGCGACCTGCAATTTCAGGATGCTAATCTCATCGACGCCTGGGGCGGCGGCGGCCTGGCCAAGCCCTATGAGCTGGCGCCAGAGCCGATGTCGCTGCTGATGGGCGTCCAGCTCTGGCTCTTCCGCGACGCCAACTTCTCGCCGGATTTCCCCACGGCGGCGCGCATGATGATGGAGCTGTATAGCTATGGGCAGGACTACCCGGCGCTCGACGGCGTAATTGCCATCGACCAGCAATTCCTGGCCCTGCTGCTAGAAAACACCGGCCCGCTGCAAATCGCCGACCTAGAGATGACCGTCAGCGCCGGCAACCTGACAGAAAGCTTACAGGCAGCCTGGCAAACGCCTGAAGAAGGCGCCAGTACATCCGAGTGGATCATGTCGCGCAAGGATTTTCTGGGGCCGATGGCATCAGCGCTGAAGGACAGGCTGCTGAGCGACCTGGCTTCGCTGGATCTGCTGTTCCTGGCCTACAACATCAACCGGGCGCTGGAAGAAAAGCATCTGCAAATATACGTGAACGATGCCAGCGTCGCAGCCGCGCTCGAGGAGAATGGTTGGAGCAACCGTCTTGCCGGCGAGCCGGGCCGTGACCTGCTGATGCTCGTGGATAGCAACATGGGCTACAATAAGGTGGCCCCGCATATTCGCAGTAGTCTCACCTATGAGATTCTACTTGACAGCTCGGGAACGGCCGAGGCAATCACCACGGCGAGCTACACACATACTTTGCAGCAGCCGATTTCCTGCCGCCAGGGTGGGCTCGTCTCGTATGCTGAGCTGCCCAGCTACCAGCAGCTATCTGAAGATTGTTTCTGGAACTATCTGCGCCTGTACGTGCCGGCCGGCAGCGAGCTGCTGCAGTCGACGCGCCATCCCTACGATCCGGCGCTCTTCACGCTCTCGGAAGGTTGGACGGCCGGCGCGGAGGCCGCCAGCGACCTGGAAGGGTTGGCCCTATGGCACAACTTCTTCGTGCTGCAGCCGGGCCAGCAAGTCGCCAGCGTCTACCGCTATTCGCTGCCCCAGGTGACTCGCACCGAGAACGGGCAACAGCTCTATGAGCTGCGCCTGCTGCGCCAGGCCGGCGGCGCGCCGCGTGCCTTTTCGGTAGAGGTGACCCTTCCGCCCGGCGCCCAACTCCAGGAAGTATCACCCGGCCCCGTTTCGCAGAGCGGCAATACGTTACAATTTAGCGGCGAGCTGCGCACCGATCTCATCATCCGTGTTGTCTACGAAGCGCCATAATAGCGGAGGAGTAATAAGATTCAGATGATGGTAAAACGCCCTAGCCTGACCTCTCTGGGAATCATGGGCGCACTGGTCGTGGCAGTAGCCGGCCTCATGTTGCTGGCCGGCCCAGCCGCAGCGCAGACGGTGCCGACCATAACGCCGACGCCCAGCCCAACCCTCTCGCCGACGCCGGGGGCGGCTGGGCCCAGCGCCACGCCAGGTCCGGGGCCGGCTACCCAACCGGCCGGCGGCCCCGGCACGGCCACCAGCAGTGCCCCGCCCGTGAGCGCGGCCACCGCCACGCGGCGGGTGATCCCGGCACAGACAACGCCAGGACCGAGCCCGACCGCCTTGCTGGCAGGCGTCTCGCTGCCAACAGCCGCGGCATGCAGCCAGGAGCCGACTGTGCGCGTGCGCAGCGGCGGCGCCTGGCTTGCCGAAGGGCCGGGCGATGATTACGACGTGCTGGGGCGGCTGCAAGAAGAGACGGTTCGCCCCATCGCCGGCCGGGCCAGCGACGCCGCCTGGTGGCTCATCGACCTGGATGACCTGGGCGAGGGTTGGATTGCCGATGGCGATGTTACGGTGCAGGGAGATACCAGCGCCGTGCCGCTGGTCGCCGCACCGCCGCTGCCGGATGGCGCGACGCCGACGCCAGGTCCTCCCTGGCAGCCCACCCCGAACGCCGCGTGCCTGACGCCCACGCCCACGCTCACGGCCGAGCCGGAGGCGACGGAGCCTGCGCCGACGCCAACCGCCACGGCGGTCGTCGAGCCGCCCACCGCGACGCCGACGCCTGAAGAACCGGCTGCCGAACCTCTTCCCGAGGAGGAGACGGGCGAAAGGCTATTCTGGTTGCCGGTGGCTGCCATTGTACTCATTGCCGCCGGCGCATTTCTCTACGCAACGCGGCGCAGTTAGCGGCGCTGTTAGCGTAATAGAACGCAGGCTGTGACAGGCCAAGACAGTCGCATGCGCGCCACAAGGAGGCACTGATGAACTGGGAGGAAAAAAGGCTGGCGGAGGGCATCCTCTTTACCGACATGTACCAGCTAACGATGGCCCAGCTCTACTACCGTTGTGGCCTGCATGAACGGCCGGCCCAGTTCGATCATTTCTTCCGTAGCTATCCCAATTATGGCGACCACAAGGCGGGCTTCTGTATCAACGCCGGCCTCGAGTGGCTGCTGAACTGGATGCAGGAATCCCGCTTTGGCGACCAGGAGATTGAGTATCTACGTAGCCTGCGCGGGCCGGCCGGCGATGCGATTTTCGCCGAAGACTTCCTCGGCTGGCTGCGACAGGAAGGCCATTTCGGGGCCATCACTCTACGCGCCATCCCGGAAGGCCGGGTTGTTCACCCTAACGTGCCGCTGACCGTGGTCGAAGGCCCGCTGGCTATGGCCCAGATCCTCGAGTCGGCGCTGCTCAACCAGCTCAACTACCAGACGCTGATTGCCACCAAAGCTGCCCGTATCTGCGAGATAACGCGCGGTCGGCTGCTCCTCGAGTTTGGCATGCGGCGCGGCCATGAGCGCGGCGTCAACGCGGGGGCGCGCGGCGCGCTGATCGGGGGCGCCGACTATACTTCGAACGTCGGCGCGTCGGCCGTCTTAGGTTACATGCCGCAGGGAACCCACGCGCACAGCATGGTGCAGGCCTTCATGGCGCTGGGCGAAGGCGAGTTGGGCGCCTTTCGCGCCTACGCCGACGTCTACCCCGATAATTGCGTCCTGCTTGTCGATACCGTCGATACGCTACAGAGCGGCGTGCCCAACGCGATCACCGTCTTCGAAGAGCTGCGGCGCAAGGGGTACGAGCCGCGCGGCATCCGCCTTGATAGCGGCGACCTCGCCTATCTCAGTGTCAAGGCGGCGCAGATGCTGAACAAGGCCGGTTTTCCAGAGGTCGCCATTGTCTTATCCAATCAGCTAGACGAGCTGACCATCTGGCAGATCCAGACGCAGATTGCCGACGAAGCGCCGCGCCTCGGCCTGGAGCCGGCTGACGTCACCCGCCGCCTTGTCTATGGGGTGGGCACCAGGCTCATCACCTCTAAGGCGGACGCGGCTCTGGACGGCGTCTACAAGCTGGTCGCCATCCAGAACGGCGGGGCCTGGCAGCCGGCCATCAAGATTTCCGAGAGCCCGGCCAAGGTGCCCAATCCCGGCCAGAAAGCAGTCTGGCGCATCTACGATCGCCAGGGCCGGGCAACAGCCGACCTGCTGACTCCGGCCGCCGAGACGCCGCAAGCCGGCGAAGATCTGTACCTGCACCACCCTATCGAGCATGGCACCTTCCGCACAATGGCTGCCGGGGAGATCTCGGAAGTTGAACCGTTGCTGGTCGATGTGCTGCTCGAGGGCAAACTGGTGACTGATCTGCCGTCGCTGGAGCAGATTCGCGAACGGCGCGCCGCGGATATCGGCCGTCTCCATCTCGGCGTCAAGCGCTTGATGAACCCGCATATCTATCACGTTTCTCTGTCGCGCTCCCTGTGGCAGCTCAAGGAAGATTTGATCGCCGCCGCCAACGAGAGCTGAGCCGGCGGCTCTTACAGCTCTCTAACACCGCGCCGCTATCATCGGTGCACAGGAAATCGGGTAGGCAGCCTGGCCGGCGGCAAGGGAGGGGCCGGCTGCCGGATGGCTGCCAGGAGCAAGCAAACGAGGTGAACCATGTCCGTTGTAGAACAGTCCTCTGACTATCGTTTTCAGGCGGAAATCCGCCAGCTATTACACATCCTGGTCCATTCCCTCTACCAGGATCGGGAGATCTTTCTACGGGAGCTGATCTCGAACGCGTCCGATGCCCTGACGCGCGTGCGCTTTGAGCAGCTGACCAATCAAAACGTGGTTGATGCGGAGAAGGAGCTGGCTATCCACCTGCGCGTCGAGGAGCGCGACGGGGCTAAGTGGCTGATTGTCGAAGATAGCGGCGCGGGCATGACAGCCGAGGAGATCGTGCAGAACCTGGGCACCATTGCCCAGTCCGGCGCGCGCGCTTTCCTGGAGCGGTTGGACGAGGGCGATGTCAGCGCCGGCGACGTGATCGGCCAGTTCGGCGTCGGATTTTACTCTGTCTTCATGGTGGGCGACCTGGTGCGCGTCGTGTCGCGCAGCTACCAGCCGGAGGCGGCGGCCGTCGCCTGGACATCGCAAGGCGACGACCGATTTAAGGTCGAGCCGGCGGAGAAAGAAAGCCGCGGCACGCGCATCGAAATTAAGTTACGCGACGATGCCGCCGACTTTGCCAGCGATTGGCGGCTGAAAGAGATCGTCAAGCGCCACTCGGACTTCATCAACTACCCGATTTATCTGGGCGGCGAGCAGATAAACCAGCAACGCCCCCTCTGGCGCCGGCCGCCGGCCGAAGTGGATAAAGAAGAGTACGACAGCTTCTACCAGCAGATGACGCGCGACTTCCAGGAGCCGCTGGCCGTCGTCCATCTGCACGCCGACGCGCCGGTGCACGTGCGGGCGCTGCTCTACGTCCCGGCCAGCCGCGACCGGGGTATTCTGGCCGCCCGCACCGAGCCGGGTCTGATGCTCTACTCCCACAGCGTCCTGATCCAGCCTTATAACACCAGCCTGCTGCCGCGCTGGCTCAGCTTCGTGGACGGCGTCGTCGAGTCTGAGGACCTTCCGCTCAACGTCAGCCGCGAGACCGTCCAGAGTAACCGCTTTATGCGGCAGCTCGGCAAGGTTCTGCAGCGGCGGCTCGTGCGTCACGTGGAGGAGATGGCTGCCGCCGACAGCGAGAAGTACGCGCGCTTCTGGCAGGAACACAGCCGCACACTCAAAGAAGGGCTGGCGGCAGAGCCGGGGGAAGTGGAGACGGCGATGCCGTTGCTGCGCTACAAATCCACCCACAGCGAGGACGGCTATACTTCCCTGGATAGCTATATCGAGCGCATGGCCGAGGGGCAGGAAGCGATCTACTATGTCCTCGGCGATGACGTGCAATCGGTGAGCCGCAGCCCGCACCTCGATCCTTTCCGCGCCCGCGGCCTGGAAGTGCTCTATTGGGTCGATGCGCTCGATCCGTTTCTCTCGCCCTTGCTGACGTCGTATAAGGAATTACCGCTGCGCGATATAGACGACGCCGACCTCACGCTGCCTGACGCCGCGGAGGATGACGAGAGCGTCGAAGCGGCCGCGGAAATTGCCGAGGCCGACTTCAACCGGCTCGTGGGCCGCTTCGTGAAAGTTCTGGGCGACCGCGTGCAGGAGGTGCGGCAGTCACAGGTGTTGCGGCAGAGCCCGGTACGGCTCGTTTCGCCGGAAGGCGCGCCCAACCGCGGCCTGCAGCGCATCTACCGTTATCTCGATCAGGAATATGAGATCCCGCGCCGGATTCTGGAGCTAAACCGACGCCACCAACTTATCCGGGATCTGGCACAGCTGGTGAGCGCCAGCCCGGACACGGCGCTCATCGACCTGGCAGTCGAGCAGCTGTTCGAGAGCGCGCTGGTTCAGGAAGGGCTGCATCCGAACCCGGCCGAGATGCTGCCGCGCATCGAACGGTTGCTGGAAATGGCGGCCAGCAAGGCTGCTGGCGAGGAAGCTTAGCTTAGGGGCGCTCGCGCAGGATTTCGTCGAGCAAGGCTCGCCCCGCGGTGACCACCGGCCCACGCTCGGCCTGTTCTTCCAGGACGGCAACCAGGACGTAACGGGGGTTCTGAGCCGGCGCCAGCGCCAGGTACCAGGCGTGGCTGCTGCCCTCTGGCCCGGCAAGAGCCAGGACGGCAAACTCACTGATCGTGCCGTCAGGCTGCGGCAGCGCTGCGCGGATCGCCGCCGCCACGTTGCCGCTGACCGCGGCCTGCAGCTCGTCGCTCGGCGGCGCGCTCTCCCAGGCCCCGGTCTCGTTCTGCACCGCGCTCACGAGCTGAGGCGCCGGCACAAACCCGTCGTTGCCCAGGGCGGCCAGGGCCAGCGCGACCTGCAGCGGCGTCACGGTTAGTGCGCCCTGGCCGATGACCGCGGCGGCGCTGTCCTGGACGGCGGGCGCCGGTGGCGGCGCGACCGCGATTGGAACGGCCGGCGGCTGCGTCAGGCCAAAGGCGGTCAGTGCGCTGTCGATCTCACCCGCTCCCAATTGCTCGCCTAGCGCCAACAGCGGGAAGGGACAGGCATGCTGCAGCGCATCCCGCCACGTCGCCGATAGGGGAGGGTCGGTGGCACACTGGCGGCGCTGCCCATGGACGAGAATGGGGTTATTCGCGTCCGGCGCTTCGTCGCCCAGGCCGATGGTCCCATTTTCGACAGCCGCCGCCAGCAAAAAGGGCTGCAGGACGAGGCCGGGCTGGTAACGACCCTGCGTCGCCCTGTTGAGCAGGGGCGCATCGGCGCTTTCCGTCAGCGTGGTAAACTGCTCGTCCAGCCGGTTCGGATCGTAGTCAGGATGGCTGGACATGACGGCGATGGCGCCTTCCGGCAGGGTCAACAGCACCAACGCACCCTTCTGCCCCTGCAGCAGCGTATCGGCCGCGCGCTGCCAGTCGGCATTAAGCGTCAGGCGTATATCACGGCCGCGCTGCGCCTCGTGCAGGTTATGGCGCCAGAAGGCTTCCCAGACATTTTCGCTGTCGCCTCGCAAAATGGCGTCGTAGCCTTCCTCAATGCCGGCGGTCCCGTGGCGGAAGCTGTAGTAGCCGACGGCCGGCCCGGCGCCGGCCTGGGGATAGACGCGCCGTGGCGCCTCAGGGGGCCCCGCGGTCTCGGCCAGCACCGCGCCCAGGCTATCCAGGATGCGCCCGCGCCGGATACGCAGCTCCGCCTCGACACGCCGCGGATTGTCCTGTCGCTCGGCCAGCGCCGTGCCGCGAAAGACCGTCCAGTAGGTCAGTATGAGGCCAATCGCCAGGAAGGCGGCCAGTAAGGCGATGCTGAGCTGGCGCAGACGCTCATGGCGCCAGGAAGGGTCCATTATATCGCCCCGTTGCCATTGGCGTGCGGCGCCCGCGCCGACAGGTAGAGAAGGAGGCCGATCATGGCGCTGGTCATCAGCAGCGAGCTGCCGCCATAGCTGACCAGCGGCAGCGTCACGCCGGTAAGCGGCAGGAGACGGCCGACGCCGGCCATGATCAGAAACGACTGCGCGCTGAGCAGCACCGTGATGCCGGCCGCCAGGTACATGTCAAAGGCGCGGCGAGCGCGGCTGGCGATGCGCAAACCGCGGTGGGCCAGCAGGGCAAAGCAGGCTACCGTAGAGAGGCTGCCAATCAGCCCCCACTCCTCGGCAATCGCCGCAAAGACAAAGTCGGAATGGACCACAGGTACATAGCCAGGAAAGCCTTGTCCAATGCCCTGTCCGGTGACGCCGCCGGCGGCGATCGCGTAAAGCGACTGCACTATCTGGAAGGCGCGGTCGGTCGCGTCGGGCCAGGGGTTCCACCAGGCATTGACCCGCAGCTCCACCACGGCGAACGAGAAGTAACCGAGGACGCCGGCGACGAGCAGCAGGCCTGCGCCGGCTGCCACGTACTGCCACTGGCCCGTAGCCAGGTAAAGGAGCGCCAGGAAGACGAGGAAGAAGAGCGCCGCGCCTCCCAGATCCTGCTGCCAGACCAGCAAGAGGATCGAGAAGCCCCACATGAGAACGAGCGGACCCAGGAACGCCAGATGGCTGCGCCAGCCGCGCGCCGGTTCGACAGCCGCCACGCGCTCATGGTCGTCAAAATAGCTCGCCAGAAAGACGATAAGCATCAGCTTGAGCAGCTCAGAAGGCTGAAAGTAGATGCGGTCGAGAAAGGGCACGGGCAGCCAGAGCGCGGCGCCAGCGCCGGACGGGTTGACGCCAAAGACGAGAGTGGCAATCAGCAGCAGCAAGCCAAACGAGAGCCAGGTATAACGATAGTGGCGCAGCAGGCGCAGCCGGCGCGGCAAGGCGGCAAGCAGCGCCAGGAGCGCCGTTCCCAGGGCCAGCCAGAGGAGCTGCCGCCAGAGGAAGTTAGGCGCCAGGCGGTCGATGAGGAGCAGCCCCCAACCGGTCAGCAGTCCATATAGCGGCAGCAACACCGGGTCGCGCTGCGGCCGAAAGCGACCCAGCACGACGTGGGCCGCCGTCATGATCAGCAGCCAGATGACGGGTACGAACAGCTCCGGCCAGCCCACGCTGCCGCTGCGGACCAGGCCCATGGCTAGGGCGTTAATGAAGACAAAGGTCGCCGCCAGGAAGAGCAGCAGACGTTCCTGCCAGCCGTGCTCCTCATGCAGTGAGACGATAAGCCTGGTTGTCATAGGGTGGCTCTGCCCCCGAGGGCCGGCGATCACCGCAGATATTTACTCAGCAACGGCGCCAGCCGCAAGCGCATCTGCGCGTCGATATGCTCCGGCGCCGTAATGAGCGCATCGCGCAAAGCATGGTGGGCGGCGAAAGCGCCATGCCAGGCGTCATAAGTGCGCGCCAGCTCGGCAATCGCTGCCTGGGCCGTCTCCGTGTTCTGGCGCAGCGTGCGCACCACCTTTTCGACTGTGACCGGCGATTCGCTCGTGTGCCAGACGTCGTAGTCGGTGACGTGCGCCATCACCGAATAGGCCATCTCCGCTTCCGCCGCCAGAAAAGCCTCGGGGCTGGTCGTCATGCCGATCAGGCTCATGCCCCACTGGCGATAGGTATTCGACTCGGCGCGGGTGCTGAAGCGCGGGCCCTCGATGGTGAGAAAGGTTCCCCCTTCGTGTACGCGGCCGCCAGCGGCGCGCACGGCGCCGGCCAGGGCGGAGCTGAGTTCAGCCGAGAAAGGCTCGGCGACGCTGACGTGGGCTACCAACCCCTTGCCAAAGAACGAGCGCTCGCGGGTGCGGGTCATGTCAAATAGCTGGTCTGGAATGACGATATCTCCCGGCGCATAATCCTCACGCAGCGAGCCGCAGGCGCTGACCGCGATGACGTAGCGCACGCCCAGCTGCTTGAGGGCGAAGATATTGGCCCGATAGGGCACGTCGGAGGGGCTTAGGACGTGGCCCCGGCCGTGGCGCGGTAAAAAGGCAATGCGCTGGCCGTGCAGCGCACCGATCGTAATGGCATCGGAGGGCCAGCCGAACGGCGTCTTGGGGGTGACCGTCTCCACATTTTGCAGGCCGGCCATATCGTACAGACCACTACCGCCGATAACGGCCAACGTCACGTCACTCATTCCCTCTCTCCTATTGGCGTGCAGCCTCTCGGTTCAGCTTCATCAGCAGCCCAGGATAGCTCCAGGGGCCGCGCCGCGCAAAGCCGCCGGACCTACGCCGGCCGGCGGCGCTCTGTTCTTTCTTTCAGGGCATGCAGCTGCTTGTCGCGCGCGGACAGCTCTGCCTGCAACTCCTGAATGCGGCGGGTCGCCGCGCCGCGCAAATGCTCCAGCTCGGAGCGCAGCGCCGCCATCTGCTCCTGCAGGTTCACGCGTACCTCGGCCATCGCCGCCTGCGCTTCGGCCAGCCGTTCCCGCTGGCCGGAAATATCACGATGCAGCCTCGTCACTTCGTTCTCCAGCGCTTCGTTCTCGGCTTTGGCCTCGCGCAGCCGCTGGTATAGCGCCTCTTCTGTTTCGCTAGGCGGCCCGGCCGGGCGCTGCTGTGTGCGGAGGGTTGTTAGCTCGGCCGCGTATTGCTTTGCTTCGCGGTCAGCCTCATAAAGGAGTTCTGTCAGACGGCCCACCTTGGCCTTCCAGTTCTCCGCAGCCTCTCGCTCCGCTTCCAGCAGGGCTGCGGCCTGTGCTAGCTGCGACCGCAGAAGAGCTTCGTGTTCGGCCTGCGCCCCGCCGCGGTCGCCGCGGCGTCCTGTTGAGACCGCTTCTGCGAGCCGGCGCCATAGCAGCTGCTCTTCCAGAGCGGCGCTCTCCAGGCGCGCTGCCTCAAGCTGCGCTTCCAGCCGTTCGCTGCGCGCCTGCAGGTCGGCCAGCCCCTGGCGCTCGCTGTCGGGTATGATGCGCGTCGCCTCTTCCATGCGCAGCCGCTCCAGATCGCGCCTTAGCTCGTCGCGTTCCTGTTCCGCCGTGTTGAGCCGTTCGCTCAGGGCGCTGTTCAGGCCACGCATCTTTTCCAGCTTCTTCTGTATCGGCTCCAGATGATGCTCCAGCTCGGCGACGCGCTGCTGCGAGGCATCGGCCAGCTCCTGCCAGCGCAGCTGAGCTTCCTCCTGCTCCACGTTGCGCTGCACGCTAACCTGCAGCGCTGCCTCCAGGTTCTGCACCCGCGCCGTGAGCTGTTCCACCGGGGCAAAGGTCGCGGACATCTCCTGCTGCAGCGCCTCGTTTTCCTGCAGAAGCTGGTCCGCCTGCGCCCGCGCTGCGGCCAGATCTTGCTCGATAGCGCGCAGGGCGGCGACCCGCTGTTGCAGCAACGAGCGCACGCCGTCCAGCTCCTGCCCCCGGCGGCTGTAATCCGCTTCGAGGCTGCTCAACCTGTCCGCCAGCTCCTGGCGCAGGGCCATGCTCTGCTCAAGGTCCGCCTCGGCTGCGGCGTGGGCCGCTTCCACTTCCTGCAGGCGCGCCCGCGTCGCGCCGGCTGCCTCGTCTACGCGCTGCTCAAAGGCATGCTCCAGCTCCTTGCGCGCCAGCAGCGCGGCCGCCAGCTCTGCCCGAAAAAGGTGTAGTAGGGCCAGCCAGTCCGGCCGGCCGCGCTCGGCTACCCACTCCTGTCGCAGCGACGCCGGCAGCAGTTGCTCCTCAGATGCGACATCCGTCATGGCAGGCTCGGGGATGGCAGCCTCGCGGTTGGCGCGCAGGCTGCGGCATTCTTCCACTCCCATGGTTTGCACCCAGCCGCTGATGCGGCCGCCGCCCTCGACCGTGATCCTCGCCGTATAGACATCGCCGGCTATCTGCCCGCCGGCGGCCACATGCACGACCTCTGCCAGGACTGTTCCTACCAGGAGACCTTCGACCAGTAGCTCAGGCGTGCGGACGTTACCGGCCGCAGCCGCGCCGGCAGCAACCCGTACCGCTCTGCTCTCGTCGATGTCGCCTGTATGACAGCCCTTTATCTGCAGGGTCCGGGCGCCGCGCCGGAACAGTGCTTTGAAGAGGCCGCTTTCTCCTTCTGAGGTCACCTCTCTCCTACTTCCATAGCCGGCCCCCCATCGTCCTGCCACGTTCGCCGGGGCGGCCACTTGCCAGCCTTTGCCCCCGGCGCGCCGCCGCATCACGATTCAGGGTGAATTGTAGCGGCAACGGCACGAGTGCGCATCCGTCCGCTGCATTTCCATCGCGTTTTAGCGGATATCAGCTACAATTGCCCGCGTAACAGTATGTCAGGGGCTATCTTGTCTGTTTACAGTCTGCTACACTTATGGCCATGAACGGGAAGATCCGCGCGGTCTGGGCGGTAATCACCATTCTCAGCCTGCTTGCCTTTATTGTGAAAGGCGCCGTTCTCTATGCGGCGCCCACTCCGCCCCTGCTATCCAGCCAGGGGACTATCACGGGCCCGGTTGAGCTAGAAATCACCCTTGAGCCTGCCGTCGCCCGCCCGCGCGACCCGGTGCATCTCGAAGTCGTTCTGACCAATCGCCAGGCAAGCGCGGCTGCGCCCGAGCTGAACTTGCGGCTGCCTGCCTCCCTGGCGCCGCGCAGCGACCGGCTACCCGCGGGCACGACCTATAACTTCCAGAGCCACGTTCTCTCCTGGATGCCCTTGCTTCCCGGCGAGGCGACGGCCCGGCTTGAGCTGGATTTCACGGCCAGCGTGGCCGATATCCTGCAGCCGGCGCAGGCGGTTGAGGCTGTGCTGCGCCATAATGGGCTGGAGCAATCGACCAGGGTCGACTTCTGGGTCGGCCTGCCGCCGGAGGTCAGTGTAAGCGCCTCGCCGGCAGTGGTCGCCGTCGGCGCGCCGGTGCAACTCAGGGCGCTGACCGGGGGCTCGGGTCCGTTTACGCAGAGCTGGGAGCTGGGCGATGGGCGCCAGCTAAACGCCCAGGATCCACAGGTCGTCTTTGGCAGCCCGGGCAATTATCGGGTGACCGTGCGCGTGTCCAACCCGCTTTCCAGCGCTATGGCGTCGGCCGGGATTACGGTTGTGGCTGCGCCCACGGCCGCCTTCGCCCTGGAGGATGAGCTGCCGATCGTCGCCCAGGTCGTCCAGTTCCGCAACCAGAGCGGCGGCCTGCAGCCGCAGAGCTATTCCTGGGATTTCGGCGACGGAACCACGTCAACAGAAGCCAACCCGGCGCACGCCTACCGGGCCCCAGGGGTCTATACAGTACGGCTGCAGGTCGACAGTGAGCACGGCACGGCCGAGACCAGCCGCACCGTTCAGGTCGGCGTCGGGCCCGTGCTTGATTTCGTCATTGCCAGCAGCGCCCGCACCGGGCAGATTATCACCGGGCAGGCCTTTACCGACGACACGGTGACCGCCCTCCACTGGGATATGGGCGATGGCCGCCAGTATGAAGGCGGCGCGGTCGAGCACAGCTATTATCGTAGCGGCGATTACCTGGTCACTTTGCGCGGCAGCAACGAGTTTGGCGCACATGAAGTGAGTCATTGGGTACACGTCGAGGCCGGGGACTACTTTGTCTACCTGCCGCTGCTGTCAAGCGAGATCTTTTCCGATGTGCTGGCAGCCCCGTTCACCCTTCCGGCCGATGCCATTCTGAGCCAGGAACTCTCCCTGGCCGCGACGCCGCCGGCCGAGGTGAGTGCGCCCGCCGAGGTGAGTGCGCCCGCCGAGGCGAGTGCGCCCGCCGAGGCGGGTGTGCCCGCCCCACCACCTGCCCTCCCCGGCGCCGTCGAGCCCGGCGGCGCGGCCGCCGGTGAACCGCTCGCGCAGCCGGGCGATCCGGCGGCGGTGCAGCCCATTGTGCTGCCAGAACAATCGCCGCTGTCGCCGCAGGCATCCCAGGCAGAGCAGCTATTATGGTACATCAATGAGGCGCGGCGGCTGCATAATTTGCATCCGCTGAGCTACAGCTACGAGCTGTCTATTGCGGCGCAAATGCACACGGAAGATATCGCCGCCAACGTGGGGCTGCTGCATCAGGGTTCAGACGGCTCCACGCCCGTGCAGCGCCAGCTGCGCTATGGCTACCAGGGTTTTTACGGCGGCGAAGCGGTCGCCTGGGGTTGGGAGAGCCCTGTTCCGGTGGTTGAGTTCTGGGTCAACAGCCCGCCCCACCGCGTTCTCATCCTCGATCCCCACATCCGGGAAGTGGGCGTCGGTTACTTTGCCGACGGGCGTGCGCCCAATATCTGGTACTGGACGGCGGAGTTTGGCTACCTGCCCGGTACAGAACCGGCGCTGATAACGCCCGGCTCGCCCTGAGGCGGTAGCCAAAGAAAAGAGCCTCCCCGCAGGGAGGCTCGGCAACGACGGGGAACGGGGGTCTATCCCTTCAGCTTGCGCCTGAGGATTTCCTTGAGATCGGGCTGGCCGATCACCTGCAGGGAGTAGCGCACGCGCTGCGACGGCTTTTCGATGTCGATCAGCCGTGCCAGATCGATAGGCGTGGCGATGAGCACCATGTCGGCGGGGGTGCTATTCACCGTCTCCTCCAGATCGCGGATCTGGGCATCGCCATAGCCCATTGCCGGCAGGATGCCGCGCGCGTTGGGATAGTTGGCAAAGGTGGCAGCAATCGACCTGACGGCGTACGGGGCCGGATCGACAATCTCGGCTGCATCGAAGTAGTTGGCCGCCACGTAGCCCGCGCCGTAGTTCATCTCGCCGTGAGTCAGCGTCGGCCCATCCTCAATAACCAAGACGCGTTTGCCGCGGATGGCATCCGGGTCGTCCACGGCAATGGGCGAGGCGGCGCGCACAATGGCTGCGTGGCCATTGACGGTGCGCGCGTTTTGCTGCACGGCTACCACGTTCGCATTGTCAGCCGTGTCCACCTTGTTGATGACAATAACGTCGGCCATACGCAGGTTAGTTTCACCCGGATGGTAGCGTAGCTCGTGGCCCGGCCGGTGGGGATCGGCGACGACGATATGCAGGTCTGGCTTATAAAAGGGCAGATCGTTGTTGCCGCCGTCCCAGACAATCACGTCGGCTTCTTCTTCGGCGGCTTCCAGAATACGATGGTAGTCAACGCCGGCGTAGATGACCGCCCCAATATCGACATAGGGCTCGTACTCCTCCCGCTCTTCGATGGTGCACTGGTGACGGTCCAGATCCTCGTGCGTGGCAAAGCGCTGCACGGCCTGCTGTTCCAGGTTGCCGTAGGGCATGGGATGGCGCACGGCGACCACGCGCTCGAAGCCCATCTCCTGCAGGGCACCGACGACATAGCGCGAAGTCTGGCTCTTGCCGCTGCCGGTGCGCACGGCGTTGATAGAGACCACCGGCTTTGACGAGGGCAGCATCATCTGCTTGGGACCCATCAGAGAGAAGTTGGCGCCGGCAGCCAGCACGCGAGAGGCAAGATGCATGACGTATTCGTGCGACACGTCGGAGTAGGAGAAGTAGACCTCGTCTATGGCTTTGTCGCCGATCAACTGATCGAGGTCGGCTTCCGGGAAAATGGGGATACCTTCGGGATAGAGGTCGCCCGCCAGCGCAGCCGGGTAGAGGCGGCCTTCAATGTTGGGGATCTGAGTTGCCGTAAACGCGACGACATGAACGTGGGGGTTATGGCGAAAGGCGCTATTAAAATCGTGAAAGTCACGGCCGGCAGCTCCGGCGATAAGCACTCTCTTTCGCTCGTTATCCGAATCCATTGTATCTCCTTCGTTGTTGCTGTCTTGCTAAACTCCGCCACTGGCAGGGTGCCGACGTTATCTTACCAGAATTGCGCGCCTGGTCCACTACGTTCTCCCTGGCACACGGGTAGCCAGACAGCCGGCACGCAGCTTCACGGACCCGCCGCCATGCGCCCCGCTCACCCTGTTCTTAAGCCCGAAACCGCTTTTGCGCCCCAGTTTGCGGCACGGCACACCGTAAAGGCGTGAAGATTATGTTTATCTGTTGATATTATGAAAAGCAATGTTATAATGCAGGATAACATAATCTATACACACAGCCTCACCTTGTTACTATACGCAATTCACGGTATGGCTGGCTTTTCCAGCGCCACAGGAGTTGCCGGCAATGAAGGAACAGATTTTCGCCTTCTTAGACTATCTGAAGGACGAATACAACTACTCAGAAAACACAACGGCCGCTTACAAGAATGACTTAAGCCAGTTCTACCGCTACTTTGAGCGCCAGCATCCAGCTGTCCATAGCTGGCATCAGGTAACCGAGCCGCACGTCGGCGATTACGTTCGCTATATGAAAGAACAGCCTTATGCCTCCTCCTCGGTGGCGCGTAAGGTTGCCGCAATCAAATCCTTCTTCCATTTTCTCTTCGCCCGCGAGCTGATTACCGACGACCCCACCACAGAGATCGACTCGCCCAAAGTGAAGAAGCGGCTGCCGCGCACCCTTAGCTCAGACGATGTGAATAATCTGCTGTTGGCGCCGGCCCGCAGCCGCAGCCCCAAAACCCTTCGCGATTTGGCGCTGCTGCACCTGCTTTACGCCACGGGTATGCGTGTGACCGAAGTCGTTTCTCTGCAGGTTGGCGACCTTGACCTCGACGAGTCAGTGCTCTATTGTCCAGGCAAGGATGGGCAGGTTCGGCGTCTGCCCTTCGACGCCGAAACCCGCGCCATTCTCACCGATTACCTGGAACATGGGCGGCCATATCTGACCAAGGAGTCGAGCGAGCCCGCCCTCTTTCTCAACCACCGTGGCCGGCAGTTGACGCGCCAGGGCCTCTGGCTGATTATCAAGGCGTATGCCCGGGAAGCCAGCCTGAGCGCGGAGGTCACGCCGCACACGCTGCGCCACAGCTTCGCCGCTCACAAGCTCGAGAGCGGCGCCGACCTGCAGCGTGTACAGCAGCTGCTGGGCCACGCCAACATCTCCACCACTCAGGTCTACACGCAAATCGCCGAAGAGGAGTAACGCCCTTATGCCCGACTTCATCAGTCGTGAGCAGATTCAGGAAGCGGCTGCCTTCGTGCGCCAGCGCTCCCAGCAGCAGCCGAAAATTGCCCTCGTCCTCGGCTCTGGCCTCAGCGGCCTGGCCGAAGCCGTGACCGGCGCCGACGTTATCCCCTACGAAGAGATCCCGTTCTGGCCCGCTTCCACCGTGCACGGGCACAGCGGCCGCCTGCTGATCGGCGACCTCGAAGGGCAGACGGTGCTCGTGCAGCAAGGCCGCGCCCACTTCTACGAGGGCTATAGCGCGGCGCAAATTACGCTGCCGGTGCGCGTCATGCAGGCGCTGGGTATTGCGACACTGGTCGTGACCAACGCGGCCGGCGGCCTGAATCCCGATTACGCCGCCGGCGACCTGATGCTGATCCGCGACCACCTCAACCTCCCGGGCCTGGCCGGCAGCAATCCACTGCGCGGTCCCAATGACGACAGTGCCGGTCCGCGCTTTCCTGACATGACCTATCCGTATGATGTTGCGCTGCGCCGGCTGGCGCAGGATGTAGCAGCCGAGGAAGGCGTCCCGCTGCGCGAGGGTGTCTATGCCTTTGTCGGTGGTCCCAGCTACGAAACGCCGGCCGAGCTGCGTCTGCTGCGCACTGTCGGCGCCGATGCTGTCGGCATGTCCACCGTTCCCGAGGTCGTCGTGGCCCGCCACGGCGGGATGCGCGTGTTGGGAATTTCTACGATAACCAACATCGCCACACCCGATCCCCAGCCGGGCGCGACGACGACCCACGAAGAGGTGCTGGAAGTGGGCGCGCTGGTCGTGCCCCGTCTCACCCGCCTGCTCCACGCCCTCCTGCGCCGCATCAACTAGAGCGCACGCAGGGCCGCGCATGGAGCCAATTTACGTCTTCCTGATCCGCAACGACGTCTGGATATATATGCTGACCGCCCTCGGTCTCGTCTGGTTTGGCGCCGAGCTGCTGCGCACGGCCGGCACGGCCCGGCGCGCCGTCTTTGGGCTGGAGCGGGAAACGGCGCTGCGCGCGCGTAATCGCTCGCTGCTCATTGTCACGGCCCTGGCGACGATTGTCCTGGCCGTCACCTACGTGAACCAGCAGATTGCTCCCACCCTGCCTCCTACGCTGCTGCGGGAGCCGACGCCGACGCCAGACCCATTGTCCCTGCCGGCCGTCCCCCTGCCCGGCGCCGGGACCGGGCCGGCGGAGGCCAGCCCCACGTCGCCGGTGGCGGCGCCGACGGTGACGCTGCCCGGCGGCGAGGTGTTGGGCACGGAAGCGGCGAGCACACCAGTGGTGCCGCCGGCGGAAGGCACGCCCGTCACGCCGTCGCCTGGGGCCGGCGCGACGCTGCCGCCCCGCGTCGCCAGCTGCGCCCCTTCCGCCAACATCTTGGAGCCGCGCAACGGCACACAGGTGCGCGGCATCCTCAATGTCTTCGGCAATGCCGACACGCCTGACTTCGGCTCCTACGAGCTGGAGATTAGCGGCCCGCAGACCAATGGCCGCTGGGCCTCGCTGCTGGGGCGCTCCATTCCGCAGACGGTGCGCGAGGGCTTTCTGGGCGGCAATATCAACCTGACGCAGTGGCAATCAGGCGCTTATCTGGTCCGCCTGACGGTAGCCGACGACCAGGGCAACATCACTCACCAGTGCGCGGTGGATATCAATCTCGTCAACGACTGAGGAGCGTCACTCCTCTTCGTCGTCCAGGTCAGCCCGCTCGTAGAACTGCAGCGTCGTGTTGCCGTAGCTGCGCTCGTCGTAGAGGGCCAGACCCGTCAGGTTCAGCGCAACGATTTCGCGCGGGTCAAGCTGAACGACGACAATGCCGGCTTCGGTCAGAAAGCGCGCCGGCCGCTGGTCGATAATCTCCACGACCTCTTGCCACAGCTCCCTATACTGCGGCGGCGCGACGAAGATCAGGTCAAAGGGCTCAAACTGCTCGCCGCGCAGGTAGGTGAACGCTTCCGTGCGCATCACCGTCGCTCCCTCGGTTAGCTGGGTGTGCTTTAGATTACGGTGGATCGTGGCGATGGCCTCGCGCGCCATGTCGATGAAGACGACCTGGCGCGCGCCGCGGCTGAGCGCCTCGATGCCCACCTGGCCCGTGCCGGCAAAGAGATCAAGCCAGCGCGTGCCCGGCACGAAAAACGGTCCTAGCAGATTAAACAGGTTCTCCTTGATCCGATCCTGAATCGGCCGCGTCTTGTCTCCTGGCACCGGCGCCAGCTTGCGCCCCTTTGCCCGGCCGCTGATCACGCGCATTTCGTCTCTCCTCGTCACTCTTTCACGATAACTGTGCCCAACGTTACCACATCGCCGAGCGGCGCGCCGTCGCTGTCGCGCGCGGTCAGGCGCCGGTCCTCGGCCTGCAGCCACAGGCCGGCGGTCAGCGTATAGCGGCCGGGCGGCAGGTCGCCGGGCAGGACAATGCGGTGCTCATCACGTACATAGCGGTCCAGGGGCCAGCGCCGGGTGGGAAAATCACCGGGATTGAGCTTGTCGGACTGAGCCATGACGCTGCCGCCCGGCCCGTTGAGGTGCACGAAGACCTGATAGCTTTGCTCGGTGGGCCGCTGCGCCTTCCAGTAGACAGTGACCGGTAAGGCGGCGCCCGCCCGTGCCCGCGCTGGCGCATCGACGCCAAGGAGCGCTATCTCCTGGTCGAAGCTGGCAAAGAGGTCCCGCTGCGCCGGGATCGCCTGATAGCCCACCGACTGCACGTGCAGCACAGACGATTGTGAGAGGATCAGATAGAGAAAGCCGGTCACAATGACCGCGCCCAGAACAGCCCGCGCGGCCGCAACGCCGCCCGCCCCGGCTACGGCCGACACCGCTGCGGGGGCGGGGCGCCGGGCGAGCAACAGCGCTGCGCCGGCCACCGCCAGCAGGCTAATGAGGCTGAGCAGCCACGATGCCCGCTGCGCTGGCGTCGCCGTCAGCTCCACGTCGATAACGTATTCTCCGGCAGGCAGCGGGATGACCAGAAAGCCTTCCGGCCTGCCAATCTCCGTGGCAAGGGGCTCGCCGTCCCGGCTGGCGCGCCAGCCCGGGAAAGCGAACTGAAAGAGCCGCAGCGGAAAGGCTGTCTCCGTCGAGACGAAGTAGCGCGTGTGCAGCGGCCGCAGCGCCTCGCCGCGCACGCTGGTTCCGGACGGCAGCGTGGCGCGATTCACCCGGTCAGGGGGGCCCCCACTGCGGATGTCTTCCAGTAGCTGCTGCTGCGGACCGGGAATGACGTCGACCGTGGCCGGCACAAAATCGGCCGTCGAGGTGGTTCCCAACCAGCGGCCCTGCAGCTCCTGCGCCAGCACTCCCCAGGCGCTCGTGTCCCACATGCCGGCGGGCCAGGGGGGCGGCTGCAGGTAAGGGAAGCTCGCCACGAGCAGCAGCGCCACGAGCAGCGCCGGCAGCCAGCGCGCCAGCGGCGCGGCGGCCCTGTCTATCAATTGGCTGACGCCGGCGCCGGCCACAATCGCCAGCAGCGGCGCCAGAGCGCCCAACAACCGCCAGGGAAACTGGAGGTAGGGCAGCAGGGGCAATGCCTGCCAGACCGGTGTGGATAGCGGCAGCATCAGGAAGAGGAGCGCGGCCGCTGCCAGCTCGAAGAAGGCGACCCGGCGCCGCTCGCGCCGGCCGGCGAGCGCCAGCAGGAGAACGCCGCCAAGCGCCAGCAGCCCCTGTACAAAGCCTAGACTCAGCGGGAAAGCCGGCTCACTGGCGCCCCAGTCGAGCCGTGTAGGCGGCGCCAGGAGCTGGCCCACGGCCAGGAAATGGTTGCGATAGTCGAAGTGGCTGCCGGGCCCGATGAGCGACTGGAGATTGACGGCATTCTGCTCCAGGGCGACAGGCAGCCAGAAGAAGGCGGCAAGGCCCACTCCGGCAGCCAGGGCACCCAGGCGCAGGCCGCCGACCAGCCGGGTTTCCTGGCGCCCGGCGCACTGCCAGAGTGTGTAGGCCAGCAGCAGGGCAAAGGAGACCAGCGCCAGAAGATTATGGCTGAGAATGACGGCCGCCGTCAGCCCCACCGCCAGCAGCCACGACCCGGCCGTCGCCGCGCGCAGCCTGTCTATTGCGTAAAGAGCCAGGGGAAAGAGGCCGATAGCTAACGATTCCGCCAGGTCACCGCGGGCGTGGGGATCGACGTACAGGACGTAAGGCGCAAAGCTATAGGCAGCCGCGGCGACCAGCCCAGCGGGGCTGCCCCAGTGGCTGCGCACGTAAGCAGAAACGCCAAGCGTCCCGGCCAGTATGCTGAGCATGAAAACGGCGCGCACACCATCGACGGCATCCCACCAGGGCAGCAGCGCGATGGGCAGGCCGGCATAGTAGCTCAGCGGCGCGTAGTAGTTGAAGATAGGGTAGCCATATCCGAAGTAGAAGTTAGGCGCCCAGCGCGGATATAACTCGCCGGCGCTCACCAGCCGGGCCAGCTCCGCCAGCCGGTAGACGTGCAGCTCGGCGTCGGTGAAACGCGGCAGGCCCGGCCGCGAGAGAAAAGGCCAGAGCGCCAGGGCCGCCAGCACCAGGAGGGCAAGATAAGCCGGGTCAATCGCGCGCAACCGCTGCCGCATTACTGCTCCAGATACAAGGAAGACGTGAAACGCAACGTTAATCGCGTTTCACGCCTCCTGCCAGACGGGTCGCCCACGCTTGCTCGCCGTCTTGCCGCTGTCAGGAAATCAGCTCGACAATCTGCTCCGGATGCTCGGCTACGCGCACGCCGGCGTCGTTGAGGGCCTCGATCTTGCCCTCGGCCGTGCCGCTGCTGCCTTCGACAATGGCGCCGGCATGGCCCATGCGCCGGCCGGGCGGGGCCGTGCGGCCGGCAATAAAGGCAGTGACCGGCTTCGTCAGGTTGCGCGCGATATAGGCGGCGGCGCGCTCCTCGTCGTTGCCGCCAATCTCGCCAATCAACACCACCTGTTCCGTCTGTGGGTCCTCTTCAAACATCTGCAGCACGTCGATAAAGCTGGTGCCGTTGATCGGGTCGCCGCCGATGCCGACGCACGACGTCTGCCCGATGCCGCGCTCGCTCAGGGCATAGACAACCTCATAGGTCAGCGTGCCGCTACGGGAGACAACGCCGACCGGCCCCGGCTTGACAATAGAGGCGGGAATAATGCCCACTTTCACGCCGCGCCCTTCCGCCAGCGGCGTAATGAGCCCGGGACAGTTCGGCCCGATCAGCCGCACAGCTTTGGCGTCTAGGTAGGCGCGGACCTTGACCATGTCCAGCACGGGAATGCCCTCTGTCAGGCAGATGATCAGGCTGATGCCGGCGTCGGCCGCCTCGTAAATGGCGTCTGGGGCGAAGCGCGCCGGCACAAAAATCACCGAGGTATTGGCGCCCTTGGCCTCCACCGCCTTCTTCACTGTATTAAAGACGGGCACGCCCTGCACCCACTGGCCGCCCTTGCCCGGCGTGACGCCGGCTACAATCTGGGTGCCATATTCCAGCATCTGCATCGTGTGAAATTCGCCCTGCCGGCCTGTAATGCCCTGTACTACCAGCCGCGTATTCTCGTCAATCAGGATACTCATGTCTTCCTCTGTTGGTCTGGGCGGAGCGAGCAGCGCCTTTAGCTCCGCCTGTGGCTTCTAGCCCGCTTGCTGCGCCGCCTGCACCGCTTTCTGAGCTGCTTCTGTCAGGGTGCGCGCCGTCTGCATGTCCGCTTCTTCCAATTTGCGCAGCCCCTCTTCCGCGTTGGTTCCCAGCAGGCGCACGACCAACGGCACGTCAGTCTGCACCTGTTCCAGCGCCTCGACGATACCCGTCGCCACCTCGTCGCCGCGGACGATGCCGCCGAAGATATTGACGAGCACCGCCTTAACGTGGGGGTCCGACAGGATAATACGAAAGGCCGTCGCTACACTTTCCGGCGTGGCCGTGCCGCCAATATCGAGGAAGTTGGCCGGCTCGCCGCCGTAGAGCTTGATGATGTCCATCGTCGCCATCGCCAGACCGGCGCCGTTGACCATGCAGCCAATCTGGCCGTCGAGCTTGATGTAGCTCAGGCCGGCAGCGCGCGCCTCGCGCTCGGCGACCGGCTCGTCGTCCGTATCGCGCATCTCCACCAGCCGCGGCTGCCGAAAGAGTGCGTTGTCGTCGATGGACATCTTACCGTCGACGGCCAGCAAGCTGCCGGCGCCGGTGATCACCAGTGGGTTAATCTCGGCCAGGGAAGCGTCGTTGCGCCGGAAGGCTTCGTAGAGGCCGGAGGCAATCTTGTGGAACTCGCGCCACAGCTCCGGCTCGAAGTCCATGCCCGAGGCCAGGTACGTGGTCTGGTAGCTGCGGAGGCCGATATTGGGGTCAATGTGCACGCGGAAGATCTTCTCCGGCGTGGTCGCCGCCACCTCTTCAATGTCCATGCCGCCGGCCGCCGAAGCCATGATCATGGGCAGGCGCTTTTCACGGTCGAGCAGCACAGCCAGGTAAATCTCCTGCTCGATGCCCGGCGCCTGTTCGTCTACCAGCACCTTGTGCACCGTGTAGCCCTTAATGTCCAAGCCCAGTATCTCAATAGCCCGCTGCTGCGCCTCGTCAGGCGTGGAGGCGAGCTTGACGCCGCCGGCTTTACCGCGGCCGCCGGTAAGCACCTGTGCCTTGACGACAACTTTCCCGCCGAGCTCGCGCGCAACTTCCCGGGCATCAACAGCCGTGGTGGCTACATCGCCGCGTGGAATCGGCACACCGTGCTCGGCAAAGAGTCGTTTTGCCTGATACTCGTGTAGATTCACTTAGCGCTCCTTTGGTAGTGGGATGATAAGCCATTATTGGATGGGCCCTAGCGCTTCCCCTCGGGCGCGAGCCGCCCCTTCCGCGACGATTATAGCACGGCCGCCGATCCGTCCAAGTTGGTAGCCTCGGCGGCCCGCGTGGTTTCTTTGACAGCGGGCACACTGTAGCCCATAATCCCCCTGGCACACTGTTGCAGTCGGCTTAGGGGCATGCCAGTATTTCTCTTTACCGACATTGAAGGCTCGACCCAGTTGTGGGAGATTCACGGGCGGGCGATGGGCGAGGCGCTATCCCGCCATGACGAGATCCTCCACGACTGCGTGGCGGCGCACGGCGGCCGCGTTATCAAGCACACGGGCGATGGCGTGTTCGCCGTCTTCGAGGACGGCCAGCCTCTCCAGTGCGCGCTGGCTATTCGCCGGCGCATTTCCGCGGCCGATTGGGGCGCCATCGGCCCCTTGCGCATCCGTATTGCCCTCCACGCCGGCGAAGCCGAGCAGCGCGGCGCCGACTACTTTGGCTCAGCCGTCAACCGCACGTCGCGCCTGCTTTATGCAGCGTGGGGCGGGCAAATCCTGCTGACTGACCAGGTGGCGCGTCTGCACAGCCCGCCGGAGAGCGGGGCGCTGCACGATTATGGCGTCCACATGCTGAAAGACCTCGGCCACCCGCAGCAGATTTTTGGGCTTCTGCCCAGAGATGCCGAGGCGCAGCAGTTTCCGCCGCTTCGCTCGCTCTCCACGAGAGCGCATAACCTGCCGCCGCAGCCAACCCCTTTCATCGGCCGCCGCCACGAACTGGCCGACCTACTGAGCCGGCTCGCCCGCCCCGAATGCCGGCTGCTGACCATTGCCGGTCCCGGCGGCGTGGGCAAGACACGCATTGCGCTGCAAGTGGCGGCCGAGAACATTGACGCCTTCCCACACGGCGTCTTCCAGGTCAGCCTGGCGCCGCTCGCCGCTGCCAACGCCATCGTCACAACCATTGCCGACGTGCTCAATTTCCCCTTCAGCGGCTCCGAGGCGCCGGTGGACCAGCTCTGGCGTTACCTGCGCGACAAGGAGATGCTGCTCGTCCTCGACAACTTCGAGCATCTTATGGCCGGCGCCGACCTGGTCGCCGATTTGTTGACCGGCGCGCCGCGGTTGAAACTCATCGTTACCTCGCGCGAGCGACTGAATCTGCACGAGGAATGGGTCTATGAGCTCACCGGTATGGAAGCGCCGGAGCGGGACGACGCCGCCAACGCCGAGCAGTTTGCCGCCGTGCAGCTCTTCCTGAATACCGCCTACCGGGTCTACCCAGACCTTGCGCCAGACGAAGGCGAGCGGCGCAGCATCGTCCGTATCTGCCAGCTCGTCGAGGGCCTGCCGCTGGCAATCGAGCTCGCATCCTCCTGGGTGCGCGCGCTCACCTGCCAGGAAATAGCCGAGGAAATTGCGCGGAGCCGCGATTTCCTCGTCGCCACGTCGCCAAGCGTGCCGGCTCGCCAGCAAAGCCTGCGGGCCATCTTCGAATATTCCTGGCACCTGCTGCTGCCGCATGAGCGCGACGTGCTACGCCGCCTATCGGTCTTTCGCGGCGGCATGCAGCGCGACGCTGCGGAACAGGTTGCCGGCGCTACCCTCCCCGTGCTCCTTGCCTTGGCCGATAAGTCGCTGCTGCGGCGCAGCCCGGCCGGCCGGTACACCATGCTGGAAGCAGTCCGGCACTACGCGCGTGAAAAGCTGGCTGACGACGAGCAGGCCGCCAATGAAACGCAGCAGCGCCACACCGCTTACTACATGAGTCTCCTGCGCATTCACGGCGAATCGCTGCGGGGCGGACGGCAGCGAGAGGCGCTGGCGACGCTCAGCCTGGAACGCGAGAATTGCCGCCGTGCCTGGAAGCGCACGGTCGAGGAGCTGGACCTGGCAGCCATGCGCGAGGGAATGGATGCGTTGTACCACCTATACGAAATTCGCGGCTGGCTCCAGGATGGCTATGAGCTGTTTGATGAGGCAGTCGACGCCATGGCCCGCGCGCCACATTCTCGGCTCCTGTTCGTGACGCGTGCCCTGGCGCTGGCACGGCGAGGCTGGTTCGCCTACCGGCTCGGCCGCCTGCAGGCGGCCGGGCGTGATCTGCGCCAGGGACTGGCTGTCTGTCTCGAATGGAATGAGCAGGAAGAGGCAGCCGCCGTGCGCTACCATCTCGCCGTCCTTACCTATCAGCTCGGGCAATACGAGGAGGGCGAGCGCCTCCTGCAGGAAAGCCTACGGTCGCAGCGTTTGATAGGCGATACTTTCGGCGCCGCCCGTACACTCAGTATCCTGGGCATCGTCGCGCGCGACCAGGGCGACACGGAGCGGGCCGCCCAATTCCTGGAGGAGAGTCTGGCGCTGCATCGCGCCCTCGACGAAAAGCGCGGCATCGCCCGCTGCCTCAATCTGCTCGCCCTGCTCCACCGTGACCAGGGGCGGCTGGAAGAAGCGCGCACCCTCATTGAAGAGAGTCTGGCGCTGGCCCGCGACATAGACGATCTCAGCGGCATCGCCTATGCTCTCAGCCTGCTCGGCGTCGTGCTTCACGGGCTGGGCGACTACGTTGCAGCCAGAGATTACGCCCGGGAAAGCCTCGAGCTGCGCCAGAAGTCCGGCGACCGGCGCGGCGCTATCTTTTCCCACAACGATCTGGGGCGGGCCCTGACGATGCTGGAGCGCTACGAGGCGGCGCGCGACCATTTGTGCCAGGCGCTGGCCGCGGCCGAGGCTCTCCTGGCCAGGCCACTGAGCACCTACGTCCTGACCAGTTTTGCCGAGCTGGCCTATCTCGAAGGGCGGCCCGAGCGGGCCTTGCGCCTCGCAGCCCTGATCATCGCCGCCGGCTCCAGCTTTGAAGCCGCCACCGGCGACGCCCAACGCATCTACCGGCAAGCTGCAACCGCACTCAGTATGGAAGAGGTAGACGCCATCTGGGAAGAAACCTCCGTCGCCAGCTACAGTGAAGTTGTGCGCGCTCTACTGAGCGACTGCGGTCTGCCAACAGCAGCGAGCTAGCACGCGGCCTGCAGTCTTCCGGCGCCTGTCAGCTATGACCCAGCACGCGGTGCGGGCGGTACGGCGCCTCCAGCTCGGCCATCTCCTCCGCGCTCAGCGTGACCGCCAGCGCCTCGACGGCCTGTTCCAGATGGGCCATCTTCGTGGCGCCGATGATGGGCGCCGCTACGCCCGGCTTGTGCAGCAACCAGGCCAGCGCTACCTGGGCCGGCGAGATGTCGCGGCGAGCGGCGACGGCCGTCAGGCGCTCAACCACGTCAAAATCCTCGTCGGCGTAATACATCGCCTGGGCGAAGTCGTCCGTCGAGGCGCGCGTCGTCGGCGCCGCGCCGCCGCGCGTGCGATTGCCAGCCAGAAAGCCGCGGGCCAGCGGGCTCCAGGGAAGCAGGCCCACTCCCTGGTCGAGACAGAGCGGTATCATCTCTCGCTCTTCCTCACGGTAGGCGAGATTATAATGGTTCTGCATGGAGATGAAGCGCGTCCAGCCGTTCCGCTCCGCAATCTGCTGGGCCTTGGCGAACTGCCAGGCATACATGCTGGAAGCGCCGATATAGCGCGCTTTACCGGCTTTGACCACGTCGTGGAGCGCCTCCATTGTCTCTTCAATGGGCGTCGTCTGGTCCCAGCGGTGAATCTGGTAAAGGTCCACATAGTCGGTGCCCAGCCGCCGAAGCGAGTCGTCGATGGCATCCATAATGTGCTTGCGCGACAGGCCGCGGGCGTTGGGGTCGGTTTCACTGGTGGCGAAATAGACCTTCGTCGCCAGGACTATTTCGTGCCGGCGCGCAAAATCCTTGAGCGCCCGCCCGGTCACTTCCTCGCTGACGCCGCGTGAGTACATGTTCGCCGTGTCAAAGAAGTTGACGCCAAGCTCCAGGGCGCGACGCACAAAGGGCCGGCTCGCTTCCTCGTCGAGCACCCACTTGCGCCACTGTGAGCTGCCATAGCTCATCATGCCGAGGCAGATGCGCGACACTTTCAGGCCGCTCTGTCCAAGATTCACGTATTCCATGCAACTCTCCTAGGCTGACGATAACGGGAAAGAGGTAGTGTACAGCGCCGGACAGGGCCGGCAAGCCGTTTTCGCCCGCTCATCGTTGCTGGTATAATCAGTCGCTTATGTCATCCTCCAATGGGCTTCATCGCCGCCAGTTCTGGCTGGGCATGCTGATTAGCGCCCTGAGCATTGCCGTCCTTCTCATCTTCGTCGATCTGGAGCAGGTAGTCACCGAGCTGAGAAATGCGGATTACCTCTACCTCTTGTTCAGCGGCCTGGGCATCACGCTCTTTCTCATTCTGCGCGCCATCCGCTGGCGTTTCCTGCTGCAAGGCGCCGCGCCCCTGGGCCAGATCTTCCACGTCCAGAATATCGGCTACCTGATCACCTACATCCTGCCTTTCCGCCTGGGCGACGTGGCCCGCGCCATTCTCGTCGGCAACATGCCGGGCATCAGTCTCTCCGCGGGCCTCTCGACGATGGTCGTCGAGAGGGTGCTGGACCTGCTCTTCATCGTTATCATGCTGCCATTTACCCTGGCCGAAATTCCGCGGGTGCCCGACGAATATGAGACCGCGGCGCAGACGATGGGCGTCCTGGCCGCGGTCGCTACGGTGGCGCTGCTGATCCTGGCGAACCAGCGCGGGCGCATCTACCGGTTGGTTATCGCGCTGACGACGCCGCTGCCATTTCTTAACTCGGAACGCTGGGCCCGGCGCGCCGACGATATGCTGGCGGGGATGAGCGCCCTGACCCGCCTGCGCGATTTGGCCGTGTTGCTCATCCTGAGCGTCCTCGTTTGGTTGCCGATTATCTTTGCCTATTACAGCGCGCTGGCAGCCGTGCACCTGAATCCGACGGTAGCGATGGCTGGCTTCACGGTGGGCGCCGCAGCACTGGTCGTGGCCGCCCCGTCGTCGCCCGGCCAGGTTGGCGTGTTCCATTTGGGCGTGACGGCGGCGCTGGAGCAGGTGCTTGGCCAGCCGCGCGATCCGGCCTTCAGTTTTGCCGTGCTCTATCACGCCACCAACATGCTCGTCGTGCTCATTTTTGGCATCATTGGTGTAAATAGAGTGCGGGTCAATCTCGGCAGCCTGGTCGCTGCCGCCCGGCGCATGCGTCATTCATAACTGCCCATGAAGATTCTCCAGGTCCTGACCTATTACCGGCCGCACGTCAGCGGCCTCACTATCTACGTCGAACGGCTCAGCCAGGCGCTGGCGCGTCAGGGGCACGAGGTGACGGTGCTGACCAGCCAATATGAGAGCGAGCTGCCGCGCCAGGAAGAGATGCATGGCGTGCGGGTGGAGCGCATCCCAGTCGCCTTTCGCGTCAGCAAGGGTGTGATCATGCCCACATTCGGCCGCCATGCCACGCGGCTGACGCGCTGGGCGGATGCCATCCACCTGCACCTGCCGCAGTTTGACGCGCCCGGCCTGGCGCTGCGCGGCCGCCTGTTCGGTACGCCGGTCGTACTCACCTATCATTGTGACCTGCAGCTACCACAAGGGCTGTTCAACCGCATGGTTAACCAGGTGGTGCTGGGCATGAACCGCGCGGCTGGCGCCCTGGCGGATGCTGTCGTTACCTATACAGCCGACTATGGCGCGCACTCGCCCTTTCTCTCCCGTTATCTGGATACGAAGCTGCACATCATTCCGCCGCCTGTCGAGCTGGTCGGCTGCTCGCCAGACGCGGCCGCCGCGTTTCGTGCCCAACACGCGCTGGAGGGCAAGAAGGTCATCGGGATTTCGGCGCGGGTAGCTGCCGAGAAAGGGATCGAGATTCTGCTCGCTGCCCTACCAAGAATCCTCGAGGAACACCCTGACGCGTTTGTTCTCCATGCGAATCCGCAGACACTAGGCGAAGAGGAGTACGCGCGGCGCCTGGCGCCGCTCATTTCCCGCCATCAAGCACATTACCGCCAGCTTGGCGCGTTGCACGGTGAGGAACTGACAGCCTTCTACAAGAGTCTAGATGTACTCGTTATCCCTAGCCTGAACAGCACGGAGAGCTTTGGGCTGGTGCAGATCGAAGCGATGATGAATGGCGTTCCGGTCGTCGCCAGCAACCTGCCGGGCGTGCGCCAGCCTGTGACGATGACCGGGATGGGCGAGATCGTCCCCATCGGCGACCACGAAGCGCTGGCTGCCGCGTTGACCCGGGTCCTCGGCCAGCCGGACCGTTACCGCCGGCCGGGCGAGGTTATCGGCGCCAGCTTCAGCCCCGACCAGACGGCCGCGCTCTACGTGGAGCTGTTTGCAGCGCTGCGCCGCGGGAAGCTGCAGCAGGGAGAGACGACAGAACCGCCGGTCTACGAGACGCTACGGGCGCTGAACCGGGAGGAAGCGGAGGCGTGAGCGAGCCGCGCGGTGAGCAGGACGATCTGCTCTGGCGCCATCTCAAAACGTTGCCGGCTTTCCGCGCGCTGCTGCGCGCCGTGGAGTCACGCTTTTACCGCGCCGTCGCGATTGCCGGCCCGATTCTCGACCTCGGCTGTGGCGACGGCCACTTCGCGCAGATGATCTTTGACGAGCCGCTGGCTGCCGGGGTCGATCCCTGGTGGGGGCCGCTGCAGAAGGCGCGGCGGGCCGGCGCCTATTATCTGAACGTCCAGGCGCTGGGCGATGCGCTGCCGTTCGCCAGCGGCGCCTTCGCCAGCGTCATTAGCAACTCCGTGCTGGAGCATATTGACGAGGTGCAGCCGGTACTGGCCGAGGCCAATCGTGTCCTGCGTCCAGGCGGCCGGCTGATCATCACCATGCCCAGCCATCTCTTTACCGAGAATCTGGCCGGCGCGCGCTGGCTGAGCCGGGTCGGGCTGGGCGAGCCCTATCGCCGTTTCTTTAACAGAATCTCCCGCCATGCCCATACCGATCCCCCGCAGCTTTGGGCGGCGCGGTTGGCCGAGGCGGGCTTCCAGGTACGCCGCTGGCAATATTACTTTTCGCCTGGCGCCTTACGCGCGCTGGAGCTGGGCCACGTCCAGGGGCTGCCTGCGGCGCTCGCTCACTGGCTCACCGGCCACTGGATTCTGGCGCCGTGGCGCAGCAATTTGCAGGCCACCGAGCGCTGGCTGCGCCCCTATTACGAAGAGACGCCGCCGGAAACGGGCGCCTATCTCTTCTTCGTGGCGGAAAAAGTCGGCGAGCAGCCTGTCGCCGCGGCGCTGCCGGCCGCGCAGCCATTCAGCGCCGCGGCGTTGCGCCAGGCGGAGACGGCCGGCATGGTCCCCGCCCCACTGCCGCCGCTGGCGCCGCTGCCGGCCGCCGCCGCGGCGGAGCCTGAGACTATTGGCGCTGCTGCGCCGCCACCGGAAGCAGAACGGCCCCCCGCAGCGCGCAGCCGCCAGAGAACTGCCCAATGGCTCCTGCTCGCCGCCGCGCTATTCTTCGGTCTGCTGGCCCAGCGCGTCCTCAGCAGCCAGCCGGCCGAGCCGTGGAGCGGCGTGCGTCTCTACCTGCTGGCGGCCGTGGCGCTGGCTGCGCTCATCTGGCAGCGGCGCCATCCCGACCGTTCCCTACTGCCCCGCCTGCGGGCGATGGCGCCACAGCGCCTGCTCTATCCGCTGGCGCTCTTGTTCGCCCTCTGGGCGCAGCAGCGCGGCGGCCCCGGCTGGCTGGCGCTGCCGCTCTGGCTCGTCGCCATTGGCCTCGCCGCCTTTGCGCTGCAGCCAATAGGCGGCGCCCGGCCGCTCACGTGGCGGCTGCCCGGCTGGCGCGCTCTGCTCAGGCCGGCCCTGCTCTTTTTTCTGGCTCTCATACCGCGCCTCGCGGCCCTGGCCGAGCATCCGTTCATGGTTAACGGCGCCGAGGCCAGCCTGGGGCTGGACGCACTGACCATGGCCACGGGCGCCGGCGCAAACCCATTTGCCATCGGCTGGCTGACGAACCCGACGCTGCCGCTATTTCTGCAGGCGATTCCTCTGGCACTGTTCGGCCCGGGCGCGGCCGCCGTGCGCTTGCTGCCGGCGCTGGTCGGCGCCGCCACCGTGCCCCTGCTCTACCTGTTTGGCCGGCGTCTGTGGAGTGAGGCGGTCGGGCTCGTGGCCGCCCTTTTGCTGCTCGGCAGTCACTGGCACATCCAGTACAGCCGGCTAGGTATGACGAACGTCTGGGACCCGCTGTTGGGGCTGCTGGCGACCGGTCTCATCGTGCGCGCCCGGCAGGAAGGCAGCCGCCGCGCCTGGCTCGCAGCCGGGCTGGCCGTGGGCTTCACCGCCTACGTCTATTCGGCCTCGCGCCTGATGCCCTTCCTCTTGCTGGCGCTATTTCTTTACTTCCTCTTCCTCGATCGGCCGGCACTGGGACAGGGGCGCCACATGCTGGCGGGTCTGGCGCTGGCTCTGGTCGTCGCCCTGCCGCAGCTACGTTTTTATCTTCAGAACCCGGGCATCTACATGGAGCGAGCCAACACGCTGGGCGTGGTCGAGAGCGGCTGGCTGGCCGGCGAAGCGTTCCGTAGCGGCCAGAGCCTCTTCGACCTGGCCGGCCGACAGCTATCGCAGGCAGCGCTTGCCTTCAACTATAGCCTGGACACGAGTAGCTACTACAACCCCGGCCGGCCGCTGCTCAGCTTCTGGCCGGCGCTTTTGTTTGCCTTCGGCAGCGTCGTCGCCCTCCTGCGCTGGCGCCAGCTCCGCTACGCGCTGCTGCTCATCTGGGTAGGCGTGACCATCATCTTTGCCGGCGCACTGCTGCTGGACCCGCCGGCCAGCCATCGCCTGCTGTTTGCCGCGCCCGCTGTCGCCCTGCTGGCGGCGCTTGGCCTGGCTGAAATCGCCCGGCTGGCGGCGCCGGTCTGGCAGCGGCGCCTCAACCCGCAGCAGACGTTGACTATCCTGGCGGCGCTTGCCGTGTTGATCGCCGTTGGCGATATCCTCTTCTATTTCGGCCCTTATCGCGCCTCCCACCGTTTTGGCGACCGCAACACGGAGATCGCCGATCGGGTCGCCGCTTATCTGCAAACCCTGCCGGCCGATACGGTCGCCTATTTCCACGGGCCGCCGGTGATGTATGCCGACTTCCCGACCATCCCCTTTCTCGCGCCCCGCTTCCGGCTGGGCGAAAACCTTTTTAACGTAGAGGAACCAGACGCGCCGCTGCCCGTGGAATCCGGCCCGCTCGTCTTCATCTACATCCCGGAACGGAGCGGCGAACTGGCCGATACGCAAGCCCGCTGGCCGGACGGACAGGTGCGGTTCTTCTCTGGGCACTACTCCGATCCGCTCTTCTATGCTTATGAACGACGGCCCTGAGTTGTGTCGGGAGCGAGGCGCCGCTAGAATCGCCCGCTGCCCGCGGTCTTATTCATCCGTTCTTAATCGTCGTGCTGCGCCTCGCGGCGCCGCGGCGTGTATAACAGTGTAGTCATGGCTGTTGAGATTCAGGAGCGCGAAGCCGTCCCCCAGGAAGCGGAAGCTGTCGCCGGGCGCCGGGCGCTGCCGGCCGCCGAAACGCTGGCGCTGCTGCCGCTGCTGCTTATCCTGCTGCTGGGCGGCGTCTTGCGCTTTACCGGCCTCAACTGGGACGACAATCAGCATCTGCACCCCGACGAGCGCTTCCTGACTGACATGGCCAGCCGGCTGCAGCCGGTGGAGAACCCGCTGGATTACTTGCGCCCGTCTGTTTCAACGCTCAACCCCTACAACGTGGGTATTCCCACCAACGTCTACGGCAACCTGCCGATGACGGCAACGCGCTACGTGGGCAGCTGGGTACAGCAGGCCTGCACCTCCCTTGCCCTGACATGCGCCTACCGTTACGACAGCTACGACGGCATTCACCTGGTGGGGCGCGTCTTGTCGGGGCTGCTGGATCTGCTCTCGGTCCTCTTCATCTTCTTCATCGGCCGGCGCCTCTTTGACTGGCGCGTCGGCTTACTGGCGGCGCTGCTGCTGGCAATGGCCGTGATGCCCATTCAGCAGTCGCACTTCTTCACCATGGACAACTGGTCGGCCGGCCTGACGACGGCCGCCCTTTACATGGTGGTGCGCGCCAGCGAGCAAGGTCAGCGCCGGCGCTGGTGGCTCCTGTTCGGCATACTGCTTGGTCTGGCCGTGGCCTCGCGCATCAACGTCGCGCCTCTGGCAGCGATGGCCGGCGTGGCCGGCATCGTCTGGCTGGTCCGCAGCACACCGGCCGGCGCCGGCTGGCGCTATTTCTTAACAGAACAAGGTAACGAGACGGTACAGCGCGTTTTCATCGGCGTGCTGCTGGCCGCCTTCGCCTCGCTCGTTACCTTCCGCCTCGCCCAGCCTTACGCCTTTGCCGACAGCGCAATCGTCCGCCAGGCGGCGCTGGCCGAGACAGGTCACGAGCCTTCCGGCCTGCGGCTGCTGCTGGGCTCTATCGCCGGCTTCCACCCTGAATGGTTGGCCGACATGGCCGAGATTCAGTCCCTGCAGCAGCCGGAGGCTTCCTTCCCCCCGGCTCTACAGTGGACTGGGCGCGCGCCGCTGCTCTTCCCCTTCACCAACATGGTTCTCTACGGCATGGGCCTGGCAGCCGGGGTAGCGGCCTGGGCCGGCTTCTTCTGGGCATTGTGGCGCATGGCTCGCGCCCGGCCCGATTGGACGGCCCACGCCATCCCCGTGGCCTGGAGCGGCCTCTATTTCCTCTTCATGGGCACGCGCTGGGTCAAATCGATCCGCTACTTCCTGCCCATCTATCCGACGCTGCTGCTGCTCGGCGCCTGGGCGCTTATCGCGCTCTGGCGCTACGCGGCCGCACGTCCGCCGTCGCGCCGCCGTCTGGCTCAGGTCGGCGCCGCCGCCTTACTGATCCTGGTGGCAGCGACCACCTTCCTCTGGGCCAACGCTTTCGTCGATATTTACCGGCAGCCGCTGACCCGTGTCACAGCCTCACGCTGGATATTTGAGAACATTCCCTCGGGCGCCACCCTCCTCTATGAGGTAGACGGCGAAGCGCGCGAGCTGCATTTACCGCTGCGCGGCTTCCACTTTGTACCCGGCAGCAATCCCGTCCATCTGCCATTTAGTCTGCCGGACGATCTGGGCGGCCCGGCGACGCTGCAGGGGATCCGTTTTAACTACCTGAGCACGCTCGACGGCGGCGCGGCGGAATCGCGCTTTGCGGTCAGCCTGCTGGCGCCCGCAAACGAGATGGTGTTCACCACAGCGGAGACTGTTGCCGTGGCCGCCGAGCGCGGCGCGGCGACGATTCCTCTGCCGGCGACAGCCATCCGGCCCGGCGAGAGCTACGTCCTGCAAGCGCTGCTGGAGAGCGGCGCACCGGTGGTGGCAGATACGACCGTCTTTGTCAATGAGGAGTGGGACGACCTGCTGCCGGTGAGCGTCGACGGGCGCCCGGCCTATGCCAGCTACTACCGCGAGGTCGAAGGCGGGAACCGCCCGCTTCCCTGGCCCGCCAGCGACGAGAAGCGCCGCCTGATGCTGGCCTGGCTGGACGAGGCCGACGTGATCGCCCTCAGCAGCCAGCGCAGCCTGTGGAATACACCGCGCCTGCCACTGACCTATCCGCTGAATATTGCCTACTACGAGGCCCTTTTCAACGGCGAGCTTGGCTTCGACCTCGTCGCCGAGTTTCACGCCACGCCGCGCATCGGTCCACTCTACATCAGCGACACGGCGGGCAAGCTGAGCTGGGGCGAGCCGCCGGAGATTGGCTGGCCGCCGCCGGGCGAGCTGGCCGCCGAAGAGGCGTTCAGCGTCTACGACCATCCGCCGGTCTGGATCTTTCAAAAGAGCGAGCGCTACAGCCACGAGCGGGCGCTGGCGCTGCTGGGGACTATCGACCTGGCGGAAGTGGTGGTCATGAACCCGGCCGATGCGACGCAGGCGCCCAACGCGATGATGCTGCCGGCAAGCCGCTGGCAGAACCAGCAGGAGGCCGGCAGTTTTGGCGCGCTGTTCAATCGCGACGGCCTGCTGAACCGCCTGCCAGGGCTGGCTGCGGTCGCCTGGTGGCTGGCCGTCGTCGCCATTGGCTGGCTTGCCTTTCCGCTGGCCTTTGCCGTCTTCCGTGGACTTCCCGACCGGGGTTTTGCCCTGGCGCGCATCCTGGGCCTGCTGGTTGTCTCCTGGTTCGGCTGGATTGTGGCGAGCTATGAGATCCTGCCGCACACGCGGCTCACGCTGGCGGCCGGCATCCTCTTTGTCGCCCTACTCAGCGCCGCCGCCTTGTTGCGCGAGCGCCATCAGCTCATGTCCTTCCTGCGCGCGCATACACGCTACCTGCTCCTGGTTGAGGCGCTGGCGCTGGCCCTGTTCCTGCTGGCGCTGCTGCTGCGGCTGCCTAATCCCGACGTGTGGGACGTGATCTGGGGCGGCGAAAAGCCGATGGACCTCTCGTACTTCACGGCGGTGCTCAAGAGCGAAAGCTTCCCGCCTTATGACCCGTGGTACGCCGGCGGCTACATCAACTATTACTATTACGGCTTCGTGTTCGTCGGCGTCCTGCCCAAGCTGCTGGGCATTGCGCCGACTATTGCCTACAACCTGGCGCTGGCGATGATCTTCAGCCTCACCGGCCTGGCCGCCTTCAGCCTCGCCTACAATCTGGTCGCGGCCGGCCTGCCGGCGGCGCGCCGGGCGGCGGGCTTCTCGCGCCGCGCGCTGGGCGCCGGCCTGGTAGCCCTGGCGCTGGCGCTGCTGCTGGGCAATCTGGGCCAGCCGGGCGTTGTCCTTAATGCCTGGTACCAGGCAGGCGATTCGAACCTGGACATTGGATTTGCGCCGCTGGACATGCTGCTGCGCACGCTCGACGGCGCCCTGGATATGACTCTGGGCGGTGAGCCCGCGCCCATCTATCCCGGCGACTGGTTCTGGACGGCGACGCGCGCCATCTCCGTGCCCGAGGGCGAAACGGCGCCGATCACCGAGTTTCCCTACTTCACCTTCCTTTACGGCGACTTGCACGCGCATATGATCGCCCTGCCGCTGACCCTTCTGGCGCTGGCCTGGGCTGCCAGTCTCGTCCTGTCGGCCCGCCCGGCGCGGCCGCCATCCGGGTGGATGGTCGCTTCGCTGCGCTGGTTTACCGGCGCGCTGGCTGTGGGCGTCTTGCGCGCCACCAACACCTGGGACTGGCCAACCTATCTGCTGATCGGTATGCTGGCCGCGGGCTACTATGCCTTCACCCGCCGCCGCCAGTTCAGCCTGCCGGCGCTCGCTCAGGGGCTGCTCTACGCACTGTTACTGGCCGGCCTCTCCACGCTCCTTTTCTGGCCCTATGTCCGCAGCTACGGCAGCGGCTACGAGAGCTTCATGCTCTGGCAGGGCGCAAAGACATCTGTGGCCGACTATCTAGTTATCCACGGGCTCTTCCTCTTCCTCACCGGCGCCTATCTGGTGGTTGAGTTCCGGGCCTGGAGCCGGACGTGGACGCAGAGCATGCTGGAGCGGCTGGAGCCGTTGATGTGGCCCGGCCTGCTGGCGCTGTTTGCCTACGTCATCGTCCTGCTGGCGCTGCTCTTACGCGGCGTCTGGGCGGGGCCGCTGGCGCTAACCATGGCGCTGTTAGCGTTCGGCCTGGCGCTGCGGCCCGCGCTGCCCGAAGCGCGACGGATTGTGCTCATCCTGATCGCCGGCGCCCTGGCGCTGACGCTCCTTGTCGAGATCGTCGTGCTCGACGGCGACATTGGCCGCATGAATACCGTCTTCAAGTTCTACATGCAGGTCTGGCTGCTGCTCAGTGTGGCCTCCGGCGCCGCCGCGGCCTGGGTCTGGGGCGCCATGCGCGCGCGCTGGAGCCGCAGGCTGCGCCGTGGCTGGCTCGCCATCCTGGCACTGTTGGTCGCCGCGGCTGCGCTCTACCCCCTGCTGGCGACGCCCGCCAAGTGGCGGGTCCGCATGAGCCAGGAGGCCCCGCGCACCCTCGACGGCATGGCCTTTATGCAGACGACCAGCTACGGCGACACCGCCTACGATGGCAGCGGGCGCGAGATCCAGCTGCGCGGCGAATATGAAGCGCTGCGCTGGCTGCAGGACAACGTCGCCGGGACGCCAGTCATCGCCGAGGCCCACGGCGGCAATCCCTATCGCTCCATCACCAACCGTGTTGCCATGTATACCGGGTTGCCGGCCATCGTCGGCTGGGACTGGCACCAGCGGCAGCAGCGCGCCTCCGTGCCCGATTTGCTCGTCTGGAACCGGGTGGCCGACGTGGAGCGACTGTTTGGCTCGGCCCAGCCGGGCGAAGCGCTGCAGCTCTTTCGCGAGTATGACGTCGGCTACGTCTATGTCGGCGCGCTAGAACGCGCATACTACCCGCCGGCCGGGATCGAGAAATTTGAACAGCTTGCCGCCAGTGGCTATCTAAGTGCGGTTTACCGCAATGAGGACGTCATTATCTACAAGGTTAATCAGGAACTGCTCAGCACCGGCCCCAACGCCGTTGCCGGAGGCGGCCGCTGATGATGCCCTGGGCCGATTTATGGGCCGCGGTGCGCTGGTGGGCCGTGCTGGCGCTGCTCGGCGCTGCCGCCCTGCCGCTCGCCTTCACCGTGCTGCGCTGGCTGCCGGACCGGGGCTATGCCTTCGCCCGGCTCATTGGGCTCTTGCTTACCAGCTACCTCTTCTGGCTGCTCGGCAGCCTAGGCTTCCTGGCTAACGAAGCGGGCAGCATCCTCTTCGCCCTGCTGCTGGTAGCCGGGGTGAGTATTCTCGTCTACCAGCGCGGCGAGGGTGGCCTGCGGCGCTGGCTCGCCCAGCAGCGGCGCTACGTGCTGGCGGCCGAGCTGCTCTTTGCCGTGCTCTTCTTCCTTTGGGTGTGGGTGCGGGCCCAGAACCCGACTATCTTCGCCACCGAAAAGCCGATGGAGTTTGCCTTCCTCAACGCCGCCGGACGCAGCGCTTCCTTCCCGCCGGTCGATCCCTGGCTTTCCGGCTTCGGCATCAGCTACTACTATTTCGGCTACGTGATGGTGTCCGTACTGGCGCGGCTCGCCGCCGTGCCCGAAACCATCGCCTTCAACCTGGCGATTGCCTGGATTGTCGGCGCAACCGGGCTGGGAGCCTTTGGCCTCGTCTACAACCTCATCGCCGCCGAGGCGCAGGGCCGTGCGCGGCGGTTGGCCCTGCTACTGGCGTTGGCCGCCGGCATCGCCCTCCCCCTTGCCGGCAATCTGGAGATCGGGCTGGAGCTGGCGCACGCCAACGGCATCGGCTCCGACCGCTTCTGGCAGTGGCTGGACATCCGCGATTTGAGCCCGCCGGCCGGCGCCCGTGAGACGGCCCGCTACGAGACGAGCGAATGGTGGTGGTGGCGCTCTTCGCGTGTTATTAACGAGTACCATCTATCCGGGCGTCCCGAGCTGTCGCTGGAGCCAATCGCCGAGTACCCTGCCTTTAGCTTCATTCTTGGCGATATGCACCCGCACGTTCTGGCCCTGCCCTTTGCCTTCCTCAGCCTCGCCGTCGCCCTCGTCTGGTGGCTGCGGCCTGCCGCCCCCGTCGCCGGCGGCGCCCCACTCTCACTGAGGCTGCGCCAGCTTGTGGCCCACTACGGCTGGCCTTTCTGGCTGCTGACCATCCTTATCCTGGGCGGCCTCAGCTTTCTCAACACGTGGGACGTGCTGATCCATCTTTTCGTCGTCGCCGGCGCAGCTACCCTGGCGCTGTGGCGCGATGAAGGGCGCTGGCATCACGCCTACTGGCGGCGGAGCCTGCTGCTCGGCGCCATGCTCGCCATTCCCGGTGTGCTGGCGTACCTGCCCTTTTATGTTGGCTTCCGCTCGCAGGCCGGCGCCCCCTACCTGCTGCCCATGCTGATGCTGCCCACACGCCTGCCGCATTTCCTGACCATCTTCGGCATGCCGCTGCTGGCGCTGCTCATCTTTGTGGCCGTGCTGCTCTGGCAGCGCCGGCCGGGCGCATGGCGGCCTGGCCTGCTGGCGCCCCTGACGCTCCTCGCCGTCCTCAGCGGCCTCATGTTGCTGTTGGGCTGGGTCGTGGCGGCCGTGCCAGAGGGCGCGGCGGCGGTCACCCAGCTGGCGGCCGAGCTAGGCCGTGAGCTGCCGCCGCGGCCGGCAGGGCTTGCCGCCGGCTGGGCACTCAGCGCTCTGTCGGTCATCCTGCCGGCGCTGATTTCGGCCCGCCTGTCGTCGCCGTGGCTGCTGTTGCTGCTGGCGACGCTGCTCGGCGTGGTCGTCATGCTCTGGCACAGCTTCTTCAGCCGCCGCGATGAGCCGCACTCTGCGCCGGCGGCCCTGCCCTTTGCGCTCCTACTGCTCGTTACCGGCTTGCTGCTGACCATTGGCCCGGAGTTTGTCTACCTGCGCGACGTTTTTGGACAGCGCCTTAACACCATTTTCAAGTTCTACTACCAGGCATGGGTTCTCTTCGGCGTGGCGGCGCTGTACGGCCTGGCCTATCTCTGGCAGCGGGCCCGGCTCGCCGGCGCGCTCGCCGCCGCGCTCTATGGCGCCCTCCTGCTCGTGGCGCTGACCTTTCCCATCTACGCCATCAGCTCGCGCGCGGGCGAATATGCCGGCCCACCGTCGCTCGACGGCATCGCCTACTACCCGGCCGGCGAGCAGGAAGCCATCCGCTGGCTGCGGGAGCAAGTGCCGGGCACGCCGGTAATCCTGGAAGCCGTACACCCGCAGGGCGGCCAGTATACGGAGTATGCGCGCGTGTCGGCCAGCACGGGGCTGCCTACCGTCGTCGGCTGGGTGGGCCATGAACACCAGTGGCGCGGCAGCACGCTAGAGACGAGCATACGCCAGCCGATTGTCGAGCGCATTTACACCAGCCGCGATTGGCCGGAGACGGCCGCAGCGCTGGATCGCTACGGCGTCTCCTACATTTACGTCGGCCCGCGCGAGATCGCTACCTACGGCGACGTGGCGCGCGACAAGTTCGCCGGGCGGCTGGAAGTTGCCTTTAGCAATGAGTCCGTTACCATTTACCGGTGGCTGCCTCCTGCCGGGGCCGGGCGCAGCTCTGGAGGAGGATAAGCTTTGTCGACGATGCAGCCGGAGGGCAGGATAAGAGGATGATCGAGAGCCAGATTGACGTGCGGCAGGCGGCCGAGCAACCGGCCGCGCCGCTGCTGCGGGTGTCGCTGGCGACACTTCTATTTCTCGTCGTCTTGCTGCTGGCGGCGCTGATGCGCTTATCTGATTTGAGTGCGCTCCCGCTCAGCCCGGCGGAAGCGGAGAATGTGCTCCCCGGCTGGTCATTCTGGAACGAGCCTGGGCGCGGCGACGGCGCGGCTCATTTGGCCAGCCCTGCCTATTTCGCCGTGGCTGCGCCGCTCCTCGCCCTCCTGGGCAGCAGCGGCGATATAGCCCCGGCTGACGCCCTTACCCGATTGGCTCCAGCCATTGCCGGGATGCTGGCTCTCCTGGTACTCTGGCTGGCGCGCCGGGAGCTGGGCCTGGTTACCATGCTGACAGTCTCGGCCCTGCTGGCTCTCTCGCCGCTGGCGGCGCTGGCGGCGCGCACGGCCGGCGGCGACAGCCTGGCGCTGCTGGCCCTGCTTGTCGTCTGCATCAGCCTGCTCCGTTATCGCCTCGGCGGCGGCGGCCGCTGGGCTCTGATTGCGGCGGCGGCGGTTGGCTTTGGTCTGACGACCAGCCCGCTCTTCTACAGCGGTCTGCTTGCCTTCTCTGCTGCCTGGCTCATACAGCGCCGCTTTGGGCCGGCCATCAGCGGCCCCGACGGGCAGACGCCCGACTGGCGCCGGCTCATGCTGGCGGCGGCTGTGCCCTTCCTGGCGACGGCGACTTTATTCCTCTGGCGGCCGGCCGGGCTCGGCGGCGCCGCGGCCATCCTCGGCGACTGGCTGCGGGCGTTTGCACTCCCTGGCGATCTGCTGACCCTGTGGCAGGCGCTTTTCCCACTGGCCCGCTATGAACTGGCGGCGCTCACGCTCGGCGCGGCTGCCCTTTTCTGGGCCATCTGGCGCGGCTATCCGCTGGCCCAGTTCTTTGTCTACTGGTACGCGGCCGCTATCCTGCTGCTGCTGTTCCAGCCGGGCAGCGTCATGAATGCGCTGCTGGTGGCGCTGCCTGCCTACTTCCTCGTCGGCCAGTGGCTGCAGGAAGCGTTCTCGCGGCCGGCCGGCGAGGCTGCCTGGGCCGTCCTGGGCTTCGTCCTGCTGGTCGGGCTCGTCATTCACTTCAACGGCATTCGCTTCGTACGGCTGGTGACCGGGCAGCAGGATATCCGCGGTTATCTGCTGGTCATCGCCCTCGTATTGGTGCTGGCGGCAATTATGATTAACGTGGTGCGCGCCTGGGATGCGCGCGGCGCACTGCAGGGCACGCTCCTCGGCCTGCTGCTTCTCTTCGCTTTCTACGGCTGGGGCACGGCCTGGTGGCTGACCCACCACGCCGCCAACGACCCGCGCGCCGGACTACCGGGTCCGGCGACCGACAGCGACGTGCGCCTGCTGGTGTCGACGCTGTCGGAAATTTCCTACCAGACCCGCTCCGGGCCGGACAGCCTCTCGCTTATAGTGGCCGTCGATACGCCGGTGTTGCGCTGGTACCTGCGCCATTTCCGCGCCGTCCAGTTTGGCCAGACCGTCCCGCCGGAAACCACCACGACGGCAATCATCACGGCCGCCAGCGCCGCTGCGCCGCCGGTAGACGGCTATGCGGGCCTGAACCTGGGCCTGTTCAATACAGGCGTTACCCGCGCCGAGCAGGCGGGCCAGAATGCGCTGGCCGAAGCCTTGCACTGGTGGCTCTTCCGCGAGTCGCCCACGCGCGTCGCCCAGGAAGAGGTCATTCTCTGGGTACGCCAGAGCGCCTTATCATGGAATCGCTGATGGAGCTTGCCGAGCTACTCAGGGGCAACTGGCCCGAGCGCACCGCGGAGGCCGCCGCCGGCGTGCAGCCGGCCGAGCAGGCGCTCATTGCGCGCTGCCTGGCGGGCGAGGAAGCGGCCTACGCGCTACTCTACCAGCGCTATGCGGCCACCATCTACCGCCTCGTTTACAGCCTGCTGCAGCATCGCCAGGACGCCGAAGAAGTGCTCCAGGATAGCTTTGAATATGCCTTCCGCCGTCTCGAAGCCTACGACGAGCGGCGCGCCAGCTTCAAGACCTGGCTCTATCGCATTGCCGTTAGCCGCAGCCGCAACAAGCGGCGGCGGCGCTGGCTGCCAGCGCTGCCCCTCACCCAGGAGGCCGGCGAGCAGATTGCCGACCAATCGCGACCGCAGCCGGAGGAAGGGCTGGCGCTGAGCGAGCAGCAGCGAGCCGTCTGGAAGGCGCTGCAGGCGCTCTCGCCGCGGCTGCGCGAAACGGCCATTCTGCGCTACTACGACGAGCTAACCTACGTCGAAATCGGCCAGATACTCGGCATCCCTGCCAAGACGGCGCAGTCGCGTATGCGCCTTGCGCACAAACAGCTAAAGAGACTTCTGCACGAGGAGGAAGCGTGAACGTAACCTATCTCGACGACTACCAGAGGCTGTCGCGGCAGACCTGGAGCCTGATCAAGACTGACCATGCGATTGTCTATCCCACGCTCGGCCTGGCGAATGAAGCCGGCGAAGTGGCCGGCAAGGTAAAAAAGATCTTCCGTGACCGCCAGGGCGTGATTGGCGAGGACGACCGCGAAGCGCTCAAACAGGAACTCGGCGATGTGCTCTGGTACCTGGCGCAGATCTGCACCGAGCTGGACCTCACCCTTTCGGAGGTCGCCTCGGCGAACCTGACCAAGCTGCTGTCACGCCAGGCGCGCGGCCGGCTGTATGGCGATGGGGACGACCGATGAGCTGCCAAAATCCAGATCTGCGCCCACTGCTGGCTGATTTTGTGCTGGAGCTGCTGCCCGAGGAGCAGGAAAGACGGGTGGCAGCCCACCTTGCCCGCTGCGCGGCCTGCCGGGAAGCGCTCCAGCGCGAGCGAGAAGTCGGGCAGCAGGTGCGCCAGGCTATCGCCGCGGCGCCGGCGCTGCCCGCGGCGAGGCTGCACGCGCTGCTACCTGCCCGGCCGCGCCGGCGCTGGTCCCAGGCGCTGTTGTGGCGGCCCGCAGCCGCATTGGCAGTGTTCCTCTTCCTCCTACTGGGCAGCCTGCAGCTCAATCCGGCCGGCGGCGCTGCCCTGCCGCCCACCGCTTCCGCAACCGTCCTGTCTGCAACCGCCACCCACATCCCGACGACCGCGCCGGCCCGTGAAAGCATCGAACAGACGCCGGCGCTGGGCGGCGCGGCCGTTGGTCCCGCGCCGATACCCATTGCGGCCGTCAATGCCAATGCCACGCCAGCGCCGCTCGGCTGGAAACGCTAGGCCGCCGTCTCCATAAGATAAGTACTATGACAGAATTTACTGCCGCCACCGAAGAAATCCGCACCAGCCCCTTGTTGGGCCGCCTCCTCCTCCTCGATTGGGAGAAGCTGGCCTACCTCGCTATTATCGTCGTCGCCCTCGTCACGCGGCTCTGGTCGCTGGGCGACCGCGTGATGAGCCACGACGAGAGCCTGCACACGCAATATTCATTGCAATACTACCGTGGCGAAGGTTACCGCCACACGCCGCTGATGCACGGGCCGTTCCTCTTCCACGTTACGGCCCTCGCCTACTGGCTGCTGGGTCCCAGTGATTTCACGTCGCGCCTACCGGTCGCCCTGCTGGGCGTGGTTCTGGTGGCCCTCCCCTACTTCCTGCGCCCCTGGCTCGGGCGCTACGGCGCCCTCGGGGTCAGCATTCTCTTCTTGATCTCGCCCTACCTGACCTACTACTCGCGCTACATCCGGCACGACATCTACGCCATTAGCTGGGCATTCCTCATCGTCCTGGCAACCTGGTATTACCTGAGCCGCCGGCACGAGCGCTACCTCTGGCTCTTTGCCGCCGCCCTGGCGCTCTTGTTCTCTACGAAGGAAGTATCCTTTATCTACGTAGCCATCTTCGGCAGTTTCCTAGTAATGCGTCTGCTCGTACGTCTCTGGCAGGAGCGCTGGTTTCACGATGCGCTCGGCCAGCTGTGGCGACCGTTGCTGGTGCTGGCGCTCTCCCTCTTGCTGTTAGGGACGGGATTTGCCGGCCTCCGGCTGCAGGGGGGCGAAGCCGAGCCCACAGACCCGGCTACTGTGACGACCGAGGCCGGCCAGGGCTTCGCCGCCGATCCCGACGAGACCCCGGCGGCAGCAGCCGGGGGCGAGACAGCCGGCTTCCTGACCAATCTTTTACATTGGCTGCAGGTCGCCGGAATGCTAGGCATCGGCCTGGCCGTCTTCCTCGGCGTGCAACAGCTCCGCCCGCAGCTCGACCGTTTCCCCGAGTTTGACCTGATTCTGCTGTACAGCACCCTGATATTGCCCATGGTCTCGCCATTCCTCATGGTCCTGGCCGGCATCAACCCCACCGACTACTCAATCACGCGCTGCGAGGTGGCCCCGGGAACTGCCATTCTGCGTTCCCTCTACATTCGCCTGGCCTGTCTGGCCAGCTCCAACATCGCCAGCATCGCCCTTTTCGTCGTTCTGACGCTAATCATTGCCGTCTTGGTGGGCCTCTGGTGGAACCGCCGTCGCTGGCTCATTGCCGCGGCCATCTTCCATGCTATCTTCTTCCTGCTCCACACCTCTGTTCTCACCAACCCACCGGGCTGGGCCAGCGGCGCCGTCGGCTCGCTTGGCTACTGGCTCGAGCAGCAGGAAGTCCAGCGCGGCAGCCAGCCCTGGTTCTACTACTTATTCGTCACGCCGTTTTACGAGTTCCTGCCGCTCATTCTCTCCATTCTTGCAGTCCGCCTGTGGGCGAGGATGCATCGCCTCGGGGAAGTTGTCAGCTACTGGGTGACGCTCATTCTGGTTACCCTGCTGTTCTATAGCTTAAGCCGCTGGCTGATCAACCGTCCCATCCTCGCCGAGGGCGGGGAGCCGGAGAACCTGATTGCCATCATCCTGGCGCTGAGCCTGTTCGGCGCCGGGGCCGCCTACTGGTTCCTGGTGCGCCAGCGCGTCGTGCGCGAGCGCTACGAGCTGGGACGAAACTGGCGTGGTCTTGTCGATCCCCAGGAGTTGGTTGGCTTTGTCCCGTCGCTCATCTGGTGGTCCCTGCTGACCTGGTTCGCTTACACTTGGGCCGGCGAGAAGATGCCCTGGCTCAGCACCCACTTCGTCATCCCGGCTGCCCTTCTCGGCGGCTGGTATTTGCAGCAGCGTATCGCCGACCTGCCGCCGGGAACGCTGCGCTCGCGTTCCTTCTGGCTGTTTACCGGGCTCGTCGTCATCTTCCTGGGCACAGCTGTCTTCGCCCTACGGCCGCTGATTGTCGGCGACTTCCGTCTTGGCGACCAGGGATTGGAGAGCCTGACCGGGCTCGGCGCCTTCCTCGGCGCGCTAACCGTGGCCGGACTCGCCTACTATCTCGTTCGCCTTACCGGGGCTGGCCTCGAGCGGCCCTTGCGCCGGCGCGCGTGGCTCTATGCGCCGCTGCTGCTCCTGGCCCTGCTGACGGTGCGTTTTACCTACATGGCAAACTGGCCCAACGCCGACCTGGCAACGGAGTACATGGTCTACGCCCATGCCGCACCCGCCGTCAAAGAAGCGGTTATGGAGCGCATCGACGATCTCAGCTTCCGCCTGCACGGCGACCGCTCAATGCGCGTGGCCTGGAGCGACGACGGCACCTGGCCGATGCAATGGTATTTGAAGGATTACCCTAACCGCGTCTATGTGGGCGCTACTCCGTCAGCCAGCATCACGGACTTTCCCGTCGTCGTCGCCGGCCAGCGTGATCTGGCGAACTTTGAGGCCTTCCTAGCTGGCGACGACTATATTGCCGAAGATTTCACCTTCCTCTGGTGGCCGATGGAGGAGTACCGCAAGATTAGCTGGAACGCGCTCTTTGGCCTACAGGACATACCTAATCCAGAGACGGACAGCCGCTCAACCGGGCGCGGCATTCTCAGCGCAAACGTCCGCAAAGCGCTATGGGACATCTTTTTCCATCGGGACTATACGGCTTACGGCGAGACTTTTGGCGGCAACTATAACCTGGGCAGCTGGCCACTACACTGGGAGTTGCGTCTTTATGTCAAGCGTGACGTCATCGCCAATCTCTGGGACTACGGCGCCACCGCGCTGGCAGTCACGCCGCCCTTCGACCCCTATGCCGAGGGCGAGCTGCTGCTGACGCCGAACCTGGTCATTGGCAGCGGCGCCGGCGACGATCCCAACCTGCTTGCGCCGCGCAACGTGGCCGTCGGGCCGGATGGCAACATCTACGTCCTCGATACCGGCAACCATCGCGTGGCCGTCTTTGACGAACAGGGACGGCAGCTAAACGCCTGGGGCGAGCAGGGTGGCGGGCAGGGCATGTTCAACGAACCCTGGGGCATTGCCGTGGACGAGGAGTACGTCTACGTCGCCGACACCTGGAATCATCGTATTCAGAAGTTCACGCTGGACGGCGACTTTGTGCTGAGCTTTGGACAACTAGGCATGCTCGCCGATGTGGGCGCAGACAGCGGCGGCTCCTTCTTCGGCCCTCGCTCGATCGCCCTGCTCTCCGAAGGCCGCCTGGCTATTACCGACACTGGCAACCACCGCATCCAGATCTTCGACCGCGACGGTAACTTCCTGCGCATTACCGGCTCGCTGGGTCCGCAGCCGGGCCAGATGAACGAGCCGGTCGGGCTGGCCGTTGTCGATGGCGCCGTGCTGCTGGCCGATACGTGGAACGCGCGCATCCAGCGCTTCACCGAGGAGTTCGTGTCCATCCTGCAGTGGCCCATCGACGGCTGGGAAGGCGAATCGACCGATAACAAGCCGTACCTGGCGGCCGACCGGACCGGCAACATCTTCGTAACCGATCCGGAAAACCAGCGTGTGCTCATCTTTGACGGCAATGGCAACTACCTGGGCCGGTTTGGCCAGGAAGGGATGACCATCGACCGTTTTGCGCTACCCAACGGCATCGCCGTGGACGATGCCGGCAACGTCTATATTGCCGACGCGCGCAACAACCGCATCGTCCGTTATCCGCCGCCGCCGGTTGCCGGGCCTATTTTGCCTGCTGGCGATGCGGCGCCAGGAGATGGGCTGCCTTAGGCCAGCCGTTGCCAGCCTGGGCTTTCGCGCGTAGACTGGCGTCGAGGTTGACATGGACCGCACAGTACCCAGCAGCGACACCGATGAGCTTGCCCTCTATATCCGCACCTATTACTCCCTGCTGCGCAGCTCGCGCGAGGTCGAGCTGCGCACGCTGACAGAAGCCCATCTGCGCATCAACTCTGCCCTACACGTGGGCGCCAGCCTCGCCGAGCCAGATATGGCTGCCTTTATCTACACCATCCTGCGCTTGCCGGCCGCCGTCATCAGCGACGTGCGGCTGGTCATCATGGGCCAGTCGGAGACGGTATTTACCGAAAAGGGTTTCCCCAACGTCGAATCCTGGCAGCTGGTCACAGCGCCGGCGCGGCGGCGCCGCTACTTCTTCGACGGTAAAGAGACCGTTGCTACCTACATCGCCAGCCGCTCGGACATCGACGACCTCATCCCGATTCTGACTGCCTTCCAGCTAGAGCGGGAGAAGCTCCATCATCTGCTCAATCGGCCGGAGGTCCTGCAGATCCTGGCGACTTACCAGCAGCGGGCGCCTGACATGGAGCTGCTGGAGCGGCTCGCCACCGAGACGGCCATTCCTGTCGAAGACCTGGACCGGCTCTACCGTATCTGGGGTGTGAATCTGGTAGAGAATCTGCTGGATATCGCCAAGAAGAACGTGCGCTTCTCGGTGCGCCTGCTCAGCAGCAGCCTGGCGGAATACCGGCGCGCCACTCGTCGCTGGTGGCAAAATGTCGCCAACAGCGTGCCAGAGATCCAGTTTGAGGAGCGGCCCGTCTACTTCATCTCCAGCAACACGCACAGCGTCGCCAACCTGCTCAGCGGCTTCGCCCGCCGGCGTGAAGAGCAGATTGTCGATTATATCGAGCAGGAAGGCGATCTCTCGTTGCAGCAGGAGTATCGGGACATTCTCGCCAGCAATGTACGCAGCAACCGCGACAATTTCCTCTACTACACGCTGAAGAAGGTCGAAGCCGCTCATCCCGACCTGACGGAGGAGCGCCTGGCCTGCGAAACGGAAATTGGCCTCACTCGTATCCCCAGCCGGCACGTCTTTGACCTGGAGGTTCAGGTCATCTGCCTCTGCCAGCTCAAGCCCGAGCATCTCGACCGCCGCCTGCGCTTCCCCGGCATCGAGACGTTGGCCGAGAGCGATGCGCTGGTCATCAACATCGACTTTCCGCTGGGCATGGCCGCCTACCAGATCCTCTCGGAGATTGGGCGCAACATTGCCGGCATTCGCGGCGTCTACATCATGGGTAAGGCGGCTACGCTCAACGGCCGCATTGGCGACATCATGATTCCCAACGTCGTCCACGACGAGCAGTCGCTCAATACCTATCTGTTCGACAACTGCTTTACAGCAGCCGACGTGGCGCCGCTGCTCACCTATGGCAACGTCATGGACAACCAGAAGGCGATTACAGTACGGGGCACCTTCCTCCAGAATCGCAACTATATGTCAGTCATCTACCACGAGGGTTATACCGACATGGAGATGGAGGCGGGGCCCTACCTGAGCAGTATCTACGAAATGATCCGCCCGGACCGCTATCCGACCAATGAGATCGTGAACCTCTACAATGCGCCATTCCCCATTGGCATCCTACACTACGCCTCGGACACGCCTTTCAGCAAGGGCAAGAACCTCGGCGCCCAGAATCTCTCCTATTTCGGGGTCGATCCCACCTATGCCAGCGCCGTCTCCATTCTTTCCTCGATTCTGACCGAAGAGATCCGGCGCTGCTCCCGGCCCGGCTAGAGCAGCGCGCCGCCGAGCGCCAGCGCGCCCCATAACGGCGCGTCGTCGCCGAGAGCCGCCGGCACGACCTCCAGCCGCACCCCTGCCAGCAGCGTCGCCCGCACCGCCTCGTGGAGCGCCGCCCACCAGACGTCGCCCGCCCCCGTGACGCCGCCGCCGACAATGGCAAGCTGCGGGTTCACCAGATTGGCCGCGTTGCCGATGCCCATGCCCAGCGCCCGCGCCCCGCGCCGCAGGACTTGCTGCGCCAGCTCATCGCCGGCGGCCGCCGCTGTGCTGAGCAGCCGCGCATCAATCTTCTGCAAGTCGGCGCCGACCAGGCGGCGCAGCATGGCGCCCTGTCGTGGATTGGCCTTGAGCAACGCCCGCGCATCTTCGGCCATATAAGGGCCGGAAGCCAGACGCTCGACACAGCCCTGCTTTCCGCAGAGACAGAGCGGTCCATCCGGCTCGATGACCGTATGGCCGATTTCGCCGGCCATGCCATCGGCGCCACGCCAGAGTTTATTGTGAAGGACCCAGCCACCGCCCACGCCTGTGCTGACCGTCACGTACAGCAGATGGTCGCTGCCGCGCCCGGCGCCAAAGGCATGCTCGCCGGCTGCGCCGGCGTTGGCGTCGTTGTCAACCGCACAGGGTGCGCCCAGCGCCTGCGACAGCAGGCGACCGAGCGGCAGGTTGTCCCAACCGGGCACATGATCGGAGCGACGCACGACGCCAGTGTGGAAATCCACGGGTCCACCAAAACTGACGCCAATGGCCGCCGGCGTGCGACCGTCGAGGACCTGGCGCGCCAGCCCCAGCATCATCTCGACGTCGCCTTCAGCCGTAGCGCCCGGTGGCGAAAAAGCCCGCTCGTGCCCCTGCCATTCCGTCTCCCCGCCAGAGGCCACTGCTGCCGTGTGTTTTGTGCCGCCGAAGTCAAGGGCCAGAATTAGCTGTCCGCCGCGCCGTATTTCTGCTGCCTGTGCCATGATACCTCACTCCACGGTCCGCGTACTCGTGCCAGTATAGTCAACAGTCGAGGCGTGGAAAAGGGATGGTATAATCCCCTAGGCAGAATTGTGGATGGCGAATGCCAGGTCCGGACGGATGTGACAGACTTATTGCAGCTTCTGGCAGAAATGCGGGACGCGCTGGTCGCCGGCGCGCCAGATAGGGCGCGCGCCGCGGCCACGGCGCTGGCGGCGCGCGCTGCCGACGATTTCCCCACCCTGCATAATGCGCTTAACCTGCTCGGCTACCACGGCGAGCTGGCGCTCGGCAACGAGGTGATGGCTCTCGCCTGGCCGCAGGTGCAGGCAGCAGCCACCTACTCGCGCCCGGCCGCCGCCGCCTTTGCCAGCCGGGCCGCCGATCATCTCATCTATGAATACCTGGACCGGCACGACCCACCCACCGCACCCGACGAGCCGCTGCTGGCCGCGCTGGAACGTTATTTTCCCGTCGATGCTCAGCGGCTGGAGAGCTACTTCGCCTTCCTGCGCGGCGAGGCCGGCCGGCGCTGGTCGAGCGCGGATTTCGCCGAGCTGGACGCCGCTGCCCTGGGCGGCTTGCTGGTCGAGTTTGTTGGCCTGGCGCGCCGCGCCGGCGTCTCCTATGGCAAGGCGCACCTGGTGCGCGAGGCATTACCACGCTACTTCCTGGATCGCCAGGCGGGCTATCTCCACCCGCGAGAGGATGTCGCCGCCTTGTTGCGCGGTGGCCAGCGCCCCCCGCCGGCCATCATGGGAGAGCCGCCCCACCCGCTGCTGCCTGACCGGCTGACCCTGCGCAGCTTTCTGCAGAAGATGCTGCAAACGGTCGATCCCCAAACTTATCCGGCCGCGGCCATCGCCGAGCTGGCGCCGCTCTGGCTACGTTTCCTCGCCGTGCGCGGCCTCATCGCCGCTGAGCAGGTCGCGCGCGCCGCCGCCGATCTGGGGGGTCTGGCGCAGGAATTTGAGCCATCGTGGCGGGAAGCGGACGACCCGCTGCTGTTGGCAAATCTGCTGTAGCGGACGGCTGCATCAGGAAGTGGCCTGCACCCAGCGGGCGCCGGTCAGCGAGAGCAGATCGGCAACGCCAAGCTTCAGGTTGATCCCCTTCTCTCCGGCGCTGATATAGATCGATTCCTGCTCGCGGGCGGCTTCGTCCAGGGTCACCAGAAAGCCGCGGTTGAGGAGAGCAAGCGCCGAGATGCCGCCTACCTGCAGCCGCGTCAGCCGTTCCGCCTCCTGGTGCGTCGCCATCTGCAGCTTCTTTTCGCCCAGGTCGCCGGCCAGCCGCTTGAGATCCAGCTGGCGGTCGGCGGGAATCATGACCAGGATGGGCTTACCCCGCTCGCGGATAACGACGAGCGTCTTGAATACCTGCGACGGCGGCGCGCCCAGGTGCCGGGCCACCTCCACCGCGTCACGTTCCGTCGGGGGGTAAGTGACCGCCTCGTAGGCGATCTTCTTGCCATCCAGTAGCTTCATTGCCAGCGTCTTGTGCACGATACCTCACTCCTGCGAACCGCACGGCTGCTTCCTACGGCGAATGGTGCCACGTTACCCGCGAATGTCAAGCAGCACGGCGGGCTCGTTCCTTGCGCCGTAGAGTGGGCTATAATCACCGCTCACGACTGCTGAGGAGAAGACGCTTCATGAACAACGACGTCAAGACGCCTGATTGGGTGAAAGATGCCATTTTTTACCAGATCTTTCCCGACCGCTTCGCCGCCAGCGAACGGCTGGCGAAGCCAGACAACCTGCAGCCGTGGTCTGCGCCGCCCACGCATCACGGCTTTAAGGGCGGCGACCTGCTCGGCGTCGTCGAAAAGCTGGACTACCTGCAAGCGCTTGGCGTCACAGCCATCTACTTTAACCCGGTCTTTGCCTCCACGGCCAATCACCGCTACCACACCTTCGATTATTACCAGGTCGATCCGATCCTGGGCGGCAACGCTGCCTTACGCGAGCTGCTGGCGGCCGCCCACGAGCGCGGTATCCGTGTCGTGCTCGACGGTGTCTTCAACCATGCCAGCCGCGGCTTCTTCCAGTTCAACCACCTGCTGGAGAGCGGCCAGGAATCGCCCTACGTCAACTGGTTTCACCCCTACCGCTGGCCTCTCAACGCCTATGACGAAAACGAGCGCCCCAACTATGCCGCCTGGTGGGGTCTGCACGCCCTGCCGAAGTTCAATATCCACCACAACATGGTGCGCGAATTCCTGTGGGCGGTCGCTACTTACTGGCTGGAGCAGGGTATAGACGGCTGGCGGCTCGACGTACCGGCCGAGATAGACGACGATAGCTTCTGGCAGGAGTTCCGCCGCCGCTGCAAGAGCGCAAACCCGGATGCTTACATCGTTGGCGAGCTGTGGGGCGATGCGCACCGCTGGCTCGCCGGCGATCAGTTCGATGCGCAGATGAATTACCCCTTCATGCGCGCGGCGCTTGGCTTCTTCGGTGGCCATAACCTCGACCAGCAGGACACGGTGCATACCGGCCTCGGCTACATCCACCCTCTCGACGCGCCCAGCTTCGCCCGCGAGCTGGCGACCATGCACCAGAAGTATCATCCCGAGATAGTCCATGCGCAGCTAAACATGCTCAGCAGCCATGACACGCCGCGCCTCTATACGATTGCCAATGGCGACCTGTCCACCGTGCGTCTGGCCTTCCTCTGCCAGATGACGGTAGCCGGCGCCCCCAATATCTATTACGGCGATGAGATTGGCCTGCCCGGCGCGCGCGATCCCGACTGCCGGCGCGCCTTTCCCTGGCACGACGAGGCGGCCTGGAAAGGGGCGCTGCTCGAAGATGTGCGCCGCTTTACGGCGCTACGGCGCCGTCACACGGTCCTGCGCCGCGGCGACTTCCGCATCCTTCATGCCGAGAGGCGGGTCGTGGTCTATCAGCGCAGCACCAATGGTCAGCAGGCCGTCGTTGCCTTTAACGCCGGCGACAACGAGCGGAGCTTCACCATTCACCAATCGCTGCCCGACACGCTGAGCGACGGGCTGGGCGACGGCGCGCCACCTTTGCGCGCCGACGTGGAGCAAAGCCTGCCACCCCGCTCCGCCCGCCTCTGGGTTACCCCTGATTGAGGCGCCG